>NZ_CP032762.1:2667142-3333928 GCF_003641205.1 Rhodococcus sp. P1Y
AAAAGACGGTATGGGCGGCTTCCAATCCGTATGGCAGACCTCGGAGCTGTTCCAGGATTTGCGATCTCCGCAGACGTCGGGTGCCTGCACCAAATGTGCGCACTTCGATGCGTGCCGAGGCGGCTGCATGGCAGCCAAGTTCTTCACCGGCCTCCCCATGGACGGTCCGGATCCCGAATGCGTGATCGGCAACGGTGAGATGGCGTTGGCTGCGGCGGGGGAGATCCCCAAGTCGAGTGTCGACCACTCTCGTACCGGACAGCGCAAAACCCCGAGAGCGTCGGTACCGCTCACTCTGATGATGCGGCCACCGGCGAAGATCTGCGACGAAAACCCGCTCGCAGGAATGGAATAGGAACACATAGTTATGGCCAAGAGTGCGTGGTTCGAGACCGTTGCCGAGGCGCAACGGCGTGCCAAGAAGCGTCTCCCCAAATCCGTGTACGCCGCGTTGGTGGCGGGCTCGGAGCGGGGCATCACAGTCGATGACAACACGGCGGCATTCGGTGAGCTGGGGTTCGCCCCCCACGTAGCCGGTCTGTCGGACAAGCGTGATCTGTCGACAATGGTCATGGGACAACCACTCTCGTTTCCGGTCATCATTTCGCCGACGGGTGTACAGGCTGTGCACCCGGACGGTGAGGTCGCCGTTGCGCGAGCAGCAGCGGCACGCGGTATCCCGGTGGGTCTGTCCTCGTTCGCGAGCAAGTCCGTCGAGGAAGTCGCGGCGGCCAATCCGCAGACCTTCTTCCAGATGTACTGGGTCGGTTCGCGGGAGGTCCTGCTTCAGCGCATGGAACGCGCCAGGGCTGCTGGTGCGGTCGGCTTGATCATGACGCTGGACTGGTCCTTCTCGAACGGTCGCGACTGGGGCAGCCCGTCGATTCCCGAGAAGCTGGACCTCAAGGCGATGGCACAGTTCGCACCCGAGGGCATCATGCGGCCGAAGTGGTTGTACGAGTTCGCGAAGTCGGGCAAGCTGCCCGACCTGTCGACGCCCAACCTGACTCCGCCCGGCGGCGTCGCTCCGACGTTCTTCGGTGCGTACGGCGAGTGGATGGGCACCCCGCTTCCTACGTGGGAGGACGTTGCGTGGCTGCGTGAGCAGTGGGGCGGGCCGTTCATGCTCAAGGGCGTCATGCGTGTCGACGACGCGAAAAGGGCCGTCGACGCGGGCGTCACTGCTATTTCGGTGTCCAATCACGGCGGCAACAACCTCGACGGCACGCCTGCACCGATTCGCGCTCTGCCTGCCATCGCGGAGGCGGTGGGCGATCAGATCGAGATCACCCTCGACGGCGGTATCAGGCGCGGCAGCGATGTCGTCAAAGCGCTTGCACTCGGCGCCCGCGCCGTACTGATCGGACGTGCGTATCTGTGGGGTCTTTCGGCCAACGGCCAGGCAGGAGTGGAGAACGTTCTCGACATCCTGCGCGGCGGCGTCGACTCTGCAGTTCTGGGGCTCGGTCACTCGTCGGTGCACGACCTCTCACCGTCGGATGTGGTGATCCCGGCAGGGTTCGACCGGAAACTGGGCGTCTGAGCGGAGAATGCTGCGCAAGAACGGGTGGTTCGAGTCTGTTGCCGAGGCGCAGCGTCGTGCGAAGAAGCGTCTTCCGAAGTCGGTGTACGCCGCGTTGGTGGCGGGCTCGGAGCGCGGGATCACTGCAGGCGACAACACGGCGGCATTCGGTGAATTGGGGTTCGCCCCGCATGTAGCCGGCTTGTCGGACAAGCGTGATCTGTCGACAACGGTGATGGGACAACCGCTTTCGTTCCCGGTCATGATCTCACCGACGGGTGTGCAAGCCGTGCACCCGGACGGTGAGGTCGCGGTCGCACGCGCAGCGGCTGCGCGAGGGATCTCGATGGGTTTGTCGTTGTTCGCCAGCAAGCCCATCGAGGACGTCGTTGCAGCGAACCCGCAGACGTTCTTTCAGCTGCACTGGGTCGGTAACCGCGAGATGTTGCTCGGGCTCGTCCAGCGTGCGCGCGAGGCGGGTGCTGTCGGTCTGATTCTGACGATGGATTGGTCCTTTTCCGAGGGACGAGACTGGGGTAGTCCGTCAATTCCCGAGCAGGTCGACCTAGGGACCATGATCCGATTTGCGCCCGAGGCCTTGGGTCGACCGAAGTGGTTGTGGCAGTTCGCCAGAACGGGTGCAGTTCCCGACCTTGCCGCTCCGAATCTCGCTCCTCGGGGCCAGGCCCCGACGTTCTTCGGCGCGTACCGCGAATGGATGTCCACGCCCCTCCCGACGTGGGAGGACATTGCCTGGCTCCGTGAGCAGTGGGACGGCCCGTTCATGCTCAAGGGCATCTCGAGGGTCGATGATGCGCACCGGGCGGTCGACGCGGGTGTCACCGCACTCTCGGTGTCCAATCACGGCGGTAACAACCTCGACGGCACTCCGGCATCCGTACGACTGCTGCCCAGCATCGTGGACGCGGTGGGCGATCAGGTCGAGATCACGCTCGACGGCGGCATCAGGCGCGGCAGTGATGTGGTCAAGTCGCTCGCGCTCGGCGCACGTGCTGTTCTGATCGGCCGGGCCTACCTATGGGGTTTGGCTGCGGGCGGTCGGACGGGCGTCGAAAATGTGCTCGATATTCTGCGCGGCGGGGTGGACTCGGCCGTGCTCGGGCTCGGGCATTCGTCGGTGCACGATCTTTCGCCGGCGGATGTAGTTGTTCCACCGGATTTCGAACGGCAGGCGCGCCACTAGGCGGAGCCTGGAACCTCTGCTTCACATATGCACCTGATGCGCGCTCGATCTGAGGAGACTCACGAGCTCGGGATCTCGGGGATCCAGTCGTCTCGTCCTGCCGATCACCGCGAGACAACCGGATACCCTGCCGTGCTCGTCGCGCACGGGGACCGCGACAGCCGAGCGCCCGACCTTGATCTCGTCCACCTCGACGGCGATGTCGGTGGATCGTATGAGGCTGAGCTCGATGGCAAGCTCGGCGAGGTCGACTTTGGTGTGCGAGGTGAACTTTCGCAGTTCGGCCAGCGCGTCACCGTCCGGTCGGTTCGCGAGGAGCAGCTTTCCGATCGCCGACGCGTGAACGTGTGTCAGTAACGCTGTCTCACCGGACAATTCGTGGTCCGGATCGCGGTCGAGAAACTGAATGCGATCGCTGGCGTACGAGGCCAGGTACACACCGAACCGGATGCGGGAGCGAAGATCATCCACCACTTGGGCGTAGTGGACGTCCGAGGCCGGGGCGGCGCCTGCGAGCTCTCGCGTGCGCCGGCCGAGCGCGAAGCCCGACAGGTCGTCGATGCGCACGAGAAAACCGTCCGCGACGAGAAGGTTGAGCAAGCGGTACGCCGTTGCCGCGGGAATGCCCGTCGCATGCGCCACTTGCTTGGCCGTCGCGCCCGAACCGATGTGTGCGACGGCTTCGAGTAGAGCGAGTGCTTTCTGCACCGCTCGTGGTTCGTGTCCGCCGACCTCGGTCGCCCTCGATGTCCGCAAGGCCATCAGCGTGGATCTGGTCGGGGGCTCTTCACGAGTGCGACTGCGCCGCGTGCATTCTCACCGTACGACACCGCGCCTGGGAGCACGTCATGGCTCTCGGCGCTGTCGAAGACTCCGATGGCCGTCAGCGAGCGAGGGTTGCTGTGGTGCAGCCACGAACGCCATACGATTCCGGACAGAGCCAGCGCGGCAAGCATTGCGAGCAATGTGACGTTCTGCTGCAGACTCACCGTCACGACGAGGTTGACGAGAACGGCACATCCGGCAGAGCAGGCCAGTACTCCTGCGAGCACCACCATGGAGGTGAGCTCGCCGATTCGCCGGAGAAACACCACGGCGGCGATCGCGACGGCAGCGTATCCGACGATGACCGCCGCCCGCGCCAACAACCGAACGTCGTCGAGCATCACCGAGCCGCCCAGAAGGACGAGTATCGAGCTGAGCACGGTCAAGCCTGCGACAACGACGACCAGAGCGACGTGCGGGGTGCGGAATTTCCGGTGCACCACTGCGAAACGACGGGAAACGACGTGCTCGACCCCCATCGTGTACAGCAACCTCGATACTGCATTGGACGACGCCATCGACGATGCGAGCCACGAACAGCTCAGACCGATGTTCAACGCGACGACGAGCCACGCGTCGATACCTGTGGACGTGCCGTGCAGGTATGCGTCCATCAGAACGCCTCCACGTCCCGACCACACTGCCCACGCGGCGAAGGTGAACAACCCGCCGCAGATGATAGGCGTCAGCAGAACCGTCCTGGTGACGTTGACGAGTGGGCGTTTGGTTTCGGGCGCGAAGAAGGTGGCGCTCTCGAATCCGGCCAGCGAGAACAATGTACCGAGGGCGACGAGCAGCAGACCGTTGGGCGCACCCGACGGTTCGATCTCGACGGGTCGACCGTCGGAAAACAGCAACAGGGTGGCGATGAACAGCAGTGAGCAGAGTTCGACCACCAGAATCGCGGTGGCCGCGAATCTGACGCCCCGGAGAAGACAACCGAGTATCACGGCGGCGATGACGGCATGGATCGCGATCGCTCCGCCGGTGCCTCCGGTTGGAATGCCGAGTTCGCGCAACACCGTTCGCACGGCTTGTCCGCCGAAGTACAGGGTCATCACGCCGCTGGCGCAGTACTTGCATGCCATCGCGGTTCCGACGGTCAGCGCTCCTCGCGGCCCCGATCCTTTGACAGCGAAACTGTAGAGCCCACCCGAGGACGAGAACCGGCGGGTGAACTGGGAGACACAGAACGCGATCAGCGACACCACGATCGTTGCGGCCAACACAGTCAGCAGCCCACCCAACAATCTCTCGTGGGTCAGCATCGTGATCGGGAGGATCACCATCGACGCAGCCGGGGCAGTCGTGGCCACCGATTGTGCGAACACCTCGATACCCGACAGTTGCCTGCGGCCGAGCGCACGCAGCGGTGACAACGCAGGGCGATGCGGCTCCTGCGGGGCGAAGGACGCGGTGATGGCGTGTTCGAGAGCAGACATGATGTGCGAAAAATAGCGCCGCTTTGTTGCGACCGTGTTGCGGCCAGGCTTCCGCTGAAAACATGCGAGTGAGAACCGATTCGGCAATCCACTGTTCGTTCTCATCCGAAGTTCGGTGAACGTAGTGCGCGCTTTGCATTCCGGAATCCTCGACATTCCACCATTGATCGATATCGAAACCGGTCGAGAAGGCACGCGTTCGGTCGCGAAGAATAGGAGCGTGAAATGGCAGTAACACGGAGGTCGTTCATGCGTGGCCTGGGCGTCACGGGTGGCGCGGGGCTCGCGTACGGAGCGATGTCGACGATCGGGCTTGCGCCCGCGGCGAGCGCAAGCCCGAAACGATTTCAGGCGCCGGCGATGGGCGACCTGATCGGACGGGTGGAGGGAAGCCCGACGGTGGTCGTCCTCGGCGGCGGACCCGCAGGACTCTGCGCCACCTACGAGCTGCAGAAGGCCGGCTACTCGGTGACGATTCTCGAGGCGCGGCAACGGCCGGGTGGACGCGTCTGGTCGATCCGCGCAGGGGGGGAGGAGACCGACCTGAACGGAGAAACCCAGAAATGCACGTTCTCCGAAGGGCACTTCTACAACATCGGCGCAACGCGAATTCCTCAGAGCCACATCACGATGGACTACTGCAAAGAACTCGGTGTCGAGCTCCAGACGTTCGGCAATCAGAACGCGAACACCTTCGTGAACTACAAGAGCGACACGGCTCTGAACCAGAGGTCGGTGTCGTATCGGGCAGCGAAGGCCGACACGTACGGGTACATGTCCGAGCTGCTGCAGAAGGCGTCGAGCCGCGGGGCTCTCGACGACGTCCTGACGCCGGACGACAAGGATGCTTTGTCGGAGTTCCTCAGCGACTTCGGTGACCTGTCCGACGACGGTCGGTACATCGGATCGACACGCCGCGGGTACAGCGCCGAGCCAGGTGCCGGGCTGAACTTCGGTGAGGAAACGAAACCCGAGTCGATGTCCGACGTCATTCGTAGTGGTATCGGCCGCAACTTCAGCTTCGAGTTCGGTTACGACCAAGCAATGCTGATGTTCTCCCCGGTGGGCGGCATGGATCGCATCTACTACGCATTCGCCGACGCCATCGGCGGAGACAACATCGTCTACGGAGCCGAAGTGACCGCGTTGAACAACACGGCGGACGGCGCGACGGTGGAGTACGTGAAAGACGGCTCGGCTGAATCCATCTCGGCCGACTATGTCATCTGCACCATTCCGCCCGCGCTTGTCACCCGGCTGGACAACAACCTCCCGGCCGACGTACTACTGGCGCTGAAGGCCGCCAAGTCGACCCCGTCGGGCAAGCTCGGGATCGAGTACTCACGTCGGTGGTGGGAGACCGACGAGCGAATCTACGGCGGAGCCAGCAACACCGACATGGATATTTCGCAGATCATGTTCCCGTACGACCATTACAACTCCGACCGCGGCGTGGTCGTCGCCTACTACAACACCGGTAAGCGGCATCAGGCGTTCGAATCCCTGACGCACAAGCAGCGTTTGGCGAAAGCCGTCGCCGAGGGTTCGATGATCCACGGAGACAACTACACCAAAAACATCAGCTCGTCCTTCTCCGGTAGCTGGCGGCGAACGAAGTACTCCGAGAGTGCGTGGGTCTCGTGGGCCGGAGCAGGGGACTCGCACGGGGGAGTTGCGACCGCCGAGTACGAGAAGCTTCTCGAACCGGTCGAGCACATCTACTTCGCAGGCGATCACCTGTCCAACGCCATCGCATGGCAGCACGGCGCGTTCACCTCTGCGCGCGACGTCGTCACCTCGATCCACGAGCGCGTCACCGCGTCCTGATCACCGAATCTCAACGAAAGGAATCCCTTGTCCAAAGTCACACGCTCCTTCGCCGCCGCGCTCGCAGCCGGCGCCATCCTCTGTGCCGGTGCATGCTCCTCGGACTCCGACGCAGCGCCTGCGGACACCGAATCAACTTCGGGGGCCAGGTCGGTCATCGAGCCAGGTGAACCGAATCCGATGATTGCGCAGGGCGTCGAGATAGCAGGCGACGCAACGGTGTACAAGACCAGCGGGATCGGCGCCACGGCGATGAACGAGGATGCGCCCGAGGGCAGTCCGGAGTCGTACATCGACACCGATCAGTTCTCCGATGGCACACTTCCAGCCGGGGTAACCGTTACCGAAGCGCAGGGGATCGGGGTGCTGAAGAAGATCCGAGACAACCTCGAAGATCAGGGCTATTCGCTGGAGGACGTCGTGAGCATGCGTGTGTTCCTCGACAATGCGCCTGGCACCGACCGTGCCGACTACGCGGGGTGGAACCGCGCGTACCGCCAGTTCTTCGCGAACACGAACCTCGACACCGACGAGACGGAACTGGTGCCGATGGGCACCGCCGAGCCTGCGGCACCCATCGAACGCAATTCGGCACGGCCGTCCCGTTTCGCCCTCGAAGTGGCGACGTTGCCGGTCCAGGGCTGGCTCGTCGAGGTGGAGGTCGACGCGGTCAGGTAGCGCCAGCGGCAGGTGGCGTTCCGCGCCAGTGGCACGGATAAGCGCCCCCTAGGGCACTTACCCGTGCCACTAGCGCGGAGCTGCGGTTCCGAAATCCGAGAGCAGACCCGTGTATGCCTTGGGGAGCGGCGGAGCGAATTCTCCCCGCTTGCCGGTGCGCAGTCCCATTGCGACGAGCGATTGCACGGTCAGGGTCGCAGCAGCGACACCGTCGATCACCGGCAATCCGATCTCCGACGAGATGTGCTCACACAGGTCGGCCATCCCCGCGCACCCCAGCACGATGGCATCGCTGCCGTCCTGGAGTGCGGCATCGCGACACGCCTCGGTGATGACCTTGCGTGCGTCGGGATCCGTCTCCAGCTCGAGCACCGGAATCTCACAGGCGTGAATCCCGGTGCATTGCCGCGAGAACCCGTAGTGTGCGGCCAGATCCCATGCACGGCCTGTGGTTCGGCCCAAGGTTGTTACGACGGAGAAACCCCGCCCGAGAAAAGTTGCCGTATGCATGGCGGCCTCGGCGATACCGACGACAGGTCCCGACGCCGCCTCTCGCGCGGCGTCCATACCCGGGTCGCCGAAGCAGGCGATGACATAACCGTCGACACCCTGTGTCTCGCCGAGGGCGATCTGTTCCAGAATGCCCGGGACGCTCAGGGCCTCGTCCACATGGGATTCGATGGACGCTGGGCCCATCGACGGGCTGACCGCCTCGACGCGTGTGCCCGGGCTTGCAACGGCCCGGGCACACCGCTCGATCGTGGCGGTCATCGACAACGTGGTGTTGGGGTTGACGACCTTGATGAGCACGTTCGAGATCCTATGCTTTCACTGGTTCGTCGAGATGATCGGTGACGGCGAGCCGGGTCTTCGTCGCCAGGTAGTAGTACAGGGCGAATCCGACGCCGCAGCCGATGAACCAGCTGTACTTCGACGCGGTGGACATGCCGGAGATTTCCATGCCGTCGATTGCCCCGTTGAACAACACGGTGAACATCGCGAGGAGAGCTCCGACGACAGTGGCGTACACCGCGGCCGGGTTGTAACCCTTGGAGTACCAGTACTTTCCGGTGGGGTCCATCGTGAACAGCTCGTCGACGACTACCTTCTGCTTACGCACGAGGTAGTAGTCGGCAATGAGAACGCCGAACAGAGGTCCGATGAATGCGCCGAGAGTCTCCAGCGTCAAGTGGATGACCTCGGGGTTGTTGTAGAGGTTCCACGGTGTGATCAGCACGGAGCCGACGGCGGCAATCATTCCGCCCGCGCGCCAGCTGATCTTCTGTGGGCTCACGTTGGAGAAGTCGAACGCAGGGGAGATGAAGTTGGCGACGATGTTGATGCCGATCGTGGCGATCGTGAAGGTCAGCGCGCCGAGAACAATGGCGAAGGTGCTGTCGATTCGGGCGACGGTCTCGACCGGGTCGGTGATGAGCTCACCGAAGACTGGAAGCGTCAATGACGCGGTGACGACGACCAGGATCGAGAAGACGAGGAAGTTGACCGGAAGTCCGAGGAAGTTGCCCTTCTTCACCGCCGCGTAGGACTTGCCGTACCGGGAGAAGTCACCGAAGTTGAGCATCGGGCCGGAGAAGTAGGCGACCACCAGTGCGATAGCGCCGAGCATGACGGGTACTGCGCTGAATCCGGTGTACTCGACCTCGCCGAGGTTCAGATCGATTGCACTCCAACCGGCTTTCCAAATGAGGTATCCGCACAGGGCGAACATGACCACGTAGACGGCCGGACCACAGAAGTCGATGAACTTACGGATCGATTCCATTCCGCGCCAGAACACTGCAGCCTGCAGAACTCAAAGGAACAGGAAGCTTGCCCAGCCGAGGGCGGACAGTCCGGCGAATCCGTAGTCGGCGGTCACCGCATACGGAGCGAGGCTTGGAAACAGTTTGATGAGGACGATGTCGAGGGCAGCCGATGCGAGGAATGTCTGAATTCCGTACCAGGCGACGGCGATCAATCCGCGAATGATCGCCGGGATGTTCGCGCCGAGAACTCCGAAGGATGCCCGGCAGATGACCGGGTAGGGAACACCCGACGCCTGGCTCGGCTTGGCGACGAGGTTGCAGAAGAAGTACACGATGGCAATGCCGACGAGCAGAGAGATGAGAACCTGCCAGCTGGCAAGGCCGAGGGCGAACAAGCTTCCGGCGGTGACGTATCCGCCGACGGAGTGCACGTCGGACATCCAGAAGGCGAACAGGTTGTAGGAGGTCCACGACTGCTTCCTCAGCGGCGCGAGGTCCTCGTTGGTCAGTCTCGGGTCGTAGCTGTCCTTGATCAGTCCGCCGCCGACCGGGTGGCCTGCAGCCTCGACCATGTCGCCCACAGAGCCTACGGGGCCGTTCGCTGTATCTGTCATCGATGCTCCTGATGCGTCGCTTCCGAGTCCGGGTGTGGATCGGTCGTTGCCGTTGGTGTGGCGAGGACCGGCGAATCACAAGGTATCGACGAAGTGTTGCACTCACGTGACGGCAGGAATATATCTTTCTTCACTCACTCGGAGTGTGGATCGGCAAGCAGTCCGGAGTCGCTCGTGATGGACGAAATGACCGCATTGAGACGTCCTGAGTGGAATTGTGCGATCTCCAGAAGTTTGGCGGAATCCCGTTCGAGAAAAGCGTCGAGCATGGCCGCATGATCGGAATGCAGGGATGCGCGGTCCGCGCCCGCAACGTGCACCATCGGCTGCACGGGCTCGGTGATGTTCCACGCTGATTCCAGCATATGCAGCAATCTTTTCATTCGTGACGGTCGAGTCAGGGCCATGTGGAACTCGCGACTTCTGCGGTGGTACTCACGGGGATCGTCGACGGTAATACTCTGTTCCAGAACGCGACTGGCTTCTATTGCCACTTCTCGATCACTGTCGGTGGCCGACAGTGCTGCGGTCGACAATGCCGCGGACTCCAGCACTTCGCGCACAATGTACATCTCGCGCAATTCGGCGGAAGTCAATTGCGCCACCGTGTATCCGAGATTGGGACGATGATCGACCAATCTTTCACCGATCAACGTCTTCAACGATTCGCGCACGGGAATTCTGCTGACGCCGAATATCTCCGCGACTTCATTGAGAGGAATAGCGGTGTTGGGCGGGGCGTCGCCGGAAAGAATGACGCGCCGAAGCTCGTCGAGGATGGTCGACTGTCTGCCTCCGGGCTCGACGATGCGCAACTGCGACAGAAGCACCGACCGGCGACGTGGGGGCATGATGCTCCTTCTCTCGTACGAAAACCTTCTCACCGCATGGCGGGCAATCTAGCGTTCCATTGTTTCCGCCGTGTGAAAGAACGTCCAAGAAGGAGCCTGGGTTCGTCCGCGCTAGCATCGGCCCTTGTGCCACCCCACGACGATCTGCAACCTGCCTTCGAACGACTCGGTCAGGCCGGCTGGCCCGAGGTCGACCCGGGGGTCACGCTCGCCGTTCCTGTGGGTGCGTTCGAACAACACGGCCCGCACCTTCCTCTCGACACCGATACGCGTGTGGCCGAGGCTCTTGCTCAGCGTTTGCCGGGGGTCGTCGTCGCACCGTCGATCGCGTACGGGGCGAGCGGCGAGCACGAGGGCTTCCCCGGAACCATCTCGATCGGGTCGAACGCCTTGCGGTCGGTGCTCGTCGAATACGGCCGGTCCGCGTGCCGGTGGGCGAACCGGGTGGTGTTCGTCAACGGCCACGGTGGCAACGTTGCTACGTTGATCGGCGCCGTCGAGCTGCTGCGCTACGAGGGCCGTGATGTCGCATGGATTCCCTGTGCGGTGCCGGGCGCCGACGCGCATGCGGGACGCACCGAAACTTCACTCCTGCTCTGGCTTTCGCCTGAAATGGTCGACATCTCGCGGGCCGAGGTGGGCAACACCGACGACATCGCAGACCTACTTCCGCGCCTACGGGAGGGCGGGGTGCGCGCGGTGGCCCCGAACGGTGTTCTCGGCGACCCGCGACGTTCGTCGGCGACGGAGGGCAGAGACATCATGGCCGAGATGACCGAGCGCAGCGCCGCCGCGCTCGACCGATGGATGCCGTCGCAACGGGGAATGTTGACGTGATCGCGCGGTACGGTTTCAGCCGCCGAAAAAGACCGACGGTATGTTCCCTGATTTCTATGGCGGTCGATACCACTTCGCCGCTTTGTCCGCTTACGATCACCTGATGGGTCAAGGTCGATTGCCTGATGGATTCGGGGTGCGCGTCGATCCTCGTGTACGCAGATACTCGGACGGACGTGTGCTGATCGGGGGATCTCCGACCAGGATGCTCAAGCTTGCCCCCACGGCTGCGGCCATGATCGGCGACGGCTTCCTCGAGGTCACCGATTCGCAGTCCGCACTCGTGGCACGAAAACTGCTCGACTCGGGTGTTGCGAACCCGCGACCGATGTCGATCCCGTCGCCCAGAGATGTCACCGTCGTCGTGCCGTCGAAGAACAACGAGGCAGGGCTGAGTCGACTACTTCCAGCCCTGCACGGTCTCAACGTCATTGTTGTCGACGACGGTTCGGACGATCCCGTCACGCCGCCGCACCTGACGTGGAGCGTGGGTGGGGTGACGGTGCTCAGGCATGAGGTCTCCCGAGGTCCCGCTGCCGCTCGCAACACGGGATTACGCAGTGCAACCACGGATTTCGTCGCATTTCTCGACTCCGATGTCGTACCGCGCAAGGGATGGCTCGAAGTCATGCTCGGTCACTTCTCCGACCCCGCGGTCGCACTGGTCGCTCCGCGAATCGTTGCGCTCGAACCCGAGGGCAACGCGCTCGCACGGTACGAGCACGCTCGATCGTCATTGGACCTGGGACGGAAAGAAGCGGCCGTACGCGCGGGAAGTTCGGTGTCCTACGTGCCGAGCGCTGCCATGCTGATCCGTCGGCAGGTCGCCGAGGAATGCGGGGGATTCGACGAATCGATGCACGTCGCCGAGGATGTCGATCTCTGCTGGAGGTTGCAGGAAGCGGGGTGGCGGCTGAGGTACGAGCCAGTCGCAAACGTCGCCCACGAACACCGGGTGACCTTCGGCCGATGGTTCGGCCGCAAAATGTTCTACGGCACCGGGGCCAGTCCGCTCGCCGAGCGGCATCCAGGAATGGTGCCACCGATCTCGATGTCGCCGTGGACGCTGGTCGCCTGCTTGTTCGCGGCAAGTTTCACCAGGTTCGGGCTTCTCGGGGCGTTACTGACCCTGGGCGTCACAATCGGCCGACTCCGAAAGATGTTCGTCGGTCTCGATCAACCCACGCGAATCGCGGCGATCCTTGCCACCGAAGGATTCGTCGGTGGACTCTGGCAGCTGACGTCGGCGCTGTTCCGACACTATTGGCCGATAACACTGCTGGCGGTGGTGCTGTCCGCCAGAATCCGAAGAATTGCACTGGGATTGGCTGTGGCAGAGGCTATGTCGGACTGGTACAAGCACCGTGAGCTCGGCGGTCTCGACCCCGTGCGGTACTCGGTCTTCAAGCGAATCGACGACGTCGCCTACGGGGCCGGTCTGTGGCGGGGAGCGGTCCATTCGCGTAGCGCCGCGGCACTGCTGCCACGATTGGACACATGAGCCGAGTTCGCCACGTCGATGCTCTCGTCGTCGGTGGAGGCTCGTGCGGCTGCGTCATGGCCGCGAGACTCAGCGAGGATCCCTCGCTCGAGGTCCTCCTGCTCGAGTCCGGGCCAGGGTTTGCCTCCCTCGGTGACGTCCCGTCGGAAGTGACGGATTCACGCCTGCTTCCGGTCGGTCCGAGCAGTCCATGGGTCGACACCTACCCCGCCGAACTGACGCCGTCGACTCCTCGGGTCATCGCCCGAGGCCGCGTTCTCGGCGGATCCGGCGCGGTCAACGGTGGGTATTTCATCCGGGCCCGACCATCGGACTTCGACGCCTGGCCGGCGTCGTGGTCGTTCGCCGATGTTCTTCCGTACTTTCGTCGCCTCGAGTCCGACGTCGATTTCACGGGATCGGCGCACGGAGACGCCGGACCGATGCCTGTCTCGCGAGTAGCCGCCGGTGCGCGTGCACCTATCACCGACATGTTCGTCGACGCTGCGCGGCGAGCAGGGTTCGCCGCCGACGACGACAAGAACGCGCCGGACTCGGTCGGAGGCGTCGGCGCCGTGCCGCGCAACGTGATTGGCGACATACGTACGAATTCTGCTCTCGCGTACCTTCTTCCGGCGCTTTCTCGGCCGAACCTGACAGTCGAGGATCGGTCGACGGTGCTGTCGGTGACGTTCGACGGTACGAGGGCCACCGGCGTCCTCGTTGCGCGCCGGGGAGGTGTCGAGCGGGTGGCGGCGAACACTGTGATTCTGTGCAGCGGTGCCGTACGGACGCCCCAGCTTCTGATGCTTTCCGGCGTCGGTCCTTCGGAAGAGCTACGGCTGCATGGGATCTCGGTCGTTCTCGATCACCCACGAGTTGGTCGTGAAATCAGCGACCATCCGGAAGTCGGTGTCTACTATAGCTTTCCGGATACGGGTCGACCGGCTTCGCTGCTGGAGGCCGTGCTGCACGTCGACGACCTCGAAATCCGACCGTACTCAGCAGCGTTCGATCGCATGATCCCGTTTCATCCGATCGGCGATCCGATGATCGGGGTCGGACTGATGAAACCCGAGAGTCGCGGCTCTCTGTCGCTGCGATCGAACGACCCGGCTGATGCGCCGATCGTGCGGTATCGGTACCTCGAAGCGGCGTCCGACCGGGCTGCGCTGGCAGGTGGGGTCGATCTCGTCGGCGACATGCTGGGAGGCGTCGTGCCGATCGCTCCCGGCTCGGGGGACCCGCTGCTGGGTAGGCTCGGAACCTCCCTTCACCTGTCGGGCAGTTGCGCGATGGGTCAAGGCAATTCCGTTCTCGACGACGAGTGTCGAGTTCGCGGAATCGACGGGCTGCGTGTCGTGGACACCTCGGCATTCCCGGTAGTGCCCACCAGGGGGCCGCACGCGACCGCGATCATGCTGGCCGAACGCGCATCGGACCTCGTGCGAGGCACGGTGGCGTAGGTTCGTGGTCTGTGGACCATTCTCGGTTCGCAGAGAATGGGGCAAACCCGATGTCTGACAAATCTCCGCGCAACTCCATGACCAAGAAGTCCGGAAAGTCGTTGAAGGAGAAGCGAGCGGACAAGAAGACGAAGGCCTCGGGCGACACAAGCATCGACATTTCCGCTACGGTCAAGAAGCGCTGACTTCGCAGACCCCTCTGGCCTCGGGAAGCGCCCCCGAGGCTCGGAGGGCCTGTATTCTGCGTGTGTGAGCTGGGTTACAGTGGTGCGACCACGCCAGAAGAGGTAACTGTGTGATGACTGTGAGATTGCCAGGGCAGGGCAACCCGTGGGTAGCCGTTCGCCCTGGTGAGGACATCGACGTTCTAGCTCGTCGAATGACCACCGCGCATCAACTGTTCGTCGACAACGGACCGTCGTCCACCAACGTGCGCTCCGTCGTACTCGATTCCTGGTTGCGTAGCAAAACGAAAGGCGTGAACCCGGACGGCGGGGACGAGTCTCTGGTGCTGTCCGGTGCCGAACTCGACCGGTACCGCAACGACCATCCGATGTCGATCATCCGCCCGGTCATACGCAAGTTGCTCGTCGAGGACGCCGCCGACACGGGTCTGCTCGTCGCCATCTCCGACGCGGAAGGCCGGTTGTTGTGGGTCGAGGGGGATTCGGCGGCAAAGGACCGAGCCCAGTCGATGAACTTCGCCGAAGGCGTCGACTGGAGCGAAGAGAGCAAGGGAACGAACGCGCCGGGAACAGCGCTGGCCGTCGATCATTGCGTTCAGATTTTCGCAGCCGAGCACTTCAGCAGGTCCGTACACGAATGGAGCTGTTCCGCCGCCCCGGTTCATCACCCCACGAGCGGTCAGATTCTGGGGGCCATCGACATCACCGGTGGTCCACGCGTTGCAGTTCCCGAAGTGCTGTCGCTCATTCGAGCCACCGTCGCAGCCGCGGAGTCGGAGCTGCGACTGCACCTGTTGAACTCACCGAAGTCATTGGGAGACACGTCTCCTCGTCTGGAGGTGCTCGGCTCCGGTAGGCCGGGACTCGTGCGAAGCAGTGGACGGCTGCCGCTGTCGCAGAGGCACGCGGAAATTCTTCTGCTGCTCGCCGATCATCCGGAAGGCCTCAGTTCGGACCATTTGGCGGTCCTGCTCGACGAGCACGAACTCGACTCCGTCACCATCCGTGCTGAGATGTCGCGTCTGCGAAAAACCTTCGGGGCGGCCGGACTGGCGTCGCGGCCGTATCGGTTGGTGGGAGAGCTCGGCTCCGATGTCGGCGATATTCGTCGGGCGCTGGACCGCGGCGATATCGACGCCGCACTGCGGATCTACACCGGTCCGGTGTTGCCTGGATCCGCAGCGCCTGGGATCGAAGATATTCGTGAGGAATTGCGCTCGCGCGTGCAGGCAGCATTACTACGCGCCGGGGATCCCGTGTTGCTGGCCCAGTGGACTTCGTCGATCCATGGACGCACCGACGTCATTGCGTGGGAGGCGTACCGAGCGACCCTGAGCCGCGACTCTGCTCTGTACGGCCAGGTCAACGCGCGTATCAACCTCCTCGATCGTCAGTTGGGCGTCTGACCGAAGTTTTTGGCATGCAGTGCAGCAACGTAGTTGCAACGTTGCGCACCCTAGTGTTCTGAATCACATCAGTTCTGTTGATCAGAAGGAGCCACTAGATGTCCGTCTACGCCCGCCCCGGTACCGCCGACGCTGTCATGTCTTTCCAGCCGCGTTACGACAACTGGATCGGTGGCGAATGGGTACCGCCAGTCAAGGGACAGTACTTCGAGAACCCGACGCCCGTCACGGGTGAGAACTTCACCGAGGTCGCCCGGTCCACGTCCGAGGACATCGAGCTCGCACTCGACGCTGCTCATGCAGCCGCACCTGCCTGGGGCAAGACCTCCGCGGCAGAGCGCGCCGTGATTCTCAACAAGATCGCCGACCGCATCGCCGAGAACCTCGAATCGATTGCACTTGCCGAGTCCTGGGACAACGGCAAGCCGATTCGCGAGACCCTCAACGCGGACATCCCGTTGGCCGTGGATCACTTCCGGTACTTCGCCGGATGCATTCGCGCACAGGAGGGTTCGCTGTCGGAGATCGACGAGGACACCGTCGCGTACCACTTCCACGAGCCT
This sequence comes from Rhodococcus sp. P1Y, assembly GCF_003641205.1. Taxonomy (NCBI): domain Bacteria; kingdom Bacillati; phylum Actinomycetota; class Actinomycetes; order Mycobacteriales; family Nocardiaceae; genus Rhodococcus; species Rhodococcus sp. P1Y. The sequence goes on from NZ_CP032762.1 coordinate 2,683,809, forward strand.
CTCGGCGTCGTCGGCCAGATCATTCCCTGGAACTTCCCGATCCTCATGGCCGTGTGGAAGCTCGCTCCCGCATTGGCCGCAGGCAACGCCGTCGTCCTCAAGCCGGCCGAGCAGACCCCGGCGTCGATCCTGCACTTGATCTCGATCATCGGCGATCTGCTCCCGCCGGGCGTGCTCAACATCGTCAACGGATTCGGCACCGAAGCAGGCAAGCCGCTGGCGTCGAGCCCGCGCATCGCCAAGATCGCGTTCACCGGTGAGACCACCACCGGACGCCTGATCATGCAGTACGCGTCGCAGAACCTCATTCCGGTCACGCTGGAACTGGGCGGCAAGAGCCCCAATGTGTTCTTCTCCGACGTCCTCTCGTCGAACGACGATTACCAGGACAAGGCGCTCGAAGGCTTCACGATGTTCGCGCTCAACCAGGGCGAGGTCTGCACCTGCCCGTCGCGCTCGCTCATCCAAGCCGACATCTACGACGAGTTCCTCGCGCTCGCCGCTATCCGTACCAAGGCAGTCCGTCAGGGCGATCCGCTCGACACCGAGACCATGATCGGTGCGCAGGCGTCCAACGACCAGCTCGAGAAGATCCTGTCCTATATCGAGATCGGCAAGGGTGAAGGCGCTCAGGTCGTCACCGGAGGTGAGCGTGCTCAGCTCGGCGGAGATCTCAACGGCGGCTACTACGTCCAGCCGACCATCTTCACCGGCAAGAACAACATGCGAATCTTCCAAGAGGAGATCTTCGGACCGGTCGTGTCGGTGACGTCCTTCAAGGACTACGACGAGGCCATCTCCATCGCCAACGACACCCTCTACGGACTCGGCGCAGGTGTCTGGTCGCGCGACGGTGGCGTCGCATACCGCGCAGGCCGCGACATCAAGGCCGGTCGTGTGTGGACCAACACCTACCACCAGTACCCGGCGCACGCTGCATTCGGTGGATACAAGCAGTCCGGCATCGGCCGCGAGAATCACAAGATGATGCTCGATCACTACCAGCAGACGAAAAACCTACTGGTCAGCTACGCCCAGAAGGCCCAGGGCTTCTTCTGATGCAGGACGCGCGAGTACCAGCGCGTCTCAGAACCACCGCCGGGGCGATGGAGCTCCTCCGTCGCCTCGGCGGTATCCACGGCGCACTGATGATGCATCAGTCCGGCGGCTGCTGCGACGGGTCGTCACCGATGTGTTATCCCGCAAACGAATTCATCGTCGGAGACCGGGATGTACTGCTCGGACTGCTCGACCTGAGGCTCGGGGTCGGTGATGTTCCGACCGACCTCCCCGAGGGAACCGACGCCGTACCGGTCTGGATTTCGGGTTCGCAGTTCGAGGCGTGGAAGCACACGCAAATGGTGCTCGACGTCGTCCCGGGCCGGGGATCGGGCTTTTCGCTCGAAACTCCGGAGGGGCTTCGTTTCCTGAGCCGAGGACGTGCCTTCACTCAGGAGGAGTACGACATCCTGAAGGAGGTCACCCCCTTCGTCGGCGTCGACTGGGAAGAGGGGCGGAGGCCGCCGGTTCCGGGCGATGTCATTGTCGTCGCCGAGGCCGTCGACGCCTGCCCGGTTCCAGGAATGCTTCAGGGTTAGGCGCCGGAGGCGCCTAAAGCCGAAACGTGAAATCCTCCAGCACGAACGATGGCGGTACGGGTAGCGAAAGCCTTCGTACCGTCGTCATCGCATTCGCTGCCAACCTGGGCGTCGCCATTGCGAAAACGGTGGCAGCCATCTTGACCGGTTCGGCGTCGATGGTGGCCGAGGCGTCGCATTCCTGGGCCGACACCGGTAACGAGATTTTCCTTCTCGTCGCCAACAAGCGCGGCTCCCGCGGACCCGACGAGCAACGGCCCCTCGGATACGGCCGGGAAACGTACTTCTGGTCGACGCTTGCCGCTGTCGGGCTGTTCGTCGCGGGAGCGGCGGTGTCGATATGGCACGGCATCACCTCATTGCTCGCAGGCGAATCGGGGAGCGAAAACTACACCGTCGCGTACATCGTGCTTGCTCTTGCATTCGTCCTCGAGGGCATTTCATTTCTGCAATCGGTTCGCCAGATACGCGGAGAGGCAGCGGAATACGAGAAGGACTTTCTCGACTACGCGTTGGAGACATCGGATCCCACCCTGCGCGCGGTGTTCGCCGAGGACAGCGCGGCTCTGATCGGAATCCTCCTCGCCGCAGGCGGAATCGGACTGCACCAACTCACTGGGTCGAGTGCGTGGGACGCAGCCGGATCCATACTCGTAGGCATCCTGCTCGCGATAGTGGCGTTCGTCCTCATCGATCGAAATCGCCGATTCCTCACCGGCGAACCTGGTTCGCGCGCATTATGGAACGCAGTTGTACAACGAATCGAACAGCTTCCCGAGGTGGCATCCGTTCGATTCGTTCGGATCGAATTCGTTGGCCCGAAGCAGATTCTTCTGGTTGCGAGCGTCGACCTTGTCGGTGACTCGGTCGAGTCCTCGATCGCGCACACGCTCCGGCGGCTGGAGCGTGAGCTCGAAACCAACAAGGCTGTGGTGGACGCAGTGTTGACAGTCGCAGAACCCGACGAGGGAGACATCGGCCCCGTGGCCGACTGAGCGATGTAATTCTCTCGTCATATTGCGATGACTCGATGCTTACACCGTGGGCATATCTTGATTCGATTCAGTTCGACCCCCCCACGCGAAAAGAACTCATCGCTTCGAGAGAGGCAAGGCCATGTCCGTCAAAGAACCAACTGGCACGCATCACGACGGGACCGAATCCCACGTCGAGGGCAGTGACTATCTGGCCAAGCGTCAGCTGAAGAAGGGCACCGCGGGCTGGGTCCTTCTCGCGGGCCTTGGCGTCAGCTACGTCATCTCCGGTGACTACTCGGGCTGGAACTTCGGGCTCGAGCAAGGCGGCTTCGGTGGGCTGCTCATTGCAGGCATTCTGATTGCAGGAATGTACTTGGCGATGGTTCTGGGGATGGCCGAGATGTCGTCGGCCTTGCCTGCCGCAGGCGGCGGTTACACGTTCGCTCGCAGAGCCCTCGGTCCGTGGGGCGGGTTCGCCACCGGCACGGCCATTCTGATCGAGTACGCCATCGCCCCGGCAGCCATCGCCACATTCATCGGCGCGTACGTCGAGTCGCTCGGACTCTTCGGAATCACCGACGGTTGGTGGGTGTATCTCGCGGTGTACGCGATCTTCATCGGTATCCACCTGGCAGGCGCAGGCGAGGCCCTCAAGATCATGTTCGTCATCACCGCGATCGCACTCGTGGGACTGGTGATCTTCGCGTTGTCCGCGCTCGGCCAGTTCGATTCCGCGAACCTCACGGACATCGCCCCGACGGACGCCGCCGGTGCGTCGAGCTTCCTCCCGTTCGGATACCTCGGAATTTGGGCAGCGGTCCCGTTCGCGATCTGGTTCTTCCTCGCGATCGAAGGCGTTCCGCTCGCCGCCGAGGAAGCCAAGGATCCGACCAAGAACGTTCCGCGCGGCATCATCGCAGCCATGATCGTGCTGCTGATGACCGGCGCGGGCGTTCTGTTCCTCGTGACGGGCGCGGGTGGGGCCGACGCCATGCAGTCCTCGGGCAATCCCTTGGTCGAAGCACTCGGTGACGGGACCGCGGCGAAGGTGGTCAACTACATCGGGCTGGCGGGTCTGATCGCCAGCTTCTTCTCGATCATGTACGCGTACTCCAGACAGTTGTTCGCGCTCTCTCGCGCGGGATATCTACCGAAGACTCTGTCTGTAACCAACTCCCGCAAGGCGCCGACGCTTGCGCTCATCGTTCCGGGCGTCATCGGCTTCCTGCTCTCGCTCACCGGGCAGGGCGCAATGCTGCTGAACATGGCTGTTTTCGGTGCAGCACTGAGTTACGTTCTGATGATGATCAGCCACATCGTGCTGCGTCGCAAGGAACCGGAGATGGAACGGCCCTATCGCACCCCAGGCGGCATCGTCACTACCGGTTTCGCCCTTGTGATCGCGGCACTCGCCGTCATCGCGACGTTCCTCGTCGACAGCACAGCGGCACTGTGGTGCCTCGGAGTGTTCGCGGCCTTCATGCTGTATTTCGGCATCTACAGTCGTCACCACCTCGTCGCGAACTCACCCGACGAAGAGTTTGCAGCCCTCGCGAAAGCAGAAGCCGAACTCGAATGAGCATGTACACGCAACAGGTTTCGGGCACCACGTATCAGTTCGACGGACTCGTCGAACTGATGGCCAAGGCCACGCCTCTTCGGTCCGGTGACGAGCTGGCCGGATGCGCCGCCGAATCCGACGCGGAGCGGGCCGCCGCCCAGTGGGCACTGTCGGAGGTGTCGTTGGATGTCTTCCTCCACGACCTGCTCGTTCCGTACGAGAGCGACGAGGTCACCAGGCTCATCATCGACGCCCACGACCGCGTTGCGTTCGGCGCCATTTCGCACCTCACGGTCGGGGGTCTTCGCGATTGGCTGCTCGACGCTGCCGCATCACCTGATTCGGCGGTGATTCTGCGGTCGGTCGCTGCGGGGCTGACGCCGGAAATGGTGGCGGCGGTGTCGAAGATCATGCGCAACCAGGATTTGATCGCCGTTGCGCGCGCAGCAGAGGTGACGTCCGCATTCAGGACGACCGTCGGTCTGCCAGGGACTCTGAGCACTCGGTTGCAACCCAATCACCCGACCGACGATCCGCGGGGTATCGCCGCCGCGACGCTGGACGGACTCCTGCTCGGGTCAGGGGACGCGGTAATCGGCATCAATCCGGCAACGGATTCTCCGCACGCAACGTCGGACCTGCTGTACCTGCTCGACGAGATCAGACAGCGCTTCGAGATCCCGACTCAGTCGTGCGTGCTCTCGCACGTCACGACGACGATGGAATTGATCTCCAAAGGCGTGCCGGTGGACCTGGTGTTCCAGTCCGTCGCCGGAACCGAGGGAGCCAATTCCGGTTTCGGGGTGAACGTTCCGTTGCTCCGCGAAGCCAACGAGGCGGGGCGATCACTGCATCGCGGAACCGTCGGGAACAACGTCATGTACCTCGAGACAGGGCAAGGCTCGGCGCTCAGTGCCGGCGCGCACCTGGGTACCGGAGGTAAGCCGGTCGATCAACAGACACTGGAGGCCCGCGCTTATGCGGTGTGCCGCGATCTCGAACCCCTCTTGGTCAATACCGTCGTGGGTTTCATCGGGCCGGAGTACCTGTACGACGGCAAGCAGATCATCAGGGCCGGGCTCGAAGACCACTTCTGCGGCAAGCTTCTCGGCCTGCCGATGGGCGTCGACGTCTGCTACACCAACCACGCCGAAGCCGACCAGGACGACATGGACACGCTGCTCACCCTGTTGGGTGCGGCAGGTGTCGCGTTCGTCATCGCAGTCCCAGGCGCCGACGACGTGATGCTGGGGTATCAGTCTCTGAGCTTTCACGATGTGCTCTACGTACGACAGGTGCTCGGTTTGAAGCCGGCCCCGGAGTTCGCAGCGTGGCTCGACCGACTCGGAATGACGGATTCCACAGGCCGAATCCTCGAGGTCGACGCGGCGGGCTCGCCGCTTCGAGCATTGACGGGTGCACGATGAGCGAGATCGAACGTCCCGACGACGAGTTCTGGCGGGAACTTCGACTGAGTACCCAAGCACGAATCGGATTGGGTCGCACCGGTGATTCGCTGCCGACTCGTCGCGTGCTCGAGTTCCGATCCGCCCACGCGGCAGCGCGAGATGCGGTGCACATGCCCCTGAACGTCGAGAGCTTCGCCGCGGACGTCGGAGAGGTCGGCATCGGTTCGCCCGCGGTGGTCACCTCCAGGGCGACATCGAGAGCAGAGTATCTGCGCAGGCCCGATCTCGGTCGACTGCCGGAGGACCTGTCGTCGATCACCAAGGGCAACTTCGACGTGGGAATCGTGCTGAGCGACGGTTTGTCGCCGCGTGCGTTGATGGATCACGGCGCAGCTATGTTGGACGCGCTCGCCGCCGAACTGTCGGAGACGTATTCCATTGCACCGCCGGTCATTGCGACCGAGGCGCGGGTTGCTCTCGGCGACCACATCGCCGAAGCCATGGGGGTTCGCACCGTCGTCGTACTGATCGGGGAACGACCGGGACTGTCGGTGGCGGACAGTCTCGGGATTTACCTGACCCACCTACCCGCGCCCGGAAAGTCGGATGCCGACCGAAATTGCATCTCCAACATTCATCCGCCGGAGGGTCTGGGGTATCGACAGTCCGCCAAGATTGTCGCGAGTCTGATCTCCGGCGCACGTCAGCTCGGGAGGTCCGGCGTAGCGCTCAAGGACACCTCTCGAGCCGACGCCCTGGAGTCGTCGGATGTCCTGACCATCGAATGATCACCCCTGTCCGGGGGTAGAGCCTCGGTGACCGGAGTCACTATCGTGGTTGTCATGGAGAATCTCAGCTTCTCGTCGGGAAGTTCGATCACACCGCTGCTCGACGACACGATCGGTGCGAACCTCGATCGAACTGCATCTGCGCACGCCGGACGCGATGCCCTCGTCGACGTGCCGTCGGGACGACGATGGACGTATTCGGAATTTCTCGCCGACGTCGAGCTGTTGGCCGCAGGTCTGCTCGTCAAGGGTGTGGCGCGGGGCGATCGCGTCGGAATATGGGCACCGAACTGCCCCGAATGGGTTCTGGCTCAGTACGCAACGGCCAAGATCGGTGCGATCCTGGTCAACATCAATCCCGCGTATCGAGCTCACGAACTGAGTTTCGTATTGAAGCAGGCCGGGGTGTCTCTGTTGCTGTCGGCGCCGGATTTCAAGGGTGCTGATTACGGTGCCATGATCGCCGAAGCACGGACCGAAACAGAGGAACTTCGCGAGGTCGTGTTCATCGGCAGCTTCGGCTGGGAGCTGATGACCGACCGGGGGCATCGGGCATTGGCGGAGAATCCGACACTCGTTGCCGAGATGCAGCGGCAGCTGACCGCGGACGATCCGATCAACATCCAGTACACCTCGGGGACAACAGGATTCCCCAAGGGAGCGACGCTCAGTCATCGAAACATTCTGAACAACGGCTACTTCGTGGGCGAGCTGTGCCACTACACCGAAGTCGACCGCGTGTGTATTCCTGTGCCGTTCTATCACTGTTTCGGAATGGTGATGGGCAACCTCGCCTGCACCAGCCACGGCAGCGCGATCGTCATCCCTGGTCCGGCGTTCGATCCTGCGTCGACGTTGGCGGCCGTGCAACAGGAGAAGTGCACGTCGCTGTACGGTGTCCCGACGATGTTCATCGCCGAACTTGCTCTCGCCGAATTCGATTCGTACGACTTGGCCACCTTGCGAACGGGGATAATGGCGGGTTCACCGTGCCCGACGGAGGTGATGCGGCACGTCATCGAACGGATGGGTATGTCGGAGGTGTCGATCTGTTACGGCATGACCGAGACGTCTCCGGTCTCGCTTCAGACCCGAAGCGACGACACCATCGATCAGCGAGTGTCGACCGTCGGGGCAGTCGGGCCACATCTGGAAGTGAAGATCGTCGACCCGACGGACGCCTCGACACTGCCGCGTGGTGAGGCGGGGGAGCTCTGCACACGCGGATACTCGGTGATGCTCGGCTACTGGGAGCAGCCGCAGAAAACGGCCGAAGCGATCGACGCCGAAGGCTGGATGCACACCGGGGACATCGGCGTCATGGACGTCGACGGTTACGTCTCGATCACCGGCCGCATCAAGGACATGATCATTCGCGGCGGAGAGAACGTGTACCCGAGGGAGGTCGAGGAATTTCTCTACACCCACCCGGACATTCTCGACGCACAGGTCATCGGAGTTCCCGACTCCAAGTACGGCGAGGAACTGATGGTGTGGATACGCCTCAACGACGGTGCGCCGCCGTTGGATGCGGACGGACTGAAGGCCTTCTGCTCAGGCAAGCTCGCGCACTACAAGATCCCGCGATACGTACATCTCGTCGACGAGTTTCCGATGACCGTGACCGGAAAGGTACGCAAGGTCGAGATGCGTGAGCGGTCGCTCGATCTCATCTGACTCGTACAACGGTTTTGTCCGTTCACAACCGTAGTTCTTGGGGGTGTGGATCAATATTGGTTCGTTCGTGCCATTCTGTCTGCGCGCTCCGTACAACGGTTTCGTCTGTTCACAACGTCAAAATGCGGTGTAAACGAACATCTCGGTTGTGAGCACGGGGCTCGAGGAATACTGAGGCCATGACCGAACCGCAGTGGACGCCGTCGCCGCAGGATATCGAGAGCGCACGTATCACCGACTTCGGCCGGTTCGTCGAGCAACAGCACGGGGTGGTCGCCGCTGACTACACCCAGCTGTGGGAATGGTCGGTCGACAATCTGGACCTGTTCTGGCAGGCGGTGTGGGACTACTTCGACGTCGATGCAGCCACCGATGCTTCCGGCGCGATCGGATCGAGCACCATGCCCGGTGCACAGTGGTTTCCAGGCGCAACATTGAACTACGCCGACCAGGTGAGACGGCACGTCGCGGCTGGTGGCCCGGCAATCCGATACGTGCGCGAGGACGGAACTGCCACAACGACGAGCTGGACGGAACTGGCCAGGCAGGTCGGTTCCCTGGCCGCGACGCTCACTGCGTCCGGCGTGACGACGGGAGACCGCGTCGTCGGCTACCTTCCGAACATTCCAGAGGCGGTGGTGGCGTTCCTCGCGACTGCGAGCATCGGTGCGGTGTGGTCGGCGTGCGGCCAGGACTACTCGTCATCGGCCGCGCTCGACAGACTCGGTCAGCTGGATCCGAAAGTGCTCGTCGCTGCCGACGGTTACTGCTACGGCGGCAAGTTTCACGACAAGACAGCCGACGTGACTGCGCTGCGTGCAGGACTGTCGACGGTGACGACGGTGATTCAGGTCGGGGAAGGCCAGGTTGCCGATGCCACGACGTGGCTCGACGCCACTGCGGGCGAACACGAATGGCGCGCAACACCAGTTGCGTTCGACCATCCGCTGTGGGTGGTCTTCTCCTCCGGTACCACGGGGCTACCCAAGGGAATCGTGCACGGACACGGAGGGGTTCTCCTCGAACACCTCAAATCTGTTGCGCTGCAGTCGGACATCGGTCCCGGCGACACGTTCTTCTGGTACACGAGCCCCAGCTGGATGATGTGGAACTTCCAAGTAGCGGGCCTTCTCGTCGGCGCGACGATCGTGTGCGCCGATGGTAGTCCCGGATTCCCGACGCCCGACGCCCTGTGGGCGATTGCGGCGCGGGAGAAGGTGACGTTTCTCGGTACGAGCCCGGGCTATGTGCTCTCGTGCATCAAGGCAGGTTCGCATCCGTCGCAGGAACACGAGCTGAGCGCGCTTCGAGCGATCGGGATAACCGGGTCGTCTCTTCCCGCTTCGTCTTCGATCTGGCTGGCGGACAACGTAGGTGAGCACATTCCGGTGTTCTCGATTTCGGGCGGCACCGACGTGGTTTCGGCATTCGCCGGCGGTGTGCGGACAGTTGCAGTGTGGCCAGGAGAGCTGTCTGCTCCCTTCCTCGGTGTCGCGCTGGATTCGTTCGACGAGAACGGTGAACCGGTCCGAGGTGAGGTCGGCGAACTCGTGGTGACTAAACCGATGCCGTCGATGCCGGTCCGGTTCTGGAACGACGAGGACGGAAGTCGTTACCGGGAAGCGTACTTCGACACGTACCCCGGGATATGGCGTCATGGCGACTGGATCACGAGGACCGAACACGGGAGCGTGGTGGTGCACGGCCGCTCCGACTCGACGCTCAACCGCAACGGCATCAGGATGGGCAGTGCCGACATTTACCAGGCAGTCGAGTCGTTGCCCGAGATCGTCGAATCACTGGTCCTCGGGATCGAATCCGAGAACGGTGACTACTGGATGCCGTTGTTCGTCGTCCTCGCAGAGGGTGCCGAATTGGACGGTGCTCTCGTGTCTCGAATCAAGACCTCCATCCGAGAGCATGCGTCACCGCGTCATGTACCGGACGAGATCATCTCTGCACCTGGGATTCCGCATACCAGAACGGGAAAGAAACTCGAAGTGCCGCTGAAGAAGATATTTCAGGGGCGCGACGCGTCACGCGCTCTGGACCGAAGCGCTGTCGACGTACCGGAGCTGGTGGACTGGTACATCGAACAGGGTCGTGCTCATGCGCGGTGACGTGTCCACCGTGCGAGGTACTCCTTTTCCTCGGCGGTGATGCGGCGCAGGCTTTCCGAGCCGACGTCCACCATCGCCATCTGAGTTTTGGCGAGTACCGCGGGAGCGGATTCGGCAGGTGCGCCTGCTGCACGGACTTCGTATCCGATGGTGAAGTCGACCGATCGAACTCGCTCGAACCACAGCGTGATGTCGAGTGGACTGTCGGCGTGGCGTAACGGCTTCTTGTACGAGATGTTCACGTTCGCGATCAGGGCACTCTTGATCAGCGACTGGTTTGCTTCGCCCTCGCTCAGAAGCCATTCGATCCGCGCTTCCTCGAGCAGCGTGACCATCCGCGCATGGTTGATGTGCGCGAAGGCATCCATGTCCGACCAGCGGACGGTGATGGTGGCGTGGTAGCCCACGGGTTCGTCTTGGCTCACGCGCACCACACTCTCACGTACCGGTGAATTAGAGTCCGGGTGTGTTGATCAGAAACGTGATCTTGACTCCCGGCAGCGCTGCCGTCGACGTCCAGACGGTGGACGGCCGAATCGCAGAGATCGACTCCGCCCAGTCGACGGCTCGCCCGATCGAAGGGGACGTGCTCGACGGCAGAGGCGGTGCGCTGTTGCCGTCGTTCGTCGACAATCATGTCCATCTGACTCAGTGGGCGGCCTCGCTGTCACGGATCGACGTATCGGGTGCGGATTCGGCCATCGACCTCGTCGATATCCTGGCTCGTTCCAACGATCGACACGGGCACGGAGTACTCCGCGCCCAGGGTTTCCGAGACGCGCTGTGGCCGGACGCCCCGCACAAGGATGTGTTGCACAACGCCTTGCCTGGACGTCGTGCGGCAATCACCAGCATGGATCTGCACACTCTGTGGCTCAGTCCTGCGCTTCTGGCCGAACTGGGCATCGACCATCCGACCGGTGTGCTGCGCGATCACGACTGCATGGAGGCGCTGAACGCGCTCGACAAGCTCACCGATACCGACGAGGGGGACCGTGACACCCTCGCGGCTACCGCCCAGCTGGCCGGACGGGGGATCACCTCCGTAACGGACTTCGAGTACGCGGACAACAGGGCGGTGTGGGGTCGGCGAGGCGAGCACGCAGCGCCTGCCGTCGACGTCCACTTTGCGGTATGGCGCGAGTGGTTGGAGCACGAGCTGGTTCTGGGTGCCCGTACCGGCGACGTCGCGTTCGAGCACGTCGCTCTCGGGCCGTTGAAGGTCATGTTCGACGGCTCACTCAACACACGAACCGCGTGCTGCCACGATCCGTATCCGGGCGGGAATTCGACGGGACTGTTGCTCGAATCGCACGAGGATCTCGTCGAGATCATGGAACGTGCGCGTGCCGGTGGGATCACCCCTGCGATCCACGCCATCGGTGACAGGGCGAATACGCTGGCCCTCGACGCGTTCGAGCGAGTCGGCGGCGGCGGGCGAATCGAACATGCTCAGCAACTTCTCCCCGCGGACGTTGCGCGCTTCGCGCAGTTGGGTGTGACGGCGTCGATCCAGCCGCAGCACGCTATGAGCGACCGCGACGTCGCGGACGAACTCTGGGGCGGTCGGCCGTCGATTGCGTACCCGTACCTCGCTCTGCACCTCGAGGGTGTGAGATTGCTGTTCGGATCGGATGCCCCTGTGAGCCCGCCCGCACCGCTCGACGCCGTCGCCGACGCGGTGTGGCGAACCGACGACGAGCGGCCGCCGTGGCAGTCGGCGCAGGCCCTACCGATCGGGGTCGCGCTGGAGGCAGCGTGCGGCGGTCGTGGACGGGTCGAGGTGGGCGACGCAGCCGACCTCGTCCTTCTCGCCGAGCACCCGGCCGTTCAGAGCAACCATGACCTTCGCGCCCTTCCGATCCTCGGAACTGTGCGCGGTGGCCTCGTCACGTTCGAGGCCGAGTCCTCGTGACCACTCCAGTCGATTGGCGGGCGTACGGGCCACCGGACCTTTCGGCCCCGTTGGCGTCGGCTCTCTCGATCTTCGTCGAACAGGGCTACCACGGAACATCGGTACGCGAGATCGCAGGCAGGGCTGGATTGTCGGTGCCTGGTCTGTACCACCATTACCCCTCCAAACAAGCGATCCTCGTCGGGTTGATGTCGGCGGCAATGGACGAACTGATCGAGAGGTCGAAACAGGCACAGGACCAGGCAGGGCCGACCGCCCAGCAACGGTTCGACGCTGTCGTGGAGTCGCTGCTGCTGTTCCACATGCATCGGCGAGACCAGGCGCTCCTCGGCTCGACCGAGATTCGGAGCCTCGAACCGACCAACCGTGCCGACTACGTCGCGAGGCGCGACGAACAACAAAGGATGCTCGACGCAATCGTGGTGGCCGGGATCGAAACCGGCGACTTCGATTTACAGCATCCGGCAGATGCGTCGAGGGCGGTGACGACGATGTGCGTCGGGATCGCTGGGTGGTACCGGCCGGACGGCCCGCTGAGCCCCGCGGACCTGACGGAGGTCTACCTCGCAATTGCGCGGCGCATTGTCGGTGCCGGGCGGTAGGTTCGATCGAATGGCAACCCTCGCAGATCCAGACGTCCGAGAGTTTCTCGAAGAGGGGACTCGAACGGGCAAGCTCGGCTTCGTCGCTTCGGACGGCCGACCGCTCGTCGCTCCTGTGTGGTTCGTGCTCGAGGGGGATGCGATCGTCTTCAACACGGGTGCCGATACAGCCAAGGGGAAAGCAATTGCGCGGGATCCCAGGCTCGTGCTGACGGTGGACCTGGAAGAACCTCCGTACGCGTTCGTACAGGTTCAGGGCGTTGCCGAAGCATCGGAAGATCCCCAAGATCTTTTGGACACGGCCACAGCTATCGGCGGTCGATACATGGGCGCAGAACGCGCCGCAGAGTTCGGCAAGCGGAACGGTGTACCCGGTGAACTGGTGGTGCGTCTGCGGCCGACGAAGGTCATCGCGTCGCTCGACGCGACGGCCTGAGTCGTCGTTCCGCAGCTACGACACGGCCTTCGTCCGGGCGACTTCCCGCCCTGTAGATTGGACAGGTGCTGCAACAGGACGATCTACCCGTGCGAATTCTCGGATCCTCGCCGGATCGAGAAGCCGAGCAGACCGTTCCACCGACTCCCGGTTGCTGCCACGTCGGGTACGTGCAGGCAGGTGTTGATCGTCGGGCCGTGTAACGCTCCCCACCCTGAAGGAAGATGTACTGGTGGGTAACTTTGCCCGCTCTCGGTACGGCAGTTCGTTCTCATTGAAGAAACCAATTAGATTCGATTGTTCGGTGCTCGAAGTTGTCGACGGACGTGACACTCTTCGGGGGCGTGTGATTGTGGGAAAGAGAGGAATCGATTGGACCCGCTAGGTTGGGAAGAGTCAGCCGAAGGTGCAACCGCAGGTGCGCAGGCACCTGGCCCGGTCTTTCCGCTCTCGCCCGCACAGCTCGGCATGTGGTTCGCACAGCACGTCGATCCGTCCGTACCGGCCAATATCGCCCAGTACGTAGAGCTCCGAGGTGAGCTCGACCGGGACCTACTCCAGCGCGCATCGTCCGAGGCTGCCCTCGAACTTCAGTCCGGTTTCGTCCGAATCGTCGAGGTCGACGCCGAACCTCGTCAGTACGTAGACCCGTCTCTCGACGACACGCTCGGCTACCGCGATCTGCGAGGAGAAGCCGATCCGCGCGCAGTAGCTCTGTCGTGGATGCGCGCCGATTACAGCGCGCCGATCGACATCCTCCGCGATCGTCTGATCTCTGCAACGATCTTGCACCTCGAAGACGACGTCTACTTCTGGTACGAGCGGGTGCACCACGTCGTCCTCGACGGCTTCGGAGCAGTGACGTTCATGAACCGCGCTGCGGAGTTGTACACGGCCGCGGTGGAGGGAACCGACCCCAAGAAGAATCTGTCCTCGGACCTCCAAAAGGTATACGACCTCGACATCGCCTACCGCGATTCGACCCGCTTCGAAACCGATCGAACGTACTGGGCGGACCGGATTGCCGGTCTCGACTCGCCCACGACTCTCGCCGGTCGCACTGCAGCACCGGCGCCGGTCTCTCAAATCGACACCACTTCTCTGTCGACTTCGGCGGTGGAGAACATCGACCGGATGACCGGAGCGACCGACACCACGCTGGCGACAGTGGTGATCGCCGCATTCGCCGCGTACCTCGCCCAGATGACGGGCCGCGAAGACGTCGTCCTCAGTTTGCCGGTCACGGCACGAACAACGGCTGTGTTACGCCGATCGGGCGGAATGGTCTCCAACGTCGTTCCACTGCGCATCGATGTAAGCGCCGACACGACGGTAGAGCAACTCCTTGCTCGCATCGGTACCGAGGTCACCGGTGCGCTACGACACCAGCGCTACCGACACGAGGACATCCGCCGCGATGCAGGCGGCGCCAGCGGGCAAGCGTCGTTCTTCGGTCCGTGGGTCAACATCATGCTGTTCTTCGGCGAGGTGCGTCTCGGTTCGATGGTCGGCGGCATCAACATCCTGTCGACCGGCCTCATCGAGGATTTCGGCCTCAACCTGTACACGAGTGTGGCGGGCAGCAAGACGCACATCGACTTCGAGTCGAACCCGAACCTGTACTCCGCCGAGGAGTCGGAACGAAATCACACCCGGTTCGTCCAGTTCCTGGACCGCTTCGCCGCTGCCGATCCGTCGACCGAAGTCTGGGATCTGCAGCTTTCGACACCGGCTGAGCAGAAGTCGATCCTCGAGGTGTGGAACGCGACCGACCACGAGTTCGAGCAGCGAACCTTGCTGTCGGAGTTCCACGACCGAGTCGACTCCGCACCGGCGTCGACGGCATTGGTCTACGAGGACGACTCGCTGACCTATGCAGATATGGCGTCCCGGGTCAGTGGACTGGCCCGCATCCTGATCGACAAGGGCGTCGGTCCCGAGACTCTCGTCGGACTGTCGATTCGACGCTCGCTCGATTTGGTCGTCGCGATGTACGCCATCGTCGAAGCGGGCGGTGCGTGGGTTCCGATCGATCCAGACCACCCCGCCGACCGCACGGCTTACATTCTCGAGTCGGCCAATCCGCTGTGCGTGCTCACCGTGGCCCGAGACGGCGTCGAATTGCCGGTAGGCACTGACATCGTCGAGGTCGATCGGTTGGAGTTCGACGGCCTGGACACGACGCGGGTCGACGACCGGCATCGGCTTTCGCCGTTGCGAATCGGCAACACGGCCTACGTCATCTACACCTCGGGCTCGACCGGCAGGCCCAAGGGGGTTGCAGTCACGCACGAGGCGATCGACAACCAATTGCGTTGGATGCGTACCGAGTACGCACTCGACGCGTCGGACGTCTACCTGCAGAAAACCGCGACGACGTTCGACGTGTCTCTGTGGGGTTTCTTCCTCCCGCTACAGGTGGGCGCCACCATGGTGCTGGCAACGCCGGATGGACACCGCGACTCCATCTACGTCGCGAACAGAATCGCCGAACTCGGTGTCACCGTAACCGATTTCGTACCGTCGATGCTGACCGTGTTCGTCGCGAATGCTCCCGTCGGAACCTGCTCGACACTTCGTCACGTATTCGTGATCGGCGAGGCGCTGCCCGCCGAAACCGCGGCCGGATTCCGAGCCATCTGCGGAGCGGGTCTGCACAACTTGTACGGTCCCACGGAGGCGGCAGTGTCCGTCACCTTCTACGAAAGCGGTGTTCAGGACACTCGCTCGGTGCCTATCGGTGTGCCGGAATGGAACACCAAGGTGCTTGTGCTCGACGCCAGGCTCCGACCCACGCCGGTGGGGCAGCCAGGAGAACTGTATCTCGCGGGCATTCAGCTGGCGCGGGGATACGTAGGCCGGCCCGACTTGAGTTCGGATCGGTTCGTCGCAAACCCGTTCGGTGGTGCGGGAGCACGAATGTATCGCACCGGCGACCTGGTCGAGTGGCGGGCCGACGGCAACATCGAGTACATCGGCCGCACGGACTTCCAGGTGAAGTTCCGTGGTCAGCGAATCGAACTGGGCGAAATCGAGACTGTTCTCCTCGCCCACCAGTCCGTCTCGCAGGCAGTGGTATTGGTCGTGTCCACGGCCACCGGTGACCAACTGGTCGGATATGTCGTCGCAAGTCCCGACGCTGTCATCGACACCGCGGAACTCAGCGAGTTCGCGGGCGGATCACTGCCGTCCTACATGGTTCCGGCCGCGCTGATGGTTCTGGACGAGTTGCCGCTCAACACATCTGGCAAGTTGGACAGGAAAGCGCTTCCTGCCCCGACCTTCTCGAGCGCCAAGAAATATCGTGCCCCGCAGTCCCGGGCCGAGTACGTCGTCGCTGGGGTGTACGAGGACGTACTCGGGGTGAGCCAAGTCGGTCTCGACGAGGACTTCTTCGAGCTCGGTGGAAACTCGCTGATCGCGACGCAACTCGTGACGCGAGTCGGTAGTGCGCTCGGTGTGCGTCTCGGAGTCCGCGAATTGTTCGAAGCGCCGACGGTCGGTGCTCTCGCTGCCCGTGCCGAGAATGCGATCGCGCAAGGCTCCGTCGGACCTGATCTCGTGGCGACCACCAGACCCGAGGTCATCCCGCTGTCGCTGGCACAACAGCGGATGTGGTTCCTGAACCGCTTCGACCCTGATACTGCGGCCTACAACCTGCCCTTCATGGTTCGCATGAGCGGTGAGGTCGACGAACACGCAGTGTCGCAGGCATTCTCGGACGTCGTATCGCGCCACGAGAGCCTGCGGACCGTCTATCCGCAGGTGGACGATTCGCCCCGGCAGGTGATACTCCCAAGCCACGATGTGTTCACAGGTTTGACGGCGACGAATGTCGACCAACTTTCGTTGACCAGCAGATTGGTCGAGCTCGCACGCCAAGGCTTCGACGTGTCGCTTGCAGCGCCATTTCGTGTCGAACTCTTCAAGTTGTCCGACACCGAATACGTGCTCGCCATGGTGCTCCACCACATCGCGGCAGACGGATTGTCCTTCGGTCCACTCGCGCGTGACATCATGGTGGCCTACGAGGCGCGAACCAGCGGACGCGCTCCTTCGTGGGCGCCGCTGGAAATCCAGTATGCGGACTACGCACTGTGGCAGCGCAGCGCGCTCGGCCTGGAGAACGACTCGAACTCGCTCTCCGCCAAGCAGATCAACTACTGGGTACACGCGCTCGACGAACTTCCCGACCAGCTCGATCTTCCGTCCGACCGACCCCGACCCGCGGTTGCCACCAACGGGGGTGCAAAGAGTCGATTCGTCATCGATGCCCGGGTGCACGAGCAGCTCGCCGCCGTCGCGCGCTCTCACCAAGCGTCGCTGTTCATGGTCGTGCAAGCCGCGTACGCAGTTCTACTGTCGCGGCTGAGCGGAACGGGCGACATTGCGATCGGTGCGCCGATCGCAGGTCGTGCCAACGAACGACTCGACGACATCATCGGCATGTTCGTCAACACGCTCGTGCTGCGCGCCCGTGTGGATCCGCACGAATCCTTCGAACAGCTGCTCGACCAAGTTCGAAACGCCAACCTCTCGGCGTTCGCACATGCCGACATTCCGTTCGAGCGACTCGTCGAGGTGCTCAATCCGGCGCGGTCGACCGCCCGTCACCCCCTCTTTCAAGTTGCGTTGTCGCTGGAAACTGCGAGAGTTCGGGAACTCGACTTCGCCGGATTACGGGTCGTTGCAGAGGAACTCGACGTTCCGATCGCGAAGTTCGATCTCCAACTGTGGTTGACCGAACATCTCGACGAGAATGGGCGACCGGACCGGATCGAAGCGACCTTCGACTACGCAACGGACCTGTTCGACGCTTCCACCATCGAAGGGTTCGCCGAGCGGTTCCTTCGCATCCTCGACGCGATCGTCGCCGACGCATCTGTTCCGCTCGGGGCGATCGACATCCTGGAGCCGGACGAAGCTCGACAGTTGACGTCCGTTCACGGGGGAGCGCCCCGGTCGAGCCGCCTGCTTCCGGAATTCCTGGCAGCCGGTGTCGTGTCGAATCCCGACGGTGTCGCCGTCCACGCGGCAGGCGCCGAGGTGACGTATCGAGAACTGGACGAGATCACCGATCGCTTTGCGCGCTTCCTGATCGCTCGCAACATCGGACCGGAAACTGTTGTCGCACTCGCGTTTCCCCGGTCGCTCGAGATGGTGTTGTCAGTGTGGGCGGTCGCGAAGTCCGGTGCGGCATGGGTACCCGTCGATCCGGAATATCCGGTCGACCGCGTCCGTCATATGCTCTCCGATTCCGGGGCAGTCGTCGGAATCACGTCGGCCGCGCGGGTCGAGGAACTGCCCGCGACGTGCCAGTGGTGGGCGATCGACGATCCCACCTTCGAAGCGGCCGTCGGGAAGTTTCCGGCCGAGCCTGTCACCGACTCTGACCGAATCAGTCCATTGCGGTTGGACAATCCCGCATACGTCATCTACACCTCCGGTTCGACAGGTTTGCCCAAGGGCGTCAGTGTCACGCACCGCGGGTTGTCCGGGCTGATCGACCAGTCTCGCGAGCTGTACCGCGTCACCCCGAATTCGCGTATCGCGCACGTTATTTCGCCGAGTTTCGACCCGTCGGTTCTCGAATGGGCGCTCGCTGCCTCGGCAGGCGCCGCGCTCGTAGTGGCGCCACCGACGATCATCGGCGGGCCGGAACTGCACCGACTCTTTGCAGATGCAGCGGTGACGCACGCGATCATCACCCCTGCGGTCCTCGGCTCCATGGATCCAGCCGGACTCGACGAGTTGGAATTGCTGTCCGTCGGAGGCGAGGCGTCGGCCGCCGATCTGGTGGCTCGATGGTCGCCCGGCCGTCGCTTCTTCAACGCGTACGGACCCACCGAAACGACGATCGTGTCGACTCGCGGTGAGTTGTTCGTCGGTGAGCCGATCACCGTTGGCGGACCGGTCCCCGGTGTCGGTGCGCTGATCCTCGACACACACTTGCAGCCCGTTCCTGCCGGTGTTGCAGGAGAGCTCTATCTGTCGGGGGAGGCTGTGGCGCGTGGGTACTATCGGCGCGCTGGGCTGACGTCCGAGCGATTCGTTGCCGATCCGCACGGCGATCCGGGCACGAGGATGTACCGCACGGGCGATGTCGTTCGCTGGACGAGCGCGTTCGAGATCGAGTACGTGGGCCGCTCCGACTTCCAGGTCAAGGTTCGTGGATTCCGTATCGAATTGGGCGAGATCGACGCGGCTTTGGAGACTTCCCCCGCTGTCACGTTCGCCGCAACGATTGGTCACGAGATGCCCTCGGGGCAAACAGCTCTCGTGTCCTATGTGCATGGATCCTCGCACATCGACAGCGGAGAGCTGTCCGCGTTCGTGGCCCGGTTGCTTCCGAGCTACATGGTGCCGTCGGCGATCGTCGTTCTCGACGAGGTTCCACTCACGCCGATCGGCAAGCTGGACCGGCGCGCTCTGCCTGCCCCGGAGCTCGGAATCAGCTTCCGGCAGTTCCGTGCGCCCGTAACCCCGATCGAAGAAACTGTCGCGACCGTGTTCAGTGATGTCCTCGGCGCGCCCGTGGTGGGGCTGGACGACGACTTCTTCGAGCTGGGTGGCAACTCGCTGGTCGCGACCCAAGTGGTGGCGCGGCTCGGTGCCGCTCTCGACGCGCAGGTACCGGTACGTGCGATCTTCGAGTCCCCGACGGTGGCGCAACTCGCGATACGCGTCGAACAGGAAGCGGGCCGCGGTGCCCGCATTGCGCTGTCGAGAGGTGTTCGGCCAGAGCGCATTCCGCTATCGCTCTCGCAGCAGCGCATGTGGTTCCTGAACCGGTTCGACACCGAGTCTGCGACCTACAACCTCCCGATCGCGTTGCGTCTGTCCGGAGTCCTCGACGTGCCGGCCTTGCAGGTGGCGATCATGGACGTCATCGACCGACACGAATCGCTTCGCACGGTATTTCCCGATTCGGCCGACGGACCGCACCAAGTGGTCCAGGATGCGGCTCAGATCGTGCCGAACCTGATGCCCGTCGATACCACGGCAGCCGAACTGCAGAAGGCCATCGCGCACCTCGCGTCCACGGGCTTCGACGTCACTGCCGACGTTCCGGTTCGCGCGCAGCTGTTCGAGATTGCTCCAACCGAGCATGTTCTGACCATGGTGGTCCACCACATCTCCGCCGACGGCTGGTCGATGGGGCCACTCGCACGCGATGTCATGGTCGCGTACGCAGCGCGCACCGAATGGGAGTCCCCGGCGTGGGTGCCGCTTCCGGTGCAGTACGCGGACTACACGTTGTGGCAGCGCGCCACACTCGGATCCGAGGACGACACGACCTCGTTGATCTCGCAGCAAGTCCGCTACTGGAGGAACAACCTCGACGGACTGCCCGATCAGTTGGATCTCCCGACCGATCGTCCACGTCCGGCCCGGCAGTCGTTCGGCGGCGGGACCGTCGAGTTCGAGATCGAACCACGCATCCATCAGGGGCTGCTCGACCTTGGACGCGAACGAAACGCATCGTTGTTCATGGTCGTGCACGCTGCTCTCGCGGTCCTGCTGTCCCGGTTGTCCGGTACCGAAGACATCGCAATCGGCACGCCCGTCGCCGGCCGTGGTGAGCAAGCGCTCGACGACGTCGTCGGAATGTTCGTCAACACTCTGGTGCTGCGGACCGGCGTCGACGGACACGAGTCGTTCAACGATCAGCTGGCCCACGCCAGGGAAGCTGCGCTCGGTGCATTCGCTCACTCGGACATTCCGTTCGAGCGACTCGTCGAGGTGCTCAACCCGTCGCGTTCCACTGCGCGTCACCCGCTCTTCCAGGTGATGCTTTCCTTCGAGAACCTCGGACCGACGCATCTGGATCTGCCCGCACTGAGCATCGACAGCGTCGACCTCGACGTTGCCGTGGCGAAGTTCGACCTACAGCTGACGCTGACGGAACGCCTGACCTCGGGTGGAAAGGCCGACGGTTTGTCGGCCGAATTCACCTACGCCACAGATCTGTTCGACGAAGCGACCATTTCCTCGTTTGCGGACCGCTTCCTGTACGTACTCGACGCCGTCATCGCCGACTCGACAGTCGCGGTCGGCGATATCGAGCTGTACGACGCTGTCGAACGTGGCTTGATCCTGAAGTCCTGGAACAACACCGCGCACGCGCTCGACTCCGAAGCAACTCTGCTGGACGCGTTCGACGCCCAGGTTCTCGCTCGTCCGGACGCGCCTGCCGTGGTGTTCGACGGCACCTCCGTCACGTACGCCGAATTCGGTGCTCGAGTGGAACGTCTGGCCCGCGTACTCGTCCAACGCGGCGCAGGTCCGGATGTTCTCGTCGGGGTGGCCATGCGCCGCTCGATCGACATGATGGTCGCGCTGTACGCGGTTCTTCGTGCCGGTGCAGGGTATGTGCCGATCGACCCGGATCAGCCGTCCGAGCGCAACGAGTACATCCTCGACGTGGCGGCACCGGTTGCCGTGCTGACGACGACGCGCGAGGAGTTCGAGTCTCCGTCGGGTGTCACGACGATCGTCGTCGACGATCTGGACCTCGAGTCGGTGTCGTCGAACCCCCTGACCGACGCAGAGCGTCCGGTACCACTCCGCCCGAGCAACGTCGCTTACGTGATCTTCACGTCGGGCTCGACAGGACGACCCAAAGGCGTTGCCGTTTCACATGCTTCGGTGGTCAACCAGGTGTCCTGGCTTGTCGCCGAGTACGAATTCGACAACACCGACGTCATCCTGCAAAAGACCCCGTTCACCTTCGACGTGTCGGTGTGGGAGCTGTTCGGTGCCTTGTCCATCGGTGCGCGCCTGGTGGTCGCGGAGCCCGACGGTCACCGTGATCCCGGATACCTCGTCTCGGTCGTCGAGTCGGAGGCGGTGACAGCGACGTCCTTCGTTCCCTCGGTGCTGTCGGCATTCGTTGCGGCTGTGCCGACAGACGGCTGTTCGTCCCTGCGCACTGTGCTTGTCGCCGGCGAGGCATTGCCCGCGTCGGTCGTGGATGCGGCAGCAGCAGCCCTGCCCCGCGCTGCATTCCACAACCTGTACGGGCCTACCGAATTCGCGGTACACGCCACTGCGCGACCGGTCGCGAACGTGGCCGGATGGAGCGCTATCGGTGCGTCCGCTCCGATGGGATCCCCGGTCTGGAACACCCGCGTACGCGTTCTCGACGCTCGGCTGCGGCCGGTTCCCATCGGTGTCGCGGGAGAGCTCTATCTGTCGGGTACGCAGGTCGCGCGAGGCTACTACGGCCGCGTGGATCTGACCGCAGACCGATTCGTCGCGTCTCAATTCGGCGACGGCGGACGCATGTACCGCACCGGAGACCTCGTGCGCTGGACCGCATCCGGTGAGCTCGAGTACCTCGGTCGGACCGATTTCCAGGTCAAGTTGCGTGGATTGCGCATCGAGCTCGGCGAGATCGAATCTGCGTTGCTCGGCCATCCGTCCGTCGCGCAGACGGTCGTGTTGGTGCGCTCGGACCAACTCGTCGGATACATCGTTGCTGCCGATGGTGTGTCGGTCGACACCGGAGTGTTGCAGCGTGCAGTGGCGAATGTTCTGCCGACCTACATGGTTCCGTCGACGTTCGTGGTGTTGGACGCATTGCCAGTCGGTGCGTCCGGCAAGCTCGATCGCACTGCGTTGCCGGACCCGATCTTCGAATCGAAGGAGTTCCGCGCTCCTCGAACTCCCGTCGAGGAGATCGTGGCCGGAGTGTTCGCCGAGGTTCTGGGAGCCGCGCGCGTCGGACTCGACGACGACTTCTTCGAACTGGGCGGAAACTCGCTGATTGCGACGCAGGTCGTGTCGCGTGTGGGTGCTGCGCTCGGCGCGCGGGTGCCGGTTCGAGTTCTGTTCGAGGCGTCCACCGTCGAAGGCCTGGCCGCACGCGCCGAATCACATGTGGGCGGCGGACGCGTTCCGTTGGTAGCCGGAACCCGCCCGGATCGAATTCCGTTGTCGTTGGCGCAGCAGCGTATGTGGTTCCTCAACCGATTCGATACCGAGTCGGCCGTGAACAACCTTCCCGTCGCCATCAGACTCTCCGGCACCCTGGACGTCTCGGCATTGCAGGCTGCGATCGCCGACGTCCTCGAACGCCACGAGTCTCTTCGCACCGTGTACCCGGAGACCGACGGTGTTGCTGCACAGGTCATCTTGCCGACGTCGTCGGCAGTGCCGGTCCTGACGCCCGTACCGGTCCGCGAGGACGATCTGATCGCCCGGATCACCGAAGTCATGTCGACGGGGTTCGACGTCACGACCGAGGTTCCGTTGCACGCGGAACTACTCAGTCTGTCGGACACCGAGTTCGTTCTGGTCTTCGTGGCGCACCACATCAGCGCCGACGGCTGGTCGATGGGCCCTCTGACCCGCGATGTGATGGTTGCGTACGCGGCTCGCACCGTCGGGGAAGCACCCGGCTGGCCCCCGCTCCCGGTGCAGTACGCCGACTTCACGCTCTGGCAGCGTGAGGTTCTGGGCGACGAGCATGATCCGGGTTCGTTGATCTCGTCGCAGGCGGCGTACTGGAAGAGCACCCTTGCCGGTCTGCCGGAGGAACTGGTTCTCCCGTTCGACCGGCCACGCCCTGCCGTCCAGGCCTTCGAGGGCGGCACCGTCCCGTTCCGCATCGAACCGGAGTTGCACCGGGAACTCGTCGCCCTGGCACGGAGCACCGGAACGACGCTGTTCATGGTCGTTCATTCGGCCTTGGCCGTGCTGTTGGCTCGGTTGTCCGGAACTTCCGACATCGCGATCGGTACCCCGATCGCGGGTCGCGGCGAGGCAGAACTCGACGACGTCATCGGTATGTTCGTCAACACTCTCGTGTTGCGCTCCGTCGTCGAAGGCAGCACGTCCTTCGCCGAACTTCTGGACGCGAACCGAGAAACCGACCTCAAGGCGTTCGGTCACGCCGACGTGCCGTTCGAACGGTTGGTGGAGATCCTCAACCCTGAGCGGTCGACGGCCCGGCACCCGCTGTTCCAGGTCGCCCTGTCCTTCCAGAACCTTCCCCAGACGACTTTCGAGCTGCCGGGTCTGAAAGTGGGAGCCGTCGATTTCGACATCGACGTCGCCAAGTTCGATCTGTCGCTGTTGCTGTCGGAGCACACCGATCAGGCCGGCATGCAGACAGGGATTTCGGCCGAATTCACCTATGCGTCGGCGTTGTTCGATGCCGGCACGGTCGAGACGTTCGCCAAGCGATTCGTTCGCGTTCTCGAAAGCGCTGTTGCGAATCCCGAGCGCCCCGTCGGGGACATCGTTCTGCTCGAGGACGTCGAGTACGACTGGCTGACCCACGTCCACGGCGACACCGTGACCCACGGCGGTCTGCTCCACGAGATCTTCCATCGGGGAGTGGAGATCAGTCCCGACGGTATCGCTGTTCGCGCGGACGGCCGTTCGATCACCTACCGAGAACTCGACGCCGCATCGACCAAGTTCGCGAGACTGCTGATCGAACGAGGCGCTGGACCGGACAGCATCGTCGCGCTCGCGTTTCCGCGCTCGTACGACATGGTCCTCGCAGTCTGGGCTGTCGCCAAAACCGGTGCGGCACATCTACCTGTCGACCCGACGTACCCACCGGGCCGCGTCGAGCACATGCTCGGCGACTCGGGCGCGTTGTTCGGCGTCACGTCGACCCGTTACGTCGACGACCTTCCCGACGCCACCCTGTGGCTGACCGTCGACACCCCAGAGTTCGATGCTTTGCTCGCCGATCGGTCCGAGACTCCGATCACCGACGCGGACCGAACAGCTCCGGTCTCGATCGACCACGCGGCCTACATGATCTACACCTCCGGCTCGACGGGACTGCCCAAGGGCGTCGTGGTGACGCACAGTGGTCTCGGCGGAGTCCTGGACGCGGCGACCGACCTATACCACCTCGACGCGTCGTCGCACTTCCTGCACATCTGCTCGCCGAGCTTCGATCCATCGGTGCTCGAGTGGATGGCGGCGTTCTCCGAGGGCGCGACTCTCGTAGTGGTTCCGTCGACGATCATCGGCGGCGAGGATCTCGCCGAGTTGTTGAAGGCCGAGAAGGTCAGTCACACGATCATCACGCCTGCAGTGCTCGGAACGATGGACTACTCGGGCATCGACAGTCTGAAAGTCGTGTCGGTCGGCGGCGACGTCACGACGCCTGATCTGCTGGCACGGTGGGGTACAGGACGCAAGTACTTCAACGGCTACGGCCCCACCGAGACAACGATCATCTCGACGTTCGCGGAGCTGCGGCCGGGTATGCCGATCACGGTCGGCCGCCCCATCCACGGCATGTCTGCGCTGGTTCTCGACGGCCGACTCAACCCGGTGCCGGTCGGCGGAGCAGGTGAGCTCTATCTCGCGGGCGGCGCGTTGGCGCGTGGCTACCACGGGCGCGAGGATCTGACCGCGTCGCGATTCGTGTCGAACCCGTACGGCGCCCCAGGTTCTCGTATGTACCGGACGGGTGACGTCGTGCGGTGGACCTACGGGTCCGACGCGGTCATCGCCGATCCCGCAGCGGTCACTCTGGAGTTCGTCGGCCGCTCGGATTTCCAGATCAAGGTCCGCGGATTCCGTGTCGAACTCGGTGAGATCGACGCAGCACTCGTGCAGCACGACACAGTGTCTTTCGCGGCGACCGTGGGCCGTGAACTTCCCAGCGGCGCAACCGGGCTGGTGTCCTACGTTCTGCCCACCAAGGGCGCTACTGTCGACATCGACGTGCTCGTCGAGTTCGTGGCGCGGTCACTGCCCAGCCACATGGTCCCCGCATCGGTCGTCGTTCTGGACTCGGTCCCGCTGACGCCGGTCGGCAAATTGGACCGCGCCGCCCTACCGGAGCCGGTCTTCGCCGAGCAGGAGTTCCGCGGCGCGAGCAACGAGATCGAAACGATCATCGCCGAGGTGTTCGCCGACGTGTTGAACATGGACCGCGTCAGTGTCGACGAGTCGTTTTTCGCGCTCGGAGGCGACAGCATCGTCTCGATTCAGCTGGTCTCGAGGGCCAAGGCCCGAGGAATCTCCTTCAGCCCGCGCGATGTCTTCGAACGTAAGTCCGTAGCCGGACTCGCCGAAGTCGCAACCGTCATCGGCGAGGCCGAGGAACGACCGGTCGTCGAGGAATTGGCCGGCGGCGGCATCGGTCCGCTCGCGCTCACGCCCATCATGAAGTCGATTCTCGACGCGCCGGGTAGCTTCGGGCGGTTCGCACAGTCCGTGGCAGTGGTCTTGCCGACCGGAATCGACCATGGGCTGCTCAGCCGGACCGTCGGCGCCGTAGTCGATCACCACGACATGTTGCGATCGGTGGTCGAACGCGTCGAGGGCGGTGAGTGGACGGTCCATGTCCGCGATCGCGGAACCGTGGACGTGGAGAAGATCCTCGTCCGTGTGAGGCTCGACCATGCGATCGACGACGCCGCATTGCGTGCCCGCGCCGAAATCGAACTGGACTCGGCCAGGGATCGTCTGGATCCCGAATCGGGCCGGATGCTCGAAGCCGTGTGGTTCGACTTCGACACCTCGGACGGACCTGTTCGGCCCGGGCTTCTGCTCGTGGTTGCGCATCACTTCGTGGTGGACGGTGTGTCCTGGCGAATCCTGCTCCCGGACCTGGCGATCGCGTGGAGTCAGGGTGCGGCCGAGCAGGCAGTCACGCTTGGGCCGGTCGGCACATCGATGCGCCGCTGGGCGCACGGTCTCGTCGACGCCGCACACGACAGCGCCCGCGAAGCAGAGGTTACGTGGTGGACCGAGGCGCTTGCGGGAAGTGATCCACAGCTCGGTTCGAGGCCCTTCGACTCGGCCGTCGACACGTTGTCGACCACCTCGAGGGTGGACGTCGAGCTCTCGGAAGCAATCACCGAGGCAGTACTCACCGGCGTGCCCGGCGCGTTCCACGGCGCCGTCAACGACGGTTTGCTCGCAGCACTCGCATTGGCGTTGCTGCAGTGGCGAACTCGCCGTGGATTCGAACTCGCCGAGGTACTGGTCAAGCTCGAAGGCCACGGCCGCGAAGAGGACATGGTTCCCGGGGCAGACCTCTCTCGCACCGTCGGCTGGTTCACGAGTGCATTCCCGGTGCGCTTCGACCTTCACGGAATCGACCTCCGCGACGCGTTCGCGGCAGGACCGGCCATCGGATCCGCCGTCAAGGCCGTCAAAGAGCAGTTGCTCGCCGTGCCGGACAAGGGCATGGGCTACGGGCTGCTGCGCTACCTCAACGGCGAGACCGGCAAGATTCTCGAATCGGTGTCGAACACACCTCAGCTGAGTTTCAACTACCTCGGACGCGTCTCGACGCAAGGTATCTCGGAAGAGCTGACCGGCGGAGCCTGGCTGCCGTCCACGGTGCTGGCCGACGTCAGCGCTCCTGGTGACAGCGATATGCCGGCGAACGCGACGATCGACATCAACTCCGCCGTCGTCGACACAGCGGCCGGACCACGGCTGACTGCCAGCTTCACCTTTCCCGACGGGCTGCTGTCCCGCGAGGATGTGACCGAGTTCGCGGATCTGTGGGCCGACGCACTGTCGGCGTTGGCCGAACACGTCGGGCGCGAGGACGCCGGAGGGCTGACTCCGTCGGACGTGACGCTCGTGTCGTTGTCGCAGAACGACATCGATCGATTCGACTCCGCCTACACCGCGATCGACGACATCTGGTCGCTTGCTCCGTTGCAATCAGGACTTCTGTTCCACGCGCTCGTGGCGCAAACGTCCGTCGACGTCTACACGATGCGAGTGTTACTGAAGCTGACGGGCGAGGTCGACGCGGACCGGTTGCGTTCTGCCGCACAAGCGTTGCTCGACCGGCACGAGAATCTCAGAACGGCGTTCGTTCAGAACGCGGACGGGGTGTCCGTCCAGGTGGTACTCGACCACGTGGACGTTCCGTGGACGGTCGTCGATCTGACCGGACTGTCCGAGTCCGATCGCGATGCCGCTTTCGAGGACGTTCGCGTCACCGACAAGGTTCGACACTTCGACCTGACGGCGCCGCCTCTCATGCGGTTCACCCTCGTGAAGATGACCGAGGGAGACTACAGGTTCCTTGTATCGAGTCATCACCTCCTTCTCGATGGTTGGTCGACTCCGCTGCTCATGCGAGACCTGCTGGCGCTGTACGCATTACGCGGTGACGGCTCTTCCTTGCCGCGCGCCCGCTCGTACAAGTCCTTCCTCGCGTGGGTCGCGGAGCAGGATGCGGCGGTCTCGAAGCAGAAGTGGGTCGAGGCCTTGGCGGGCGTCGAAGAGCCGACTCTGCTGTCCTCGGTCGATCAGAACCGAGCAGTCTCGTCCGACGCGGCCGAACATGTCCTGGACTTGAGCCGGTCACTGTCCTCGTCGTTGCAGTCCGCCGGTGCTCGACTCGGCGTCACCCTCAACACGATGGTGCAGGCAGCCTGGGGTGTTCTCCTCGGGCGTTCGACGGGCCGCGAGGACATCGTCTTCGGCGCCACCGTGTCCGGTCGTCCCGCCGGATTGACCGGGGTCGAATCCATGGTCGGACTCTTCATCAACACCCTCCCGGTCCGCGTACGAATCGGCGGTCACGACTCGATCGAGTCCCTGCTGCTTGCGTTGCAAGGCCAGCAGGCCGATCTTCTGGACCATCACTATCTCGGACTCAACGAGATACAGCGTGCCGCGAACATCGGGCCACTGTTCGACACTCTCACGGTGTTCGAGTCCTATCCTGTCGATGAAGCCGGTCTCACGGCGCAAGCCGAGAACATCGACGGTATGTCGGTCGCGGACGTCGCGATGGAGGATGCGACGCACTACCCGCTGACGCTGCTGATCGCGGTCGACGATCAGGTACATCTCAAGCTCAAGTATCTGACCGACGTATTCGACGCGAGTGAGATCGCTTCGATGATGGGACGGTTGGAGCGGATTTTCGAAGCCATGGCGGCCGACAGGTCGAGGGCTGTCGACGACATCGACCTGTCCGACCCGGCTGAGCGTGCGCTTCTGAGCACGGTCAACGACACCGGGCACGATGTCGATCCTGCGGCGACGCTCGTGTCCCTGTTCGAGGCACAGGTCCGTGCAACGCCCGATGCGGTCGCGTTGACCTTCGAGGGTCGCTCGCTCACCTACGCGGAATTCGACAGCCGATCCAACGCTGTGGCGCATGCCTTGATCGGGCGAGGAGTGGGAGCGGACGCGCTCGTAGCAGTTGCCATGCGTAGGTCACTCGACTTCATGGTGGCTCTGTACGGCGTGCTCAAGGCCGGGGCGGGTTACGTTCCGATCGACCCCGATCAACCCGTCGAGCGCAACGAGTACATCCTCGATACCGCTGCGCCGGTGCTGGTTCTGTCGACGGCTATCGACGACTACGTCGCGCCGCGGGGAGCGAACACCGTCCTCGTGGAGGATCTTCTGGAAGGCGACCGCCGCACCGGCGTGGTCACCGATGCCGACCGAATTCGGCCGCTCCGGCCGACGAACGTGGCCTACGTGATCTTCACGTCGGGCTCGACCGGGCGTCCCAAGGGTGTCGCGGTTCAGCATGCCGCGGCCGTGAACCAGGTGACCTGGCTGATCGCGGAATACGGACTCGGGCCACAGGACGTGGTTCTGCACAAGACTCCGTTCACGTTCGACGTGTCGGTGTGGGAACTGTTCGGTGCTCCCGCGTCCGGTGCTCGTCTCGTTGTGGCCGTGCCGGATGGGCATCGCGATCCGGCGTACCTGGTGTCGGTGATCGAAGCGGAAGGTGTGACGGCCACGTCGTTCGTACCCTCGGTTCTGTCTGCGTTCGTCGAGGCCGTCGCTCCAGGCGGGTGCGCCTCGTTGCGAGCGGTGTTGGTGGCTGGTGAGGCGCTGCCCGCGTCCGTGGTGAGGTCGGCGGCATCGCGTCTGCCGGAAGCTGCCATCCACAATCTGTACGGCCCGACCGAGTTCACCGTGCATGCGACTGCACGCCCGGTCGCAGGAGTCCCAGGTTGGGATATTGCCGGGTCGTCTGCGCCCATGGGATACCCGGTGTGGAACTCCCGCTTGCTCGTGCTGGATTCGCGACTTCGCCCAGTCCCTGTCGGAGTCGCAGGTGAGTTGTATCTCGCCGGAGTGCAGGTCGCACGCGGTTACTTCGGTCGTCCCGACCTGTCGTCGGACCGCTTCGTGGCGTCGACGTTCGGCGACGGAACGCGGATGTATCGCACCGGCGACCTGGTGAAGTGGACGCCGACCGGCGAGGTCGAATATCTGGGACGCACGGACTTTCAGGTCAAACTGCGTGGTCTCCGCATCGAACTCGGCGAGATCGAAGCAGCCCTGGTCAGTGTGGATACCGTCGCGACCGCCGTTGTCCAGGTTCGGTCCGATCAGTTGGTGGCGTACGTCGTGCCCGCGCGTGAGCGCTCTGTCGATGTCGACGCGCTCCTGCGTTCGACCGCATCGGTCGTGCCCGCGTACATGGTTCCGGCCTTGGTCGTGGTCCTCGATGCTCTACCTCTCGGACCGTCGGGCAAGCTCGATCGAAAGGCCCTGCCGGATCCGGTATTCGAGAGCGATCGGGAGTTCCGTTCTGCAGAGACCGAAGTCGAACGAGTCCTGAGTGGCATCTTCTCCGAGATTCTCGGTCTCGATCGTGTCGGAGTGGACGATTCGTTCTTCGCACTCGGCGGTGACAGCATTGTCTCCATCCAGCTCGTCGCTCGTGCGCGGGCGAAGGGCGTCGTCATCTCCCCGCGAGATGTGTTCGAGTACAAGACGATTTCCGCTATCGCGGCTGTGGCGACGACCGAGCTGGAAACCGACACGCAGGTGTTGGAGGAACTGCCGGGCGGCGGAACCGGATGGATGCCGCTGACGCCGTTCGCGCAGTCGGTCGTCGAACGTGGCGGATCTTTGGATCGATTCGTTCAGTCCGTGACGCTGGATCTGCCCGTCGGGATCGACAGAGCCGGAATTGTCGGAACGATCGAAGCGGTGGTCGACCGTCACGACGGGCTCCGCGCAACGCTCGTGCACAACGACCAGGGGTGGGGTCTCGAGATTTCCCCGGCTGGTGCAGTGGAGGTCGATTCTTCGATCGACCGTGTCGAGATCGATCCCGCACTCGCTCACGACGAAGTTCTGTCCGTGGTGGCCAGGGCTGTCGACGAATCGATGAAGCAGATGTCTCCGCGCGGGGGCAATATGCTCCGCTTCGTCTGGGCCGATTTCGGTGCGGAACGATCCGGCCGAATCGTCGTCATTGCTCACCACCTCGTCGTGGACGGAGTTTCCTGGCGAATCCTTGTGCCCGACTTCGTTTCTGCGTGGGCGCAGCTAAGTTTGGGTAACACTCCGGTACTACCGGAGATCGGTACTTCGCAACGTCGTTGGGCCCACGCTCTGCACGACGAGGCACACAACGCTGCACGGATGTCCGAGATCGAGCTGTGGCGCGCAGTCGCGGGCAGCCCGGACCCACAGTTGGGTTCGAGGCCGTACGACCCGAGTGTCGACCTACAGTCCACAGTCGAACGAGTGTCGGTGGTTGTACCGGCCGACGTCACTCACGCCGTGCTCACCGCGATACCGGACGCGTTCCGTGGTGGCGTGAACGACGGCTTGCTCGCGACGCTCGCTCTCGCGGTTTCGCGGTGGAGGGCAGCCCGGGGTGTCGACGCACCTTCGACGCTCGTTCAGCTGGAAGGCCACGGCAGGGAAGAGTCGGTAGTACCCGGGGCGGACTTGTCCAGGACAGTCGGCTGGTTCACCAGCGCTTTCCCCGTTCGTCTCGACCTCGGCGGCATCGACACCGCGTCGGCGATCGATGGCGGCGTCGAGATCGGCGCTGCCGTGAAGGCTGTGAAGGAACAGCTTCTGGCGGTTCCGGACAAGGGTATGGGATACGGCCTCCTCCGGTATCTGAACGACGACACGGCGGCAGAACTATCGACACTGTCCTCGGGACAGATCAGCTTCAACTACCTCGGTCGACAGACGACGGGCGAGGTGCCCGACGGTATCGACGGGTGGCTGCCTGCAGGCGATTTCGATGACCTGGTTGTAGTCGGCGACGCGGACATGCCCGCAAACAAGGTGCTGGACATCAACGCGATCGTGCGTGGTGCCGGTGAAAATTCCGAACTCGCGGCAACGTTCGCGTTCCCGAGCGGTGTCCTCACCGGGGCCGAAGTGCGAGACTTGGCGGAGTTGTGGGTCACCGCGCTCACCGCGCTGGCCGCACACGTGGCACACGGACGAGCTCGTGGGCTGACCCCCTCGGATGTCCCTTTGGTCGCGGTGACTCAGAACGACATCGATGTCGTCGAGGCGCGCTACCCATCCACGACGGACATGTGGTCGCTTGCGCCGTTGCAGTCCGGACTTCTGTTCCACGCGATGCTCGCAGACTCCTCGGTTGACGTCTACACCATGCAAATGGTGCTGACGCTGTCCGGCCAGGTCGACGCAGACCGTCTTCGTGGTGCCGCACAGGCGCTCCTCGACCGATACGACAACCTCAGGACAGCATTCGTCACGACCGAGGACGGTTCCTCCGTCCAGGTCGTGGTCGACGACGTCACGGTTCCGTGGTCCGAGCGCGATCTCTCGCATCTACCGGCCGCCGACCGTTCGGTCGCATACGAAGAACTGCGAGCAGCGGAACAAGCAGTCCAATTCGATACCACCGCAGCTCCTCTCGTGAGATTTACTCTGGTGAAGCTGGGCGAGGGCGAGTACCGACTCCTGTTCGCGAACCACCACATCCTGATCGACGGCTGGTCCATGCCGCTGTTGATGAAAGACCTGCTGGTTCTCTACGCCGTTCGCGGTGATTCGTCGTCGCTGCCCCGGGTGGCGTCGTACCGTTCGTTCCTGTCGTGGATCGCTCGTCAGGACCACGCCGAGTCTGCGCGTGCATGGGCTCGTGCGCTCGATGATGCACCCGAGCCCACCTTGCTCGCGCCCGCATCGTTCGGCCGCGAGATCACATCGAGGTCCGGTGCCGTCGAGACCGCTTTGTCGACGGAACTCTCGGAGTCGTTGTCCGCGCTGGGTGCTCGACTCGGCGTCACAGTCAATACGCTCGTCCAAGCAGCGTGGGGCATTCTGCTCGGTGCGTCTACGGGGCGTGACGACGTGGTCTTCGGTGCCACCGTCTCGGGAAGGCCCGCAGGGCTGACCGGAGTCGAATCCATGGTCGGACTGTTCATCAACACCCTCCCCGTCCGCGTCCGGTTCGATCCCGCCGAGACGATCGAATCCGCGCTCGTACGACTGCAGGGCGAGCAGGCAGACCTGCTCGATCACCACTACCTCGGACTGACCGAGGTGCAGCGGGCAGCAGGCGTCGGAAACTTGTTCGACACGTTGACAGTGTTCGAGTCGTACCCCGTGGACGAAGCAGGACTTGCGGCACAGGCATCGAATATCGACGGCATGGCCGTCACCGGTGTCGAATCGAACGACAGCACGCACTACCCGCTGACGCTTCTCATCGTGTCCGACGACCGTATTCGGCTGACACTCAAGTACTTCGAGGATCTGTTCGATCGGGGCGCCGCGGTAGCACTGATCGAGCGGGTGGAGCGAATTCTGACAGCTGTCGCCGCGGACTCGTCGCAGACGCTGAGCAGTATCGAACTGCTCGACGACAGCGAGCGCGTGTCGCTCACCCGCGACCGGAACGCGACCGACCGCGCAGTGGACGATCGCATGCTTCTCGACTCGTTCGCAGAGCAGGTACGCCGTACCCCGGATGCGCCTGCACTGACCTTCGGAGGCGAGACGATCACCTACCGAGAGTTCTCGGTGCGGGTGAACCGCCTTGCGCGGTACCTGGTCGGCCGCGGTGTCGGACCGGAGTCTGCCGTCGCGGTGGGTATGCGCCGCTCGTTCGACCTCCTCGTCGGTGTCTACGCTGTGCTCGAAGCAGGCGGTGCCTACGTGCCGCTCGACCCGGAGCAGCCGGCCGACCGAATCCAGTACATCCTGGACACCTCCGACGCCGTACTCGTGCTGTCGACCGAGCGCGACGCGCTCGTCGTCGATTCCGAGGTCGTTCTCGTCGACGGTATTGCGCTGGAGGAGTTCTCGTCCGATCCACTCGAACCGTCGGAACGCCTGGCGGCTCGGAGCGCGGACAACAGCGCCTACGTGTTGTTCACGTCGGGTTCGACGGGTCGTCCGAAGGGTGTGGCAATTTCGCATCGGGCGATCGTGAATCGTTTGGAGTGGATGCAGGCCGAGTACGGGTTGACCGTGTCGGATGTGGTGGTGCAGAAGACGCCGGTGACGTTCGACGTCTCCGTCTGGGAGTTGTTCTGGCCGTTGCGGGTTGGTGCGCGGATGGTGGTTGCGAGGCCTGATGGTCACCGTGACCCGGCGTATCTCGCCGAGCTTTTCGTGGGTGAGTCGGTGTCGGTGGCGCATTTCGTGCCGTCGATGTTGGGGGTGTTCACAGCGGAACCGTCTGTCGCCGATGTGGATAGTTTGCGTTGGGTGTTCGCGTCCGGTGAAGCTCTGCCGTCCACCACGGCCGCCAAGTTCACGCAGTTGGTGCCGTCGGCGCGGCTTGTGAACCTTTACGGACCGACCGAGGCTGCGGTCGACGTCACGTACCACGAGTACGTGCCCGGTGACGTCGCTGGCGTGCCCATCGGTCGACCGGTGTGGAACACCGCGGTGTTCGTGTTGGACAACGCGCTCCGGCTCGCGCCCGACGGTTCCGAGGGTGAGCTGTATCTCGGTGGCGTCCAGTTGGCTCGTGGGTACAGTTCTCGCCCGGATTTGACTGCCGACAGGTTCGTCGCCAACCCGTTCGGTGCAGGCAGGCTGTATCGCACAGGAGACGTGGTCCGGTGGAACGATGCCGGCGAACTCGTCTACGTCGGGCGTTCGGATTTCCAGGTCAAGCTGCGTGGGCAGCGCATCGAACTCGGGGAGATCGAGTCGGCGTTGCTCGCCGACGAGTCCGTTGCGCAGGCTGTGGTAGCGGTTCGTGCGGATCGACTCGTGGCGTGGATCGTGCTCGCTTCGGATACGTCTACCGATGAGATCGGCGAGCGCGCAGGCGCACGCTTGCCTGCCTACATGGTCCCGACGGCGTTCGTCGTCCTCGACGTTCTTCCTCTGACGGTGTCCGGCAAACTGGATCGAAAGGCATTGCCGGAACCGGAGTTCGAAGCGCGTGAGTACCGGGCACCCGGCACACCGATCGAACAGATCGTGGCCGACGTGTTCGCCGACGTCCTCGGCGTACCTGCCGTGGGACTGGACGACGACTTCTTCTCTCTCGGTGGTAACTCACTCGTCGCCACTCAGGTGGCTGCTCGGTTGAGTGCTGCGTTGGATGCGAGCGTTCCGGTCCGTGCGTTGTTCGACGCTTCGACTGTGGTTGGTCTGGCTCGTCGGGTGGAAGATCATGTCGGGGCAGGTGGTCGTGCTGCTTTGGTGGCGGGTCCACGCCCGGAGCAGATTCCGTTGTCGCTGGCTCAGCAGCGGATGTGGTTCCTCAACCGCTTCGACACGGAGTCTGCGGTCAACAACATCCCAGTAGCGATTCGTCTGTCGGGTTCGCTCGATGTCGACGCGCTCAGGCAGGCGGTCGGTGACGTTCTCTCCCGTCACGAGAGCTTGCGCACGGTCTACCCGGAGGCAGACGGTGTCGGCCATCAGGTGGTGCTGTCTGCATCGGCTGTGCCGGTCGATCTGGAGCCGGTCGCCGTGGGGGAGAACGATGTTCTTCGTGCGGTGGTCGAGACGGTGTCCGTTGGTTTCGACGTCGCTCGGGATGTTCCGGTGCGGGTGCGGTTGTTCGAGCTCGGCGAGTTCGATCACGTGTTGGTGTTCGTGGTTCACCACATCGCCGCCGACGGGTTCTCGATGGGCCCGCTGACTCGCGACGTGATGGTCGCCTACGCTGCGCGGACGGCCGGCGACGCACCGACCTGGGCGCCGCTCGACGTTCAGTACGCGGACTACACGCTGTGGCAACGTGCTGCGCTCGGCAGCGAGGACGATCCGTCGTCGCTGGCGTCGGAGCAGGTCGCCTACTGGACTTCGCAGCTGACCGGACTCGCGGACCAGATCGAGCTTCCCTTCGATCACGCCAGGCCCGAACAGGCGAGCTATCGGGGTCGGACGAGTTCGTTCACGGTGCCGCCGGAGTTGCATGCGCAGTTGGATCACTTGGCGCGTGAGAACAATTCGTCGTTGTTCATGGTGGTGCATGCGGCGTTGGCTGTGTTGATGTCGCGGTTGTCGGCGTCGGACGATGTTGCGATCGGTACGCCGATCGCCGGACGCGGCGATGCACGTCTGGACGATTTGATCGGGATGTTCGTCAATACTTTGGTGTTGCGGACGCAGGTCGAGCCTGGAACTGGGTTCGCGGATCTTCTTGCTCATACGCGTGAGGTGGATCTGCAGGCGTTCGGACACGCCGAAGTTCCGTTCGAGCGTCTCGTCGAGGTGCTGGACCCGCAGCGTTCGCAGGCTCGGCATCCGCTGGTGCAGGTGGTGCTCGCCTTCCAGAATCTGGGCCATACCGCTCTGGAGCTTGCGGGGTTGTCTGCGGAGGCACTGCAGTTCGATGCGGAGATCGCGAAGTTCGATGTGCAGTTCACGTTCGAGGAAGCCGACAAGCTCGGCGGCCTGACGTGCTACGTCAGCTACGCGACGGATGTGTTCGAGTCCTCGACCATCGAGTCGATGGGGGAGCAGTTCCTCGCAGTCCTCGGCGGTGTCGCTGCGGACTCGTCGATCCCCGTCGGTGACATCGAGATCGTCGACGCCGCCACACGCGATCGTGTTCTGACGCAGTGGAGCACATCCGGACCGGACGTCCGTTCCGGTGGCGTGTCTGTGGGCGCAGGCACTCTGGTGGATCGTTTCGATGCGTCCGTGACGAAGAACCCGGACGGCATCGCGGTGCGGTTCGGGGACACGGCCGTCACCTACCGTGAGCTGGATGCCTCCGTGAACCGGATGGCCCGACGGCTGATCGCGGCAGGGGCTCGTCCCGACGCCCTGGTGGCGGTTGCGTTGCCGCGGTCGGTGGATATGGTCGTGGCATTGCTCGCCGTGGTCAAGTCCGGCGCAGGTTACCTGCCGGTGGATCCGTCGTACCCGAGCGATCGCATCGAGTTCATGGTGGCCGATGCGTCGCCGGTAGCGGTCGTGACGACGTCCGACGTGTTGGCCGGTGAGTCGATGGCGAGTGTGCGCGACGGTGACATCACCGTTGTCGATGTAGCTCGAGATGATTCGGCTGCCTGGGATTCGGCAACTATCACCGACTCGGAGCGAGCGGCACCGCTGAACGCGGACAACCTTGCTTACGTCATCTACACGTCGGGTTCGACGGGCAGGCCCAAGGGCGTGCTCGTCCCGCACAGGACCGTGCTGCAGTTGATGGACAACACCGATGGCTCGTTCGGTTTCGGTGGCGATGATGTGTGGACGATGTTCCATTCGTATGCGTTCGACTTCTCGGTGTGGGAGTTGTGGGGACCGTTGTTGTACGGCGGGACGTTGGTGGTGGTGGATTACTTCACCTCGCGTTCGCCCGAGGCGTTCCGGGAACTGCTCGTCACCGAGGGTGTGACGGTGCTCAATCAGACTCCGTCGGCGTTCTACCAGTTGGCCGAGGTCGACCGGGTTCAGGGTGCCGACGCAGGTGAACTTGCTTTGCGTTATGTGGTTTTCGGTGGTGAGGCTTTGGAGCCGCGGCGTTTGGAGGGGTGGTTCGCTCGGCATGGTGACGGCAGTGCATCCGAGTCGGGTGTGCGGTCGGGTCCGTTGTTGGTGAACATGTACGGCATCACCGAGACGACGGTGCATGTGTCGTTCCGTGCGTTGTCGGCGCAGTCGATCGGGTCGGCGTCGGTGATCGGTGCGCCCATTTCGGGTCTCGGGGTGTACGTGTTGGACACCCGCTTGCAACCGGTTCCGGTCGGTGTTGCGGGTGAGCTCTATGTGTCGGGTGGGCAGTTGGCGCGTGGGTATCTCGGTCGGGCTGATCTGTCGGCGGTGCGGTTCGTGGCGAACCCATTCGGCGACGGCAGGCTTTACCGCACCGGCGACGTTGCTCGCTGGATCGAGAGCGTGGACGGTAGCGGTGAGCTGGTGTACCTCGGCCGTGCGGATGATCAGGTGAAGGTCCGGGGTTTCCGTATCGAGCTCGGTGAGATCGAGGCGGCGGTGTCTGCGCAGGAGGGTGTGACTGCTGCTGCGGTGATCGTGCGTGAGGATTCGCCGGGTGCGCAGCGTTTGGTTGCCTATGTCGTCGGTGATGCACACGTCGAGGACGTCAGAGCCGGTGTGGCGGAGTTGGTTCCGGAGTACATGGTGCCGGCGGCGTTCGTGTCGGTCGAGGTGATTCCGTTGACGGTCAACGGCAAACTCGACCGCAAGGCGTTGCCGGAGCCGACCGCCGTGTCGACTGTGTTCCGTGCGCCCTCGACGCCCATCGAGGAGATCGTGGCGGGTGTGTTCGCCGATGTTCTCGGGGCGTCACGCGTGGGTGTCGACGACGATTTCTTCGCTCTCGGCGGCAACTCGCTGATTGCAACCCAGGTCGTGTCGCGGCTGGGCAGTGCACTCGACGCCTCGGTTCCGGTGCGATTGCTCTTCGAGGCGTCCTCGGTGGGTGACCTCGCAGCCCGCGTCGAAACTGCAGTCGGTGGTGGTCGCACGGAGCTGGTTGCGAAGCAGCGCCCGGCCAGGGTTCCGCTGTCGCTTGCACAGCAGCGCATGTGGTTCCTCAACCGCTTCGACAGTGCGTCCACGGCATACAACATTCCGATGGCGCTTCGGTTGTCCGGCACGCTCGACGAGGATGCGTTCGCCGCTGCGATCGGCGATCTCGTCAATCGGCACGAAACGTTGCGCACCATATATCCGGACACCGATACCGGTCCGGTGCAGCAGGTTCTGTCGACCGAGCGTGCTGGGATCTCGCTGCAGGTGGAAGACGCAGACGCCGATTCTGTCACCGCGAAGGTGATGGCTTTGGCAGCAACGCAATTCGACGTGACTGCCGAGGTTCCGGTCAGGGTCACCCTGTTCTGCCTCGCGGCAGACGAGTTCGTCGTGGCCATGGTGGTGCACCACATCTCAGCGGACGGTTCGTCGATGGTGCCCATGACGACAGACCTCATGACTGCCTATGCAGCTCGCACCACAGGCGCCGAGCCGGACTGGGCACCGTTGCCGATTCAGTACGCGGACTACGCACTGTGGCAGCGCGAGGTTCTCGGACGCGAGGACGATCCGAGCTCGGTTGGTGCGCAGCAGCTCGCGTACTGGAAGACCGCGTTGGCGGACCTTCCTGACCAGTTGACGTTGCCCATCGACAAGCCGCGCCCAGCGGATCAGACGTTCCGGGGTGACCGCGTCCAATTCGAGGTGTCGGCACAGACCCACGCGGCGTTGCAGGACCTGGCCAGAGCCAACAACTCCACCGTGTTCATGGCCGTGCATGCTGCGTTCTCGGTGGTGCTTGCGCGCCTGTCGGGGATGAACGACATTGCCGTCGGTACCCCGATCGCCGGCCGTGGTGAAGCGGCACTCGACAATCTCGTCGGAATGTTCGTCAACACGCTCGTTTTCAGACTGGATGTCGACGGCGGGTTGAGCTACACCGAACTGCTGGCGCAGGCACGCGAGACCGATCTGCAGGCGTTCGCGAACGCGGACGTACCGTTCGAGCGTCTCGTCGAGGTGCTCAATCCGGCGCGCTCGACCGCCAGGCACCCGCTGTTCCAGGTCGGGTTCTCGTTCCAGAACGTCGCACGGTCGTCGCTCGAGCTCGGGGACCTGACCGTGTCGGCGGTGGATGCGGATTCAGGGAACTCGCAGTTCGACCTGCACCTGATCCTGGCCGATCACTACGACGACGCCGGCGCGCCTGCAGGTTTCGAAGCGCTCATGACCTACGCGAGCGATCTGTTCGAGGCCTCGACGGTGCAGAACATCGTCGCGCGGTTCGTGCGGGTTCTCGACGAGGTCGTCGCGAATCCCTCTGCGGCAGTGGGGGACATCGAGATTCTCGACTCGGACGAGCGTCGTGCGGTGGTATCGGAGTGGAACGACACCGCACACAGCGTAGACACCGCGCTTACCCTCGTCGATCTGTTCGACAGGCAGGTTCGTACGAACCCGGACGCCACGGCTCTGGTGTACGAAGGCGAATCGATCTCGTACGCCGACTTCGGGGCCCGCGTGCACCGGGTAGCTCGGTCGTTGATCGACCGCGGCGTGGGACCGGAGATCCTCGTTGGACTGGCGATTCGCAGGTCGGTCGATCTTCTCGTGGGCATGTACGCAATCGTCGAGGCCGGCGGCGCCTATGTGCCACTCGATCCTGACCAGCCTGCCGAGCGCACCTCGTACATCCTCGGTGTGGCACAGCCGCTGTGCGTGATCACCACCGCGAACGACGCAGTCGCAGTGGACAACGCAGTCGACCTTGCCGACCTGGAGGCGGCGAACACGGACACGTCCTCGATCAGCGCGACCGAACGAGTGTCGCCGCTGCGGAGCGACAACACCGCATACGTGATCTTCACGTCCGGGTCGACGGGCAAGCCCAAGGGTGTCGCGGTCTCCCACGGCGCGATCGTCAACCAATTGCTGTGGAAGCACGCCGAGTTCGACATGGGACCGTCCGACTCGGTCTTGCTGAAGACTGTTGCCACGTTCGACCTGTCGGTGTGGGAATTCTGGTCAGCGCTGACCGTCGGTGCGTCCGTCGTCATCGCAACTGCCGACGGCCATCGCGACCCCGACTATCTGCTCGCGTTGATGCGCGACCAACAGGTGACGACGCTGCACGTAGTTCCGTCGATGCTGTCGATGCTCACTACCGTCTCGGGCGGTTCGATGCCCGCGACACTGCGTCGGGTCCTCGCAATCGGCGAGGCACTACCCGCCGCGACTGCCCGGGCGTTCCGAGAGAGCAGCTCGGCCGAGCTACTGAACCTGTACGGCCCGACCGAAGCAGCAGTGTCGATCACCTCGCACCGAGTGAACGACGACGACGCAGCTATGGTGCCGATCGGTCGACCGGAATGGAACAGCGGTGTACTGGTCCTCGACTCACGGCTGCAGCCGGTGCCGGTCGGAGTACGAGGTGAGCTGTACCTCGTCGGCGCGCAGTTGGCTCGTGGTTACCACGGTCGACCCGACCTCAGTGCGGACCGCTTCGTCGCAGGTCCGTTCGGCGTGAACGGTGCGCGGATGTACCGTACCGGCGACATCGTGAAATGGACGGCCGCAGGCGAATTGGAGTACGTCGAGCGTGCGGACTTCCAGGTCAAGATTCGTGGTTACCGCATCGAGCTCGGCGAGATCGAGAGTGCGCTGCGCGGCTACGACTCGATTCGTGACACGGCAGTTACCGTGTACAACGACGGCCGAACAGGCGATCAGCTCGTGGCTTACGTGGTGCCGATCGATACGGGCGAGCTGGACACTGTCGGCGTCGACACGGAGGCTGTTCGGGCTGGGTTGAGCAAGACTTTGCCGTCGTACATGGTGCCGTCGGCGTTCGTCGTGCTCGACGCTCTTCCGCTCAACACGAACGGCAAGCTCGATCGCAAGGTGTTGCCGAAGCCCGAGACGACGGCTACGGAGTTCCGCGCTCCGACCAACCCCGTCGAGGAGGTCGTGGCACGGACGCTGGCCGACATCCTCGGACTCGATCGGGTCGGCTTGGACGACGACTTCTTCGCGCTCGGCGGTAACTCCTTGATCGCGACCCAGGTCGTGTCGAGGCTCGGCGCGGCCCTGGACACTCGTGTGCCGGTCCGCACGATCTTCGAGGCGTCCACGGTGGCGGCTTTGGCGGCACGAATCCAACCGCTCGTCGGCGGCGGGGCCCGGGTTCCACTTGTGGCACAGCAGCGGCCGGACGCAGTGCCGTTGTCGCTTGCTCAGCAACGCATGTGGACCATCAACCAGGTCGACACGGAATCCGCGGCGTACAACATTCCGGCCGCGGTCAGGTTTACCGGCGCGCTGGACGTCGCTGCGTTCTCCGCTGCGATGGCGGACGTCATCGACCGCCACGAGGTGCTGCGTACGACGTACCCGGACAGCGCAGACGGACCGATTCAGGTGATCGGTTCGGTTCGAGATGCCATGCCGGATCTGACTCCCGTCAAGGTGACCGAGGACGACGTCTTCGGCCGCGTCGGGCAGGTGCTCGGCGGAGGGTTCGACGTGACCACGCAGGTGCCGGTTCGAGCCTCGCTGTTCCGGCTCAGCGACACCGACCACGTGTTCGCGCTCGTCGCACACCACATCACGGCCGACGGATTCTCCATGCGTCCGTTGATTCGCGACGTGATGCTCGCGTACACCTCCCGAGCCGCGGGAGATGCGCCACAGTGGGCGCCGTTGCCTGTGCAGTACGCGGACTTCAGCCTCTGGCAGCGCGAGGTCCTCGGCAGCGAGGACGATCCGGACAGCGCACTGTCCTCACAGCTGTCCTACTGGACCAACGAACTCGCGGGCCTGCCCGATCTTCTGCCGCTGCCGACCGACAATCCGCGGCCACCGCGGCAGTCGACGATCGGTGCAGCGTACGAATTCACGTTCGGGCCCGACATCGCTCAGCGCATCGAGAAGACCGCTCGCGAACACAATGCGACCGTGTTCATGCTCGTCCACAGTGCGCTTGCAGTGCTTCTGGCGCGGCTGAGCGGTACCGACGACATCGCAATCGGAACGCCTACCGCGGGCCGCGGCGAGGAAGCGCTCGACGACCTCGTTGGCATGTTCGTCAACACTTTGGTGCTGCGCACCCACGTGGAAGGCGGAATCACGTTCTCCGAGCTGCTGTCTCGGACGAGGGAGACCGATCTTTCGGCATTCGGCCACGCGGACGTGCCGTTCGAACGGCTCGTCGAACAGATGGGGCGGACTCGGTCGAGCGCGTACACACCGCTGTTCCAGGTCATGTTGACGTTCCAGAACGCGGTCAGCGGCACGTTCGCGCTGCCAGGGCTCGAGGTGTCGACACTGGCCGCTGACGAGGATCAAGCGAAGTTCGATCTTCAGTTGACGGCAATCGAGCAGTTCGACGAGTCCGGAGCGTTGACGGATGTGCGCGCATTGTTCAACTACGCAACGTCGCTGTTCACGAGATCGACGGTCGAGAAGTTCGCGGATCGGTTCCTTCGAATTCTCGATGCCGTCACGCAGGATCCGTCCGTGACGTTGAGGTCGATCGACATTCTGTCCGAAGCGGAGCGTGCTGCATTCGCACCGAAGCGGGCGGCCAGGACCGTCGATGATCTTCCGTCGCTCGTCTCCGAGGCCGCGCAGGCTTCGCCGTCGTCGATCGTCCTGAGCCACGAAGGCAGAGACGTCACGTTCGAGGAGTTGGCAGGAAAGCTGAGTGCGGTATCGAAGGCAATGGGTGCGACGCTGAAGCCGGAGGCATTGGTGACCGTCGCGTTGTCGCAGCTGGTACCAGGAATCCTTCCTGCGCTCGGTGCCGAAGGATATGCAGCGGCGATCACATCCATGATCGGCGCTGCCGAATCGGTGATCGGGCGCTGACACATATCCGCGACGCATGCCAACCGAAAGAGGGGGACGTGGGCGGTGAGCGGGTAGTAGTAGGGATAATCGATCCCTGAGTCGACATGTGTGTGATTGGGAGGAAAAGTAGATGGTGTTTGGTGGATCCGGTTCGCATTCGACGGCGATCGACGATCTACCTGGGCTCGTTGCCCGTGTTGTGGTCGCCGACGCAGACCGGACCGCTATCGCGTTGGGCGATGTCTCTGTGTCCTACGGGGACCTGCATCGGGAGCTGAGCAGTCTCGACACTGCGATGGGCGGCGTTCTGGGCGCCGATGCCCTGGTGCCGTTGGCGTTGTCCACTCTGGTCCCCGGTGCGGTCGAGACTGCCGACGGCGGTCTGGAGGGCATCGTGGCAGCCGTCGTCGACGATGCACGGTCGGTGTTGGGCGACGACGCTCCCACTCAGCCCGGCCGAAGTGCGGATACCTTGCCCTCACGGTTTCGTGCGCAGGTCGAGCGGACTCCCGACGCGGTTGCGCTGGTCTTCGAGGACACCACGCTCACATACGCCGAATTCGACGAGCGCGTCAATCGCTTGGCGCGTCGGCTCCTCGAATCGGGGGTCGGCCCCGACGTGCGCGTCGGGCTGTCGATTTCTCGTTCGATCGACTTGCTCGTGGCCATGTACGCGATCGTGGAGGCGGGCGCCGCGTACGTCCCGCTCGATCCGAGCCATCCTGCCGACCGTATCTCGTACGTTCTCTCAATCGCCGAGCCCGCGCTGGTGCTGACAGCCTCGACCGAGCAGACCGAACTTCCTGCCTCGATGGCGACGCTGATCGTCGACACCGAGGACCTCTCGGCGTACTCGCCCGACCCGCTCACCGATGGCGAGCGTGTTCTGGGCGGTCCGCGGCCGGAAAACACCGCTTACGTGAT
The DNA here is from genome assembly GCF_003641205.1 of Rhodococcus sp. P1Y. Classification (NCBI taxonomy): domain Bacteria; kingdom Bacillati; phylum Actinomycetota; class Actinomycetes; order Mycobacteriales; family Nocardiaceae; genus Rhodococcus; species Rhodococcus sp. P1Y. Next base: position 2,728,296 of record NZ_CP032762.1, read on the forward strand.
CTTCACGTCAGGATCGACCGGTCGGCCCAAGGGCGTTGCGGTGTCGCACGAGGCAATCGTCGCGAACCTCGACTGGCGCCAGGCCGACTACCCGCTGACTGCCGACGACGTGGTTCTGCAGAAGACCCCGTTCACGTTCGACGTGTCGGTGTGGGAGTTCTTCTGGCCGTTGCAGACCGGCGCATCGCTCGTCATTGCCGCGCCGGACGGTCACCGCGACCCCGCCTACATTGCCGAGACAATGTCCGAACGCTCGGTGACCACCGCGCACTTCGTACCGTCGATGCTGTCGGTGTTCCTCGGCCAGTTCGGCGATCCCTCGGTCACAGACGGAATTCCGAGTCTGCGACAAGTATTCGCGTCGGGCGAGGCACTACCAGCCAGTGCTGCGAGGAGCTTTCACTCCCTGTTCGATGCCGAATTGCACAACCTGTACGGGCCGACGGAAGCAGCAGTCGACGTCACGTATCACCGCACGGACAGCTCCGACGCGGTGTCGGTACCGATCGGTGTCGCGGTACCGCGCACCGAACTGCACGTTCTCGACGAGGGATTGAACCGGACGCCCCCCGGCGTCCCGGGCGAGCTCTACCTGTCCGGTGTTCAATTGGCGCGCGGCTACCTGAACCGACCGGATCTGACGGCCGACCGTTTCGTGGCCGATGTCGTCGCGGGCTCGGGGCAGCGCATGTACCGCACCGGTGACCTCGTACGGTGGAACTCTGCAGGCGTGCTCGAGTACTTGGGCCGCACGGACTTTCAGGTCAAGCTTCGCGGACTGCGGATCGAACTCGGTGAGATCGAAGCGGCATTGCTCGCCCAGGACACCGTCCAGCAAGCGGTTGTCGTCGTGCTGTCGGACGATTCCGAGACCGGCGTCGACGATCGTCTCGTCGCCTACGTCGTCACGAGTACAGGTGAGGCGAATTCGGACGCGCTGGCGGCAGGCGTACGCGACGCTCTGCCGGACTACATGGTGCCTGCCGTGTTCGTCGCGCTCGACGCGTTCCCGCTCAACGCGAGTGGCAAGTTGGACCGCGGCGCTCTACCCAAGCCGGATACCGACACTCTGAAAGCTGAGTACCGTGCACCGGCAACGGCCGTCGAACGGACACTCGTCGCCGTCTTCGAAGACATTCTCGGTTCGAGCCCGATCGGTGTCGACGACGACTTCTTCCTGCTCGGTGGCAACTCGCTGAGTGCGACACGGGCAATTGCGCGCGTCAATGCCGACCTGAAAGTGAAGATCGACGTTCGGGGGTTCTTCGACGCCCCGACTGCTGCAGGCCTGGCAGCCGAGGTGGATTCGGCCCGCTCGATGGGTGGTCCCATCCTGGAACCGCTGACGAAGCGCGATCGACCCGATGTGCTTCCGCTGTCGCTCGCCCAGCAACGTATGTGGTTCCTGAACAGGCTCGACCCGCAGTCCGGAGCCAACAACATTCCGGTCGCGGTGAAGTTGACGGGCACGGTGGACATCGATTCGATGCAGGCTGCGGTCTCGGATCTGGTGGAACGTCACGAGACACTGCGTACGGTCTACCCGGAGGTGGACGGCACAGGCACTCAACGGGTTCTGGATCAGGGCGAGGCCGCTGTCGAACTGAGGGTTGGCAGTATCTCGAATCTGCAGGTCGAGTCGACGGTTTTCGGCGAGGCAACGGCAGGCTTCGACGTCACCTCGGAAGTCCCCGTCCGTACGAGACTTCTTCGAATCACCGACACCGAACATATCCTCGTGGTCGTCCTGCACCACGTAGCAGCCGACGGCTTCTCCTTCGGACCGCTGGTTCGCGATCTCATGACGGCCTACTTGTCGCGCACTGCGGGTGACGCACCGCGCTGGGCTCCGCTACCGGTGCAGTACGCGGACTACACGCTGTGGCAACGCGCCCAGCTGGGGGACTTGCGCGACGAGAACTCCCTCGCGGGACAGCAGTTGAAGTACTGGACGGACCGGCTCCGCGGGCTACCCGCTCAGTTGGACATTCCCACCGATAACGAACGACCTTCCGTAGCGACGGGATTGGGTCGTACGTTGCGGTTCGGCGTAGGTGCCGACACTCGCTCTGCAGTGGACGAACTCGCCCGAGCATCGCACGTGACCCCGTTCATGGTGGTCCACACCGCGCTGGCAATACTTCTCTCGCGGTTGTCCGCAACCACGGACATAGCAGTAGGTGCTCCCGTAGCCGGACGCGGTGAACCGGAGCTCGACGAGCTCATCGGAATGTTCGTCAACACACTCGTCCTGCGCACCGACGTCGATCCGAGTTCGTCGGTGACGGAGCTACTCGCGTCGGTTCGGCGGATCGATCTCGACGCGTTCGCACACGCCGACGTACCGTTCGAGAGTTTGGTGGAACGGCTGGACCCAGCACGATCGCAGGGGCGCCATCCACTGGTCCAGATTGCGCTGTTCTTCCAGAACCTCGAGACGGAGTCCTTCGAACTGCCGGGCGTCACGATCGGCGCCGTCGGCATGGACGTCACCGCAGCCAAGTTCGACCTGCAGGTGACGGTATCGGACGACACGAGCGGTGGGTGGACCTTCGAATTCACCTATGCCACCGATCTTTTCACGGAATCGTCGATCGGCCGATTCGCTTCTCGCCTGGTCGGAATCCTCGAGCAGATGTGCGAGGATGCGGCGATCCCGGTGGGAGACATCGTTATACTGTCCGAGGCGGAGACGCATGCTCTGCTCCGAGCACGTAACGACACCGATGGCCCGGTCTCGGACGCCCTCGTTCTCGACGCGTTCGACGCTCACGTCGCATCGCACCCGACCGATGTCGCAGTCGTATACGAGGATGTCGCCGTCACCTTCGCCGAACTCGACGCACGAATCGACCACGTAGCCGAGGCTCTGTCCCGTCTCGGAACCGGACCCGAACAACTTGTCGCGGTGGCGATCAGACGGTCCATAGACGTCGTCGTGGCCGTGTACGCCGCGCTACGAGCGGGATCCGGGTTCGTACCGATCGATCCCGATCACCCCTCCGAACGAATTGCGTACATCCTCGAGCAGGCGCAGCCCGCGTGCATTCTGATCAAGAGCAGCGACGGTTTCGTTCCTCCGACCTCCACCACGACGATCGACGTCGACGCCTTGCCCGAAACAGCCGTCAATGGGGCGACTGCGCTCGAGTCGTTCCGACCCGGGTCCAGCCGACTCGGGTCTGGCCGGAGCAGGTCTTACCGTCCCAAGCCGGACGGCGTCGCGTACGTGATCTTCACGTCGGGTTCGACAGGTAAGCCCAAAGGTGTTGCTGTCAGCCATCGCGCGATCGTCAACCAGTTGGACTGGATGCAGTCGGAGTACCAGCTCGATTCTTCCGATGTGTACCTGCAGAAGACCGCAACCACGTTCGACGTGTCCTTGTGGGGATATCTACTGCCTCTGCGCCATGGCACGACCCTGGTGGTTGCGACCCCCGAGGGGCACCGGGATCCCGACTACCTGGCCGGCGTGATCAGACGGCGACGCGTCACCGTGACCGACTTCGTTCCAACCATGTTGTCGGTCTTCGCATCGACGGTCGAGCCTGGGTCGATCGAGTCCCTCGACCGCATTTTCGTCATCGGCGAAGCGTTGCCGGTAGAGACGGTCAAGGCCTTCGCTCGGGTGTCCTCGGCGCGGGTCCACAACCTGTACGGGCCGACAGAAGCCGCTGTCTCCATCACCTACTCGGACGTCACCGCTACCGCCACGGCATCCGGGTCGTCAGTCGATATCGGTGTCCCCGAGTCGAATTCGCAGGTGTACGTTCTCGATTCGAGGCTGAACCCCGTGGCCGACGGTGTCACGGGTGAGCTGTATCTCGGTGGCGTACAGCTCGCGCGCGGCTACCTCGGACGCCCCGATCTCACCGCGGGTCGTTTCGTTGCCAACCCGTTCGGCGAGTCGAGTCGGTCCGCGTCGAGCCGGATGTACCGCACGGGCGACTTGGTTCGATGGGATTCGTCCGGGCGACTCGACTACCTCGGCAGAACCGATTTTCAAGTCAAGTTCCGGGGCCAGCGCATCGAGCTGGGCGAGGTCGAGGGTGCACTCGCTCTGCACGACGAAGTTTCCCAGGCGGCGGTGCGCGTCGTCTCTACGGCCACCGGCGACCAATTGGTCGGCTACGTTCTGCCGTCTCCCGGTTCGACCGTCGACGTCCCGAGTCTGCGTGACAAGCTCCGTTCGGTTCTACCGGCCTACATGATTCCTGGAACCGTCATGGTTCTGGAGCAGTTTCCACTCAACACCTCGGGCAAGCTCGACCGCGCGGCCCTTCCTGAACCTGTTCTCGAATCCGTTCGCTTCGAAGCCCCCGTCGACCCTGTCGAGCAAAGTGTCGCCGCTGTGTTCGAGGAAGTGCTCGGTGTCGCCAGAGTCGGGCGAAAAGACGACTTCTTCGCGCTCGGTGGCAACTCGCTCATCGCGACGCGTGTGGTGGCGCGGCTGAGCGAGCTACTCGGGTCGAAAGTTGCACTCCGCGCATTGTTCGAAGCGCCTACTGTCGAACAGCTTGCAGTGCAACTGGAGTCGCATACCGACACCAGGATTCCGCTGGTCCCTCGGACGCGCCCGGACGACATCCCGTTGTCGCTGGCGCAGCAGCGGATGTGGTTCCTGAACCGGCTGGAGCCCGAATCTGCCGTCAACAACATTCCTGCCGCCATCAGGCTGTCCGGATTGCTGGATCGGCATGCGTTGCACGTAGCTGTCGCCGATGTGCTCGCACGTCACGAGTCGCTCCGTACGGCCTACCCGGAGATCGACGGTGTGGGATACCAGGTCCCGGTCCCGACTCGGTCGGTCATTCCCGACCTCGCCCCGATACCCGTCGATTCCGACCGGTTGATCGCAGCCATCGAGGAACTCGTGCTCACCGGTTTCGACGTCACTACGGCGCCGCCGTTCCGGGTGAGACTGTTCGAGGTGTCGTCGACCGAACATGTTCTGGTGTTCGTGATCCACCACATCGCGGCCGATGGCTACTCGCTCGGCCCGCTGACACGAGATGTCGTGCGGGCGTACACCGCGCGTGCAGCGGGGGAAGATCTGTTTTGGGAACCTCTCCCAGTGCAGTACGCCGATTACACGCTGTGGCAGCGTGAGGCCCTCGGAAGCGAAGAAGACCCGGACTCCATTCTCTACGCCCAAAGCGCGTACTGGCAGTCTCGGCTGGACGGCATTCCGGAGCAGCTCACTCTTCCGTTCGAGCGTCGGCGACCGAACGTGGCGTCCTACGAGGGGCGTACCTACCGTTTCGAAGTCTCGCCGGAGCTCCGGGCCGGCATCGAGAAGGTGGCGTCGGACAATCGCGCGACTCCGTTCATGGTGGTTCACTCCGCAGTCGCTGTTCTATTGGCCGGGTTGTCCGGGACCGACGACATCGTGATCGGTGCTCCAATCGCAGGCCGCGGTGACGCCGCGCTCGACGACATGATCGGCATGTTCGTGAACACGCTGGTCCTGAGGACACACGTCGGTCCGTGGTCGAGCTTCGACGACATCCTGCAGCAGGTCCGCACGGATGATCTTGCGGCATTCGCCCACGCCGACATTCCGTTCGAGCGGCTGGTCGAAATCCTCGATCCGGTCCGGTCGACCGCTCACCATCCGCTGTTCCAGATAGCCCTGGTGTTCCAGAACCTTGGCCACTCCCAACTGGAGCTGCCCAATCTCTCGGTGTCCGCCGTCGACTTCGACCCGGGCATCGCCAAATTCGACCTTCAGATCGCGGTGTCGGACACGGCAGACGCTCAGGGCTGGTCGATCGAGTTGAACTACGCAACGGACCTGTTCGACGCATCAGGAGTCGACGTTCTCGCGGCGCGATTCACACGGGTTCTCTCGGCAATCGCTGCCGATCCCTCTGCGCCGGTGAGCGGGCTGGACTTGCTCGACGCCGGTGAGCGCCGATTGCTGATGGAAACGCGGAACGCGACCGACCACGACGTCGACGAGCGCGTGCTCTTGGACGCGTTCGACCGGCAAGTCGACCGGACGCCGGATGCGTCGGCGATCAGTTTCGAGGGCGAGACGATCACCTATCGAGAGTTCTCGGCGCGGGTGAACCGCCTTGCGCGGTATCTGGTCGGCCGAGGTGTTGGCCCTGATACCGCCGTCGCGGTGGGTATGCGCCGGTCGGTGGAATTGCTGGTCGGTATCTATGCGGTACTGCGGGCAGGTGGGGCGTATGTTCCGCTCGACCCGGAGCAGCCGGGCGATCGTATCGACTACATCGTGGACACTTCGAATGCTGTCCTGGTGCTTTCGACTGCGCACGATGCGCTAGCGGTCGGAGGTGGCGTTCCGGTGGTGTTCATCGACGAGGTTGCGCTGGAGGGATTCTCGGATGATCCGCTCGACGCAGCGGAGCTTGTTGCCGTTCCGGGTCCCGACAACTGTGCGTATGTGCTGTTCACGTCGGGTTCGACGGGTCGGCCCAAGGGCGTCACGATCACCCATCGGGCGATCGTGAATCGTCTCGAATGGATGCAGGCCGAGTACGGGTTGACCGAGTCGGATGTCGTCGTGCAGAAGACGCCGGTGACGTTCGATGTGTCGGTGTGGGAGTTGTTCTGGCCGTTGCAGGTTGGTGCGCGGATGGTGGTTGCGAGGCCTGATGGTCACCGTGACCCGGCGTATCTTGCTGAGCTTTTCGTGGGTGAGTCGGTGTCGGTGGCGCATTTCGTGCCGTCGATGTTGGGGGTGTTCACTGCGGAACCGTCTGTCGCGGATGTGCGTAGTTTGCGTTGGGTGTTCGCGTCCGGTGAAGCTCTGCCGTCCACCACGGCTGCCAAGTTCACGCAGTTGGTGCCGTCGGCGCGGCTTGTGAACCTTTACGGACCGACTGAAGCTGCCGTCGACGTCACGTACCACGAGTACGTGTCCGGTGACGTCGCTGGCGTGCCCATCGGTCGACCGGTGTGGAACACCGCGGTGTACGTGTTGGACAACGCGCTCCGGCTGGCGCCCGACGGTTCCGAGGGTGAGCTGTATCTCGGTGGTGTTCAGTTGGCTCGTGGGTACAGTTCTCGCCCGGATTTGACTGCCGACAGGTTCGTCGCCAATCCGTTCGGTGCAGGCAGGCTGTATCGCACAGGAGACGTGGTCCGGTGGAACGGTGCCGGGGAGCTCGTGTACGTCGGACGTTCGGATTTCCAGGTCAAGCTGCGCGGGCAGCGCATCGAACTCGGGGAGATCGAGTCGGCGTTGCTCGCGGACGAGTCCGTGGCGCAGGCTGTGGTAGCGGTTCGTGCGGATCGACTCGTGGCGTGGATCGTGCCGGCTGGGAATTCGGCCGGTGGGGATATCTCGACAACGGATATTGCCGATCGTGTGGCTGGGCGTCTGCCGGCGTTCATGGTCCCGACGGCGTACGTGGTGCTCGATGTTCTTCCTCTGACGGTGTCCGGCAAACTGGATCGAAAGGCATTGCCGGAACCGGAATTCGAAGCGCGTGAGTACCGGGCGCCGGTGACTCCGGTCGAGCAGATCGTGGCCGACGTGTTCGCCGACGTGCTCGACGTTTCCGCCGTGGGTTTGGACGACGATTTCTTCGCTTTGGGTGGTAACTCGTTGATTGCGACTCAGGTCGCGGCTCGTCTGAGTGCGGCCCTCGATGGTGCTGTTCCGGTGCGTGCGTTGTTCGACGCTTCGACTGTGGTTGGTCTGGCTCGTCGGGTGGAAGATCATGTCGGGGCGGGTGGTCGTGCTGCTTTGGTGGCGGGTCCACGCCCGGAGCAGATTCCGTTGTCGCTGGCTCAGCAGCGGATGTGGTTCTTGAATCGGTTCGACACTGAGTCGGCGGTCAACAACATTCCGGTCGCGATTCGGCTGACCGGAGGACTGGATGTCGCGGCATTGGCCTCGGCGGTGCGTGATCTTGTGGCTCGGCACGAAACGCTGCGGACGGTGTATCCGGAGTCCGATGGTGTCGGCCATCAGGTGGTGCTCGATCCGTCGCAGGTGACGATGGATCTGGATCCGGTTGCCGTGGAGGAGAACGATGTTCTTCGTGCGGTGGTCGAGACGGTGTCCGTTGGTTTCGACGTCACCCGCGATGTTCCGGTGCGGGTGCGGTTGTTCGAGCTCGGCGAGTTCGATCACGTGTTGGTGTTCGTGGTTCACCACATCGCTGCGGACGGGTTCTCGATGGGCCCGCTGACTCGCGACGTGATGGTCGCCTACGCTGCGCGGACGGCAGGCGACGCACCGACGTGGCAGCCGCTGGAGGTGCAGTACGCGGATTACACGTTGTGGCAACGCGGCGTGCTCGGCAGCGAGGACGATCCGTCGTCGCTCGCGTCGGAGCAGGTGGCGTATTGGGTTTCTCAGTTGTCGGGGCTCGATGATCAGATCGAGCTTCCGTTCGATCATGTCAGGCCTGAGCAGGCGAGTTATCGGGGTCGGACGAGTTCGTTCACGGTGTCGCCGGAGTTGCATGCGCAGTTGGATCATCTGGCGCGTGAGAAGAATTCGTCGTTGTTCATGGTGGTGCATGCGGCGTTGGCTGTGTTGATGTCGCGGTTGTCGGCGTCGGAGGATGTTGCGATCGGTACGCCGATTGCCGGACGCGGCGATGCACGTCTGGACGATTTGATCGGGATGTTCGTCAATACTTTGGTGTTGCGGACGCAGGTGGAGCCTGGAACTGGGTTCGCGGATCTTCTTGCTCATACGCGTGAGGTGGATCTGCAGGCGTTCGGACACGCCGATGTGCCGTTCGAGCGTCTCGTCGAGGTGCTCGATCCGCAGCGTTCGCAGGCACGGCATCCGCTGGTGCAGGTGGTGCTCGCCTTCCAGAATCTGGGCCATACCGCCCTCGAACTTCCCGGGTTGTCTGCGGAGGCACTGCAGTTCGATGCGGAGATCGCGAAGTTCGATGTGCAGTTCACGTTCGAGGAAGCTGCGCAGCTAGATTCTGGGCTTCCGGGTGGGTTGAGGTGTTACGTCAGTTACGCGACGGATGTGTTCGAGTCCTCGACCATCGAGTCGATGGGTGAGCAGTTCCTGGCAGTCCTCGGTGCGATCGCGGCGGATTCGTCCGTTGTGGTGGGGGATATCGAGATCGTCGATGCTGTGACCCGTGATCGTGTTCTGTCGCAGTGGAGTTCGTCGGGTCCTGATGTGTCGGTTGGTGCCGGTACTGTGGTGGATCGTTTCGATGGGTCGGTGGCGGCGAATCCGGATGGCATCGCGGTGCGGTTCGGGGATCGGTCGGTGACGTATCGCGAGTTGGATGCGTCGGCGAACCGGTTGGCGCGGCGGTTGATCGCTGTGGGGGCGGGACCGGACTCGTTGGTGGCGGTGGCGTTGCCGCGGTCGGTGGAGTTGGTGGTGGCGTTGGTGGCGGTGGTGAAGTCCGGTGCGGGGTATTTGCCGGTGGATCCGTCGTATCCGAGTGATCGGGTCGAGTTCATGGTGGCTGATGCGTCGCCGGTGGCTGTCGTGACGACGCCGGATGTGCTTGCTGGTGAGTCGATGTCGGCTGTTCGTGATGGCGACATCGTCGTGGTCGATGTGAGTGACGCTGCGGGGGAGTGGGATTCGAGTCCGGTGACGGATTTCGATCGTGTGGCGCCGTTGGGTGCGGAGAATTTGGCGTATGTGATTTACACGTCGGGTTCGACGGGTAGGCCGAAGGGTGTGTTGATTCCGCATCACACGGTGTTGCGGTTGATGGACAACACCGATGGCTCGTTCGGTTTCGGTGGCGATGATGTGTGGACGATGTTTCACTCGTATGCGTTCGATTTTTCGGTGTGGGAGTTGTGGGGCCCGTTGTTGTACGGCGGGACGTTGGTGGTGGTGGATTACTTCACCTCGCGTTCGCCCGAGGCGTTCCGGGAACTGCTCGTCACCGAGGGTGTGACGGTGCTGAATCAGACTCCGTCGGCGTTCTACCAGTTGGCCGAGCTCGACCGGGTTCAGGGTGCGGATGCAGGCGAGCTGGCTTTGCGTTACGTGGTTTTCGGTGGTGAGGCTTTGGAGCCGCGGCGGTTGGAGGGGTGGTTCGCTCGGCATGGTGACGGCAGTGCATCCGAATCGGGTGTGCGGTCGGGTCCGTTGTTGGTGAACATGTACGGCATCACCGAGACGACGGTGCATGTGTCGTTCCGTGCGTTGTCGGCGCAGTCGATCGGGTCGGCGTCGGTGATCGGTGCGCCCATTTCGGGTCTCGGGGTGTACGTGTTGGACACCCGGCTGCAACCGGTTCCGGTCGGTGTCGCAGGTGAGCTCTACGTGTCGGGTGGGCAGTTGGCTCGCGGGTACCTCGGTCGGGCTGATCTGTCGGCGGTGCGGTTCGTGGCGAACCCATTCGGCGACGGCAGGCTTTACCGCACCGGCGACGTTGCTCGCTGGATCGAGAACGTGGACGGTAGCGGTGAGCTGGTGTACCTCGGCCGTGCCGATGATCAGGTGAAGGTCCGCGGCTTCCGTATCGAGCTCGGTGAGATCGAGGCGGCGGTGTCGGCGCAGGGCGGTGTGACTGCTGCTGCGGTGATCGTGCGTGAGGATTCGCCGGGTGCGCAGCGTTTGGTTGCCTATGTCGTCGGTGATGCACACGTCGAGGACGTCAGAGCCGGTGTGGCGGAGTTGGTTCCGGAGTACATGGTGCCGTCGGCGTTCGTGTCGGTCGAGGTGATTCCGTTGACGGTCAACGGCAAACTCGACCGCAAAGCACTCCCTGAACCGACAGTGCACACGCGTGAATTCCGCGAACCTGCATCCGAAACCGAACGTATCGTCGCCGAGGTTTTCGCCGACGTCCTCGGAGTGCCGCGCGTCGGTCTCGACGACGACTTCTTCGACCTGGGAGGTAACTCGCTCATCGCCACCCAGGTGGTGTCCAGACTCGGCAGTGCACTCGACGCCGCGATCCCGGTGCGATTGCTCTTCGATTCGACAACTGTGGCGTCGTTCGCCGAAGCCGTTTTCAGGCTTGCCGGCAGCGGGAACAGGCCTGCGCTGACTGCAGGTGAACGCCCCGACCGGATCCCCTTGTCGTTGGCTCAGCAGAGGATGTGGGTGCTCAACCACCTGGATACTCAATCGGGCGCATACAACATTCCTCTCGCGGTCCGATTGACCGGTGAGCTGGATGTGGATGCACTCCGAGCGGCCGTCGCCGATGTGGTCGTCCGACACGAGGCGTTGCGCACGATATATCCGTCCGACGCGAATGGCCCCGAACAGCGGGTTCTGCCCGCACAGGACGTGTCTTTCGATCTCACCCCGCGCACCGTCGCGAACGAGGTCGACGCCCACCGCATCATCGCAGACACAGTGCTCGGAGGCTTCGACGTCGCAACGGCTGTGCCGGTGAGGGTCGCCCTCGTCGAAATATCACCCACCGACCACGTTCTGGCTCTCGTCGTGCATCACATATCGGCCGATGGCGCGTCCATTGCGCCTCTGGCTCGCGACGTCATGACGGCATACGCAGCGCGGGCAGCGGGCAGCGAACCAGGGTGGGGGCCACTTCCGCTTCACTACGCTGATTTCGCACTGTGGCAGCGTCAGGTCGTCGGCACTGCCGATGATCCGCAATCACTTGCAGCCGAGCAAGTGGCGTATTGGAAGAGAACGCTGTCCGGCAGCCCCGACACGCTTGATCTTCCGAGTGATCGACCTCGTCCGCTGACCCGATCCATGCAGGGGCGCTCGGTCGAATTCGCGCTGCAGGCGTCGTCCCACTCGAAACTGATCGAGTTCACCCAGGGACGTGGGACGTCGATGTTCATGGTCGTACATGCTGCGCTGGCTGTACTTCTGGGCAGGCTGAGCGGGAACGGCGACGTCGTGATCGGTACGCCCGTCGCCGGCCGAGGAGCGGCCGAACTCGATGATTTGATCGGTATGTTCGTCAACACGCTGGCCTTGCGTACCGAAGTCGAATTCGGTACATCGTTCGCGCAGCTGGTCGACAACATCCGCACAACAGATCTCGACGCGTTCGACAATGCCGACATCCCCTTCGAGGAGGTCGCCGACGCAGTAGTGTCCACCCGTTCGCAGGCCCGGCATCCGATCTTCCAGGTTGCCCTGTCCTTCCAGAATCTGGAGCGCGTGCGTTTGGACCTTCCGAAGCTGTCGGTGGAAGCACTCGACACCGGTGAACTGGAAGCGAAGTTCGACCTCCAATTCACCGTCGAGGAGCGATTCGACGAATCAGGCACGCCCACAGGACTGTTCGGCTCGCTCCTGTACGCCACCGATTTGTTCGACGAGAGCACGGCTGAGTCGTTCGCCGTCCGGTTGACTCGCATACTCGATGCCGCCGCAGCCGATCCTCGTGCCATTGTCGGCGACATCGACATCATGTCCGACGACGAACGCGAGGAAACCGCGAAACGGGCGTCTGCGGAAGCGCCGCAGTCGGCGACGGCTATCGAGCGATCGCTACCGCAGGTGATCGGATCGGTGGTCGAATTGGACCCCGAGGCGACGGCTTTTGCGCACGATGGTGACGAGCTGACCTACCTCGAAGTCGAAGGCCGCGCGTCTCGTCTTGCGCGAGTACTCATCGATGCGGGAGTCGGTCCCGACGTCAAAGTCGTCGTCGCCCTGCCTGTGTCGATCGATTGGGCGGTAGCGGTATGGGCAGTGGTTCTCGCGGGTGGCGCCGTCGTAGTCGGCGACGGTGAGCAGGACGACGCGACGCTCGTCTCGGCCTCGTCCGCTCAGTTCGTCGTCGGTACTACCGGCGCCCCAGGCGCTCAGGGCGATAGCGGCGCGGTACTCATCGCTGTCGACGATCCCGCGACCGTCGGCGCGGTGGCGTCCGCGTCGTCACGGCCGATCGCATACTCCGCTCGCACACGTCTTCTCGGTGTCGACGACATAGCAGTCGTAGTAGTCGGCGACGCCGATACGCTGATCGAGCGTGCGCACAAGGACGTTGTCACCGTCATGTCAGCATCGAACGAGCGGCTCGACATCACCTACGAATCGCGTATGTTCGCCGCGTCCACCGCATCCGTTGCGTGGCAGGTGTATGCGGTGGTTGCCGCCGCGACCGTCGGCGCCGCGTGGATAGTTCCGACGAGCGCGCCTGAAACAGATCTTGCCGACCTGCTGGCGGACGAATGGGTGACACACGCGTTCCTCGGTGCGGCCGATGCTCAGGTCCTCGACATGTCGGATCTCGAAGATCTGGAGGTCGTCGTTCTCGTGGACGCGAACGGTGACGCGGCCGGCCTCGGCGGGACGGACACGGTGTCCGTGGTCACGGGGGTGTCGCCGTTCGGTGCGAACTGACGGGCCCGTTGCTCACGGTTCGACAGATGGGCTCGACCGGCCATTCGACTGAACCGACAGCGGGAAGTGGCCGAGTCGGGTAACACGTAATCGGAGGCCTCCGATATACCCCAAGCTCCACGAGTGTTGTCTTCGGCGGGTTGCCTGCGCGACCCCCGTGGACTTCCTGGACAATGGAAACCGGCCCGACGGCACGCAAGGCAAGTAAGAAGTAGACACAAGGTCACGTCGGGCGCTAACAAAGGGGCGATTTACCTAGTGCGGACGAACACGGGCGACACCGAAATCATGAGCAACCTGGGTTGTGACCTGTGAGCCGCAACGAGATGCCGCGTGACGAAGACTCGCCGGGTGCGAAGCGAACGGACGGTCGTCGCGCTCGCCCCCGTCGTCCGCGGCGACAGCGAAACGTGTCCATGCTCCCGCAGCTTCTGTCGGCTGCGGTGGAAGTCGATCCGAACCACGATGCAGTCGTCTCCGGCAGCCGCACCTTGTCGTACTCGGAGTTGGACCGTCGGTCGTCACGACTCGCTCGTCTTCTCATCGCGCACGGCGCCGGGCCGGAGGCGGTAGTTGCCATCGGCATCACGCGGTCGATCGAATCGGTTCTGTCGCTGTGGGCTGTCACGAAGACAGGTGCAGCATTCGTGCCCGTCGATCCGAACTACCCGGTCGGCCGAGTCCACCATATGCTGACCGATTCGGGTGCACGTATCGGAATCACGACGGCACAGTTCGTAGACCAGCTGCCCGACGACTGCACGTGGATTGTTCTCGACGACGCCGCGGTCGAGTCATCCTTGGACGCCATGTCGGAGGAAAAGATCGCGGTGTCCGATCGTCTTTCGCCATTGCGTGCCGACAACCCCGCATACGTGATCTACACCTCGGGGTCCACCGGGTTACCCAAGGGCGTGGTCGTCACTCATTCCGGTCTGGCCGATCTGGCGACGGAACAGCGCGAAAGGTACGGCACGACCTCGTCGTCCCGTACGTTGCATTTTGCATCGCCCAGCTTCGATGCATCCATTCTCGAGTTGTTGCTCGCCGTCGCGGCCTCGTCGACGATGATCATCGCTCCCACCGACATCTTCGGTGGCGAGGAACTCGCGGACCTCCTTCGACGCGAGTCGATCACGCACGCGTTCGTCACTCCGGCGGCCCTGGCATCTGTGGACAATGTCGACCTGCCGACCCTCGACGTCGTGGTGGTGGGCGGGGAAGCATGCCCTCCGGAGCTGGTCGACGCCTGGGGAGGCGACCACCGGTTCTTCGATGCCTACGGTCCCACCGAGTCGACTGTGGCAAGCAATATCTCGAACGCGTTGGTTCCGGGCAACCCTGTTTCGATCGGTGATGCGATAGCCGGGACGACGGCGCACGTCCTGGATCGGCGCCTGCGCCCCGTTCCGGCCGGCGTTGCGGGCGAGCTCTATCTGTCGGGCGCTGGTCTTGCCCGCGGCTACCGCGGCAAACCTGGTCTGACAGCCGAAAGATTCGTCGCGAACCCATTCGGGGCCGAGCAGACCAGGATGTACCGGACCGGTGATGTCGTCCGCCGGAACTCGGCGAACTCGTTGCAATTCGTCGAGCGCAACGACCAACAGGTGAAGGTTCGGGGCTTTCGTATCGAGCTGGGTGAAATCGACTCCGCGCTCTCCACTCATCCTTCCGTCCAGTTCGCGGTGACTGTCGGATACCCGGGTGCAGACGGTGACACCGTCCTCGCCTCGTATGTGCGTCCGGCGACGTCGAGCAGCCCGGACACCGCAGAACTTTCCGATTACGTCGGTAAAACGCTGCCGCGGCACATGATCCCGTCGGCGATCATGATCATCGACGAAGTGCCGCTGACGCCCTCCGGCAAACTGGACAGGGACAAACTACCTGCTCCGGTTTTCGCCGCGCGCGAATATCGGCGTCCCGAAACAGAATCGGAAGTTGTTGTCGCCAGGGTTTTCTCGGAGATCCTGGGCGTCGAACAGGTCGGTCTCGATGACGACTTCTTCGAGTTGGGTGGCAACTCGTTGTCCGCGACGCGTCTTGCAGCACGTATAGGTGCCGCGCTCGACGTGAACTTCGGCGCGCGTGAGGTGTTCGTCGATTCGACGGTTGCCGGGCTTGCAGCCGCTGCGGCAGGCAAGGTGGGCGGCGAGCGACGTGTCGCGCTGGGCGGTATTCCGCGTCCGGAGAGGGTTCCGCTGTCGCTCGCGCAGCAGCGTATGTGGTTCTTGAACAGGTTCGACACCGAGTCTGCGGCGTACAACATTCCGGTAGCAATCAGGCTGTCGGGTGCGTTGGATGTGTCGGCGTTGGGCGCTGCAGTGGGTGATGTGGTGGCTCGGCACGAGCCGCTGCGGACGATCTATCCCTACGACATGGACGGGCCGGTCCAACGAGTTCTCGGACCCGAAAGCGTCGTGGACATGGTCACCGTCGATGTGACGGAAGAGCAGATTCTGGCCGAGGTGCACGCTCTGGCCTCGACCGCGTTCGATGTGACGGTCGAGGTTCCGGTTCGGGTTCGGTTGTATCGGGTGTCGGATGTGGAGTTCGTGTTGGCGCTGGTCGTCCAACACATTTCAGCAGACGGTGGCTCGATGGGCCCGTTGACCCGGGATTTGATGGTGGCGTATGCGGCGCGGGTGTCGGGCCAGGTGCCCGCGTGGTCGCCGCTCGAGGTGCAGTACGCCGATTATGCGGTGTGGCAGCGTGAGGTTCTCGGTTCGGAGGTTGATCCGTCTTCGGTTGCGCACGAGCAGATTTCGTTCTGGAAGTCGGAGTTGGCGGGTCTTCCGGATCAGATCGATCTGCCGACGGATCGGCCTCGTCCTGCGGTGCAGTCTCTTGCGGGTGGGAAAGTCGATTTCAGCGTCGACCCCGCGGTGCAGTCGGGGTTGATGCGGATTGCTCGTGAGTCGAATGCGACGTTGTTCATGGCGGTGCATGCGGCGTGGGCGGCGTTGTTGTCGAGGTTGTCGGGGTCTTCGGATGTGGTGGTGGGGTCGCCGATTGCTGGTCGTGGTGAGGCTGCTCTCGATGATGTGATCGGGATGTTCGCCAATACGTTGGTCTTTCGGACAGTGGTCGATGCCGCAGCCAGTTTCGAGCAGTTGGTGGCAACTGTTCGTGAGAACGACGTGCGTGCGCTGGCCAATGCCGATGTGCCGTTCGAGCGGTTGGTGGAGGTTCTCAATCCGGCGCGGTCGACGGCGCGGCATCCGTTGTTCCAGGTGGGATTGTCTTTTCAGAACCTAGACAAGATCGAGTTTCACCTGCCCGATCTAGCCGTCGCCGTGGTCGACGCGGACGCCGAGGTCGCACAATTCGATTTGCATCTGATCGTCTCGGATCAGTACGACGACGCAGGCAACCCCAGCGGCATCGGAGGAACGCTGAAGTTTGCGACTTCGTTGTTCGACGAAGTGTCGGCGAAGCGGATCGTCGACCGTTTCGTGGGGTTGTTGTCTGCGGTGGTTGTCGATGCGTCGCGTCCTGTGGGTGATGTGGATGTGGTGGGTTCGGTGGAGTTGGGTGTGTTGGGTTCGTGGAATGAGACCTCGCGTGTGGTGGATTCGGGTGCGACGTTGGTGTCGTTGTTCGAGTCGAGTGTTGTGGGTGCTGCGGATTCGGTTGCGGTGGTGTTCGGTTCGGGTTCGTGGACGTATGGGGAGTTCGGTTCGCGGGTGAATCGGTTGGCGCGGTATTTGGTGTCGGTGGGTGTGGGTCCTGAGTCGTTGGTTGTTGTTGCGATGCGGCGTTCGGAGTCGTTGGTGGTGGCGATGTATGCGGTGGTGGTGGCGGGTGGTGCGTATGTGCCGGTGGATCCTGATCAGCCGGTGGAGCGGATGGGGTTGGTGTTCGAGTCGGCTCGTCCGGTGGTGGTGTTGGTTGCTGGGCGTGATGGTGGTGTGGTGGTGCCGGATGTGGGTGCGGTGGTGGTGGATGTGGAGTCGGTGGATGTGAGTTCGTTCGGTGGGGGTGTGGTCTCGGATGCGGAGCGGGTGGGTCGGTTGCGGCCGGATAACGCGGCGTATGTGATTTTCACGTCGGGTTCGACGGGGCGGCCGAAGGGTGTTGCTGTGTCGCATCGGGCTGTGGTGAATCAGTTGGAGTGGAAGAGGTTCGAGTACGGTCTCGATGGTTCTGATGTGTCGTTGCTCAAGACTGCTGCGACGTTCGATTTGTCGGTGTGGGAGTTGTGGTCGTGGGTTGGTGTGGGTGGGCGTGTGGTGGTTGCGTCGGCTGATGGTCATCGTGATCCGGCGTATTTGTCGGAGTTGATCGAGCGTGAGTCGGTGACGACGTTGCATGTGGTGCCGTCGGTGTTGGGTGCGGCTGTGGCGGCGTCGGGTGGTTCGTTGCCGGTGTCGGTGCGGAGGGTGTTGGCGATCGGTGAGGCGTTGCCGGTGTCGACTGCTGAGTCTGTGTTGCGTGGTGGTGGTGAGGTGCGGTTGGACAATGTGTACGGTCCGACGGAGGCTGCGGTGTCGGTGACGTCGAATCGTGTTGTGTTGCCGTTGGGTTCGTCGGTTCCGATTGGTCGTCCTGAGTGGAATTCTCGGGTGTTCGTGTTGGATTCTCGTCTTCATCGGGTGCCGGTGGGTGTGGTGGGTGAGTTGTATTTGGCGGGTGTGCAGTTGGCTCGTGGGTATCAGGGTCGGGTGGATTTGACGGCGGAGCGGTTTGTTGCGGATCCGTTTGCCGGTGATGGTTCGCGGTTGTATCGCACGGGTGATGTGGTGCGGTGGACTGGTGATGGTGTGCTCGATTATGTGGGGCGTAGTGATTTTCAGGTGAAGGTGCGTGGGTTCCGTATCGAGTTGGGTGAGATCGAGTCGGTTCTTGGTGGTGTTGTGGGTGTGCGTGATGCGGTGGTGGTTGCTCGTGGTGATGATCGGTTGGGTGATCGGTTGGTTGCGTATGTGGTCGGTGAGGAGGGTGTGTCGCTGGATGTGGGGGTGTTGAAGGGTGTTGTGTCCGATCGTCTTCCGTCGTACATGGTGCCGTCGGTGTTCGTGGTGTTGGATGCGTTGCCGTTGACGGTGAACGGGAAGTTGGATCGGGGTGCGTTGCCGGAGCCGGAGTTCGAGGCGCGGGTGTTTCGGGCGCCGTCGTCGTCGGTGGAGGAGGCGGTGGCGGGTGTGTTCGCGGATGTGTTGGGGGTTCCGCGGGTGGGTCTCGATGATGATTTCTTCGAGTTGGGTGGTAACTCGTTGATCGCGACGCAGGTGGTTGCGCGGTTGGGTGTTGCGTTGGATGCGCAGATTCCGGTGCGGGTGTTGTTCGAGGTGTCGTCGGTGGAGGCTTTGGCGGCTCGGGTGGAGTCGCAGGTCGGTTCGGGTGCGCGGGCGGCGTTGGTTGCTGGTGTTCGGCCGGATCGTATTCCGTTGTCGCTTGCGCAGCAGCGTATGTGGTTCTTGAACAGGTTCGATCCTGAGTCTGCGGCGTACAACATTCCGGTTGCGATCAGGTTGTCGGGTGCGTTGGATGTGTCGGCGTTGGGTTCTGCGGTGGGTGATGTGGTGGCTCGGCACGAGTCGTTGCGAACGGTGTATCCGGAGGTCGAGGGTGCGCCGGTTCAGCGGATTGTGTCGGTTGCCGATGCGGGTGTTCGGGTGGTGGTGATCGATGTGGCTGCGGACGAGGTTGTTTCTGTGGTGGGTTCGTTGGCGGTGCAGCCGTTCGATGTGACGGCGGAGGTGCCGGTTCGGGTTCGGTTGTATCGGGTGTCGGATGTGGAGTTCGTGTTGGCGCTGGTCGTCCAACACATTTCAGCAGACGGTGGCTCGATGGGCCCGTTGACCCGGGATTTGATGGTGGCGTATGCGGCGCGGGTGTCGGGCCAGGTGCCCGCGTGGTCGCCGCTCGAGGTGCAGTACGCCGATTATGCGGTGTGGCAGCGTGAGGTTCTCGGTTCGGAGGTTGATCCGTCTTCGGTTGCGCACGAGCAGATTTCGTTCTGGAAGTCGGAGTTGGCGGGTCTTCCGGATCAGATCGATCTGCCGACGGATCGGCCTCGTCCTGCGGTGCAGTCTCTTGCGGGTGGGAAAGTCGATTTCAGCGTCGACCCCGCGGTGCAGTCGGGGTTGATGCGGATTGCTCGTGAGTCGAATGCGACGTTGTTCATGGCGGTGCATGCGGCGTGGGCGGCGTTGTTGTCGCGGTTGTCGGGGTCGTCGGATGTGGTGGTGGGGTCGCCGATTGCTGGTCGTGGTGAGGCTGCTCTCGATGATGTGATCGGGATGTTCGCCAATACGTTGGTGTTGCGGAGTGTGGTCGATCCTGCGAGTTCGTTCGTGGAGTTGTTGGATTCGGTGCGGGAGAGTGATCTTCGGGCGTTTGCGCATGCTGATGTGCCGTTCGAGCGGTTGGTGGAGGTTCTCAATCCGGCGCGGTCGACGGCGCGGCATCCGTTGTTCCAGGTGGCGTTGTCTTTTCAGAATGTGCAGTCGACGGCGTTGGAGTTGCCGTCGTTGTCGGTGGCGGGTGTGGATGCGGATTTGAACATCTCGCAGTTCGATCTTCATTTGGTGGTGTCGGATACCTACGACGAGGACGGTGCCCCCGCTGGGCTCGGTATGAGCTTGACGTACATGTCGTCCCTGTTCGACGAAGTGACCGCTCGGACGATCGCAGAACGTTTGGTGATGTTTCTGTCGTTCGTTGAAGCCGAGCCGTCGCGTCCTGTGGGTGATGTGGATGTGGTGGGTTCGGTGGAGTTGGGTGTGTTGGGTTCGTGGAATGAGACCTCGCGTGTGGTGGATTCGGGTGCGACGTTGGTGTCGTTGTTCGAGTCGAGTGTTGTGGGTGCTGCGGATTCGGTTGCGGTGGTGTTCGGTTCGGGTTCGTGGACGTATGGGGAGTTCGGTTCGCGGGTGAATCGGTTGGCGCGGTATTTGGTGTCGGTGGGTGTGGGTCCTGAGTCGTTGGTTGTTGTTGCGATGCGGCGTTCGGAGTCGTTGGTGGTGGCGATGTATGCGGTGGTGGTGGCGGGTGGTGCGTATGTGCCGGTGGATCCTGATCAGCCGGTGGAGCGGATGGGGTTGGTGTTCGAGTCGGCTCGTCCGGTGGTGGTGTTGGTTGCTGGGCGTGATGGTGGTGTGGTGGTGCCGGATGTGGGTGCGGTGGTGGTGGATGTGGAGTCGGTGGATGTGAGTTCGTTCGGTGGGGGTGTGGTCTCGGATGCGGAGCGGGTGGGTCGGTTGCGGCCGGATAACGCGGCGTATGTGATTTTCACGTCGGGTTCGACGGGGCGGCCGAAGGGTGTTGCTGTGTCGCATCGGGCTGTGGTGAATCAGTTGGAGTGGAAGAGGTTCGAGTACGGTCTCGATGGTTCTGATGTGTCGTTGCTCAAGACTGCTGCGACGTTCGATTTGTCGGTGTGGGAGTTGTGGTCGTGGGTTGGTGTGGGTGGGCGTGTGGTGGTTGCGTCGGCTGATGGTCATCGTGATCCGGCGTATTTGTCGGAGTTGATCGAGCGTGAGTCGGTGACGACGTTGCATGTGGTGCCGTCGGTGTTGGGTGCGGTTGTGGCGGCGTCGGGTGGTTCGTTGCCGGTGTCGGTGCGGAGGGTGTTGGCGATCGGTGAGGCGTTGCCGGTGTCGACTGCTGAGTCTGTGTTGCGTGGTGGTGGTGAGGTGCGGTTGGACAATGTGTACGGTCCGACGGAGGCTGCGGTGTCGGTGACGTCGAATCGTGTTGTGTTGCCGTTGGGTTCGTCGGTTCCGATTGGTCGTCCTGAGTGGAATTCTCGGGTGTTCGTGTTGGATTCTCGTCTTCATCGGGTGCCGGTGGGTGTGGTGGGTGAGTTGTATTTGGCGGGTGTGCAGTTGGCTCGTGGGTATCAGGGTCGGGTGGATTTGACGGCGGAGCGGTTTGTTGCGGATCCGTTTGCCGGTGATGGTTCGCGGTTGTATCGCACGGGTGATGTGGTGCGGTGGACTGGTGATGGTGTGCTCGATTATGTGGGGCGTAGTGATTTTCAGGTGAAGGTGCGTGGGTTCCGTATCGAGTTGGGTGAGATCGAGTCGGTTCTTGGTGGTGTTGTGGGTGTGCGTGATGCGGTGGTGGTTGCTCGTGGTGATGATCGGTTGGGTGATCGGTTGGTTGCGTATGTGGTCGGTGAGGAGGGTGTGTCGCTGGATGTGGGGGTGTTGAAGGGTGTTGTGTCCGATCGTCTTCCGTCGTACATGGTGCCGTCGGTGTTCGTGGTGTTGGATGCGTTGCCGTTGACGGTGAACGGGAAGTTGGATCGGGGTGCGTTGCCGGAGCCGGAGTTCGAGGCGCGGGTGTTTCGGGCGCCGTCGTCGTCGGTGGAGGAGGCGGTGGCGGGTGTGTTCGCGGATGTGTTGGGGGTTCCGCGGGTGGGTCTCGATGATGATTTCTTCGAGTTGGGTGGTAACTCGTTGATCGCGACGCAGGTGGTTGCGCGGTTGGGTGTTGCGTTGGATGCGCAGATTCCGGTGCGGGTGTTGTTCGAGGTGTCGTCGGTGGAGGCTTTGGCGGCTCGGGTGGAGTCGCAGGTCGGTTCGGGTGCGCGGGCGGCGTTGGTTGCTGGTGTTCGGCCGGATCGTATTCCGTTGTCGCTTGCGCAGCAGCGTATGTGGTTCTTGAACAGGTTCGATCCTGAGTCTGCGGCGTACAACATTCCGGTTGCGATCAGGTTGTCGGGTGCGTTGGATGTGTCGGCGTTGGGTTCTGCGGTGGGTGATGTGGTGGCTCGGCACGAGTCGTTGCGAACGGTGTATCCGGAGGTCGAGGTGCGCCGGTTCAGCGGATTGTGTCGGTTGCCGATGCGGGTGTTCGGGTGGTGGTGATCGATGTGGCTGCGGACGAGGTTGTTTCTGTGGTGGGTTCGTTGGCGGTGCAGCCGTTCGATGTGACGGCGGAGGTGCCGGTTCGGGTTCGGTTGTATCGGGTGTCGGATGTGGAGTTCGTGTTGGCGTTCGTGGTTCATCATATTTCCGGTGATCGTTCGTCGATGGGGCCGTTGACTCGGGATTTGATGGTGGCGTATGCGGCGCGGGTGTCGGGGGATGCTCCGGGGTGGCGTTCGCTCGAGGTGCAGTATGCGGATTTCACGTTGTGGCAGCGTGAGGTTCTCGGTTCGGAGGGTGATCCGTCTTCGGTTGCGCACGAGCAGATTTCGTTCTGGAAGTCGGAGTTGGCGGGTCTTCCGGATCAGATCGATCTGCCGACGGATCGGCCTCGTCCTGCGGTGCAGTCTCTTGCGGGTGGGAAAGTCGATTTCGGGGTTGATGCGGCGGTGCAGTCGGGGTTGATGCGGATTGCTCGTGAGTCGAATGCGACGTTGTTCATGGCGGTGCATGCGGCGTGGGCGGCGTTGTTGTCGCGGTTGTCGGGGTCGTCGGATGTGGTGGTGGGGTCGCCGATTGCTGGTCGTGGTGAGGCTGCTCTCGATGATGTGATCGGGATGTTCGCCAATACGTTGGTGTTGCGGAGTGTGGTCGATCCTGCGAGTTCGTTCGTGGAGTTGTTGGATTCGGTGCGGGAGAGTGATCTTCGGGCGTTTGCGCATGCTGATGTGCCGTTCGAGCGGTTGGTGGAGGTTCTCAATCCGGCGCGGTCGACGGCGCGGCATCCGTTGTTCCAGGTGGCGTTGTCTTTTCAGAATGTGCAGTCGACGGCGTTGGAGTTGCCGTCGTTGTCGGTGGCGGGTGTGGATGCGGATTTGAACATCTCGCAGTTCGATCTTCATTTGGTGGTGTCGGATACCTACGACGAGGACGGTGCCCCCGCTGGGCTCGGTATGAGCTTGACGTACATGTCGTCCCTGTTCGACGAAGCGTCGGCGGTGCGGATGGTCGATCGGTTCGGAGTTCTGCTGGAGGAGATCGTCTCGGACGCGGGCATTGCCGTCGGCGACTATCGAATTCTGGAACGTGGCGAGTCGGAGGAGATCTCGGCGTCCTCGCGTGTAGTGGAGCATGATGTTCCCGAGAAATTGATGTTGGACCATTTCACGGATCGAGTGTCGGAAAGCGCGGATTCGCTGGCAGTCGTGTTCGAGGGAATCGAGTTGTCGTACGGTGAATTCGACGCTCGTGTCAACAGGTTGGCGCGTCACCTCATCGGTCAGGGGGTCGGTCCGGAAACCGTTGTCGGACTGTCGATTCGTCGTTCGGTCGATCTCGTTGTCGCGATGTATGCCGTGGTCCGTGCGGGCGGGGCGTACCTTCCCCTCGATCCCGATCATCCAGCCGAGAGGACCTCGTACATTCTCGAGACTGCACGGCCGTTGTGTGTGCTTCGCGCCTCGGCCGACGACGTCCTTGTCGATTTCGAGGGCGCAGTCTTCGACTTGGACGTACTTGATCTGTCGGGGCTGAGTGATCTTCCGATTGCTCCGGGCGAGCTGAACGCAGTCGTCCGCCCCTTCAACACGGCGTACGTTCTGTTCACCTCGGGCTCCACCGGTCGGCCGAAGGGGGTCGCGGTTTCGCACCGAGCAATCGTGAATCAGCTCGAATGGATGTCCGACCGGTACGAGTTCACCTCTGCGGATGTGTATCTGCAGAAGACGGCAACGACGTTCGACGTCTCACTCTGGGGCTACTTCCTGCCCCTACGGGCCGGTGCAACTCTGGTTCTGGCGACGGCGGACGGGCATCGCGACCCTGTTCAGCTTGCCCACCTCATCCACGAGCGGCAGGTCACGCTGACCGACTTCGTGCCGTCGATGCTGACGGTGTTCGGGTCACTCGCACGCGCTGAACAGATTCGTTCGCTGAGGGACGTGTTCGTCATCGGTGAGGCACTTCCATTGGAGACAGTGGAGGATTTCCGGAAGATCAGCGACGCACGGATACACAATCTGTACGGTCCGACCGAGGCTGCCGTATCGGTGACGTCCTGGGAGGCGAGCGTCGACGATCGGGGGTCGGTGCCGATAGGTCTGCCGGAGTGGAATGTCGGGTTGTTGGTTCTCGACAGTCGTCTTCATCCGGTAGCAGATGGAGTGCCGGGAGAGCTGTACTTGCTGGGTTCGCAATTGGCGCGGGGTTACGTGTCTCGGCCCGATCTGACTGCGGGTAGATTCGTCGCTTCCGCAACGGGGTCCGGCGCCTCGATGTATCGAACGGGCGATCTGGTGCGACGCCGAAAAGACGGCGTGCTCGAGTACATCGGAAGAACCGACTTTCAGGTCAAGTTCCGAGGTCAGCGGATCGAACTGGGCGAAATCGAATCCGCATTGCTGGGCCACCGGACAGTCATTCAAGCTGTTGTCGTGGTCGCGAGCTCGCCCACCGGCGATCGACTGGTGGCCTACGTCGTGCCGGCGCCCGGTGAGGTACCGACGCGAACAGAGGTGTTGGGTCACGTCTCCGCGACCCTTCCGTCGTACATGGTGCCTTCGGCTTTCGTGGTGCTGGACCAGTTGCCACTCAACCCGGCGGGGAAGTTGGACAGGCGGGCGTTGCCGGAGCCGGAATTCGAGCCACGGGTGTTCAGGGCGCCGTCGTCACCCGTGGAAGAGGCGGTGGCGGGTGTGTTCGCGGATGTGTTGGGCGTGTCGCAGGTGGGTCTCGACGATGATTTCTTCGAGTTGGGTGGCAACTCGTTGGTCGCGACGCAGGTCGTGGCGCGGCTGCGCGCTGACCTGGACACCGAGGTGCCCTTGATGTCCTTGTTCTCGGATTCGACGGTCGAACGCCTGGCGTCGCGGATCGCCGCGAGTTCGACGCAGAACGTCGGTTCACGCAACGCACTGGACGTTGTGCTGCCTATCAGGGACGCCCGATCCGGGCCTCGTCTGTGGTGCATTCACCCGATGGCCGGTTTGTCGTGGGTGTTCGCCAATCTCGCGACGCACCTCGATTCCGAGGTGGCGATAACCACGTTGCAGTCGCCGGCTCTCACCGAGGAAGACTGGAATCCGACCTCGATCGACGAGTGGGCGGCGCGCTACGTGCGCGAAATGCAACGCGTGCAGCCGGAGGGGCCGTACATGTTGTTGGGTTGGTCGCTCGGCGGTGTTCTCGCACACGCCGCCGCCGTGCAGCTGCAGGGCAAGGGCAACGAAGTCTCGGTGTTGGCGATGATGGACAGCACCCTGGAGACGTCACCGGGTGAAGACGCCGACTCCGTTGCCACCAACGTAGGCCTCGCTCTGACAGATCTGTTTGCCGGCCTGCTACCGGGGCACGTGGAGCCAGGTACGACGATGTCGATCCAAGACATCGCGGACGTGCTGGCAACGATGCCCGAGCCGTTCTCCGGGATTTCCGCCGACCGTCTCGCATCGTTGGTGGATAGTTCGATTCGGTCGACGACACTGATCAACGAGTACGAGCCCGCCGTGTTCCTGGGCGATCTCGTGTACTTCGCAGCGGGGGCGGACGACCCGACAGGCGATGGCCGTTCCTCGGACTGGGACGGTCATGTGAGTGGAACGACGAGCAATCATGTCATCGACAGCAGCCACGGTGAGATGGCGTCACCGGAGAACCTGAAGGAGATCGCTGCCGTCCTGAACCGAACGTTGCGTGATCGAGTCGTTCGGCCGTCGCGCAGCACTCCGGTGGCCTGAGACGGTCGAATCAGCTGTAAAAATGGCCCCTTCGTCCTGCGGAGGGGCCATTTTCGGTTCGAAACGAGGTGTTGTCAGTCGACCGACGCGCCGTCGATCGGAACAATTCGGTGAGTCCAGTGCACTACTTCGGTCGATTGGCTTGAAACGCTGTAATTTACCGGTAATTGTTTAGCGCGACCGTCAACACAATGTTCGGTCGGTTTGTTTGAAGTATGGACAATTCGATCAATTGTTCCGTAGCACAAGCCTGTTGGCCGTTTCCGCGTAGGTGTCCAGGTGTTCGTGGACTTGCGTCGTAATCATGATGTAATAGTTTTGTTGCGGGAATGCGTCGATGAGATAGCGGCAATTCGACGGCGTAATCGTGGCGGAATGGGGCGAAACGACCTCATAGCACAGATCGACGGTCAGGGGTATTGACATATGAATTCGCGGTCCACGTCGACAGCTTCAGCACCCGACCGGACCGCCGGTGAGCGCAAGGAACGCGGCCCGCGCGCTCGAAAGCCGAAGCGTGCACGGGCCACCCTGCTTCCCGCCCTGCTTGCAACAGCTGTCGAGCGCAATCCGGATGCAATCGCGCTGGTCGACGGCGACCGAACCGTCTCGTACGCCGAACTCGATGTTCGCTCATCCACACTTGCCAGGCTTCTGATGAACGCGGGAGCAGGCCCGGAATCCACGATCGCAGTCGCACTGCAGAGAAGCGTGGAGTCGATCACCGCGATGTGGGCCGTCATGAAGACCGGCGCGGCGTTTCTCCCCATCGATCCGTCGTATCCCACCGCGAGAATCGAGCATATGGTCGGTGACTCCGGGGCAACCCGTGGAATCACGATCTCGGCGCACCGCGACGCGCTGCCCTCGTCGTGTGAGTGGACGTTCTTGGACGACGAGTCGGTGCAGACGGTGCTTGCATCACTCCCGGGCGACCCGATCTCGACGGTCGAGCGGACATCCACGTTGCGTGCTGCCAACGCCGCGTATGTGATCTACACCTCGGGCTCCACCGGCCTGCCCAAGGGTGTAGTCGTGACCCAGGCTGGGTTGGCTTCGCTGTGTGCGCACGCCGTTCGCGTGCTGGAACTGACGCCGCAGTCGCGCACGCTGCACTTCACCTCGCCCAGTTTCGACGTGTCGGTGTTCGACTACCTACTTGCGATCGGCTCGAGCGCAACGATGATCATCGCACCGCCGGACAACTACGGTGGTGCCGAGCTCGAGGACCTGCTTCGACGCGAGAAAGTGACGCACGGATTCTCGACACCTGCGGCGTTGACGTCGATCGACGGCGACGAGCTGCCGGACCTGGCGGCCCTGGTCGTCGGCGGGGAAGCATTCGGCGCCGATCTGGTCGCCAGATGGGCTCCTGGTCGCGCGCTGTTCAATGGATACGGGCCCACCGAAGCGAGCATCTTCGCCACTATGTCGGCCCCTCTCGTCGTGGGTGAGCCGGTCACGATGGGTGAGCCCGTGGACGGGATGAAGGCGTACGTTCTGGACGCACGGTTGTCGGTGGTTCCTCCCGGCGTCGCCGGGGAGCTGTATCTCGCAGGTCCCGGTGTCGCTCGGGGCTACCATCGGCGCAGTGCATTGACCGCGTCGCGGTTCTTGCCCGACCCGTTCGACCCGTCGGGCAGCCGGATGTACCGGACCGGTGACCTGGTCCGTGTCGATGCGTCGGGTGACCTGGAGTACTTGGGACGCAACGATTTCCAAGTGAAGATCAGAGGATTCCGCGTCGAACTCGGTGAGATCGACGCTGTTCTCGGCGGCCATCCCGAGGTCGACTTCGCGCTGACGATCGGGACCGATGCGGGCGCAGGCAGCACTGCGCTCGTCTCGTATGCGCTGCCCGCCGACGGGACATCGCCGGAATCGTCGACGCTGCTCGAATGGATGCGGCAGTCCCTGCCCGGGCACATGGTCCCGTCGGCGTTGATGTTGATCGACCACGTGCCTCTCACCGGGGCGGGGAAGGTCGATCGCTCGGCTCTTCCTGCCCCGGTGTTCGTGGCCCGTGAGTACCGTGCCCCGTCGACGCCGACCGAGGAAGCCGTGGCGTCGGTCTTCGCCGAGCTTCTCTCGCGTGAGTCGGTGGGTGTCGACGACGACTTCTTCGATCTCGGCGGCAATTCCTTGATCGGGACTCAGGTAGCTGCCCGGATCGGGGCGCGATTGCACAAGCGAGTGCCCGCGCGTGTGCTGTTCGACGAGCCATCGGTATCCGGGCTGGCTGCTGCGATCGATGCTCAGGAGCAGGAGGACAGGGTCGACCTCGAAGCGCGTCCTCGTCCAGCGAGGATACCGCTTTCTCTTGCGCAACAAAGGATGTGGTTCCTCAATCGGTTCGATCCTTCGTCCTCGGCGTACAACATCCCTATTGCAGTCCGCCTGTCGGGCGAGCTGAATGTCGACGCAGTGCGTCTCGCAGTTGCCGATGTTATCGAGCGCCACGAATCTCTGCGCACGATCTATCCCTCCGACGACACAGGCCCGCACCAGGTCGTGCTGGAATCGGGCGAAGCGGGCGTGGCTGTGTCACTGACACGCACGACGAAGGCGAAGGTGGCTGCGGACGTTCAGGCCACCCTCGACTGCGCGTTCGACGTCACGTCCGAGGTACCGATTCGTGTCACATTGTTCGAAGTGACCGAGACCGAGCACGTTCTCGTCGTCGTGGTGCACCACATTGCGGCGGACGGATCCTCCGTAGGGCCCTTGATCCGCGATGTGATGCTCGCCTACACCGCGCGGTCGAGTGGGCGGGAGCCAGGATGGGCACCGCTCGAGATCCAGTACGCGGACTACACGTTGTGGCAGCGCGAACTGTTGGGCGACGAGAACGACACGAAATCTGCGGCCCATGCCCAGATTCAGTTCTGGACATCGGAACTTGCGGGCCTTCCCGATCAACTCAACCTGCCGTTCGACCGGCCTCGTCCTGCGGTTCAGTCGATGGTCGGCGGAGAAGTAGCCTTCGACATCGACGCGGACCTGCACGCGAATTTGCAGGAGGTCGCCAGAAACTCCAACGCGTCGTTGTTCATGATCGTCCACGCCGCGTGGGCGGTGACGCTGTCCAGGCTATCGCAGCGCACCGACATCGCGATCGGGTCACCGATCGCAGGCCGCGGCGAGGCCAAACTCGACGACCTCATCGGAATGTTCGCCAACACAGTGGTGTTCCGAACCCTGGTGCGCTGGGAGTCGCAGTTCACGGACTTCCTTGCCACTGTTCGCGATACCGATCTCGAAGCTTTCGGGCACGCGGACGTCCCGTTCGAGACACTCGTCGGGGTTCTGGATCCAGCACGGTCGACAGCACGCCACCCACTTTTTCAGGTTGGGCTCTCGTTCCAGAATCTTGCTCGGACTCACCTCGAGCTGCCCGGTCTCGACGTGACCGGCGTCGATTCAGAGGTGAAAATATCCAAGTTCGACCTCCACCTCGTTGTTTCGGACACCTACGGCAACGACGGTGCTCCGGCAGGAATGCACGCGGCACTCACGTACGCGTCGTCCTTGTTCGAAAGTTCCACGGCCGCTGCGATAACTACCACATACATGCGGGTTCTTCGAGCGGTGGTCGACAACCCGTCGGCAGTGATCGGCGATATCGACGTTCTCGGCAGCGAAGACCGTACCGATGTGCTCGAGGTCCGGAACGATACAGCCGAGCACGTGGACCCCGCCGCAACGCTCGTATCACTCTTCGACGCGAGGGTCGCGGCGGATCCGAAGGCGCCGGCAATCGTCTGCGGCCAGGCCGTGTGGTCCTACAGCGAGTTCGACGGGCGCGTGAACGCCCTCGCCCGCGTGCTGATCGGTGAGGGGTTCGGTCCCGAGTCTCTCGTGGCGCTGGCGCTTCCGCGTTCCCCCGAGCTGCTGGTCGCGATGTACGCCGTCGTCAAAGCGGGCGCTGCATACGTGCCGCTGGATCCGGCGCAACCTCTCACTCGAACCGATCAGATTCTCGGTTCCGCGCAACCTGCAGCGGTGTTGACCTCGGCCGCAGTCGGTTTCGCGACGGAAACGAATGTTCGGGTCATCGAACTCGACACAGTCGAGACAGCCGGGTTCTCTTGCGAGCCTGTTCGCGACGACGAACGGACTTCGCCGCTGCGTCCCGGCAACACGGCGTACGTCATTTTCACTTCCGGCTCTACCGGCGCGCCCAAAGGAGTTGCCGTCGAACACGCTTCGGTGGTCAACCAGCTGGAGTGGATGCGACACGAGTACCGCTCGAACGCCCAGGACTCGACGGTACTCAAGACTCCGGTCACCTTCGACCTCTCCGTGTGGGAACTGTGGTCGATGCCGACCAGTGGTGGGCGAATCGTTGTCGCCGAGCAGGATCGCCACGGTGACGTCCAGTACCTGAACGCGTTGATGGCGGCCGAGGAGGTGTCGACCCTCTTCGTTGTGCCGTCGATGCTGGGCGCACTGGGCGTCGACGGATTGCCGAACGCCCTCGAGCGGGTATTGGTGATCGGCGAGGCCTTCCCTCCACACACCGCCGCACAGGTGTCAGCCGGTCGGGACTTCCGACTGGACAATCTTTACGGACCCACCGAAGCAACGGTGTCCGTAACACGTCACCGACTGATCGACTCGCGTGCGGACTCGATCCCCATCGGCACTCCGGAATGGAACACTCGAGTGTTCGTTCTGGATCCGCGGCTGGCGCCGGTGCCGGACGGAGTCGTAGGAGAGCTCTATGTGGCCGGCGTCCAGCTGGCTCGTGGTTACCATGGGCGGCCCGACCTGACCGCAGAAAGGTTCGTCGCAGATCCGTTCGGCCGGAGTGGGCGGTTGTACCGGACGGGCGATCTGGTTCGGTGGACGAAGGAGAGAACGCTCGATTTCGTCGGACGCGCGGACTTCCAGGTGAAAATTCGCGGATACCGAATCGAGCTGGGCGACATCGAGCTGGCCCTTCGCGCTGTCGATGGAATCGTCGATGCAGTGGCGATCGACCGAACCGACCGACACCTGGGCACAAGACTGGTTGGCTATATAGTCGGTGACGTCGATGTCTCGTTGGTGAAGGCCATTCTCGCCCAACGCCTTCCGTCGTACATGGTGCCCACCGCGTTGGTCGTGCTCGACGCGATTCCGTTGACCGCGAACGGCAAGATCGATCGCGCGGCGCTTCCGGAGCCGGTGTTCGAAACGACCGAGTACCGAAAGCCGAGCACATCGGCCGAAGAGACAGTTGCCCAGATCATCACCCAGTTGCTCGGTGCGACCGAGGTCGGCGCCGACGACGACTTCTTTGCGCTCGGCGGTAACTCGTTGCTCGCAACTCAGCTGGTTTCGCGTTTGGGTGTCGCCATGGACACTCAGGTGCCCGTCCGAGCCGTGTTCGAGGCCCCGACCGTCGCGGCGCTCGCTGCACGGGTCGCCGGGCATGCCGGTAACGGTGCAGGCATCGCTCTGGCGGCAAGGGAACGACCTGCAGTCATCCCGCTGTCGCTCGCGCAACGGCGCATGTGGTTCCTCGGTCGGTTGAACCCCGAGTCGACGGTCGACAACATCCCGGTCGCTGTCAGGTTGACCGGAAGTCTAAATCTCCGCGCGCTGCAAGACGCGATCGAAGACGTCGTTGCACGACACGAGATTCTGCGGACCGTCTACCCCGACACCGACGGAGTCGGTAGCCAACGAATTCTGTCCGTCGACGATGTCGAGCTGGACCTACGCCCTCGCGACGCGTCGACCGAATCGTTGATCGAGCAGGTCACCTCGACGGTAGCTGCCCCCTTCGACCTGGCGAACCAGGTTCCGCTTCGCACGCAGATCCTACGGCTGGCCCCCGACGACCATGTCCTCGTGCTCGTCACGCATCACATTGCAGCCGACGGGTATTCGATGACCCCGTTGGCACGCGACGTCATGATTGCGTACTCGGCGCGAGTGCTCGGTGACGAGCCGAACTGGACGCCGCTACCGGTTCAGTACGCCGACTACACGCTGTGGCAACTGGAAGCACTGGGCGCGTCCGAAGATCCGGCATCGATCATGGCGCAACAGGAGGGTTTCTGGGCTGCCGAATTGAATGGACTGCCCGGGCAGCTCGATCTTCCTGTCGACCATCCAAGGCCGACAGTCATGTCCGGGCGTGGTGACTCCGTGGCGTTCGAGATCGATCGGAACACGCATCGACGTATCGCCCAACTCGCACGGACTCATCGCTGCACCCCGT
Organism: Rhodococcus sp. P1Y; assembly: GCF_003641205.1. NCBI lineage: Bacteria > Bacillati > Actinomycetota > Actinomycetes > Mycobacteriales > Nocardiaceae > Rhodococcus > Rhodococcus sp. P1Y. Next base: position 2,760,324 of record NZ_CP032762.1, read on the forward strand.
TCATGGTCTTCCATGCGGCGTTGGCCGTCGTGTTGGCTCGGCTGTCGGGAAGCTGGGACGTGGCTGTGGGCACGCCGGTTGCGGGGCGCGGAGACGCAGCACTCGACGACCTTGTCGGAATGTTCGTGGGCACGCTCGTACTCCGCACCCAACTCGACCCCGCGCAGACCTTCGACGACGTACTCGACGAGGTCGTCCGCACCGACCTGGCTGCATTCGACAATTCGGATGTCCCCTTCGAGCGGATAGTGGAAGTTCTCGATCCGCCGAGGTCACAGTCCAGGCATCCACTCGTTCAGGTTCTACTCGCGTTCCAGAATCTCGAACGGACCGCGTTCGAACTTCCCGGCCTCACGGTCTCCGCGGTGGACTTGCCCGCGAACACGGCGAAGATGGATCTCCAGTTCACGGTCGCCGAACAGTGGGACGCCGAGGATCGTGGTCCGGGGGACCGCACGCCGGGGACTGCGACGGGCTACGTCGTGACCATGACGTACGCACGCGATCTGTTCGACGAGGCGTCGATCGTAACCCTGGGGGAGCGGCTGACGAGTGTGCTCGAGCAGGTGGTGGTGTCGCCGGATGCGGTCGTCGGCGATGTCGATCTGCGCAGTGATGCGGCTCGCGGCGAAGTGCTCTCCAGTGGGGTCGAGGTTGTGGGATCGACGGAGACGGTTGCCGAGCTGGTGGGGTCGCAGGTGGTTCGCGATCGGACCGCCGTGGCGGTGTCGTTCGGTGGGGTGTCGTTGTCGTACGAGGAGTTCGGGGTTCGGGTGGCCCGGACGGCGCGATGGCTGATTTCGATGGGGGTGGGGCCGGAGTCGCGGGTGGTGGTGTCGATGCGTCGCTCGGTGGAGATGGTTGTGGTGGTCCATGCGGTGGTGGTTGCCGGTGGTGCGTATGTTCCGGTGGATCCAGACGGTCCGGTGGAACGTTCGAATTATGTGGTCGAGGTTGTGGATCCGGTACTGGTGGTGTCAGAGGTCGATGAGGCTGCAGTGGCTGGTTTCTCCGGCGATGTGGTGACAGATGCGGATCGCAGGAGCCCGTTGCGTGCGACGAATGCGGCGTATGTGATGTTCACGTCGGGTTCGACGGGGCGGCCGAAGGGTGTGGCGGTGTCGCACGAGGCGGTGGTGAATCAGTTGTCGTGGTTGGTGGCTGAGTTCGGGTTGGGTGAGGGTGATGTGGTGTTGCAGAAGACACCGTTCACGTTCGATGTGTCGGTGTGGGAGTTGTTCGGGGCGTTGGTGTGTGGTGCGCGATTGGTGGTCGCGGAGCCGGGTGGTCATCGGGACGTGGGCTACGTGGCGTCGGTGATCGAGTCGGAGGGTGTGACGGCGGTGTCGTTCGTGCCGTCGATGTTGTCTGTGTTCGTCGGTGGTGTGGGCGATGCCGATGTGTCTTCGTTGCGTCATGTTCTGGTGGCGGGTGAGGCGTTCGGTACGTCGGTTGCAGTGTCTGCTGCAAAGGTGTTGGCGTCGGCACGGTTGCACAATCTGTACGGTCCGACAGAGTTCGCGGTGCACGCGACTGCGTTTTTCACCGGCGATGTCGGTGTCGGTGGTTCAGGTGTGCCGATCGGTGTGCCGGTGTGGAATTCGTCGGTTGCCGTGTTGGACAGTCGTTTGCATCCGGTTCCGGTGGGTGTGGTGGGTGAGTTGTATTTGTCGGGTGTGCAGTTGGCGCGAGGGTACTTCGGTAGGTCCGGTTTGTCGGCGGAGCGGTTTGTTGCGAGTCCGTTCGTCGGTGGTGGGCGGATGTATCGGACGGGTGATCTGGTTCGGTGGGATCGGTTCGGGGACTTGCATTTCGTTTCTCGTGCGGATGGTCAGATCAAGTTGCGTGGACAGCGGATCGAGTTGGGTGAGATCGAGTCGGTTCTGGGGGAGCATGGGTCGGTTGATCGTGCGGTGGTGGAGGTTCGTGGTGATCGGTTGGTCGCGTATGTGGTGGGTGTCGACGGTCGTGTGGACGGGGATGTGTTGAAGTCGTTCGTGGGCGATCGTGTGCCGTCCTACATGGTGCCGTCGGTGTTCGTGCCGCTCGATGTGTTGCCGGTGACTGCGTCGGGGAAGCTGGATCGGGGCGCGTTGGTCGATCCGGTGGTGTCGGTGGGTGTGTTTCGAGCGCCGGTGTCGGAGGCGGAGGTCGTGGTGGCGGGGGTGTTCGAGGATGTGTTGGGTGTGGATCGGGTGGGTGTGGACGACGACTTCTTTGCGCTCGGTGGTAATTCGCTGATTGCAACGCAGGTGGCGTCGCGTGTGGGTGCGTTGCTGGGTGTTCGAGTTCCGGTGGGGGTGCTGTTCGAGTTGTCGTCGGTGGGGGCGTTGGCCGGTTGGGTGGTGTCGGGTAGTGGTGTCGGTGTAGGGGCACCGTTGGTGGCGCGGGTTCGTCCGGACGTGGTGCCGTTGTCGCTTGCGCAGCAACGGATGTGGTTCTTGAACAGGTTGGAGCCGGAATCGGCGGTATACAACGTCCCGTTGGCGGTTCGGATGTCCGGATCTCTCGACACCGACGCTCTCGGTCTCGCGGTCCACGACGTGCTCGCCCGTCACGAAACGCTCAGGACGGTCTACCCGGTGATCGAGGGAACGCCCGTTCAGCGGGTGATGTCGGTCGACGACATCCGTCTGGATCTGACACCTGTTTCGGTGTCCGAGGCGGAGATCGAGCACCGCGTCACTGCCGTCGTGAGTGGCGGATTCGACGTCGAGTCTCAGGTGCCGATTCGTGCAGCGCTTTTCGCGGTCGCCCCGGACGAGCACGTGCTTGTCGTCGTCGTCCACCACATCGCAGCAGACGGCTCTTCGATCGCACCTCTCGCCCGCGACGTCATGGTGGCGTACGGGTCGCGATCGCGCGGTTCGGCACCGACATGGGAACCTTTGTCCGTACAGTACGCAGATTTCACTCTGTGGCAGCGTGAGGCTCTGGGAGCTGCACATGATCCGACATCGTTAGCGCACTCCGAGATCGGCTACTGGCGCGGACAGCTCGACGGCCTTCCCGAAACACTGGGCTTGCCGCTGGACCGACCCCGTTCCGCCGTTAGGTCCACGCAGGGCGCATCGGTGGACTTCGACCTGGACGAGGCCACGCTGGCCGGAATAGAACGCGTGTCGCGCGAACACGGAGTTACGAGGTTCATGGTCGTGCATGCCGCGCTCGCGGCGACCTTGGCTCGATGGTCGGGTGAGTCCGACATCGCAGTGGGCACGCCGACCGCAGGTCGCGGCGAACAGGAGCTGGACAACCTGATCGGGATGTTCGTCAACACTCTCGTTCTTCGTACTGACGTCGACCCGAAGTCCACGTTCGTAGATCTGTTCGGTGATGTGAGAGAAACGGACATCGGCGCGTTCGGCCACGCGACGTTGCCGTTCGACTGGTTGGTAGACGAGTTGGCCCCGGTGAGGTCCACCGCCCATTCACCGCTGTTTCAGGTCCTGATCGTCTTTCAGAACTTCGCCCAGGAGGAGTTGGCGCTCGATGGGCTGTCGGTTGCACATGTCGACTCCGACACGCGGACAGCCAAATACGACCTGCAATTCTCGTTCGTCGACATGGCCGATGCGGACAGGAACCGCAATGGACTGTCGATGTCGGTCACCTATTCGACGGCGCTGTTCGATCGAGAGTCCATTTCCGCGGTGGGACGACGTTTCGCCTCTGTCCTCTCTGCCGCTGTTACCGACCCCACTACGGCGATCGGCGATGTCGACCTCGTGGACGAGGTCGACCGGGCGGCATTGTCGCAATGGAACTCGACCGGACATGAACTCGACCGCAGTTCGACCCTCGTGTCGATGTTCGAAGCCCAGGTGGTCCGAACGCCCGACGCTATCGCGTTGATCGAAGACGATCGATCTCTGACCTATCTCGAGCTGGACCGACGTGTGAATAGAACTGCACGTGCGCTTGTCGCACGTGGCCTTCACGCCGAATCGACCGCTGCCGTTTACATGACCCGGTCGATCGAGATGGTCGTCGCGATGTACGCGGTGTTGAAGACCGGTGCAGCGTACATACCCTTGGACCCCGAGCAGCCGCTCGAACGCAATCACACCGTCCTCGACTCTGCGAAACCTGTTCTCGTCGTGGTCGCCGGCTCGCAGCATCACCGAGCTCCCTCCTACACGGAGGTAATCGACCTGGACGAGATCGCGCTCGATTCGTGGTCGGACGAGCCGATGACCGACGAAGACCGCGAGCGGCCGCTACGGCCGAATGCCTTGGCCTACATCATGTTCACGTCCGGGTCGACCGGTCGCCCCAAAGGCATCGAGCTGACCCATGCGGCGACGGCCAATCAGCTTGCCTGGGCGCAGTCGGTGTATCCGCTCGATTCCACGGATGCTGTTCTGCACAAGACGCCGATCACCTTCGACGTATCGGTCTGGGAACTGTTCTGGACCTTGCAGACTGGCGCGCGGCTGGTGTTGGCCGAGCCCGGTGGACATCGCGATCCCGCGTACCTGTCCGAGGTGATCGATCGGTTCTCGATCACCACTCTTCATTTCGTGCCGTCCATGCTGAGCGCCTACGCCCACGCCGTGGGCGGGCTGGGAACATCCGTCCGGCGCGTGTTCGCGGCGGGTGAGGCCCTCACGCCGGCGATCTCGGCGCAGTTCCACGAACTGAACGAGGCAGATCTGCACAATTGGTACGGTCCGGCCGAGGTCGAGGTGGTCACGGCGGTACAAGTGTTCCCGAATACATCGAAGGTGACCGTCGGGAAGCCAGTGTGGAATACGACGGCTCATGTGCTCGACGCTCGACTCCGACCCGTCCCCGTAGGCGTGCCCGGTGAGCTCTACATCGGAGGATCGCAGCTTGCTCGCGGGTATCGTGGACGTCCCGCACTCACGTCGGAGCGATTCGTCGCCGACCCGTACGAGCCCGGGGCTCGGATCTACAGAACGGGCGATCTGGTGCACTGGACGCCCGAGGGTGAGCTCGTCTACCGGGGACGGACCGACTTCCAGATCGAGTTGCGCGGCCAGCGTATCGAGCCCGGTGAGATCGAGGCCGTTCTCTCGCAGAACGCCGACGTCCAGTCAGCCGCGGTAATACTGCATCGCGACGACACCCTCGGTGAGCGTCTCGTTGCATACGTCGGTTCGTCGACGGGCATCGAGCCCGCCGACCTCTCCGCGGAGGTCGCGGCAGTTCTGCCCGCGTACATGGTGCCGTCGGCAATCATCGTTCTGCCCGCACTTCCACTCGGGCCGACGGGGAAGCTCGACCGTCGAGCCCTGCCGGAGCCGACATTCCAGGCCGCCGAATACAGGACGCCGCAGAGCGATACAGAGCGCGCCGTTGCGTCCATCGTCGGCGATCTGCTGGGCATCGTCGATCCTGGATTGGACGACGACTTCTTCGTGCTCGGCGGAAACTCGCTCATTGCAACACAACTCGTTGCGCGGACAGGCGATGCACTCGGACGGCGTATACCGATCCGGACGCTGTTCGAGGCGCCGACGATCGAGAAGTTCGCCGCCCGTGTCGACTTACTTGCGAATATCGACGATCGGCCGATGTTGTCAGCCAGACCGCGGCCGGCCCGAATCCCGTTGTCCTATTCGCAGCAACGGATGTGGATCGAGAACAGAAAGAACCCGACCTCGAGTTCCCGAAACATCCCCGTCGCCGTCAGGCTCACGGGGGCGCTGAACGTACCGGCGCTGCAGGCAGCCGTCGACGATCTTCTGGACAGGCACGAGGCGCTGCGAACGGTCTTCCCCGAGTTCGACGGCAACGGATACCAGGAGATACGACCCACCGGTGAGGTCCGTCTCGACCTATCGCCGACCGACATAGGCAAGGGTGCCGTCACGGCCGTCGTCGAGGAATTCGTGGGCCGTGGTTTCGACGTCACAACGCAGGTTCCGATCAGGGCAACGCTGCTGCGAGTGTCCGACGAAGAACACGTCACAGTGTTCGTGGCGCACCACATCGCTGCCGACGGATTTTCCATGAGACCTCTCACGACGGATCTGATGGTGGCCTACGCCGCACGGGTAGTGGGCGACGTGCCCCAGTGGGAGCCACTTGCCGTGCAGTACGCCGACTACACGTTGTGGCACCACGAGTTGCTGGGTACCGAGGATGCACCTTCTCGTCTGATGTCGGACCAGCTGCGTTATTGGCGTCGTCATCTGGACGGTCTCGTCGATCGGATCGAGTTACCGTTCGATCGACGGCCAGGCCCGTCCACCTCGACACGGGTGGGAGCAACCGCCGAGTTTCCGGTCTCGCCTGATCTCACAGCCGCTGTCGAATCGTTCGCCCGCACCAAGCATGCGACGTCGTTCATGGTCGTGCACGCTGCCCTCGCGGTTCTGATCGGTCGAATGTCGTCGTCCTCGGACATTGCGTTCAGTGCACCGATCGCAGGGCGCGGGGAGCCTGAGCTCGATGGTCTGATCGGCATGTTCGTCAACTCGGTCGTGCTCAGGAGCGCTATTTCGGCATCCGACACATTCGACGGCGTCGTGGATCAGGTGCGTGAGGCAGACTTGAACGCTTTCGCGCACTCCGACGCACCGTTCGATCGGGTCATGGCAGAGTGCACTCGCGGCGGGGCTGAGGGTTCGAGACCGCCGCTGCAGATGGCGTTGACCTACCAGAACCTGGGGTGGAGTTCTCTCGAGCTGTCCGGCCTCCTGGTCGCCAGTGTCGGATTCGACGCGAGGGTCGCCAAATACGAACTTCACTTCTCGGTCGAGGAGTCCGTCGACGCAGCCGGACTGCCCGGATTGGTCTTCGCGATCACATACGACACGGCACTCTTCGACGCGTCGACGGTGTCGCGGATCGGGGCGGACTACGTCGATCTGGTGGAGGCTGTGGTGCGCGATCCGTTCCAGCAGGTCGGATGCATCGCGCTCCGCAGTAGTGGAGACCACGGCGACTGATCCCGGACGCGGCCTCGACCGGTTTCTGCGCAGATCGGCTCCGGCGAACACGAGCAACTTCTCGTTGAGAGTTGTCACAATTACTCCCCTCCTGCGCTGAGGCGAGCACGCTCGGCAGTAGCCTGGGTGAAAAGTAGCCGGTGTCTGCATCCCGATTCGTCGCGGGAATTCACGATGGCGTCGGGTACGGAGCGTGGGAGGGTTCTTACTGCATGGTTGTCGGTCAAGGCGCCGATAGGGCGCTGTCGATTACCGACGTGCCGTGGATCGTCGCAGACGTTGCCGAGATCGATCCGGGGCGGACGGCACTCGCCTTCGGGTCCGTTCGTGTTTCGTTCGGTCATCTGCGAAAGCACCTCGAGAAGCTCGACACCGCAATGGGCGGCGCTCTCGGACCGGAGTCGCTTGTTCCACTCGTCATAGCCGAAGTTGCCCCGACAGCCCTGGAATCGGATGACGGCGCCCTCGATCGGGCAGTGAACTCTCTCCTGGTAGACGCCGCGGCGGTCCTCGGTCTGGACACATCCGGTGTGGCCGAGACTGGGCAGGGCCAGGTGTTGCTCGACGCATTCGAAGCGCAGGTCGATCGTCACCCCGACCGTGTTGCACTTCGGTTCGGCGGACAAGAGCTCACCTACGGCGAGTTGGAACGACGTTCTAACCGCGTCGCGCGATTTCTGGTGACTCGCGGGGTCGGTCCGAACCGGACGGTAGGCCTCGCACTTCGGCGGTCGATCGACCTCGTGGTCGGAATGTACGGGATTGTGAAGGCAGGCGGCGCCTACGTCCCGCTCGATCCTGACCATCCCGAGGAACGACTCGAGTACGTCCTGAGCATTGCGCGACCGTTGCTGATTCTCGGCAACGAGGACAGCGCAGCGCGGCTCCCGGCGTCTGTGCGAACCGTGGACATACGTTCGGCGGAGATCGCCGGGCTGGGTGGCAGCAGGTTGGGAGACGACGAGCGTAGGTCACCGACACGCCCCGATGATCTTGCGTATGTGATCTTCACATCCGGATCCACCGGTCGCCCCAAGGGCGTCGCCGTTCCCCACTCCGCGGTCACGGCCAATTTGAACTGGCGCCAGAACCGGTATTCGTTGAACGAGGACGACGTCGTACTCCAGAAGACTCCGTTCACGTTCGATGTGTCTGTCTGGGAGTTCTTCTGGCCCCTCGGAGTCGGGGCCACGCTCGTGGTGGCAGAACCCGATGCTCACCGCGATCCCGATCACCTGGCCGCGTTGATCGACAGTTCCGGCGCGACGGTGGTGCATTTCGTACCGTCGATGCTCGCGGTGTTCGTCGACGCGCCTTCGGTTGCCGACCTCACCACGCTTCGTTTCGTCTTCGCGTCGGGTGAAGAACTGACCCTCGGAACCGCACGTCGATTCGGCGAACGACTCGACGCCGAGCTTCACAACCTCTACGGGCCGACCGAAGCCGCAATCGACGTCACCCACCATCGAGTCCTCCCGGCCCCGCTGTCCGTCCCCATCGGTACGGCCGTGGACGACACCGAACTGCGTGTCCTGGACGCTTCGCTCGGACCTGTCCCACCGGGTGCAGTCGGCGAGCTCTACATCACGGGGGTCCAACTCGCGCGGGGCTACCTGGGGCGGCCGCACACGACTGCGGAGCGATTCGTCGCGGATCCATTTGGGTCGGGTACCCGGATGTACCGCACCGGAGATTTGGTCAAAACCGACGAGCACGGCTCCCTGATCTACCTCGGTCGTACCGATACTCAGATCAAGCTTCACGGACTGCGCATCGAGCCGGGCGAGATCGAGGCTGTGCTCGAGCGTTCTGCGGCTGTCTCGCAGAGCGCTGTAGCGGTGCGAGGTGACCGACTGGTCGGGTATCTCGTTCCCGCTCGAGACAGCGTGCTGGACGTCTCCGAGCTGTGGTCTTCGATGCGGGTTGCGTTACCCGACTACATGGTGCCCGCCGCGTTGATGGTTCTCGACACGATGCCGTTGGGAGCGTCGGGAAAGCTCGATCGCGGTGCGCTACCGGAACCGGCCGAACAGCACGCGTCCTACGACCCACCGTCGACGGACGTCGAGATGGTCGTCGCGTCCGAGTTCGTTGCGATTCTCGGCGTGGACCGAGTCGGACGTGACGACGACTTCTTCGCGCTCGGCGGCAACTCGCTCACCGCAACCCGCCTCGTGTCTCGTCTCAACAGTCGGTACGGCGTGAAAGCTCCGGTTCGCGAATTCTTCGACGCCGCGACCGTGGCGCAGTGGGCGAGGCTGCTCGAGTCCGCCGATCCCGCCGACGCGGCAGCGGTGCGCCTCGGGGCGGTGCCCTGGCCGGAGAGAATTCCGCTGTCTCCCGCGCAGCAGCGAATGTGGTTCCTCAACCGATTGGATCCCGAATCGTCGGCGGACAACATCTCGCTGGTCGTTCGAATGGCAGGACGGCTCGACGTCGCCGCTCTGCGGGCTGCGGTGATCGATCTGGTCAACCGTCATGCCCCTCTGCGCACCCGCTATCCGGAAGTGAACGGCGTCGGCATCCAAGATGTCGGGGCACGTGATGGGTGGGGAATCGATTGGGTTGTTGCGCGCAGCGGTCAGGACGAGCTTCTCGGCGACATCGTCGCGACGGTGAACATGCCGTTCGACGTGTCTTCGGCGCCGCCGTTTCGAGTCAGACTGTTCGAGCTCACGGATCTCGAACACATCCTGGTCGTGGTCGTGCATCACATTGCCGCCGACGGTTTTTCGATGGTACCCATCGCCCGGGACGTCATGATCTCCTACACAGCGCGTGCGGGAGGACGCGTACCCGACTGGCGGCCGCTCGAAGTCGAGTACCCGGACTACTCGCTGTGGCAGAAAGCGTTGCTGGGCTCGTCGGACGATCCGCACTCGATGATGTCGGTGCAGGAGCAGTTCTGGGCCACCGCATTGTCGGGGCTCGAAGAGCAGATCGATCTTCCGCTCGACATGCCGCGTCCCGTCCTGTGGTCGGGCCGCGGCAGCACACATGCTCGTACGATCGACTCGGACACCCATGCGACACTCGTGCAGCTCGGTCGCGCGCGCGGCGCAACATTGTTCATGGTGGTTCATGCTGCCTTGTCGGTGTTGTTGTCGCGGTTGTCCGGCAGCGACGACATCGCGGTGGGTACGCCCGTCGCAGGACGTGGTGAGGCTGTTCTCGACGACGTGATCGGAATGTTCGTCAACACCCTGGTTTTGCGTGTCCGACTGCAGAATTCGTGGCGGTTCGACGAGGTTCTGGCCGGTGTTCGCGAGACGGATCTCGCCGCGTTCGCCCATGCGGACGTGCCGTTCGAGCGCGTCGTGGAGGTCGTGGACCCAGTTCGCTCGCACGGACGTCAGCCTCTCTACCAGGTGTCGATGACGTTCCGGGACGTCGGGTTCACCCATTTCCAGCTGGACGGTCTCACCGTCGATCCAGTCGACGTCGACGTGTCCATGGCAAAGGTGGATCTCGATTTCGCGGTAACCGAACACGTTGGGGCACAGGGTGAACCTGCCGGGCTGAGTATCGAGACCACGTACGCCAGCGACCTGTTCGAAGACTCGACGGTCGAAAACATCTCTCGACGTCTGGTCGCGGTGCTCGAGGCCGTTGCCGAGGACCCATCGGTGATCGTCGGCGACATCGAGCTGGCCGACGAAGCCGAGTCCGAGTCGTTGATCGGCGATGTCAATTCCACGTACCGCGAGGTGGATCCGTCGGCGACGCTCGTGTCGATGTTCGAGGCGCAGGTCGCGAAGTCTCCGAATGCGATCGCCCTGACGTACGAAGGGGATTCGCTGACGTACGCGCAGTTCGACGCCCGCGTGGAGCGTCTCGCTCGATTCCTCGTCGCCGAGGGTGTGGGGCCGGAAACTGCTGTTGCGGTGGCGATGCGGCGATCGTTCGATCTGATGGTGGCCATCTATGCCGTCGTTCGCGCGGGGGGTGCCTACGTTCCCGTCGATCCCGAACAACCGACGGAACGAGTGGAGTACATTCTTCGAACGTCCGGGGCGGTCACCGTGCTGTCGACCACTCGCGACGAGTTCGAATCGTCCATCGCCAGTGTCGTTTTCGTCGACGACGAGTCATTCGACGCGGACGCGCGTCTGCGCCCGACGGTCCGAGCAACGCCTGCGTCCGCCGGACCCGGCAACGCTGCATACGTGCTGTTCACTTCCGGTTCGACTGGCAAGCCGAAGGGCGTGGCCGTCGATCATCGTGCGATCGTCAATCGACTGGTCTGGATGCAGGAGGAGTATCGACTACGTTCCGACGACGTGGTCGTGCAGAAGACTCCGGTGACGTTCGACGTGTCGGTGTGGGAGTTGTTCTGGCCGTTGCAGGTCGGTGCTCGGTTGGTTATCGCACGCCCGGACGGCCACCGGGATCCGACCTATCTCGCGGAGTTGATGGATACCGAACGAGTGACGGTCGTACACTTCGTGCCGTCGATGGCCGCGGTCTTCGCCGCCGAAGCCAAGGCGAAACGTGCGGACGCTCTCCGATTGCTGTTCGCCTCGGGTGAAGCGCTGCCGCCTGCCACCGCACGGGCGCTCAGACGGGCCGTGACCGACGTGCGGGTCGTCAATCTTTACGGCCCGACCGAGGCCGCGGTGGACGTGACCTTCCACGAATTCACCGGGTCCGACGTCGCGACAGTTCCGATAGGTCTGCCGGTGTTCAACACCAGGGTCTACGTTCTCGACAACCGGCTACGTCCGGTAGTGATCGGTGTAGTCGGTGAGTTGTACCTCGCTGGTGCGCAGTTGGCTCGCGGTTACGTGAGTAGACCGGACCTCACCTCCGACCGATTCGTCGCCGATCCGTTCGACGTGTCGGGCGGGCGTCTGTACCGCACAGGAGATGTCGTGCGGTGGACACCGGGCGGGGAACTCGAATACGTCGGGCGCATCGATCACCAGGTCAAATTGCGAGGCTTGCGGATCGAACTCGGTGAAATCGAGTCCGCGCTCCTGGCCGACAGTTCGGTGTCACAGGCGGTCGTGATCGTTCGAAGCGAACGGCTCGTCGCCTACGTGGTGCCTGCGCGTGGAACCGCGGTGGACACCGATCTCCTGCGCGGTCGTGTGGGCTCGAGCCTCCCGGCGTACATGGTTCCGGCGGTCGTGTTGGTTCTGGATGCGCTCCCGATCTCCGCGTCGGGCAAGTTGGACCGAAAAGCGCTCCCGCAACCGATCTTCGAAGTCCGGGCTTTTCGTCAGCCGACTACGCACACCGAACAGGTGATCGCGAAGGTCTTCGGCGAGATGCTGGGTGTGGACGAACCGGGCCTCGACGACGACTTCTTCGCGCTCGGTGGCAATTCCCTGGTGGCGACGCAGGTGGTTTCCCGCATCGGTGCCGTCCTGGACACGCGCGTTCCCGTCCGTGCCATATTCGACACTCCGACGGTTGCCGGGTTGGCAGCATCGATGGAAGGCACGATCGGTGTCGGTGGACGAATTCCCCTTGTAGCGGGGCGTCGACCTCGTCGTGTACCGCTGTCGCTTGCCCAGCAGCGGATGTGGTTTCTCGACAAGTTCGAACCGAATTCCGCTGCGTACAACATTCCCATCGTCGTTCGGCTCGACGGCGGTCTCGAGGTCGACGCATTGCGGTCTGCGATCGACGACGTGCGACGTCGACACGAGTCACTCCGAACCATCTATCCCGAGTCCGATGGGGTTGGCTACCAGGTGGTGGCACCGATCGAGTCGAGTCCCTTCGTGCTCGGAGTGTCCCACTGCTCCGAGGGCGATGCGCTGACGAGAATCCGAGAACTCGTCACCGAGGGCTTCGCGCTTGCGCACGTCGCACCGTTCCGAGCGCACCTGTATCGACTGGGAGACGATCGGGACATCCTCGCGGTGGTGGTGCATCACATCGCTGCCGACGGGTTCTCGATGGGCCCGTTGATCCGCGATATCGTCGCTGCCTACTCGGCGCGGGCAACCGGGCGGGAACTCGACTGGGAACCGCTGACCGTGCAGTACGCCGACTACGCCGTGTGGCAGCGTGAGATGCTCGGTGACCAGTCCGACCCCGATTCGCTGATCAGTACTCAGATCCGTTTCTGGACTCGGGAACTCGATGGCATCTCCGACTATCTCGACTTGCCTACCGATCACCCTCGGCCATCGATCCCTTCCGAACGCGGTGCCGTGCATGCGTTCTCCGTCAACGGCGCGCTACACAGATCGGTGGTGGCGCTCGGGCTGGAGATCGGATGCACGCCGTTCATGATCGTGCATGCGGCGTTCGCGATACTTCTTGCGCGGTTGTCCAGCAGTCAGGACATCGCCATCGGCACTCCGATCGCCGGTCGCGGAGAACGTGAGTTGGACGATGTGATCGGAATGTTCGTCAACACGCTCGTTCTTCGTACGGAAATCCGGGACGACGCGACCGCGGAAGAAATTCTGTCATCGGTTCGCGAAACAGATCTCGACGCGTTCGCGCATGCCGACATACCGTTCGAGAGGTTGGTGGAAGTACTCGATCCGCCACGTTCGACGACACGTCAACCTCTGTTCCAGGTCATGCTGGCTTTCCAGAACCTCGGCCGAAGTACTGCAGAGTTACCGGGTATCAGAGCAGCGGGCGTCGAACTCGAAACCGGTTTGTCGAAATTCGATCTGTATCTGACGATGTCGGAAGAGTTCGACAGTTCGGGCGAGCCGCTCGGTATGCTCGCCCAGTTTCTCTACCTCACCGACTTGTTCGACGAGTCCACCGTAGCGGCGGCCGGCGAGCGTTTCCTGCGGATCCTGGAGACGATCGTGACCGATCGGTTGGTCGTCGTAGGGGACATCGACATCCTCAGCGGTGTGGAAGTCGACGCTGTCGTGGGGGAGACTGCCCGAATCGAGCGTCCGTGCACCGACGAACTGTTGCTCGACCGGTTCCACGAGCAAGCGGCCACGTCGCCTGACGCTGTTGCGATCACGTACGAAGACCGGTCGATGTCGTATGGCGAGTTCGCGATACGCGTCGAGACGCTTGCTCGAACTCTGAACGCGGCCGGCGTCGGCGCCGAAAGTGCTGTCGCAGTGGTCATGAATCGGTCGCCGGAACTGGTGGTCGCGATCTACGCGATCGTGTCCGCGGGCGCGGCGTACGTACCGATCGATCCTCACCAACCGATGGACCGCGTGCGTTACCTCGTGGACACTGCGAATGTGTCGCTGGCTCTGGTCACTTCGCCCGACGACCTCACTGGTATCGACGTTCCTGTCGTCGTGGTGAACGACTCGGCCCGGAATTTCGCAGTGGATGTGCAGGTGGGGGATGCCCGGCCACGAGATCGCGTGCACCCGGACAACGCGGCTTACGTGCTCTTCACTTCCGGATCCACCGGTCGGCCCAAGGGCGTCGTAGTCAGTCACCGCGCCATCGTCAACCGGTTGAACTGGATGCAGTCCGAGTACCGACTCTCGAACGACGACGTGGTGATCCTCAAAACCCCGGTCACGTTCGACGTGTCACTGTGGGAATTGTTCTGGCCGTTGCAGACCGGGGCTCGGATGGTGATCGCAAGGCACGATGGGCACCGCGATCCGGCCTATCTCGCCCGTGTACTCGAGGCGAACGCCGTCACCGTCGCGCATTTCGTTCCCTCGATGCTGGCCGTGTTCGCAGCGGAACCCGCGGCTCCGCTGAACACGTCGCTCCGTCGCATTTTCGCCTCGGGCGAGGCGCTCCCGGTATCGACGGCCCGTGCGCTGAAGTCGGTGCTGCCGTCGGTATTCCTGGCGAACCTGTACGGTCCGACCGAAGCAGCGGTCGACGTGACCTTCCACGAATTCGTACCCACCGACCAGGTGAGCATTCCAATCGGCCTACCGGTGACCGGCACCCGTGCCTACGTCCTGGACGGCCGTTTGCATCCCGTGCCGTCAGGGGTCGTCGGGGAGCTGTATCTGGCCGGAGTTCAGTTGGCCAGAGCATACGCGTCGAGACCCGACTTGACCTCGGAGCGATTCGTTGCCGACCCGTTCGATCTCGACGGCGGCAGGCTATACCGCACGGGCGACCTCGTTCGGCGGAACCCGAGCGGCGAGTTGGACTATGTCGGCCGCCGCGACTTCCAGGTCAAGTTGCGCGGGCAGCGTATCGAGTGCGGGGAGGTAGAAGCTGCGCTGGATCGGCACCCGCATGTTCACCGCAGTGTGGTCGTTCTTCGATCGGACGCCACGATGGGCGACGTGTTGGTCGGGTACGTCGTGCCGAGAGCGGGAACGACGGTGGATCCGGCCGCGGTTCGGGCGTCTCTGGGAGACCTGGTGCCGGACTACATGGTGCCGGCGGTCGTGGTCGTTCTGGACCGAATGCCTCTCGGCTCGAACGGAAAACTCGATCGACGAGCACTGCCTGCCCCAGTGTTCGAAGTCAAGGTGTACCATCCGCCATCCACGCCAGTCGAAGAACTCGTCGCCGGAACTTACGGAGATCTACTCGGAGTGGACAGGGTCGGTCTCGACGACGAATTCTTCGGTCTCGGCGGCAATTCGTTGATCGCCACGCGCGTTGTCGCCCGGCTCGGCACCGCCCTGGGGCGCGAAATTCCGCTTCGGCTCCTGTTCGAAGCCCCTGGGGTCGAAGCGCTTGCCGCACGGGTCGAGTCGGAGTCCGGCGGCGCCCGTCGTCCGCCCATCGGTGTGCGTCGGTCCGGCGTCGGCCCGGTTCCGTTGTCGCTCGCGCAACAGAGAATGTGGTTTCTGAACAGGCTCGAGCCTGAGTCTGCAGCACACAATGTTCCGGTGACGATCCGTCTGACCGGTCGGCTCGACACATCGGCGTTCGCTGCCGCGTTTGCGGATGTAGTTGCGCGGCACGACATATTGAGAACCGTGTACCCGGATGTCGACGGTGTCGGTAGTCAGGTGATCCGTACCGTCGAATCGAGACCGGTAGTACTGGCGGTTCGCGATGTCGAGTCGGCGTCGGCCATGGATCAGGTGCTGACGATGGTGTCGACAGGCTTCGACGTAACAGCCGAGGTACCGATTCGCGCGGCGCTGCTGCGTGAATCGGACGCAGAGCACGTCCTCGTGGTCGTGGCACATCACATTTCCATCGACGGATTCTCGATCGCCCCGCTGACCCGAGATATCGTGCGTGCGTACGCAGCTCGTAAGTCGGGTCGGATTCCCGGATGGGAACGTCCATCGGTGCAATATGCAGATTACGCAGTCTGGCAGCGCGAGCTCCTCGGTTCGAACGACGATGCGTCGTCGATCGCGTCGACGCAGACCGCGTTCTGGATCGACCGTCTCTCCGGCCTGCCCCCCGAGATCGACCTCCCCACCGACCGTTCCAGACCGGCGACGCAGTCGAATCGTGCCGCCGCCGTGTCGATACCGATAGATGCATCGCTTCGAGCGAAGGTGACTTCGTTCGCACACGAAGCACGTGCGACGCCGTTCATGGTCTTGCATGCGGCGCTGGCCCTGCTATTAGGGAGGCTGTCGGACACTGACGACGTCGCGATCGGAACGCCGGTCGCAGGACGCGGGAACGCCGTTCTCGACGACGTCATCGGAATGTTCGTGAACACTCTTGTGCTGCGCACTCCCGTAGATCCCAGGCGCACGTTCTCCGCCTTGGTCTCGGGGACACGGGATGCCGATCTTGCCGCGTTCGCTCACGCGGACATTCCGTTCGAAGAGGTCGTCGATGCGCTCGACCCGCCTCGCGCACACGGGCGTCATCCGTTGTTCCAGGTCATGTTCACCTTCCAGAACCTCGGTCGAGCACAACTGGAATTGCCCGACCTGACGATCAGTGCGATCGAGTTCGAGACGGCGTCGGCAAAGTTCGATCTACAGGTGACGGCGTCCGACTCGCATGACGCGGCCGGGGGAGTGTCGGGTTGGGATATCGAATTCCTGTATGCGACAGACCTGTTCGATCATTCGACCGTCGAGCGAATTGCAGCCGGGTTCGGCTCGTTGCTCTCAGGTGTCCTCGAGGCCCCGGACCGACCGGTCGGCGATGTCGACTCGATGCCGAGTTCCGAGCGCGAGACACTGGTGAATCGATGGAGCGAGACCGCTCCTGCTGCGACGACGGCGATCGACACCGTTGGGCGATCGGCGGAGACGCTTGTCGACAGGTTCCAGGCGACCACCCGGTCCTGGCCTGACCGTGTGGCGGTGCGATTCGAAAGCACGACCATGTCGTACGACGAATTGGGTCGCCGTGTCGACCTTCTTGCCCGTCGACTCATAGCGGTCGGCGCGGGGCCCGAGACACTGGTCGCCGTCGCGTTGCCCCGCTCACCCGACCTGATCGTGGCGCTGCTGGCGGTGACGACCTCGGGTGCCGGGTATCTACCCGTCGACCCCACGTATCCGCCCGAGCGCATCGAGTTCCTGGTCGCCGATGCCGGTCCTATTGCCGTCCTTGCCGACGCGCCCAGTGAGTACTTCGGCGACGTTCCCCTGATACGTCCGAACGTGGGGCACCCGACGAGTGAGCACCTCGGTGTCGTCACGGACGTCGAAAGGCATTCGCCGCTGGCCCCAACCAACCTCGCCTATGTGATCTACACGTCGGGATCCAGCGGAACACCCAAGGGTGTCGGGGTAACCCACAGGAACGTCCTCGAACTCTTCGACAACTCCGACTCGACATTTCGTTTCGACGAAAACGATGTGTGGACGATGTTCCACTCCTACGCTTTCGATTTCTCGGTGTGGGAAATGTGGGGTGCGTTGCTGCACGGCGGGACTCTCGTCGTGATCGACTACTACACGTCTCGATCACCGGAGGCATTCCGCACGGTTCTCGAGACCGAGAACGTCACCGTGTTGAACCAGACACCGTCCGCTTTTCACCTGTTGGCCGAAGTCGATCGTGTTCTGCCGCCGGTCGCACTGTCGTTGCGTTACATCTTGTTCGGTGGCGAGGCGCTTGCGCCGTCCCGGTTGAAGAGTTGGTTCGAACGCCACGGCGACGGACTGGACGGCGGCGGCTTGGTCGGCGGCGGGGGACCTCGATTGGTCAACCTGTACGGGATCACCGAGACCACCGTGCACGTATCGATCAGACCCCTGACCGCGCGAGACATCGGTCCGGCGTCGATCATCGGTCGTCCGATACCGGGTCTGCGCGTCTACGTACTCGATCGGCGCCTTCGGCCCACGCCGATCGGGGTCGCAGGCGAACTGTATGTGGCGGGCGGTCAGGTCGCTCGCGGATACCGGGGCAGGACGGGCCTGTCGGCGACGCGATTCGTCGCCGATCCTTTCGGCCGACCCGGCGGGCTGCTGTATCGCACCGGCGACAGGGCACGATGGCTTCCGACCGAGACGACGGGCGAACTGGAGTACCTCGGAAGAGCCGACGACCAGGTGAAGATCCGCGGTTTCCGGATAGAACTCGGTGAAGTCCACGCGGCGGTCTCGGCGCAGCCAGGGGTGACGTCCTCGGCGGTCGTCGTTCGGGACGTTCCGCCCGGGGGTGCGCAGCTCGTCGCGTACGTCGTGGTCGATGGCAACCATCGACTCGAGGAGCTTCGGCGAGGCGTCGAACAGCGGGTCCCCGACTACATGGTGCCGTCGGCGTTCGTCGCCATCCAAGCGATCCCCTTGACGGTCAACGGCAAACTGGACAGTCGCGCGCTGCCACCTCCGGTGCTGGTCGAATCCGAATTCCGCGCTCCGTCGAACCCTGTCGAAGAGATAGTGGCCGGCGTGTACGCGGAAGTGCTCGGGCTCGATCGTGTCGGTGCGGACGACGACTTCTTCACGCTCGGTGGCAATTCGTTGATAGCCACCCGAGTGGTCTCTCGCCTCGGTGCGGCACTCGATACAGTCGTTTCCGTCCGACTTCTGTTCGAGACGGCGACAGTGGCGGACCTTGCGGCTCGACTCGAATCTGCCGTCGGCGCCGGCGGACGACGTGCGCTTGTCGCACGTTCCAGGCCCGAGATCGTTCCTCTGTCCTACGCGCAGCAGCGGATGTGGTTGTTGGGCAGGCTGGATCCGACGTCGTCGACGTACAACATCCCCTTCGCTCTGAGGATCACCGGGATGCTGGACACGGGGGCGCTCGCGCTCGCGGTCGCCGACGTGATCACGCGGCATGAGTCGCTGCGCACGCGCTATCCAGAAGTGAACGGCCATGGAACGCAGGAAATCACACCTGCCGAGGATCTCGAACTGGACCTGCGCCCTGAGAAAGTGGACCTGGCAGACCTGGAGGGCCGCCTGCGCGTACTGTTTGCAACCGCCTTTGACGTCACCGCTGCACCACCGCTGCTCGTGCATCTACTCGAGCTGTCACACGACGACCATGTGTTCGTCCTTGTGGCGCATCACGTTGCTGCAGACGGGTATTCGGCCGGCCCGCTCACACGTGACCTGATGACTGCGTACGCCGCCCGTTCGCTGAGGCAACTCCCGGGGTGGAATCCGCTCGAGATTCAGTACGCCGACTTCGTGCTGTGGCAGAGGGAGGTGCTGGGCGACGAGGAGGATCCCGCATCCATCATTGCGGTGCAGATGCAGTTTTGGCGCAGCACCCTGGCGGGCCTGAGCGAGCAACGGAGTCTGGTCACGGACCGGCCTCGGACGGTGAAGCGGACGAGCGACGGTGCAGCTCACGAATTCGTGGTCGACACGGACTTACTGGCGTCTCTCGAAGGCACCGCTCACGATCACAATGCTTCGCTGTTCATGGCTTTGCATGCCGCGGTCGTGATCCTGCTCGGCCGGATGTCGGGCGACGAGGATGTCGCAGTCGGAACTCCCGTAGCAGGACGCGGCGAGCCTGCGCTCGACGAGATCGTCGGAATGTTCGTCAACACACTGGTGCTGAGAACGCGAGTGCAGTCGGATGTGACCGTGGCCGAGGTTCTCAGCGCGGTGCGCGATACGGATCTCGATGCTTTCGCTCACTCCGACATCCCGTTCGACCGGGTCGTCGACCTGCTCGACCCTCCGCGGTCCTCGTCGAGATCGCCGTTCTTCGACGTTGTTGTCGCCCTGCAGAACCTCGGAACGACGCGACTGTCGCTCCCCGATGTGGCGATCACAGGGCTGGACACAGCGGACCACGCTGCGAAGTACGACCTGCAGTTGGTGTTCTCCGAGACGCAGTCGACGGTCGGCGACCCGACGTTGACCTGCACGATGATCTACTCGACCGACTTGTTCGACAGAGCCACGATCGAGGTCTTGGCCGAGAGGCTGGACACCGTGCTGCGGGTAGTAGCCCTGGAACCGAACACCGTCGTGGGTGACATCGACGTCTCGGCCGGCGAGGTCGGGCCGTCGCCTGCAGGCTCGGCCGAAGGGGATCGGCATTCGACGAGGCGGACTGTGGCGCAAGTGTTCGACGAGGCCGTCGAAGCCGAGGTGGAGGCTCCCGCGATCGTGACCGGAGCGGGGGAGACCAGCTATCTTCAGCTGTCCGACAGAAGTTCGCAACTCGCGCGATTCCTCGCTGCGCGGGATGTGGGACCGGGAGACCTCGTTGCCATCGAACTGCCGGTATCGGTCGATTTCGTTGTTGCGTCGTGGGCCGTGTGGTTGTGCGGCGCAGCAGTGTGGTTCGGCAATGGAAATGCTGTCGACGCGGGCACCCCACATGCTCAGTTCGTTCTGACCAAGAATCCAAGTCCGAATTCGGCCGACACTTCGACCGTCATCGATCTGGGCGATGCAGAGATCGCAGCGAGTGTTGCGTCGTACTCGCCTCGGCCGATCGACTACGCGTCGCGGACTCGTCTTCTCGGACCGAACGACGTCGCGTTCGTGGTGGTGGACGGGACCGCAGTATCGAGGTTGTCGCACGCCGAGGCGGTGGAGCGAGCCGAGCGGTACAGGCGCGCGTGGAATGTCGACTACGACTCCCGGCTGTGGATTGCAGGTGGGTCGCAGGTCGCAGATGCGGGCCCGTGGGATGGCTTGGGGCTACTGGTTGCGGCCGCGGCTGGCGCCGCTGTCGTTTCTATCGCTTCGACCGCGTCGAACGAGGCGGTGGAACAAGCATGGGTCACGCACCTCGTGGCGCCATCTTCCCAGCAGCCCCACGATGTCGAGTCGGTCGTCGATCACGTCGTACGGTTGGACGCGACCAGGCCGGCTCCGTGGGAGGCAGAAGGCTGAGGGCCTGACGTTCGTTCGATCGGGGGCGCGTGAACGAAATGCCGGTCAGGGCGTCCCGGAGCACACCAGCGGGTTGCGGTCGGCATAGGACGGATCCAAGGCGCTGCTGACCATGTAGACGACATCGGGGTCGCTGGTCAGACCCATGTGCGACACCGTGCTCGCCGGGCAGAGATCTTGAACCCATTGATTGGTGACCTGGCCCGTCCCACGGTCGTTCAAGAACGTGCGCTCCGGTGGCGTGACGACCCCATCGCTGCGCGTCGCGATGACGGTGTAGTCGACTCCGGCCATCACTTCACTGCCCGCGTTCAGCTTCTTGAGCATCGGCGACCCGATCAACTGCTGATCACCGGCGATCCCGAACACGAGTTTCGATGTCAGGTCGCGCGGCAGACCTAGGGATGTCGCAAGAAGGTAGAGCTGCTGGATGCCGTTCCAGCTTGTGCCGTGGTTGGTCGCTCCCAGCGTGATCAACCGGTGTACTTTGCTCTGAGTCGGGTCGGACGGGTCGGCTCCGCCGTTGAACTTCAGGTACTGCCGCGCCACCGTCCCACCTTGCGAGTGGCCGACCATGTCGACCTGGGATGCGCCGGTGCTCTGCAGGACGGAGTCGACGAAACGCTCCACCTCGACCGCGGACTGTTCGATATCGCCTACACCCCAGACGAGGTGATTCGGATCCCAGAACACCGGAAGAGCGCCGTAGTTGAGAGCGAACACGCAGTATCCCTGCGAAGCCAAGTCCTGTGACAACACCGGCCAAGATTCCTGCATGTTGGTGTCGGTCCCATGAATGAGCACGACGGGCCGCGGATGAGCCTCCGAGGGGACACATGACCAGTTGTTGGATCCTTCTGGTGGACTGCCCATCCTGTCGATGGACGCCACGGGAAGCGGATCGCCTGTTGCAGTCGGTGCCGCGACGGAGACTCCGACTCCGGCAACTGCGATCATCGTCGTAGCGACGGCGATGATCGTCCGGCGCCGGATCACACGACCGATCTTCACTGCAGGCTCCTCATGTCGCCGAGTACTCGTTGAAAGTTCGTCAGCTACTGGTATTCAGCTGTAACGCGCTCAGGGCGCGACAGCCAATCTACTTTTCGCCGACGCTCCAGCATCGCGAGAATATTCTTCGAATGCAAATTTCTTCGTTGTGAAATTTCCCATTGCAATCCGATTGGTATCTGTCGAACTTCGACCTGCAACAGAAGATCGGCTATGTGTTTCGAACATTCTCAACCCGAAGTCGACGCTCGTCGATACCCCTTTATCGCGGGAATCAGAAAGATCACGACAAGACCGAGGGACCACGCAAGCGTCTGCAGGATAGGCGTAAGTGTTGGGCCTCCAAGAGCAAGTGCCTTCATGGCGTCGACCGCACACGACATCGGCTGAGCAGCGACGACGGGCTGGAGCCAGGGCGGATATGCCGCGACCGGTACGAACCCGGAATTGAAGAACATCAGCAAGGTGCAGAGGATGGACACCAGTTCGACGAGAGGCGCGTCCCCTGCAATGGTGGCCAGGAATGTGATCATGACCGCGAAACCGAGGCCGAAGACAATCGGTAGCAGGATCAGACCGATTGCGGCCAGAATTCCTTCGTTGAAGCGGAAGCCCAGGGCAAAGCCCATTGCAACGATGACGATCGTTGTCACGAGAACGCGAACTGCCTCGGCCATCATCCTGCCGACCAATCCGGCTGCGCGGTGGGTCGGCATGGTCCAGAACCGCGACAGAAGACCGGAGATGCGCTCCTGTTTCAGGCCGACCGCACTCACGATCGAGCCGAACATCGCGCCGATCAGTGCAATCAGTGGAACCTGACCGTAGACCGCGGGTTGCCCGGTCGCCATCGAGATGGAATCACCGAGTACGACGCGAAACATGAGCAGTGTCAGCGCTGGGTAGAGGACGGCTTGAATCATGGTGGTGGTGTCACGCGACCACCGTGTCAGAAGCCTCTTGCACTGGATGAGGCTATGGGTCCACAGCGCAGCGAGAGATGTCTCGGGCAGGGGCTTGTTGGGTTCTGGGAAGTCCAGGGTGTCGAGTGCCATGGGGTGCGGTTGTACGTCGGTCATCGTCAGTCCCTCCGTCCGAGGCTTGCCCACAGCGCGAGGGGAATCAGTACCACGGCCAAACCGACGATCCACGCCAGTGCCGGGAAGATCAGCGAGAAGCTGACCGAGCCGTCGGCCATGTCTCGCATGGCGGACGAGAACTGCGAGATCGGTTGGTTACGGACGAACGGGCGGATCCACTCCGGAAATCCCGATTCCGGTACGAAGCCCGTCGATGCCATTCCGAGGACCAGCTGCGGCAGAGTCAGAGCCTGGCTCGTCGCTTCCGGACTCTTGGACATCGTGCCGATGGCGTCCGCCCCGAACGACAGAATGGTGCTGATGGCCAGCGCCGTCACGCAGAACAGCGCTGCCTGCAGAGCGCCCGCGCTGAATCTGAATCCGATGACGTATCCGTAGATCAGTGCGGCGGTCAACGTCACGAGCGACCGTACGAAAGCGCTGCTCATTCGGGCCATCAGCGGTGCACCGATGACCACGGGCATCGTTTTCAAGCGCGTCGAGAGTCCGGTGAGCGCCTCGGTCGACGCGCGCTGCGCCGAGGTGATCGCGGTGAACGCCATGGCCTGCAGGACGATGATGGGCATCAGGAACTGCGCGTAGTCGATGCCCTGAAACTGCATCACGAATTTCAACGGCAGATAGAACCCGAGTGTGAACACGAGCGGTGCGACGACGGCGAGAACGAGTTCGCCCTTCCGCACCATGGTTCGGATGGTCCGGGCAGTGAGAACACGCCACTGGACGAAGCCCGAGGGTTCGAATCTCGACTTGCGTGGACGACTCGCGGTCTCGGCCGAGCCAACGCCCTCGGAGATCGATCGTGAGTTCTGCGCCGCGGCGGTCATCGAGTGGGCGCGGCGTCGTTGCGGCCGGTCAACGACAGGAAGACGTCGTCGAGCGATGGACGACGCAGTGCGATGTCCGCCAGAGGGATTCCTGCTTGATCGATCCGACGCAGCACCTCGGACAAGGTGGCTGCTCCGTCGGGCGCCGGGATCGACAGACGATCGGCACCAGGACGCACGTCGGCGGCGACGGCCGGGGGTACGAGTTCGCCGAGCACGTGGACCACTGCGGCCAGTTGGTCTGGATCGAACGGGACCACCTCGCAAAAATTCCCGCCGGTCATGGCCTTGAGTTGATCGCTCGTTCCCTCGGCGACGACCGTCCCCTTGTCGATAACGATGATGTTGTCGCTGAGGACGTCGGCCTCCTCGAGGTACTGCGTCGTCAGAAGCACGGTGATTCCCTGAGCTTTCAACGCCTCCACCAGCGACCACACGCCCTGGCGGGACCGGGGGTCCAGTCCGGTGGTCGGCTCGTCGAGAAACACCACAGCAGGGCGAACGACCAGTCCGCATGCGATGTCGATGCGGCGACGCATACCGCCCGAGTAGCCACGCACTGGTCGCTTGCCGGTGTCCGCCAGATCGAACTCTTCGAGCAACGCATTCGCTCGTGTCTTCGACGCCTTCTTGTCGAGGCCCATCAGACGTCCGAACAGCTCGATGTTCTCTCGGCCGGAAAGTGTGTCGTCCAGCGCTGCATACTGCCCGGTCATCATGATCGATCGGCGTACCGCGGGCGCTGCGGTGGCTACGTCGTGGCCGTCCACGACAGCTCGACCCGAGTCCGGTTTGATCAAAGTCGACAGCACCTTGACCGTTGTGGTCTTGCCCGCGCCATTCGGGCCGAGAATGCCGAGCACCGTGCCGCGTGGCGCAGAAAAACTGATGCCTTGGAGAGCATGGACGTCGCCGAACGATTTGTGGACGTCCTCCACCAGTACTGCTGCGTCCTCGGATAAGGGCATCGATTCTCCGTGCGGTAGATGTTCGTCGGTGAGCAAACTGGCAAAAGTGCGCCGGGTACCTGCGGTCGATTCAGGCAACACTCCGAAATGCTACCTGCCGCAAACTTCTGCTCGGCCCGACCGCTCACGGCCAGTCGATGCCGATTTCGTCCTCGACGTCGAGCTTGCGGCACAGCGACCGAATTCCGCTGTAATCCTGAACCAATTTCTGGCGTGAACTGTCGTTTCGAGTATCGGTCAGCATCCGCTCCCAGCCAACGACATTCTCGTGGCGAAGAATGGCCTCCCACGTCGAGAAGTCCGTCGACGAAAACGCGTCCATTCCTTCGGCAAGGCCGGTGAGAAACAGAGTTCTCTCCGCAGGGGCGAGAGCGTCGAACACGATCACGGCCATTTCGTCCGCGATCGATGCGTGGCAGTACTCGTCCCTGTTGTGCAACTTCACGGTGGCACGGTTGACCGGCTGAATCAGCTCGTTGTCCTCGATCAGATCGAGATACGAGGTGATCGAAATTTCTGCGACGGTGGTGTAGGCCAGTGCACTCAAAGCAGCGTCCGAACTGCTCTGCGCTTCCAGCTGGGATCGTTGTTGGCGTCGGATCACGGCACTGAAGGGCAGCGCGCGCTCGGGCATGGACCAACCGCGTTGCCGACGGGTCAGCGAGCTCGCGTTCAGGTGCATCAGCGTGTGATATTGCTCGTCCACCATCGCTTGAGTAACCGCTACGGCGAGTACGTCACCCATTTTCGTGTCGAACGCGTCCCGCGCGAGAAGCGAGAAACCTGGGTTGACTATGTGCTGTTCGACGTCCATCACGTTCTTGTTGAACGCAATCCAGCCCCAGGCGCGGATCCGTTCCTTGGACGCCTCGGCCAGGCCGCGGTAGATCTCGTGCTTGGCGAACGGTATGAGTGCTTCCGGGTAATCGTGCTTGTCGTGATCGAAGAGATCGTCCAGATCCGGTTCGACCTTCTTCACTGTGGCTCTCTGACCCCAGTTGGCCGCCAATCTCGACACGACAGCACTCTCGACGATGTCGTCGGTGTCGTACTCGGGCAGCGATGGCATCTCGATCACGTTCGATCCCCCTCACTGGCTGGTTCCCGCACAATACCGAACAGTCGGGCACACAGCGCTCGATACCGGTCCCCATCAGGGATCGAACCTTCCGCGGCGGAGAGGATGTCAGCGAATCGCGATTCGCTGCCGGAGCCGACTGCGTCGTCCAACTGGTGTACCGCGGTGGCCAGGGCTGCCCGTGCCGCGCCTGCGTACGGATTTCCGGACTGTACGTCCCAGTACACCTCGGGTTCGCCGCCGGTGATCCGAGCGAGGAGAGCAAGTGCCGCGCGCGCCGGGGGAGGGGCGATGGCCTCGACCAGGGCTGGGTCGACGTCGAGCGTGGCCAGCGCGGATCCGAATGCCAGAACGCTCGCGTGAGTCAGAGCCTGCGTCGCGGCGGCGAGTCGGTCGTGCGTGTCCGCGTCGACCTCGACGACCCGGCCACCCCACTCGGCGATGTCGGCGAGGAACTCGTCGACCCCCGGCCCATGTCGATGAGTGACAGCGGCGACGGGACGGCCTTCGATCCCCAGCGATGGCGCGAACATGGGATTGATCCCGACGACTGCCAGGTGAGGCGCATCTGCGGCGACCTTGGTAGCAAACCCGGACTTCACCGACAACGTCTCCACCACGAGCGCTCCGGGAGCGAAGTGTGCGAAAGAAACGCGCTCGCCGACGGACTCGGGCACCGCGAGGACCACGAGACGTGCTTCCCTCAGGATCGCCCGAAGGCCCTCGTCGGGCTCGAGTATGTCGCCGAGACGGTGCATCACCAGCTTTTCGGAAGAAATACCGGCACATGGGTCCACCGTCACGACAGATCGTCCGTCGCGAGCGAGAAGGCGGGCGATCATCGTCCCAACTGCGCCGCTTCCACCGACCACCACCGAGTCGTACGTGTTCATTCGTCCAGTATGTGGGTCGTCAGCGAACTGGTGAGATCCAGACCGTGATGTCGGCGTGAACGACCTCGGTCCCCGACTTGTCGGTGATCGACACTGGAATCACCAGGTCGGTCCCGTCGACGATCGAGTCGAAATCGGGCAACTCGACCAGTTCGGCAACTGCGGTCAGAGACGTGTTCGCCTTCGTGAGATAACCGACGGTCATCTCTTTGGGGATCCATCGATGCGTAGTCGGGACCGTTGCTTCTGCGAGCATTCCCATCGCGACCTCGGCGAGGTTGCATGCAGCGATCGCGTGGAAGGTTCCGAGATGGTTGCGGATTCCCCACCATTTCGGCGCTCGGACCTCGCAGCGACCGGGTTCCAGGAGTTGCACGTGGGGGAGAATCGAGCCGAAGTAGGGGACACGCAAGCACATCCCGAATGAGAAGACGGCCTGCCCGAGAAGGTTGTCCGGCAGCTTCTGCCAGATCCCGTAGGTGGGTCCGTAGGACTTGGTCGTGGTGGTCATCGCCGTATCTTACCGCTCGGTAAGATAGGTGCGGCTCCGCCGCCCGTGCGTGGGTAGTGACACAGGGACGTAACTACGCACGCACGGGGCTGGGGGCGCGAGTTGTGCTCGGGCCCGGTCTACGGCATACTGGTCGGGTTGCCTGGACACGGGACGCGCTTTCGTGCGGCCCGAACCAGGTAAGAGCAGAAACAGAACCAGCACTCCACGTGAGTGCGTTCGGTTTGCCGGCTCGGAGATGTTCGCGGTGCCTCACGGCAACGGTCATCGAAGAAGAGCAAGCGGAAAGAAGTGTCAGTAGAAATACGACACGCCCGACCGCGTGGACCGGAGAACCATGACAGATGAACAGCGGCAACGGATCGGGTCTCCCTGATCGCCAACGTTCGTTTCGTCGTGTGTGCACGAGGGCAGTTCGAGTCCTTTCGGCGTCAGCCGAGCGGCTCGGGGACTGTGCAGACGAGGTGGAGCAGGCCGAACGGCCGGCTTCACGACAAGCGGCAAGAAAAGGACACTAAGCGTGGCGGGACAAAAGATCCGCATCAGGCTCAAGGCCTACGACCATGAGGCGATCGACGCGTCAGCGCGCAAGATCGTCGAAACGGTCACCCGTACGGGTGCCCGCGTCGTCGGACCGGTGCCGTTGCCGACCGAAAAGAACGTGTACTGCGTCATCCGTTCGCCCCATAAGTACAAGGACTCGCGCGAACACTTCGAGATGCGTACTCACAAGCGGCTCATTGACATCCTCGACCCGACGCCGAAGACGGTCGACGCGCTCATGCGCATCGACCTGCCTGCCAGTGTCGACGTCAACATCCAGTGAGCGCGGAGACAACGATGACTGATAACAAGAATCGGCCTGCAACAGGCATTCTGGGCACCAAGCTCGGAATGACTCAGGTCTTCGACGAGAACAACCGCGTCGTTCCCGTGACCGTGATCAAGGCCGGCCCCAACGTGGTCACCCAGATCCGCACGCAGGAACGTGACGGCTACAGCGCCGTCCAGGTCGCCTTCGGTGCGATCGATCCCCGCAAGGTGAACAAGCCGGTCTCCGGCCAGTTCGAGAAGGCAGGCGTCACGCCTCGCCGCCATGTCGTGGAGATCCGCGTCGCCGACGCCTCGCAGTTCGAGGTCGGCCAGGAGCTCACCGCAGCTGTATTCGAGGACGGCGCATACGTCGACGTCACCGGAACCAGCAAGGGCAAGGGCTTTGCCGGAACGATGAAGCGTCACGGCTTCAAGGGCCAGGGCGCGAGCCACGGTGCTCAGGCCGTGCACCGTCGTCCGGGATCCATCGGTGGCTGCGCCACTCCGGGCCGCGTGTTCAAGGGAATGCGCATGTCCGGCCGTATGGGTGGCGACCGCGTCACAACGCAGAACCTCTCGGTCCACAAGGTGGACAGCGAGAACGGTCTGCTCTTGATCAAGGGAGCAATCCCGGGCCGTCGCGGCAACGTCGTGATCGTCAAGTCTGCATTGAAGGGTGGTGCACGGGCATGACCAGCCTCGAGAAGAAGACCAACCTGACGCTGGACGTCAAAGAAGCCGGTGGCAAGACCAACGGCACCGTCGATCTCCCCGCCGAGATCTTCGACGCGCCTGCCAACATCGCGCTCCTGCACCAGGTCGTCGTGGCTCAGCTCGCTGCCGCTCGTCAGGGAACCCACTCCACGAAGACTCGTGGCGAGGTTCGCGGTGGCGGCAAGAAGCCGTACCGCCAGAAGGGCACCGGCCGTGCACGCCAGGGCTCGACCCGTGCGCCGCAGTTCGTCGGCGGTGGAACCGTTCACGGACCACAGCCGCGCGACTACAGCCAGCGGACCCCCAAGAAGATGAAGGCCGCTGCACTGCGCGGAGCCCTCTCCGATCGGGCCCGCAGCGAGCGTCTGCACGTGATCACGGAACTGGTTGCAGGACAGACCCCGTCGACGAAGGTCGCGAAGTCCTTCCTCGCCGAGATCTCCGATCGCAAGAAGGTTCTTCTGGTCGTCGGCCGCGAAGACGTTGCAGCGTGGAAGAGCGTTCAGAACCTGGAAGGCGTGCACCCCATCGCACCCGACCAGCTCAACACGTACGACGTGCTCGAAGCCGATGACGTCGTATTCAGCGTGGAAGCGCTGAACAAGTTCATCGCAGGGCCTGCGAAGAACGAGGAGGGAACCAAGTGACCACCATCGCCGATCCCCGCGACATCCTGCTGGCTCCGGTCATCTCCGAGAAGTCCTACGGACTGATCGAAGAAGGCACGTACACCTTCCTGGTGCACCCGGATTCGAACAAGACGCAGATCAAGATCGCCGTCGAGAAGATCTTCGACGTCACCGTGACCAGCGTCAACACGCAGAACCGTCAGGGCAAGCGTAAGCGGACCCGTGCCGGTTACGGCAAGCGCAAGGACACCAAGCGCGCGCTCGTAACGCTCTCCGCCGACAGCAAGCCCATCGAGATCTTCGGAGGTCCGGTCGCGTAAGCGACTGGGACTCTTCGGATATAGAGGACGAGAAGACTCATGGCAATCCGTAAGTACAAGCCGACCACTCCGGGCCGCCGCGGCTCCAGTGTCTCCGATTTCGCGGAGATCACTCGCAGCACGCCCGAGAAGTCGCTGGTTCGCCCCCTGCACGGTCGCGGTGGACGTAACGCACACGGTCGTATCACCACTCGGCACAAGGGTGGCGGACACAAGCGCGCGTACCGTCTGATCGATTTCCGTCGCAACGACAAGGACGGCGTGCCGGCCAAGGTCGCTCACATCGAGTACGACCCCAACCGCACCGCCAACATCGCTCTGCTGCACTACGCAGACGGTGAGAAGCGCTACATCGTGGCTCCCAAGGGCATCGCTCAGGGTTCGCCGATCGAGCAGGGCGCAGGCGCCGACATCAAGCCGGGCAACAACCTGCCTTTGCGCAACATCCCGACGGGTACGACCATCCACGCGGTCGAGCTTCGTCCGGGTGGCGGCGCCAAGATGGCACGCTCCGCAGGCGCAAGCATCCAGCTCCTCGGTAAGGAAGGCCCCTACGCGACCCTGCGTATGCCGTCCGGTGAAATCCGTCGCGTCGACGTGCGCTGCCGCGCAACTGTCGGCGAGGTCGGCAACGCCGAGCAGTCGAACATCAACTGGGGTAAAGCCGGCCGTATGCGTTGGAAGGGCAAGCGCCCGACCGTTCGTGGTGTCGTGATGAACCCGGTCGACCACCCGCACGGTGGCGGCGAGGGCAAGACCTCCGGTGGACGCCACCCGGTCAGCCCTTGGGGACAGGCCGAAGGCCGTACCCGCAGTAAGAAGAAGGCGAGCGACAAGCTGATTGTCCGTCGTCGTCGTACCGGCAAGAACAAGCGCTAGGAGGGAGTTCAGAATGCCACGCAGCCTGAAGAAAGGCCCGTTCGTAGACGATCACCTCCTCGCGAAGGTTGACGTCCAGAACGACAAGGGAACCAAGCAGGTCATCAAGACCTGGTCCCGTCGATCGACAATCCTCCCCGACTTCATCGGTCACACTTTCGCCGTCCACGACGGTCGTAAGCACGTACCGGTGTTCGTGTCCGACTCCATGGTCGGCCACAAGCTCGGAGAGTTCGCACCGACCCGTACGTTCAAGGGTCACATCAAGGACGACCGGAAGGCGAAGAGGCGATGAGCAAGACCGAAACCGCCGTCAACCCGACTGCCAAGGCCGTTGCGAAGCACGTCAGCGTCACGCCGATGAAGGCACGTCGCGTCGTGGATCTGGTTCGCGGGCGCTCCGTCGAGGACGCGCTCAACATCCTGAAGTTCGCGCCGCAGGCAGCCAGCGAGCCGGTCGCCAAGGTGATCGCCTCTGCAGCTGCCAACGCCGAGAACAACCTGGATCTCGACCCGAGCACGCTGATCGTCGCCACTGCTTTCGTCGACGAAGGCAAGACGGGCAAGCGTTTCCAGCCACGTGCACAGGGCCGGGCATTCCGGATCCGCAAGCGCACCAGCCACATCACGGTGATCGTCGAGAGCCTGCCCAAGACCGGCGGAACAAGTCGCAACCGTCGTAAGGGCCAGGCGTCCAAGGAAGGGGCTCAGTAGTGGGTCAGAAAATCAACCCGCACGGCTTCCGCCTCGGTATCACCACTGACTGGAAGTCGCGCTGGTACGCAGACAAGCAGTACTCGGAGTACGTCAAGGAAGACGTCGCGATCCGTAAGCTTCTCGCCACCGGCATGGAGCGCGCGGGCATCGCGAAGGTCGAGATCGAGCGCACCCGTGACCGTGTTCGCGTGGACATCCACACGGCACGCCCGGGCATCGTCATCGGTCGTCGTGGCGCCGAGGCCGACCGCATCCGCGGAGCACTCGAAAAGCTGACCGGCAAGCAGGTTCAGCTCAACATCCTCGAGGTCAAGAACGCCGAGTCCGAAGCTCAGCTCGTGGCTCAGGGTGTTGCAGAGCAGCTCAGCAACCGCGTCGCATTCCGCCGCGCAATGCGTAAGGCCATTCAGTCGGCCATGCGTCAGCCGAACGTCAAGGGCATTCGTGTCCAGTGCTCCGGTCGACTCGGCGGCGCCGAGATGTCCCGCTCGGAGTTCTACCGCGAAGGCCGTGTGCCGCTGCACACGCTTCGCGCGGACATCGACTACGGGCTCTACGAAGCCAAGACCACCTTCGGCCGTATCGGCGTGAAGGTGTGGATCTACAAGGGCGACATCGTCGGTGGCAAGCGTGAGCTCGCCGCTGCAGCACCTGCTGCAGGTGCCGATCGCCCGCGTCGTGAGCGTCCATCGCGTCCGCGTCGCTCCGGTGCTTCGGGCACCACGGCGACCAGCACCGAGGCCGGCCGCGCGGCTTCCGCAGAGGCCCCGGCCTCGACCGAGCCGAATCAGGAGGGCTGACTATGTTGATCCCACGCCGGGTCAAGCACCGTAAGCAGCACCACCCGAAGCGTTCGGGCGCTGCCAAGGGCGGCACCGCTGTGACGTTCGGTGACTACGGCATTCAGGCTCTCGAGCCGGCCTACATCACCAACCGTCAGATCGAGTCCGCTCGTATCGCGATCACCCGCCACATCAAGCGTGGCGGCAAGGTCTGGATCAACATCTTCCCGGACCGCCCGCTCACCAAGAAGCCTGCCGAGACCCGCATGGGTTCCGGTAAGGGTTCGCCCGAGTGGTGGATCGCCAACGTCAAGCCGGGTCGCGTGCTCTTCGAGCTCTCGTTCCCCGACGAGACCGTCGCGCGTCAGGCACTGACTCGCGCTATCCACAAGCTGCCGATGAAGGCACGCATCATCACCAGGGAGGAGCAGTTCTGATGGCTACCGGAACCCCAGCCGCAGAGCTCCGCGAGCTCACCGGTGAAGAGCTGGTCACCAAGCTGCGTGAGTCGAAGGAAGAGCTGTTCAACCTTCGTTTCCAGATGGCTACCGGCCAGCTGGACAACAACCGTCGACTGCGCACCGTTCGTCACGAGATCGCGCGCATCTACACCGTGCTGCGTGAGCGTGAGCTCGGCCTGGCTACAGGTCCTGCCGACGACACTGCAGGTGACGCGGCATGAGCGAGGAAAAGACTGTGACTGAAGAGCGCAACAACCGCAAGGTTCGGATCGGCTACGTCGTATCCGACAAGATGGAGAAGACGATCGTGGTCGAGCTGGAAGACAGGGTCAAGCACCCTCTCTACAGCAAGGTCATCCGTCGGACCACCAAGGTCAAGGCACATGACGAGAAGGGCGACGCCGGCGTAGGCGATCGCGTTCAGCTCATGGAGACCCGCCCGCTGTCCGCCACGAAGCACTGGCGACTGGTCGAGGTTCTCGAAAAGGCCAAATAAGCATCTGTTTTGCTGCGAAAAAGCCCACTCCCGTTCGGGGGTGGGCTTTTTCGTGTCCAGTGGTGGTTCGTGTCAGCGGCCCAGTAGCCCGCCGAGTGCACCGCCGACTCCTGCTTGCTCGCCGCTGCCGCTACCACCGATCAGGCCGCCAGGCGGTTGCTCGGAGGGTTGGACGACGACGAACCCTTGGCCCGCGAATTCGAGGGTGAACCGTTCGCCGGTGCTGCGTCCGATCAATGTCCCGAGGCCGAACGAATCGTTCTTCTTCACTCTGGTGGACAAACTGGACGACCACGCCACCGCAGCTTGCGGGTCTGCGAACGTCGGCTGATCGACCTGCAGGACCACCGGCACTCCGTCGGTCGTGATCGCAATCCGGCCGCGGCCGGTGAAGACACAGTTGAAGAAGCCTGCGTTGCCGCCGGCTGCTGCGCCCTGAACACGCTTGACGTCGTACGTCAGGGTCGACTCGAACGCGAGAACGTTTGCGCCGTTGATCGTCAGGCCATCCGTGCCGTCCAAGTCGATGAGGTGAACGTCCTGGGCTGCATTGGCCAGGAACAGATCGCCCCTGCCGGACACCGTCATGAGGGGAACGCCTTCCCCGGACAACGCCTGCTTGAACGCGCGTCCCAGTCCTCCTGCACCTTTGGCCTCGAACTTCAGATCGCCCTGGTAGGCCACCATGGATCCGGCTCGAGCCATGACGTCGCCGTTCATTCCGACGCGACACATCTTGCTGCCCTGTTTCTGAATTCCCGCCCCTGGCACCTCGGAGTGCTCCGGTGCGAACAGATCGCTCTTCATGGGGAGATGTCCTCCTGAGGTCGGGGCCTGGACTGGGGCTTGGGCTTGGGCTGGGGAGGGGTGTTGAGATGCAGCCGGTGTCAGTGGTGCTGGGGTGTAGTCCTCGTCGGCTTCGGTGTCGTCGATCTCGATACCGAATGCTGTTGCTATACCGGCCAACCCGTCGGTATAGCCCTGTCCGACGGCGCGAATCTTCCACGCGTCTGCACGTCGGTAGATCTCGAGACACACGAGTGCGTTTTCTTGACCCAAGGCGTCTGCGGGATAGGCGACGAACGGCGTCCCAGACGTATCGGCGACGGTCGTCTCGACTGGACCGGCTGACGCGAATGTCAGAGGACCTGTGCCGTCCAGTGAGGCCGTAATCGCTACGGTGTCGATGTCCGACGGCAGTTGCGACGGTTCGATGACTATTCGGTGGCCGCCGGGATCGCGCTGGTATTCGATACCCGGGCCTGCGGGCTGGTTGTAGAAGATGAGGTCGTCGTCGGAGCGGACCTTGCCATTCGCGGCGAGCAACAGCGCGGAGACGTCGACCGCAGCTTGCGTCCGCAGCATCACGGTCAGCGTCCCTGGTGGGGCGGGGCAGTTCTCCCCGCGAGCGAGGGTCTTCATTGGTCCCAGTGTGCCAGTGCTATCCCTTGGGGAGCTCGGATACGTTCGCGCGACCGGATTGCGTTCCCGCGGTCGCGATCGGAGGAGCGGTAGCGTATTCGGGGAGCGGGAACAGTTATAGACCTGCGATTCGGAGGCCGTCGAGCAGGATTCTGTGCAAACGTTCGGGTTTCACGAGGTCTGCCCAGGTCCACCGAACGACATGGGTGCCTCGGCGACGAATCGCATCTTCTCGCAGCTTCTCCTTAGTCACGACTGCGGGGGCGTCGGAGGTGTACTTGCTCATTCCGTCGGATTCGCCCACGAGCTTCGCATTCCAGTCGAAATCGGTTCGTGCGATCAGACGGCCGTGCTCGTCGTGGAATTCGTGTTGTAAACGGGGCTCGGGTATGTCCGGCCACCGGTGCATGAGTACGCGTGACCATGATTCGCCGATGCTCTCGGTCAAGGGGCTCGCGTATTCGACGGCGTCACGAACATGTGCAATCCCCCTCCGACGCCCAAGCCGATCGA
Organism: Rhodococcus sp. P1Y; assembly: GCF_003641205.1. Classification (NCBI taxonomy): domain Bacteria; kingdom Bacillati; phylum Actinomycetota; class Actinomycetes; order Mycobacteriales; family Nocardiaceae; genus Rhodococcus; species Rhodococcus sp. P1Y. Next base: position 2,795,495 of record NZ_CP032762.1, read on the forward strand.
GTACTAGCTGCGGCTTGGTCGTCGACACTCTCAACGCCGACTCGATTGCGCACACAGCTTGGACGAATGTGCCCGCGCATCCGACGTCGAGGGCTGTCCGCATCGGCGAAGTCACCACGATTCCGTCGATCACGATGACGTCTTCACTCTGGAGCGGCGCTCGATGGAGGATTCGGGAAGACGACTTCTTTCCACCTCCGCGCCCGTCCGATGTGAAGTGCACAAGCGTATGGTCCGGCCGAAGGAGCGGACGCCCCAGTAGAGCAGCCGCCGAGTCATGACTGACGATGGCATCGGTGTCGGCTGCGTAGGCAAGGACTCGTCGTCGATACTGTTCGGCACGGGACATCTCGGCCCACTGAGCTCCGTCGACATATGCGCCTGGCCTGAGCCTCGTCAGCTCACCTTTGCGGTGCGCTGTGCGGAGAATGTCATCGGTCATACCCCGATCGTGGGCTTCGCGACGGCTGAGGAACGGTTCCATGCGCGAGATCGTGAACCATGGCACCGACAGGTTTCGACGGATTGCCGCCACTGACTTGGCTGGCCGCAGGGAGCTACAGGCGTTCCCGCGGCTGGAATACGTTCCCGCGTCCCGATCGGAGGAGCGGTAGCGTATTCGGGGAGCGGGAACGAATCCCGCGCGTGTGGAATCCTCGCGTCGTTAACCAGGGACGATTTGGTGTGCACCTGGTCCGTCCCCTACACTTGACCGGTTGCCTGTGGCAGCGGTGTGCCTTCGTGCGCCCGCGTTGTATGCAGCCGACCGCGCGTGTCGGGACGGAAATCCGGCACGTATGCACATCCAGGTCTAGGAGAAGTTTGTGATTCAGCAGGAGTCGCGAGTACGCGTCGCTGACAACACGGGCGCTAAGGAAATCCTTTGCATCCGCGTTCTCGGTGGCTCGTCACGTCGCTACGCCGGAATCGGCGACATCATCGTAGCTACGGTGAAAGACGCCATCCCCGGTGGAAATATCAAGAAGGGCGAGGTCGTCAAGGCGGTCATCGTCCGTACCGTCAAGGAGCGTCGCCGCCCGGACGGTTCCTACATCCGTTTCGACGAGAACGCTGCCGTGCTGATCAAGCCGGACAACGATCCTCGCGGAACCCGCATCTTCGGCCCGGTCGGCCGCGAGCTGCGTGAGAAGAAGTTCATGAAGATCGTCTCGCTCGCCCCGGAGGTGCTGTAAATGAAGGTGCACAAGGGCGACACCGTTCTCGTGATCGCAGGCAAGGACAAGGGCGCCAAGGGCAAGGTCATTCAGGCCTACCCCGCTGACTCCAAGGTCCTCGTCGAGGGCGTGAACCGCATCAAGAAGCACACTGCGGTCTCCGCTAACCAGCGTGGCGCGTCTTCGGGCGGAATCGTCACGCAGGAAGCCCCGATCCACATTTCGAACGTCGCGGTCATCGACTCGGACGGAAACCCCACTCGCGTGGGCTACCGCACCGACGAGGAGTCCGGCAAGCGCGTTCGCATTTCCCGGAAGAACGGGAAGGACATCTGAGATGACTACCACTGAGAACAAGGCAGGCGTTCAGCCTCGCCTCAAGGCGCGCTACCGTGCCGAGATCAAAGACGCCCTCAACACCGAGTTTGCATACGAGAACGTCATGCAGATCCCCGGCGTCGTCAAGGTCGTCGTCAACATGGGCGTCGGCGACGCCGCCCGTGACGCGAAGCTGATCAACGGTGCAGTTGCCGACCTCGCAGCGATCACCGGCCAGAAGCCGGAGATCCGCAAGGCTCGCAAGTCCATCGCGCAGTTCAAGCTCCGTGAAGGAATGCCCATCGGCGCACGCGTCACGCTTCGTGGCGACCGCATGTGGGAGTTCCTGGACCGCCTGACCTCCATTGCCCTTCCCCGAATCAGGGACTTCCGTGGCCTCTCCGGCACGCAGTTCGACGGCAACGGCAACTACACGTTCGGCCTCAACGAGCAGTCGATGTTCCACGAGATCGACGTGGACAAGATCGATCGTCCGCGCGGCATGGACATCACTGTGGTGACCACCGCAACCAACAACGAAGAAGGCCGCGCGCTGCTCAAGCACCTCGGCTTCCCGTTCAAGGAGAACTGAGTCCATGGCGAAGAAGGCATTGGTCAACAAGGCCAACAAGAAGCCGAAGTTCGCAGTGCGTGGCTACACGCGTTGCAACCGCTGCGGCCGTCCCCACTCCGTGTTCCGCAAGTTCGGCCTGTGCCGTATCTGCGTTCGCGAAATGGCACACCGCGGAGAACTCCCCGGCGTCCACAAGAGCTCCTGGTGACATCGAAGTCCCGGTAAAGCTGGACCTTCGGGTCTCGTAGTAACCACGCTGACGGGCGTGGGTTCCGAAAGGAACCCACGCCCGTTTTGTGCTGCTGCAACCCCCTGGCAGGTCTACTGTCAATCGAACTGACTCCACAGGAGGTTCGCCATGGCAGCACTGAAGCAGGATGAAACGCAAGCGGAACCAGGTGAACTGAAACGCGTCCTCGGACCTGGTCTCCTGCTCCTGTTCATCGTCGGTGACATCCTCGGCGCCGGGGTCTACGCCGTCACAGGCGACATGATCTCGAACGTCGGCGGCATTGCGTGGGTGCCGTTCGTGCTGGCATTCGTCGTCGCGACGCTCACTGCGTTCTCCTATCTGGAACTGGTGACGAAATACCCACAGGCGGCCGGTGCTGCGCTGTACACCCACAAAGCGTTCGGCATTCATTTCGCGACGTTCATCGTTGCCTTCGCGGTGATCTGTTCTGGAATCACGAGCGCTGCGACCTCGTCCAACGTCGTCGCCGGCAACTTGCTGGCGGGACTGCACGAGACCTTCAGCGATGCAGACGGTCTCGGCTGGTTCGACATCCCCACAGGATCGACGTCGCAACTCGTCGTAGCCCTCCTGTTCATGGGATTTCTGGCCGCCATCAACCTGCGCGGCGTAGGTGAATCCGTGAAATTCAATGTCGTGCTCACCGCCATCGAAATGGTAGCCCTGGCGATCGTCATCGTGATCGGCTTCATCGCGGTCGGGCAGGGGAGCGCAGAAGGCGATATCGCCAATCTCGTTGTCTTCGAAGATCAGAACGAGAAAGGGATATTTCTCGCGGTGACGATCGCGACGACTATTGCCTTCTTCGCGATGGTGGGTTTCGAGGACTCGGTGAACATGGTCGAGGAAACGAAGGAACCGCAGAAGATCTTCCCCAAGATGATGCTGTCCGGACTCGGAATTGCGTGCCTCATATACGTATTGGTTGTTGTGGCGGTGATTGCTGTGCTTCCACTGAATTACGACTCGGGGAGCGAAGGAATTCTGCTTCACGTCGTTCGCGTCGGAGCACCTAATCTCCCGATCGACGAAGTTTTCCCTTACATGACTGTATTTGCGGTGGCCAACACCGCACTCATCAACATGCTGATGGCAAGTCGATGTATTTATGGTCTGGCACGCCAGCGGGTGCTCCCGACCGCACTCGGCGCTGTGTTGCCGAAACGCAGATCACCCTGGGCCGCAATTGTTTTCACAACACTGCTGGCCGTAGTGCTCATCGTGGTAGTCAACCGGTTGAGTGGAAACTCCGTGGTAAGCGCACTGTCGGGAACGACAGGTTTGTTGCTGTTGGGCGTATTCGCGGTGGTCAACGTCGCGTGTCTGGTACTTAAACAGCGCGCGGACAAGACGTTCTTCCGCGCGCCGGTGTGGGTGCCGGTCGCTGGTGCCGCTCTGTGTCTGTTCTTGGTCGGTCCGTGGGCGCGCACCGAATCACAGATGATCCAGTACAAGATCGCAGGCGCGATGTTGTTGCTCGGCGTCGTGCTGTGGGCTGTTACGTACCTCGTGAACAAGGCAACGGGCCAGGGAGCGCCGCGAATCGACGCCGACAAGCTCGACGAACACTGAGCTGCCTGTCCCGTGAGACCCCCGGGCCCCGGGAAGCGGGGAGCGAATGAGCCATTCGGTCACCCGGGGTGCTGGTTGCGTGGGTTGCAGTGGGTGCGTGTGTTGCAACGCACGCGTGGGCTGGAACCCGCGCGTAGACGCCACATCGGAGCGAATGAGCCATTCGGTCACCTGGAGCGTCGGCGAACCATGTGCGACGCGCGGCTGAATTCCGCGCATAGCAGGTGCGATTTGGACTTTGTGCACCGGTTGCCTACACTTATGCGGTTGCCCGGGCTTCGTCGTGCCTGCACACGAGTCCTTGCAATAACTTGACGCAACCTCGAGTCCTCCGCATGCGGAAGCTCGTAACACCTGGCAGTGCAGCGATGCATTGCTTGGAGCGCAACCCCTGACCGGCAACAGTCGGTCAGGACATGTTCACTTCGCTGTAGGCCCACGATGTGACGAACCAGGCCCGACGGGTTCTTTCGACCCAGAGGCACCAGTTCGCGCGTGCTGCATGGGAACCGCTGCGAGAAAGGTGCACAGGTCACACCATGACGATGACCGATCCAATTGCAGACTTCTTGACGCGTCTGCGCAACGCCAACTCGGCGTACCACGACGAGGTGAAGCTTCCCCATTCGAAGCTGAAGGCGAACATCGCCGAGATCCTCAAGCGTGAGGGCTACATCTCCGACTTCCGTACCGAGGACGCCGAGGTGGGCAAGACCCTCATCGTCGACCTCAAGTACGGACCCAGCCGTGAGCGCAGTCTCGCAGGCGTGCGTCGCATCTCGAAGCCTGGCCTTCGCGTGTACGCAAAATCCACCAATCTGCCCAAGGTTCTCGGCGGCCTGGGCGTGGCGATCATCTCCACGTCCACCGGTTTGCTCACAGAGCGTCAGGCGGCCAAGCAGGGTGTGGGCGGAGAAGTCCTCGCCTACGTCTGGTAGGGGAGGGCAACCACCATGTCACGTATTGGAAAATTGCCAGTCGCTGTCCCCGCGGGCGTCGACATCACCATCGAAGGTCAGAACGTCGCGGTCAAGGGCCCCAAGGGTGCTCTCAGCCTGACGATCGCCGAGCCCATTCAGATCGCTCGCGCGGACGACGGCACCATCGCCGTCACCCGTCCGGACGACGAGCGTCGTAGTCGCTCGCTGCATGGCCTGTCGCGGACTCTCGTCGCCAACCTCATCACCGGTGTCACCAACGGTTACACCACCAAGATGGAGATCCACGGCGTCGGTTACCGCACCGTACTCAAGGGCAAGGACCTCGAGTTCGCGCTCGGGTACAGCCACCCTGTGCTGATCGAAGCGCCGGAGGGCATCACGTTCACGGTGGAGTCGCCCACGCGATTCACCATCACCGGAATCGACAAGCAGGCGGTCGGTCAGATCGCTGCCAACATCCGTCGTTTGCGTCGCCCGGACCCGTACAAGGGCAAGGGCATCCGCTACGAGGGTGAAGTTATCCGCCGCAAGGTCGGAAAGACGGGTAAGTGATATGAGCCAGCAAACAGAAGACAAGGCGAAGGTCGACCGCAGGCCACGCGGCACCGATGTGTCCACGAAGCGTCGCCTGTCGAAGGCGCGTCGTCACTTCCGCCTTCGCAAGAAGATCTCCGGAACGCCCGAGCGTCCTCGCTTGGTCGTCAACCGCTCCTCGCGTCACATTCACGTTCAGCTGATCGACGATCTCGCGGGCCACACGCTGGCCAGCGCATCGACGATCGAAGCCGACGTGCGTGCACTCGAGGGAGACAAGAAGGCCCAGAGCGCCAAGGTCGGCGAGCTCATCGCCAGCCGCGCGAAGGCCGCTGGAATCGACGCGGTTGTGTTCGACCGTGGCGGCAACAGCTACAGCGGCCGCATCGCGGCACTGGCAGAAGCTGCTCGCGAAGGCGGGTTGGCATTCTGATGATGACTCTTACTGACAACGGAAGGACAGCCTGATGCCGGGACGTCAACGGCGTGACGGCGGAAGCGGCCCCGCCGGACAGAACAGTGGACCGAATACAGGCGGTGACAACAACCAGCGCGGTGACAACCGTGGTGGCCGTGACCGTCGTGACAACTCGCGCGGCGGAAACGCTGCCGAGAAGTCCAACTTCATCGAGCGCGTAGTCGCGATCAACCGCGTCTCCAAGGTCGTCAAGGGTGGTCGTCGCTTCAGCTTCACCGCCCTCGTCATCGTCGGAGACGGCAACGGATTGGTCGGCGTCGGCTACGGCAAGGCCAAAGAGGTTCCCGCGGCGATCCAGAAGGGCGTCGAGGAGGCTCGTAAGAGCTTCTTCCGTGTCCCGATGATCGGCGGAACCATCACGCACCCCGTCCAGGGTGAAGCAGCAGCGGGCATCGTCATGCTCCGTCCGGCCAGTGCCGGTACCGGAGTCATCGCCGGTGGTGCTGTTCGCGCCGTGCTGGAGTGCGCCGGGATCCACGACGTGCTGTCGAAGTCGCTCGGTAGCGACAACGCCATCAACGTCGTCCACGCCACGGTCGCAGCCCTCAAGGGTCTGCAGCGTCCCGAGGAAGTTGCGGCTCGCCGCGGTCTCACCCTCGAAGAGGTTGCTCCCGCAGGAATGCTCCGTGCACGTGCACAGGCAGGAGCGGTCAAGTAATGGCACAGCTGAAGGTCACTCAGATCAAGAGCACCATCGGCCAGAAGTCGAACCAGCGGGACAGCCTGCGGACGCTCGGACTCAAAGGCATTCGCCAGTCCGTTCTTCGTGAGGACACCCCGCAGACCCGAGGTCTGGTCAACGTTGTGCGCCACCTCGTAACTGTTGAGGAGGTCTAACCATGACCATCAAACTGCATCACCTGCGCCCCGCACCCGGATCCAAGTCGGCGAAGATTCGCGTCGGCCGCGGTGAAGGTGGCAAGCGCGGCAAGACCGCAGGACGCGGTACCAAGGGAACCGGCGCACGCAAGAACGTGCCGGCGCGCTTCGAGGGTGGCCAGATGCCACTTCACATGCGTCTCCCGAAGCTCAAGGGCTTCACCAACCCGAACCGGGTCGAGTTCCAGGTCGTGAACCTTCGCGACATCGAGCGTCTGTTCCCCGAAGGTGGCGAGATCAGCATTGCCGACCTCATCGCCAAGGGCGCAGTCCGCAAGAACGAGCCCGTCAAGGTTCTGGGCGACGGAAACCTGACCGTCAAGGTCGATATTTCCGTCAACAAGTTCACCGGCTCCGCCAAGGAAAAGATCGCCGCCGCAGGCGGGTCTGCAACCGAGGTATAGCCACGTCGACTTCGGTCGAGTGAGCACAATGTGTGTCGATGGCCGCAGCGGCAAGTCTCCTACGAGGCTCACGCTGCGGCCATCGTTGCTATTGCGGGCAGGTCGACACCGGTCCGATCGGTCAGTGGCCGGATGGCCCGATCGGCGGTCCGATGCGCACTGTTAGAGTTCTAGAGTTCAGTGACAATGCCTTTCACGCGGACGATCCATGTCGTTCGCGGTCCAAGGTCGAACACCCGAGAGTCCGTCAGGTCTCGAAGGATGTTTCGACACCATCGCAGTCGTGCCAGGAGGATCTTTGCTTTCCGCCTTCGTGTCGGCCCTCAGGACTCCTGACCTGAGACGGAAGATCCTTTTCACACTCGGTCTGGTGGCCCTGTATCGCTTCGGCGCTACACTCCCGTCCCCCGGTGTGGATTACGCCAACGTCCGAGCCTGTATCGACCAGGTCTCCGGTGGCGATCAAGCGGGTATCTACTCGCTCATCAACTTGTTCTCCGGTGGCGCGCTTCTGCAGCTCTCGGTTTTCGCGATCGGCATCATGCCGTTCATCACCGCGAGCATCATCGTCCAGCTACTCACCGTCGTCATCCCGAAGTTCGAAGAGCTCCGCAAGGAGGGCCAGGCCGGCCAGGCCAAGATGACGCAGTACACGCGTTATCTCTCGATCGCTCTTGCGATCCTGCAGGCGACCGGTCTCGTGGCTCTTGCCTCGCGCGGGCAGCTCCTTCAGGGATGCCAACAAGACATCATCGCGGACCAGTCGATCTTCGGTCTCGTCATCATCGTGCTGGTGATGACCGCCGGTGCAGCAGTCGTCATGTGGTTCGGTGAGGTCATCACCGAACGCGGTGTCGGTAACGGCATGTCGCTTTTGATCTTCGCCGGCATTGCGTCGCGCATTCCGTCCGAGGGACAGTCCATCCTGGACAGCCGCGGAGGCCTCGTCTTCGGGCTGGTTTGTGTTGCAGCGTTCTTGATCATCGCCGGTGTCGTTTTCGTCGAGCAGGGTCAGCGCCGGATCCCCGTTCAGTACGCCAAGCGCATGGTGGGACGGAAGATGTACGGCGGGTCCTCGACCTATCTGCCGCTGAAGGTCAACCAGGCCGGCGTCATCCCGGTCATCTTCGCGTCCTCACTTCTTTATCTACCCAACCTGATCGCCCAGCTCACGTCCGCGAGTACGGCCACAGATCCGAGCTGGTGGCAGCGAATCATCAACGAGTATCTGGTGAATCCGGCGAACCCGGTCTACATCGCCATCTACTTCGGACTCATCGTCTTCTTCACGTACTTCTACGTCGCGATTACCTTCAATCCCGAGGAACGCGCCGACGAGATGAAGAAGTTCGGAGGGTTCATCCCGGGCATTCGTCCGGGCAGGCCGACCGCCGACTACCTGAACTACGTGCTGAGCCGCATCACCCTGCCGGGCGCGATCTACCTGGGCACCATCGCCGTGCTGCCCAACCTGTTCCTCGATATTGGAAGCTCCGGCGGTGCGCAGAACTTGCCGTTCGGTGGTACCGCAGTGCTGATCATGGTCAGTGTCGGACTCGATACCGTGAAGCAGATCGAAAGTCAGTTGATGCAGCGTAACTACGAAGGGTTCCTCAAGTGAGACTCGTTCTTCTTGGTCCTCCCGGTGCAGGCAAAGGCACCCAAGCAGAGGTTCTGTCGCAGAAGTTGGGCGTGCCCCACATCTCGACAGGCGATCTCTTCCGCGCCAACATCGGCGAAAAGACCCCGCTCGGTATCGAAGCGAAGAAGTACCTCGACGCCGGAGACCTCGTTCCGAGCAAGCTGACCGTCGATATGGTTCGCAGCCGCCTCGCCGAGCCCGACGCAGTCAACGGCTTCCTGCTCGACGGCTTTCCCCGTTCCACGGGCCAGGCCGAGTCACTCGTGGAGATCCTCGCGGATCTCGGTGCGAAGCTCGATGCAGTGCTGTCGTTCGTGGTCGACGAAGACGTGGTCGTTGCTCGGATGCTCTCACGAGGTCGCGCGGACGACCAGGAAGATGTCATTCGCAACCGGCTCAAGGTCTACCGCGACGAGACAGCGCCCTTGCTCGACTACTACACCGATCAGATCGTCACGGTCGATGCGATCGGCGAGGTAGAGGAAGTCAGCGCCCGCGCGTTGAAGGCGATCGAGGGTCTCGACAAGTAATGGCGTTCGGTCGCAAGCGCAAGGTGGTGCCGTTCCGCAGCCCCGGTGAACTCGACGCGATGGCTGCGGCCGGCGCTGTCGTCGGCGCTGCCTTGGTAGCAGTGCGCGAGGCAGCGAAACCAGGTGTCTCGACGCTGGAGCTGGACCGGGTAGCGGAGGCAGTGATTCGTGACGCCGGCGCAGTCCCGTCGTTCCTCGGCTACCACGGCTTCACCGGAAGTATCTGTTCTTCCGTGAACGACCGGGTCGTGCACGGGATTCCTTCGGCTGCAGACGTTCTGGCGGAAGGCGACCTGATCTCGATCGACTGTGGTGCCATCTTGGACGGTTGGCACGGAGACTCCGCGTGGACGTTCGGCGTTGGCAACATCATCGAAGCCGACGAACTGCTCAGCGAGGCCACGCGGTTGTCGATGGAGGCGGGGATCGCCGCCATGCTCCCCGGCAACCGGCTCACCGACGTGTCCCACGCCATCGAGAACGGCACCTACGCGGCGGAGAAGCTGCACGGTCGCAAGTACGGCATCGTCGACGGCTACGGCGGACACGGTATCGGTCGCGAAATGCACATGGAACCGTTCCTTGCCAACGAGGGTGCTCCGGGCAAAGGCCCCGAGTTGGTCGTAGGTTCCACACTCGCCATCGAACCGATGCTGACTCTCGGCACGTACGAAACCGAGATCCTCGACGATGACTGGACGGTCGTCACGACCGACGGGTCCCGTGCGGCGCACTGGGAGCACACCGTCGCGGTCACCGAAGACGGACCGCGAATCCTCACACTCCGGCCGGCGTAGCTCGAACTTTCACTCGCATTTGGCCTGGTGGAACTTTGCCGGTAACATAGGTCGACGGTGCGCTATGCGTGCCGGATGTTCGCATGCCTGCGCAAGCCTGGCCCTCGTACACCCGGCGCAACTATCGGCTCGGCAAATGCGCCGAACCGATGGCCAGTGCGCATCACGGTAACGGAAACAGATGCAATCAACCAGGTGTAAAGCCAGGGACGCGGAGGATATGGCTAAGAAAGACGGTGCCATCGAGGTCGAGGGCCGGGTAGTCGAACCCTTGCCCAATGCGATGTTTCGCATTGAGCTCGAGAACGGCCACAAGGTGCTCGCACACATCAGCGGAAAGATGCGCCAGCACTACATTCGTATCCTCCCAGAGGATCGCGTCGTGGTGGAGCTCTCGCCGTACGACCTCACACGTGGACGCATCGTTTACCGCTACAAGTAACAAGCTTCTCCGGCCACGTCCGGTCGGAGAGAACCATGCTTGCGCAGTCGGGAGTTCCCGGTGCGCGAGCTACACACAGGAGATCAACGACGTGAAGGTTCAGCCGAGCGTCAAGAAGATCTGCGAAAAGTGCAAGGTGATTCGTCGTAACGGACGAGTCATGGTCATCTGCGACAACCTGCGTCACAAGCAGCGTCAGGGATAACCACCGAGCATTTGCAGTCTGCTTGGCAATAGCTAGAAGAAGACCTCCCAGCACCAACCACGACACACGCGTCGTGGCACACCCCCGGCACGGAGGCCGGGGCCCCACTGAGTTTTCGAACACTTCGCTCGCGCGAACGGTTCAGTAGTACAGAGGCACAGGGGACGGACTGGGAGCAGACCTCCGCACATGAATAGGAATGCCACATGGCACGTCTCGCAGGTGTGGATCTTCCGCGCGAAAAGCGCATGGAGATCGCACTGACTTACATCTACGGCGTCGGCCGTACCCGCTCGAAGGAGATCCTCGTCGCAACCGGTGTCAACCCGGACCTGCGCAGCAAGGATCTGTCCGACGAAGATCTCACGAAGCTCCGCGAGTACATCGAGGAGTCCCTCAAGGTCGAGGGCGACTTGCGCCGCGAGGTTCAAGCCGACATTCGTCGCAAGATCGAAATCGGTTGCTACCAGGGCCTTCGCCACCGTCGTGGTTTGCCCGTCCGTGGACAGCGAACCAAGACCAATGCGCGCACCCGTAAGGGCCCGAAGCGCACCATTGCCGGCAAGAAGAAGGCGAAGTAATGCCCCCTAAAGCACGCACCGGACCGAAGAAGGCGCAGAAGACGCGTCGCAGGGACAAGAAGAACGTCCCGCACGGATCTGCGCACATCAAGAGCACGTTCAACAACACGATCGTGTCGATCACCGACCCGGCCGGCAACGTCATCTCGTGGGCGTCGTCGGGCCACGTGGGCTTCAAGGGCTCGCGTAAGTCGACTCCGTTCGCGGCACAGCTTGCAGCCGAGAGCGCAGCGCGCAAGGCGCAGGAGCACGGCGTCAAGAAGGTCGACGTGTTCGTCAAGGGACCCGGCTCCGGCCGTGAGACCGCGATCCGTTCACTTCAGGCCGCAGGCCTGGAGGTTGGCACCATCTCCGACGTCACTCCGCAGCCGCACAACGGTTGCCGTCCGCCGAAGCGGCGTCGGGTCTAGCGGGAAAGGGAAAGGTTAAAAAGTAATGGCACGTTATACCGGTCCTATGACCCGCAAGTCCCGTCGTCTGCGCGTCGACCTCATCGGAGGAGACCAGGCGTTCGAGCGTCGTCCCTACCCGCCCGGCCAGCACGGCCGCGCGCGGATCAAGGAGAGCGAGTACCTGCTCCAGCTGCAGGAGAAGCAGAAGGCTCGCTTCACCTACGGCGTCATGGAGAAGCAGTTCCGTCTCTACTACAAGGAAGCCAACAGCCGCCCCGGCAAGACCGGTGAGAACCTGTTGACCATCCTCGAGACTCGCCTCGACAACGTCGTGTACCGCGCCGGACTGGCACGCACTCGTCGTCAGGCACGTCAGCTGGTCACCCACGGCCACTTCCTCGTGAACAACAAGCGAGTGGACATCCCCAGCTACCGCGTCTCGCAGTACGACATCATCGATGTCCGCGAGAAGTCGGCACAGACTCTGCCGATTCAGATCGCACGCGAGAGCTACGGGGATCGCCCCGTCGCTTCTTGGCTGCAGGTCATCCCGAACCGTCTTCGCATCCTGGTTCACCGGGTACCGGAGCGCGCACAGATCGATGTGCCGCTCCAGGAGCAGCTCATCGTCGAGTACTACTCGAAGTAAGGCGCAGCACGCCTGCGGGTTTCATCGATACCCGCAGGCGTTCTCGCCTCCACACGTGGACGTCAAATAGCGGACGTTCGTACAGGAGGAACACACAATGCTCATTTCACAGCGCCCGACATTGACCGAAGAGGTCATTGCCGACAACCGCTCGAAATTCGTCATCGAGCCGCTCGAGCCTGGCTTCGGTTACACCCTCGGCAACTCGCTCCGCCGTACCCTGCTGTCGTCGATCCCCGGCGCTGCTGTCACCAGCATCCGCATCGACGGCGTTCTCCACGAATTCACCACCGTCCCCGGAGTCAAGGAAGATGTCACCGACATCATCCTGAACCTCAAGGGCCTCGTCGTGAGCTCCGAAGAGGACGAGCCGGTCACCATGTACGTCCGCAAGCAGGGCCCCGGCACTGTCACTGCAGGCGACATCGTTCCCCCGGCCGGCGTCACGGTGAACAACCCGGATCTGCACATCGCGACCTTGAACGACAAGGGCAAGTTGGAGGTCGAGCTCGTAGTAGAGCGCGGCCGCGGCTATGTCCCCGCCGTCCAGAACAAGGCATCGGGCGCCGAGATCGGCCGTATTCCGGTCGACTCGATCTACTCGCCGGTACTCAAGGTCACCTACAAGGTGGAGGCCACTCGCGTCGAACAGCGCACCGACTTCGATCGGCTCGTTCTCGACGTGGAGACCAAGAACTCCATCACCGCGCGGGACGCGCTCGCATCTGCGGGCAAGACCCTGGTTGAGCTCTTCGGCCTCGCCCGTGAGCTGAACGTCGAAGCAGAAGGAATCGAGATCGGACCCTCGCCCGCCGAGGCCGATCACATCGCTTCCTTCGGACTCCCCATCGAGGATCTGGACCTCACGGTTCGTTCCTACAACTGCCTCAAGCGCGAGGGTGTTCACACCGTCGGCGAGTTGGTTGGTCGTACCGAGTCCGATCTGCTGGACATTCGTAACTTCGGACAGAAGTCCATCGACGAGGTGAAGGTCAAGCTGCACTCGCTCGGTCTTTCCCTCAAGGACAGCCCCGCGTCCTTCGATCCGACCACCGTGCCCGGATACGACGCCACCACGGGAACGTGGAGCGACACAGACGCCAGTTCCTTCGCAGACAGCGAAGGCGCCGAGCAGGACTACGCCGAGACAGAACAGCTGTAATCAGCTCGCTTGAGCTCTTACTAGGAGATTCATCATGCCCAAGCCCACCAAGGGCCGCCGTCTCGGCGGGTCGGCGTCGCACCAGAAGGCCATCCTGGCCAACCTGGCGACGGCACTCTTCGAGCACGGCCGCATCACCACGACCGAGTCGAAGGCCAAGCGCCTTCGTCCCCACGCCGAGAAGCTGGTCACCCACGCCAAAAAGGGTGACCTCGCACATCGCCGTGAGGTTCTCAAGACGATCAACAACAAAGATGTCGTGCACAAGCTCTTCGCCGAGATCGGGCCTTTCTTCGCCGATCGCGACGGTGGCTACACGCGCATCATCAAGACCGTCCCCCGCAAGGGTGACAACTCGCCGATGGCCATCATCGAGCTCGTCAACGAGCAGACGGTGTCCAACGAAGCAGATCGCGCTCGTCGCGTGAAGGCTTCGCAGGCACCCGCTGCTGCTGAGGCACCGGCCGAGGAGAACGTCGTGGAGGCTGTCGAAGCCGACGCGACCGACGCTCAGGTCGAAAACGCCGAAGCAGTCGTCGAGGGTATCGAGGACAACGATGCCCATGCCGGTGACGCAGCCGAGGCAGAAGAAGCCAAGAAGGACTAGTCCTCTTGACCTCTTCGCAGGACCGAAGCGGGCTCGTCGATCCCCCAGGGGACGACGAGCCCGCTTTTTCGGTACGTACCACCAGATATCGGCTCGATGTCGCCTACGACGGCACCGACTTCTCGGGGTGGGCTCGTCAACCCGGCCTCAGAACAGTGTGCGGTGTCTTGGAAGAGGCGTTGTCCACGGTGTTGCGGCAAGAGATCGAGCTGACCGTCGCCGGACGAACGGACGCGGGGGTGCACGCGAGCGGTCAGGTAGCCCACTTCGAGGTGAGCGGAGCAATCGACGAGCCGCCGAGTCTTGCCGAGCCGCAGAAGCTTGTCCGCCGGATGGCCAGGTTCCTGCCGCTCGACGTGCGGATCAAAGCCGTCGCGGAAGTGCCGACGGAGTTCGATGCGCGCTTCTCCGCACTGCGGCGACACTACCAATACCGTTTCAGCACAGCGCGATACGGCGTGGACCCCCTGGATGTCCGGGGCGTGGTTTCGTGGCCGCGAGCGATCGACCTGGATGCAGTTCGCGAAGCCTCGTCGCGGCTCGTCGGATTGCATGATTTCGCGGCGTTCTGCAAACGCCGCGACGGCGCTACAACCGTACGCGAGCTCCAACGGTTCGAATGGAGTCTCGATGGTGATCGACTGACTGCATACGTCAGTGCTGACGCGTTCTGCTGGTCGATGGTTCGTAGCCTGGTCGGTGCGATGCAGGCGGTCGGGGAGGGGCGCAGATCGCCCGACTGGACGGCGTCGCTGTTGAACACACGGTCTCGATCGAGCGAGGTGACTGTGGCTCCGGCCCATGGGCTTTCGCTTGTCGCGGTCGACTACCCGGACGTTCACGAACTCGCCGCGAGAAATCGAGCCACCCGGGAGACACGTCCCGGTATCCCGACCGATTCGGCGTGCTGTTGACCGGATCTACCGGGGATCGTCGGATACCGTCGGCAGAGTTCCCAAGGGAGTCGCCGCGCCGATGGTGTTGGTCGGGTCCGGCCCCGGACCTGGGTTCGCGACCAGGTACGTCGGGATGTCTCGCGGAGCCGGATCGATCGACGGTGCGTCCTGCCACACTCCCAGCACAGCCTGCAACTCGAGACCGATCTCTATGGTGGCGACGTCCGACCATGGCAGACCGCCGATCTGGATACCGAAAGGCAATCCTGTGAGGGTCGAGCGGCCGACTGGAATCGTGACGGCGGGAGCACCGGAGTAGTTGGCCCATCGGACGTCGGCCACCGAGTTGTTGAGCACGCCCAATGCCTCCCCGACGCCGCGTTCTATCCCGTCGGCCACCGCGCCGGGCAGAACGATCGCAGTGATCGAATTGTCCGAGAACATGCGGTTGAAGTCTCGTTGATACCTCATACGGTCGCGCTCGAACCCGATGTATTCCGCGACGGGCGTCGCGAGGGCCGCGGCCGCCTGGCCCACCGCGGCCGCGCTGGACGGACTGTACAAGCCGATACGCGCGGCGAACTGCTGGTGGTACGCGCCCATTTCGCATTTGTCGCCGAGAAGGAGACTGGTCGGGTAGTCGGGCATGGTGACGTCCACGATTTCGGCGCCGAGGGAGCGCGCGGTGTCGAGTGCTCGGGCGAACAGTGTCGACAGGGGACCGGGGAGTCCGTTGACGGCGTTGGTGGGCACTCCGATTCGAACGGAGGCCAGAGGCGTGTCCGCGCCGGACGCCGAAAGCGGAAAGACCTCGTCCGGAGCGGCGCGTGTTGCGGGGTCCGCGTCGTCGCGGCCGGCCATGTACCGCAACATCAGCGAGGCGTCGGCGAGGCTTCGAGCCATGGGGCCTGCGTGATCGCGCGTCCACGTCAACGGGATCATGCCTGCCGTGCTGCATCGCCCGAACGTCGGCTTGATACTCGAGATTCCGCAGGCGCTCGCCGGTATTCGAATGGATCCGCCGGTGTCGCTTCCGGTCGCGAGCGGAGCGAATCGCGCAGCCAGCACGGCGGCGCTGCCCCCTGAAGAACCACCGGGAGAGAAACTGGTGTTCCACGGATTGCCTACCTGGGGCGTGGTGACTCCGATTGCGAACTCGTGCGTGTGTGCGTGCCCGAGAAGGACCATTCCTGCGTTCTTCAGGCGGCTCCATACCCCAGAATCCCCGGCTGCGATGTTGCCGGTAAGAACGTTGCTCGACGCGGTCAGCGGTAGTCCGGATACGGCATAGAGATCTTTGAGCGCAAGCGGCAGGCCGCACACCAGCGGGGGTGATTCCGCGTCGGTTGCCCGCGCGGTGAGGCGATCGGCGGCGGCGTCAGCCGCGGCGTAGGCGAACTCGGGATAGATCCGCACCCACGCGCCGATGCGTCCGTCGTATTCCCGACTCCGAATCAGGCACGCGTCGAGCAACTCCCGGGGGCTGAGGTTCCCGGACTGGAGAAGGCTTGCAGCCTCCGTCGCGGACAGTAGAGAAGGATCGGTGACCGAGATCGAATCCGGTGATGGCAGAGCTGCGGTCGGGTTCGCGGATGCGCCCGGGTGACGCGTGAGGGCAATTCCGATCCCACCGGCAGCCGCTGAGCCGATGAACGCCCGTCTGGACAGCGATCGCACCATGCAGCGAGACTAGCCGACCTGATGTGTCGGCGTATGCACCGTCACGGCCGGTTCACGGAGAGGGAAGTACGCTGAGTGAATGTCTGCAGCGCCGATCGACTTGGTCGTCATGATCGGTAGCGTCAGGTCCGGCAGAATCGGTCCTTCCGTTGCCGATTGGTTCCTCGGAGTGGCAGCGAAGCGAGCCGAATTCACGACCGCGGTCGTCGACGTGATGGACCTCGATCTTCCACACGACCTGGTTCGCTCACCGTCTACCGACGTTCTGGCGAACGCCATCTACAGCGCCGACGCCGTGGTGGTGGTGACGCCGGAGTACAACCACGGTTACCCGGGCTCACTGAAAACTGCTCTCGACTCCGTGAAGTACGAGTGGCGGGGAAAGCCGATCGGATTCGTCTCGTACGGAGGGCTTTCCGGCGGTGCGCGAGCGACGGAGCAACTACGGCAGGTAGCCGCCGAACTTCACATGGTGTCGGTTCGCGACAGCGTTGCTATTGCGCAGGTACGGAAGGTGTTCGGCGACAACCGTAGTGCGGTGGAGGACGCTGCGGTCGACGCGGCCTCACGAATGCTCGATCAACTGTGGTGGTGGGCTGCGGCCGCCAGGGAGATGCGCGGGACGGACCCCTATCCAGGTCGGTAGGCGTTTGTTGCTTGACGGAGACTTCGCGGCCGGCCGATGAATGCGGTCTCGCGAGGGATTGTGACAAGCACCAGATCGAGTTGCGCGTTCGGGGTTCGCACGAGGACACGATCACCCGCTGCGCCAGGTTGAACGATGGAGACGTCCGGGTCCGGCATTGGGGTCGCGGGGATGTGTTCGGTCAGGGTCAGAACGGTGACGCCGTCGTTTCGCGTCGTGTCGAGTGCATCGACCGCAGAGGAGAAGTCATGCACAACCAACTCGATCCGGGTGCCTGCTCTGTGATGACCTCCGTCGATTCTAAGTTTGTCCGGGGTCGCCACCGAGTCGACCATCGGTCCCCATGCGTGAGGCCGGTCGGTCCGAACGAGGATCCGGGCGCCGACGGCGATCGCGCGAAAGACAAGCTGCTGAGCCAGATACAACTCCCCGACGACGTGGACGGACGCAACGTCCGAGCCGTGGATCCGAAGCGCGACGCCATGACCGGAGGAATCCGAACCCACCAACTGACCGCATCCGGCCACGGGTAGCTGTAGCTCGCTCGCGTGTGCCCGGGTGACCGCGCAGACCGAGTCACTGGATCCGCGGGCTTCGATCGACAGCGGGAGTGACGTGAGAAGCGCCTGTCGCTGGCGACCGTTCATGGACAGTGCGCCGGGAAGTGGCGCCGAGGGGGCGTGGGTGCGCGTGACGAATCCGCAGGACCCATCCAAGGCGATTCGTTCTTGGCGTGCGGTCGGAGTCAGTCGGATGACGACGGTGGTGGACAAGGCAGGAACGGCCCAAAGATCCGCTAGTCCAGCAGCGTCGAGTGCGCGACAATCGAGTCCGAAGCCGGTGCGGATGACGCCTGGCATCTTCGCTGCGCGCCACGTCTCGTCGAGCGAATCGACGGATACACCGCGCAACATGTGCGCTGCAGCCGATTGAATTCCGCTGCGGCTGAGTAGTCGCGACGAGATGCCGTGTGTGTCGAGAGCTCGTGCGACACGGCGCGTCGCGATCGTCGCCGTGCGGTCCATCCCGACGGTCCCACCACCGCGCGCGTGCGCAGCGAGCTCGTTCGCGTGTGCCTCCAGTGTGACGACTATCCATACCGTTCTCGTTGCGACCGCCGGAAGCGGACCGATGAGATCCTCGTACACGTCCGTGGCCGGTGAACCGGAAGCACTTCGTGCACCATGCCCGACGACGGTGACGCCACTGAGCGAAATATCGTGCTGTACAAGCTGATCGGCGAGAACTCCGATGTCGAGTGAACCGTCGGTGATGGCGCTGGAGCGGCCGAGTCTGGTGGCGACCCCACTGGCAGGACGAAGTTCGAGGACACACGACACTCGTTCACCTATCCGGTGTATCCCGATCGGCGTGCCGTCATCGTCGATGTGCTCGGACGTAACTCCCGTCGGGGGCGCGTATTTGGTGGTGTATCGGATCGCGGTGAATGCCCAGTCGAGCAGTGAGCGCCCGGCAACGACGACAAAAGGAAGTAGCGCCATCGGGATGACAACCACGGCAACGGTTGTCGACGGTATGCGTAGTGCGATGGCGAGCGTACACACCAGTACGGCAGCCACTTCGATTCCGAGCGCGCGTCGTAGTGTCGGGCGGTGTAGCCCGTACTGTCGTCGAGGCTTGTGTCCTCTGGGTCCTCTGTGACCTCTAGGTGCGGCGGGAACGTCGCGTCGGGGGCGTGGGGGTTCCGCGTCAGTCGCGGGTGCGCGACGGCCGGCAAGCACAGCCATACTTCGAAATCCTCCCCCCGAAGGTATCAACGACGAGCCGGCTCCCCAGCCCGACTCGTGGGGACTCTACCCCGCCCCGATCCAAGGTGGGAGTGGAGCCTGCGGAATGACTTAGATGATGGGGGGGAGTGGAGCCTGCGGAATGACCTAGATGATGGGGCAGTGGAGCCTGCGGAACCGACCCGTGGGTAGGTAGTGTGACCCAGGTCCGACTTCAGGGGGAATGTCGGCGGACGACTTCAGGGGGAATCGTGGCGGCGACGCCGACAACGAAGTGGCAGGTCGGCGGGTACAGATTTCTCGTTCGACGAATGGAACATGCCTTGGTGCGCCGAGATGTGCGGATGCTGCATGATCCGATGCGTTCGCAAACTCGGGCGCTTGCGGTGGGTTTGGTGATCGCGTGTCTCGGACTGGCGGGTTGTGCCGCTCTGGCGCTGTTGCGTCCGCTGGACAAGATCGGTGACGCGTCCATCATCGTCGGCAAGGACTCGGGGGCAATGTTCGTCCGGCTCGACGACACGGTGCACCCCGTGCTCAATCTGGCGTCGGCGCGTTTGATCGTCGGCCAACCGGACAATCCGACGATCGTCAAGGAATCTGAGTTGGCGAGCAAGCGTCGTGGCTCGTTGGTCGGAATCCCCGGTGCACCTTCGTCTTTGCCGTACGACGAGGACGGGTCCGCTGTCGGGTGGACTGTGTGCGACACGCTCGGGAGCGGCGGTGCGGTGGCGGGCACGTCGGTCATGGCCGGTGAACCTGTGCACAACGACGATATCGCCCCGTTGACGGACACCGAAGCGTTGCTGTGGCGCACGCCCGACGGCGTGTTTCTCGTGTATGGAGGTGTTCGTGCGCGGATCGATCTCGAGGATCGGTCTGTCGTGCGCGCGCTCGGTTTGGAAGGAGCAGTTCCGGCGGAGGTGAGTTCCGCCCTGGCGAATTCGGTTCCTGTGGTCCCTCCGATCATCGCGCCGCCCGTTCCGTTCGCCGGGGGTACGCCGTCGTACGACATCGCAGGTAAAACGATCGGTTCGGTGGTCAAGGTGTCAGGGGTCGACGTTCGGTACTACGTGGTTCTCGCGGACGGTATTCAGTCGATCAGCGAAGCGACCGCACAACTGATGAAGTTTGCGGATTCCCAGGGCAGTCCGGAGATCGACTCGCTCAATCCTGACGTACTGATGCGTGCGCCTACGGTGAATCAACTTGCTGTCGACTCTTTCCCGCGCACCCGGCCGAGCGTCGTGGACCGTGTCGCCGAGCCGGTTGCATGCCTGTCCTGGCTTCCCCAGCCTGCGCCCGATGGTGGCCCGACCGCGCGCTTGCAGACCTCGGCGGGCCGCACTCTCCCGCTGGACGGTTCGGCGCACCCGGTCAGGCTGGCGCAAGCGGACGGGGCTGGCCCTGCAGCCGACGAGGTCTTCGTGTCGCCGGGTAGCGGAGGTTTCGTTCAGACAACCGGGATCTCGCCGACGAGTCTTCGGCGGGACGCGTACTTTTTCGTGGCCGACACCGGAGTTCGGTTCGGCGTCGCCGACGTTGATGCAGCCAAGGCGCTGGGGTTCGGTGCTGCGGCGTCGGCTCCGTGGCAGATAGTCGAACTGTTGGGTGCAGGACCGACTCTCAGCCGAGAAGCGGCCTTGACCGCTCACGACGGGGTCGGTCCGGATCCGGACGCAGCGGCTCTTCCGTCCAAGTGAGGGCGGGTCCTGCGCAACGGACCCGATACACCGAGGCCGAGTACGAGAACGATCGCGACGGCTGCGGTTCCGGTCAGTGCGACGGTCCGGGGGCGGGTGTCGGGCTGCGGAGGAGCGACGGGAGCGTCGATGGCGATGGACTCCGCCGGAACCTGCCGCGGGCTGCCGCCCACTTCGCCGGTGACCGCGGCCAACGGATCCACGACGCCGTGGCCGACCAGCGGGTTCCAGCCCTCGGCCGGCGAGTGTGCGGTGGCTTTGATCCGCTCGATCACCTGTGCTGCGTCGAGGTCGGGCCGGTGTGCCCGGACGAGTGCGGCCACCGCGGAGACCAGCGGCGCCGAGAAGCTGGTGCCTTGTATCGGTGACACGTTGCCTTGATTGTCGACGGTGCCGTCGACAAGGCCTGGACCGGTGGGAGACAGTGAGGTCATCGACGTGCCGGGGGCCGCAACGTCGACCCACGGTCCGGCGAGAGTGAATCCTGCTGGAGAGCCGTCGGGGCCGATGGAACCGACAGTGAGGACTTGGTCGAACCACGCCGGTGTCGCGATCGTCGAAATGCGATCCCATTGGTTGGCGTACGGGTCTGCCGGATCGGGGAGCGGATTCTGGACCTCGCAGGGTGAACCTCCTGCGCCACCGGTGTTTCCAGCCGCAGCGACCACGACGACGTTCTTCACTCGGGCGGCGTAATCGATTGCAGCGCCGAGTGGTCCGTCGGGAGCACCGGAGCCGCCGGGCACACACGCGACTTCGGAGATATTGATGACCGTCGCACCGAGATCGGCGGCTGTCCGCACAGCCATCGCCATCGTCGTCACGTTGCCGTAACCGGATGCGTTCTGCGCCGAGGAATCTATCTGTTCGTCCTCACCCGGTTGCCGCTCTCGTCCGAAAGCATTGCTGGACTG
The DNA here is from genome assembly GCF_003641205.1 of Rhodococcus sp. P1Y. Classification (NCBI taxonomy): domain Bacteria; kingdom Bacillati; phylum Actinomycetota; class Actinomycetes; order Mycobacteriales; family Nocardiaceae; genus Rhodococcus; species Rhodococcus sp. P1Y. Next base: position 2,817,217 of record NZ_CP032762.1, read on the forward strand.
ACGAATCGAGATGATCTGCGCATCGGGCGCTCCCCCGGAGAATCCGCTACCCGGTTGGCGGGTTGCAGCGATGAGGCCCGCGACCAGTGTCCCGTGCGCATCGCAGTCCGACAGTCCGTCGCCGGTGGAGACGTAGTCACCGCCCGGGCGGAGACCAGGAAGTCGCGGATGTGGCGACACGCCTGTGTCGATGACGGCCACGATCTGGCCTGCTCCGCGAGTGAGCGGCCAGACAGAGCCGAAGTCGAGGGTCGCCAGTTCGGGGGGCATTGTATTTGCATCTGCGACGTCCGAGACCGGTACGCACGCGTTGCGTTGCTCGGTCGGCTCCGGCGGGGCTGCGGGCGCCGGCTCCGGTAGGAGTGCTGGGTCGATCACCGGGCGATCGGCTGACGCGGAGCCCACACCGGCACCGAGTGCTGCTGCGGCGACGATGCACGCGACGATGAGAGCGCCGCGGGCCGATCGGTGTGCCCGGTCGATCACAGCGCGCGCATGGCCGAATACAGCCCGCACACCCAGCATGCGAGCGGCAGCACGACTGCGATGGCGGCGTACTCGACGAGTTCTGCTCCGCGGCGAAGCACCGGCGAGTACTCCCTGATCGGAACGAAGGACCCGAAGAACAGGGCGCCGAGCACGATGAGGATGCACGACGCGAACATCGCCAGGGGTACGCCCGAGCCCGAGAACACGGCCACAGCGGTGAGTACGAGAAGGATCGACGCGCCGCCGGCCACGAGGGGTGCGGCGTGGTGCACCGCCGCGAACGTGCGACCACGGAGCAGAAGGATCAGGGCGGTCGTAACTGCCAGAGCTACTCCGGGCCAATAGATCCCGGAGGAAGGCGATCCGAGGGCGGCAACCGCTGCGCCGATGGTCGTTGCTGCGCATGCAGCGCACACGAGTCCGGTCAGATAGCTCCGTGCACGCAGCGCGAGGTTCGACAGATCGGAGGTGTTCGGCTGGTCGTCATCGCTCGTTTCGTCGAGTGATGCACCTGCGGTGGGGACCGGCGGCAGTGGAAGTCGCGCCTGCATCATCGACAGCCGCGGGGCGAGCGCGAGACAGACCAGTCCGAAGATCGAGGTCCCAGCGCCGATCGTGCTGAGAGGCACGTCGGTGAACACGTCGACCGAGGTCGCACCGCATAGGATCACTGCGGCCGACGCCGCGGCGGTGAACAGCGCCGAACCGTGATCTCCGAGGCGAACCGCGAAAATGGCGGACGCACCAACGAGTGCACCTCCGAGTAAGAGATGCGGCGCACCGAACTCGCCCGGGACGAAACGGACGCCTGCAGTGAACATCAGGGGAAGTGCACAGCCGGACAGGAAGACTCCGGTCCGGTCGTCCCGGTAGAACCGACCGACGACAGACCCGGCTGCGACGAAGAGAACAGCTGCGGCGGCGGCCCCGATGGCAGCTTCGATGCCCTGACCGTATCGCGTGTCTGTGTTCTGTTCGTTCAGCAATGGCAGCACCAAAGCTATACAGGCCAGGGCGAGTGCGGCGGCGCCCACAGCGAAGCCGACTCGCTGTGCAGTGCGCGCTGACCACAGCCCGGTGGTTGGGCTCCCCGCGGTTGCCACCGCATACATCAAATCGTCGAAGAGTGGTGCTGGGGCTGGGGCGTCCGCAGTTCCGAGAACGAGCAATTCACCGTCGTGGATGGATGCTTCGTTCAAGGTGAGTGTGTCGTCGACAGGCGGCATTCCGACTCTGGACAACACCCAGGATTTACCGTGCCGATCGAACGCAGGCGAGGTCCCACGGGAATCGAGAACGTCGACGATGCCTGGAATCAACAACGAGATGGGGACGTCGCTCGGCAGGGCCATGTCGACCTGAACGGCCTGCCCCATGATCGTCAGCCTGCACAGGTCGAGCGCGGCGGCGCCCGCAGCGCCGCCGCGGACCGGTACGTCGTCCCCGTGCCCGCGGGCCTGCAGACCGCGCTGGTCCACCGCGCGTGAAAGATCCCCCGTCATGCATTCCCCCCGGAACTCATCGTGCCAGCGTCCCTCTGGCTGCACGCGACTCTACGACACGCGCACGCCGCCCGGGGATGGGACCGATCAGGGGTGGCGCATTCAGGCAGGCACGCCTGCGGCCTTCCGGCGGGACAGCTCGCTCACCTCGGCGAGCAACTCGTAGGACCGGAGCCAGGACTTACGATCTCCGACGCCGGACGCGACGATGAGCTCGTCGGCATCGGCGTGCACCACGAACTTGTCGAGGTAGTCCTTGACTGTGGACGGCGTGCCCACGGCCGTGTACTTGGTCATCTGCAGAATGTGCTGGCCCTGGGGTGCATCGAGCAGCATGTCTGCTTCTTCGTCGGTGAAGGTGCGGCCTCGGCCCAGCAACAGACTCACTCGGCTTCGTTTGGTCGCCAGGAATTGCCGCTGGGCGTCGGCTTCGGTGTCGGATGCGATGACGTTGACGCCTGCGATGACGTAGGGGGTTTCGAGCTGAGCCGACGGTCGGAAGTCGCGACGGTAGATGGCCACGGCCTGTTCGAGCGCATCGGGCGAGAAGTGCGACGCGAACGCGAATGGTAGGCCGAGAGCCGCCGCCAGCTGCGCGCCGAACAGAGACGATCCGAGGATGTACAGCGGTACATCGGTACCGAATCCGGGCGTCGCGATTACTCCGGGCACGCGCGACTCGTGTGACAGAAAGCCCTGAAGCTCCTGGACTTCCTGCGGAAACCGATCGGCCGATGACGGGTCTCGCCGCATCGCACGCATCGTCTGCTGGTCGCTTCCCGGGGCACGGCCCAAACCGAGGTCGATACGTCCCGGATGGAGGGTGGCAAGGGTCCCGAACTGCTCGGCGATGGTCAGGGGCGCATGGTTGGGAAGCATGATTCCACCGGAACCGAGCCTGATGGTGCTGGTGTTGGCCGCTACATGCCCGATCAGCACGCTTGTTGCCGACGACGCGATCGTTCGCATGTTGTGGTGCTCGGCGTACCAGATCCGCTCGTAACCCCACGACTCCGCGTGTTTGGCCAGTTCGACGCTGGCGTCGAAGCTATCTTTGACGCTCTCGCCTTCGCCGATGTGAGCCAGATCGAGAATGGAGAGTGGTACGGACACGGTCAACGCCAGCCTTTCGATTCGACAGCCGAACGCAGGCGGTTCGACTGTGCAACTTCGCACTGCGGGATTCAACCGTCGGGGGGCTCGGGCTATTCCTGTCCTCGGGTGAGGGTGGCCGAACATGGCCCGATGGGTTAGCCTTTCGCGGCAGTGTCACCCTCGCCTGGGAACGAGCGTGGGCGCGGCACTTGGGGATGTCGACCGGTGGGGGCTGGTTCAGGGTGATCGTGGTGCAAGCGTGAGTACCGTCCGATTCGTTCGCGGCGCGCGACGAGCCGTGCCCCGGACACCGGGCGGTGAGGTGACGTTGCAGGCGCCGCCGGAGATCCCGAGGATCGTTCCCGGCAACCTGATGACCAAGCTGATGCCCGTCGTCATGGTGGCGGCCATGGTCGGGATGGTGGCGCTCATGTTCACCTCGGGCATGGCCGCCAACCCGATGATGTTGATGTTCCCGGCGATGATGTTGGTCTCGATGCTCGGCATGGTTGCGGGCGGCGGCAGGGGCGGCGGGGCCAGAACGGCGGAAGCCAACGAGGACCGCAAGGACTATCTTCGATACCTCGATCAGCTGCGCAAGGACGTGAGGATCACCTCGATCGATCAACGTACTGCGCTCGAGTGGTCCCACCCGGCTCCCGACGTTCTGTGGACGTTCGTCGGCACGGAACGAATGTGGGAGCGGCGCAGCGCGGATCCCGATTTCTGTCACGCACGGATCGGGCGCGGCTCCCAGCGGCTCGCCACGCGTCTTGTTCCACCGGAGACCGGCCCCGTCGAGGAGTTGGAGCCGGTGTCCGCGGTGTCGCTGAGACGGTTCGTCCGCACACATTCGGTGGTGGAGGATTTGCCGACCGCCGTGTCACTGCGTGGATTCGCGGCCATGTCCATCGCAGGTGACCGCTCGGCCGCGCGCTCCACGGTTCGCGCTCTGTTGGCGTCGCTGTGCACTTTTCACGATTCGGACCATGTGAAAGTCGCGGTCGTCTGTGGGCCGGACACCGTGTACCACTGGGATTGGGTCAAATGGCTGCCCCACGCCCAGCACGACATCATCAGCGACGGGGTAGGAACCGCGCGGATGATCTACGGTTCGTTCCTCGAACTCGAAACCGCTCTCGGCGAACATCTCTCGCTTCGAAACCGGTTCAGTCGCGGCGCGCCCGCGACCCCAGGAGTTCCGCACTTCGTCATCGTCGTCGACGGAGGTCTACTCGACAACAGTGGTACCGACGTGATCCGGACCGGGCTCGAAGCCGTCACCGTCGTGGATCTGTCCGACTTCGCCACCTCGCTCGCCGCGAGCCGTGGTCTTCGCCTGATCGTCGAGGGCGGCAAGGTCGGCGCTGTGAGTGGACCGAACGTCGAGATCTTCGGTCGTGCGGACACCATGAGTCTCGCGCAAGCAGAGACCGTTGCGCGTCGTCTGTCGCCCTTCAGAACGACGTCGAGTACCGGCGTCGACTCCTCGGTGAGCGACACGGACTCGATCTCGAGCTGGAACCGTCTGCTCGCCATCGGCGATGTCGGTGCGCTCGACCCCGCTCGGATGTGGACACCACGGCGTGGGCGCGATCGCTTGCGCGTGCCGATCGGTGTCGCACCCGACGGAAGTCCGGTGGAGATCGATCTCAAGGAATCGGCGGAGAACGGTATGGGTCCGCACGGGCTGTGTATCGGTGCAACAGGGTCCGGGAAGTCCGAGTTCCTGCGCACTCTTGTCCTCGGTCTGGTCGCCACACACAGCCCGGATCAGCTGAATCTCGTGCTCGTCGACTTCAAGGGTGGGGCGACGTTCGCCGGCTTGGAGGACGTTCCTCACGTTGCGGCGGTCATCACCAACTTGTCCGATGATCTTGCCCTCGTCGACCGAATGAAGGATGCGCTGGCGGGTGAGATGAACCGCAGGCAAGAGGCGTTGCGCGACGCGGGCAACTTCGCGAATGTGACCGATTACGAAAAGGCGCGAGCGGGTGGGGCCGCTATGGCACCGATGCCTGCGCTGTTCATCGTCGTGGACGAGTTCTCCGAGTTGTTGAGTCAACAGCCGGACTTCGCCGATCTGTTCGTCGCGATCGGACGCCTGGGTAGGTCGTTGCACATGCATCTTCTCCTCGCGAGCCAACGTTTGGAGGAGGGAAAACTGCGCGGGCTGGACAGTCATCTGTCCTATCGAATCGGGCTGAAGACTTTCTCCGCCAACGAGTCCAGGACTGTCCTGGGAGTGCCCGACGCCTACCACTTGCCTGCGCAACCCGGTGCCGGCTATCTCAAATGCGACTCTGCCGAAATAATGCGCTTCGCAGCCGCCTATGTGTCGGGACCTTATGTTCGCCCGCGAGCGGCGTCCGTGGGAAACGGGCACACGGTCGACGACATTCGCCCGCGGGTGTTCGGAGCCTTTCCGGTTCCAGTTGCACCGGCGCTGTCGACGGACGTGTCCTCGGTGCCGGCCGACCATGAGCGTCGAGCGCCTGCCGACGAGGACCCTGCGGCGTCTCAGGACGGTCGAACCGTTCTCGATGTCGTCGTGGACCGAGTTCGCGGTCACGGGACGCCGGCGCACGACGTGTGGCTGCCACCGCTCGATCGGTCGCCGAGTCTCGACGGACTCCTCGTCGACATCGCCGGTGCAGGTGAGGAGAGAATCGCGACGCTTCGGGTTCCCATCGGCGTCGTCGATCGACCGTTCGATCAACGACGCGAACTTCTGCAGGTCGATCTCTCTGCCGCACAGGGGCACTCAGCAATTGTCGGCGGGCCGCAATCCGGCAAGTCGACGGCGGTGAGGACGCTGGTCATGTCCCTGGCCTCCACGCACACTCCCCGTCAGGTGCAGTTCTACTGCCTCGACTTCGGCGGGGGAGCTCTGGGGGGTATCGCCGACCTTCCTCACGTGGGTTCGGTTGCCAACCGACTCGATGTAGACCGGGTGCGAAGAACCGTCGCCGAGGTCACGTCGGTGATCGGCAGGCGTGAACGCATCTTTCGCCAGCGAGGTATCGACTCGATGCCTGATCTTCGACGTCGCCGGGCCGATCCGCGGACCGCGTCTCGAACCGACGACGAGGATATTTTCGGTGACGTGTTCCTCGTCGTGGACGGATGGGGATCCATCAGGTCCGATTTCGAGTCACTCGAACCACAACTCGCGGCAATCGCCGCTCAGGGTCTGTCGTACGGAGTTCATCTTCTCGTCACCGCGTCGAGGTGGGCCGAGATACGTCCCGCCACCAAGGATTTGATCGGTACCCGAATCGAGCTCAGGCTGGGCGACGCGTCGGACTCGGAGTTCGGGAGGGCCAAGGCCGCCCAGGTCCCGGAAAGCCGCCCAGGTCGAGGGATGACGAAGGACGGCCTCCACCTGCTGATCGGGCTCCCGCGACTGGACGGCTCGGAGTCGACATCCGATCTCGGCGTCGGCATCTCGTCGGCCGTATCGACGATCGGTGCGCGATTCGTCGGCCACAAGGCGCCGACAGTACGCATGTTGCCGGACAACCTGCCGCTGACCGAACTGCGGAGGTCGCTGGTCGGTCGGTGGCCGCGTGAGCGGGGGGCCGTACCTGAGCTGTGGGTTCCGGTCGGGATCGACGAGGCGGAACTGAGCCCTGTAGCAATCGATTTTGCGGAACAGGCACATTTCCTGGTATTCGGTGACACGGAGTGCGGCAAGACTGCGTTGCTCAAATCCATCTGCTCGTCGTTGGTGCAAGCGAACTCGCCCTCGCAGGTCAAGCTGATTCTCGCCGACTATCGACGGACGATGCTGGGAGTGGTCGACTCCGACCACCTCGCCGGATACGCGGCGTCTCAATCCGTCCTGTCGACGATGATGAACGAACTCGCGTCGAAGATCGCCGAACGCATGCCCGGGCCGGACGTCACGCCGCAACAGCTGCGCGAGCGGTCGTGGTGGAGTGGGCCGGAAATCTTCGTCGTCGTCGACGATTACGACCTGGTTGCGACGGCGTCGGGAAATCCGCTCACGGTGTTGGCGGACTACCTTCCGCATGCCCGCGACATCGGATTGCACCTCGTCGTGGCGCGCCGTTCCGGGGGCGCATCGCGAACGATGTACGACCAGATCATCTCTCGCATGCGTGATCTGGTCTCTCCGGGGCTCGTGATGAGCGGAAGCCGCGACGAGGGCAACTTGATCGGCGCGGTCAAACCGTCTCCGATGCAACCTGGACGTGGAATTCTGGTGGACAGGCGAGGTCAATCTCTGGTGCAGCTCGCGTGGTCGCCGGAATGAACTCCGTTCGCGTCCACGCCGCGGTGCACCTCGGCGACGGGTTCGTCTCGGTAGGGGTGGGCACGGACGACGTTGTGCGGCAGCATCGGTTCGACACTGCCCTGACAATGCGCGCAGGCGTGCTTGCGTTCCTACGGCCGGCGGACGAGGGGCGAACCAGAGCCGACGAGGAGGATCTGTCGTCATCGGAGATCGAACGGTTTCCGTGGGCATACATCGACGACGACGAGATCGTGATCGGTTCGACTCCTGTGCCCATAGAGCAGGTAGTCGGTGGAACGATCGGCGACGCGCTGGCGTGGTCCGGCGCCGTCGCCCCGGTCGACCTACTCGAGGTGATCTGCCCGTCGTCGTGGGGTGTCCACAGGCAGACGGTGGTTCGACGTGCCGCGGCGGCCCTTGCCCGCGAAGTGGTGGTGATCGACGCCGCGTCGGCGGCCGTGCGGTCGCTGGGCGAACGTGCGCCGTCCTTCGCGGTGGTCGTGGAGGTCGGCGAGTTCGCGTCCACGGTGAGCAGTCTGTCGCTTTCATCGCCTGGGCCCGCGCCGGATCGACCGGCGAGCGCGTACGAACGGGCCGTTCGGTGGGACGCAGTCGGCGCTGTAGATCTCAGGGCTGACGATCTCGGGGGTGGGGGAGGCGACAGCGGGGCGCGTGCCTCGATCACACAACGCGTCTCGGCCTGTGCGGCAACGGGGTCCGGGCGGGGCCCGATCGACGTGGTGGTGCTCGCAACGAGCCTCACCACGTTGCCGACGGACATCCTCGGCGACAACTCCTACCGTGTTCGTGAAGTGTCCGGGTCCGACATCGTTCGATCCGCGGCGGTGGGAATCGGGCTGTCCGAGCCTGCAGGTGTCCGCGACCCGAACCCGGCCGCATCGCCCAGCGACTTATTTCTGCCACCGCCGAGAACGGCCCGTGCAGCGGCATGGTTGGACGAGGTGGCGTCGACGCCTCCGTCCGAGCGCCCCACTGCCATGCTGGCAGTGGGGGCCGCGGTCGCAGTCGTGCTGGCCGTCGTTCTCGGAGTCGTGGCGATTCGAGCCGTCTCCGATTCACCGACGCCCGTGGCGATCCCGGCTCGGTCCTCGCAAACTCCGTCGCCCCCCGTTCCTCGATCCGAACCCGACTCGAGCATTCCGACTACCACCGCGACAGCCACGACCACCTCGGCCGCGACGCCGACCGAGCCAGCCCCTCGTACGACGCGATTCACGTTCGGGCGAGCGAGCGTGGAAGTACCCGCTTCGTGGTCGGAGCGCGTCGAACCGGGACGAGTTCTTCTCGTGCCTGTCGACCTGCCGGAACGCAGGATTGTCGTGACGAGTGTGGAATTGAGACCTGGCACGACGTTCGACGAGGTCGCGAATGACCTGGAGGGGCAACTTGCTTCGCGCGGAGAGGGTAGCTCATTTGGGAGTTACACGCGTGCAACTGATTTCGGGGGAAGAACCGGTATTTCCTATGTCGAATCACCTGGAGATTTTTCGGTCGTGCACTGGCGGATCTTCGTCGACGACGATCTTCAGGTCAGCATCGGTTGCCAAAGCGCGGAAGGGGACGAGCCCACGCTTGCGGGCGACTGCGACCTCGCCGTCGCAAGTTTGGTTGTCGCGGATATCGGGTGATCGCGAACAGCATTTCGAGAATTCCTGCTTTCGATGGAACCGAACGCCCATGTAGCTGCGTCCAATCAGATGTAGGGGGAGATCCGCAGGTGCGCCGCGGCGATCCGAAGCCTCGACCGAGTATTCGCCCGAGTGCTCGAAACCGAAGAACGTGAAGGAGTCGATCATGGCAGAAACCGACATTCAGACCATGCTCGCAGTGTCCGCGAAGGTCGATGGTCTGAGGGAGCAGATCGGCGGACTTCTGCGCGCGTTGCGTGCGGACGTGGATCTTGCAGCGTCCGGAATATGGAAGGGCACGGCGTCGACCACGTTCGCGCAGGTCATGACCAGCTGGGACTCCAGTGCATTCAAGTTGGAGAACGCGCTCGCCGGCATCGGGGAGTCGATCAAGACCAGCGGTGTTCAGTACGACCAATCCGAGCAGGACAACGTCTCCCAGATCAATACGGTCGGCAGCAGCCTCAACCTCTGATCGGCCGTTCTCGTAGTCGTGACACGAAGTATGCAAGCCCATTCCGAGTCGACGTCTGTCGACCGAATCAACGCGAGGAATCGATGATGAACGGTGAAATCAAGTACAACTTCGGCGCGATCGGGGATCTCGCCGGTGGGCTGACGACCAAATGGTCGTCGCTGAACGAGCGCCTCGACGAGGTCAAGTCCACGATACAGCCGCTGGTCGCGACTTGGCAGGGCGCGGACTCCGACGCGTACCAGGTGAAGCAGGCCGAGTGGAATTCGGCGCAGGCCGAACTGAACGGCGTTCTTCAGAGCCTGATCGGCGCGGTGAACTCCGGCAACCAGCGGATGCAGGAGCAGGAAGCAGTGAACAGGTCTCGCTTCTCCTAGGATTCGGACTTATCCGATCCCTGCGCTCACTACGGCCCCGATGTCGATCGACATCGGGGCCGAATGCTGCGCGGGTCGGCGTTTCGTAGTTCACTGGCATGCGTGGAGCGTGATATTCGACGGATCGACGAGGCGAGAACGATCGTCACGGCCCGGCTCGAATCGTTGCGTGCGCAGTTCCTGGCGATCGTCGAAGGATCGAAGTGGTCCACCGACGACGACGAGCACGACCCAGAGGGGTCGACCATCGCGTTCGAGCGAGCGACGGTCGGCTCACTCGCCCGGGACGCAGAGAACGAGTTGAGGGAACTCGACGAGGCCTCGGGGCGGGTCGTCGCCGGAACCTACGGCACGTGCGAGAGGTGCGGCGAGGCCATTGCCGACGCCCGTCTCGACGCATTGCCTGCCGCGCGTCGCTGCATCGGGTGCGCGCGACTTCGCTAGGCGGGAGCCCCGGGAGAAAGCACGTTTTGACCTGGGAGACACGTACCCGGTATCGTCCTCCTTTGGCGTGTATGGGCTCGCCGCGCTTTTACGCGTGTCGAGCTCTTGATCTCGGGTCTCAACTGGCCGCCGAGGTCATCAACTCGTCTTGGCCAGCAGCGACATCATGAAGACAGGAATTTCTGTGTCTACATATAGCCCGAAGGCCGGGGACACCACCCGGACTTGGCATGTGATCGACGCTACGGACGTCGTGCTCGGACGCCTTGCCGTCCAGGCTGCGACTCTGCTCCGCGGCAAGCACAAGCCGACCTACGCACCCAACGTCGACGGTGGCGATTTTGTCGTCATCATCAACGCCGAGAAAGTTGCCATCAGTGGCAACAAGCTCGACGGCAAGTTCCACCACCACCACTCCGGTCATCCGGGCGGCCTGAAGTCGCGTTCGACTCGCCAGGTGCTGGAGTCTCACCCCGATCGTCTCGTGGAGAAGGCCGTCAAGGGCATGATCCCCAAGAACAAGCTCGGTAATGCCATCGCGGGCAAGCTCAAGGTGTACGCGGGACCGAACCACCCCCACACCGCTCAGCAGCCCGTTCCGTTCGAGATCAAGCAGGTGTCCCAGTGACGGCGCCGGAGGGAAATGACGTGACGTCGCAGGAGAACCCGTCTGACATCGAGTCCGCAGAGGTCGAGATCGCCGCGGACGAGTTCGTGGCAGTCGAAGATCCCGAGGTCGTCGAAGAGATCGAAGCCGCAGCAGCGCCTGCGCCGATCCTGTTCGACCGCCCGGTCCAGACCGTCGGTCGTCGTAAGGAAGCTGTTGCTCGCGTCCGGTTCTCGCCGGGCACCGGTGGCTTCAAGCTCAACGGCCGTAGCCTCGAAGACTACTTCCCGAACAAGGTGCACCAGCAGCTGATCAAGGCTCCGCTGGTTCTCGTCGATCGCGCAGAGTCCTTCGACGTCATCGCGCTTCTGCACGGTGGCGGACCTTCGGGTCAGGCAGGCGCTTTGCGTCTGGCCATCTCGCGCGCACTTATCGAGGTCACCCCGGAGGATCGCCCGCCGCTCAAGGCTGCAGGCTTCCTCACGCGTGACGCCCGTGCAGTCGAGCGTAAGAAGTACGGCCTGAAGAAGGCCCGTAAGGCGTCGCAGTACTCCAAGCGCTGACGTTTTACACCGATCTACCCGCGAGGGCAGGCGTCCATCTGTACCGGATGCCTGCCCTCGCGGCTTTTGTTTCGAACTTCTGCTTTTACTTTCCGGCTAAGGGGGACGTGTCGGCATGACTCGACTGTTCGGTACCGACGGCGTACGGGGTCTGGCCAACGGGCTGTTGACCCCGGAATTGGCATTGAAGGTGGCCAAGGCTGCGGCTGAGGTGCTTGCACCGCCGTCCGGCAACAGACTGCTCGCGGTCGTGGGTCGAGATCCACGCGCGAGCGGGGAGATGCTCGCGGCAGCCGTCACGGCCGGACTCACCGCGTCCGGTGTCGACGTCGTCGATGTCGGTGTTCTGCCGACGCCCGCAGTCGCATTTCTCACTGCCGAGTACGGCGCTGCACTCGGTGTGATGATCTCGGCATCGCACAATCCCATGCCGGACAACGGAATCAAGATATTCGCCGCAGGCGGACGCAAGCTCGACGACGACGTCGAAGACCGCATCGAGTTTGCCATCGCCGAGCCTCGGCTGGCGCAGTCCCCGACCGGTGCCGACATCGGTCGAGTACGGCAAGCTCCTGACGCCGCTGACCGATACGTCGCACACGTGGGTAAAGCGCTGACCGGATCGCTCGACGGGTTGACCGTCGTGGTCGATTGCGCGCACGGCGCGGCTTCGGCGGTGGCGCCGAGGATCTACGCGGCTGCGGGTGCGACGGTCGTGGCGATCAACGCTCAACCGGACGGGCTGAACATCAACGACGGCTGTGGGTCGACGCACATGGACGACCTGCAGAAGTCGGTCGTCGAGCACGGGGCGGATCTGGGGATCGCGCACGACGGTGACGCCGACAGGTGTCTTGCCGTGGACGCGACCGGTGCGATCGTCGACGGCGATGCGATCATGGCCGTCCTCGCGGTCGGGATGAAGGAATCCGGAAGCCTCGTCGAGGACACTTTGGTCGCTACTGTCATGAGCAACCTGGGTTTGCACATAGCGATGCGTGAGGCAGGTATCTCGGTCAGAACGGCCGCAGTGGGTGACCGATACGTGCTGGAAGAGTTGCGGGCCGGTGGATTCGCGCTCGGCGGCGAGCAGAGCGGGCACGTCGTGATCCCGGAGTTCGGAACGACGGGCGACGGTGTTCTGACGGCCTTGCTCGTGATGGGACGAATGGCGACCACGTCGAAATCGCTCGCGGATCTCGCGTCGGTGATGACAACGCTGCCGCAGGTGCTCATCAACGTGAAGGTCTCGGACAAGAGCGCAGTCGCATCGGCGCCGTCGGTGCTCGAAAGTGTCGCCGAGGTCGAGCGCGTGTTGGGCGACACGGGTCGAGTGTTGTTGCGCCCCAGTGGCACCGAGCAACTGGTTCGGGTCATGGTCGAGGCTGAAGAGCCCGACCTCGCCCGCCGACTCGCCGAGGATCTGGCGAGCCGGGTCGGGCAGGTCTGAACGTCAGGCGGTGAGGTTGCGTAGCGCAGTCAACTGCGCAACGCGACCTGCGGTGTCATCGGCAAGGGGTGTGACGTTCAGCGTCGTGACGCCGGCTTCGGCGAACGCCGCGACACGCTCCTTGACGTAACTTTCCGGCCCGATGAGATTGACCGCGCGCACCAGTTCGTCCGGAACTGCCGCTGCTGCTTCCTCTTTCTTGCCCGCGAGGTAGAGGTCCTGAATCTTCTCGGCTTCTGCTTCGTAGCCGTAGCGCTGCGCGAGGTCGTTGTAGAAGTTCTTGCCTTTGGCGCCCATTCCGCCGATGTACAGGGCCAAATGCGGCTTCACCCACGGTAGGTACTTCTCGGCGTCCTCGCCGATCGCGAGTGTGGGACTGGCGAACACTTCGAGATCACCGAGAGCAGCATCGCGCTTCGCCTTACCTGCGGTCAATGCATCGCCCCAGACCTGATCGGCCTTCTCCGGGTAGTAGAAGATCGGCTGCCATCCCTCTGCGATCTCGGCCGTGAGTTCGACGTTCTTCGGGCCGAGTGCGGCGATGACGACCGGGATGCGATCGCGGACAGGGTGATTGATGAGCTTGAGCGGCTTGCCCAGTCCGGTTCCCTTGTCGGCCGGCAACGGAATCTGGTAGTACTTCCCCTGGTGCTCGACCTTCTCGCGGCGCCAGACCTGGCGGCAGATCTCGATGACCTCGCGAGTCCTGGCGATCGGTGCGTCGTACTTGACGCCGTGGAAACCCTCGACGACCTGAGGACCGGACGCGCCGAGGCCGAGCACGAAGCGACCTTCGGACACATAGTCCAAACCGGCGGCCGTCATCGCGGTCAGCGAAGGGGTTCTGGTGTAGATCTGGAAGATCCCGGACGCGATCTTGATGGTCGAGGTCTTCGCGGCCAGAAAGCCGAGTTGGCTGACCGCGTCGAACGAGTAGGCCTCGGGCACGAAGATGATGTCGAGTCCTGCTTTTTCGAGTTCGGTCACCTCGGCGACGGTTTCCTTGAATCCGCCCGAGTAGTTCAGGGACGTACCGATGTGCATTCGAATCTCCTCGACGTGGATTTTATATGTGACACGAGTTACCGACATCGGACGTTACCGGACGCCGAGCGGAACCGTTTCCGTGCGGGCTGCGTCGAACAGAGCAGGAACGGTATGCGTTCTTCGATCGCGACGACGTGGGGGATTGGCCGAAGATGGAGATCGATGTCGAGAAAGTCGCCGAAGTGGCGCTCGGATTCGAACATTCGTCCGAGGTGATCGGCGCCGTGGCGGGCGAGATCGCGAAGCTCGCGTTCGACGGGGATACCGCCGGACGCAACTACGGTGAACTCGGCGCACGGATCGCTTTACGGTTTGACGGAGTCGAGGCGAGCTTCCGTCGGTGGAGCGAGGCGAGCGAGGACAACGCCGGAGCGCTGCGAGCAAGTGTCGCGGGGTATCAGGGCTCGGATGGTTATACGGCGTCGTTCATGGCGGATCAGGGTGGTCGGCGGTGACGGGCCGCACTGTCGACCAGATTCTCGACTCGGGCGCCGTGGGGCTGATGTACTTCGAGAAGTACATCCCCATCCTTCATCGCGTCGTGTCCGATTCGCCTTGGACGTATCCAGGGTTGTGCGCACGCTACGACGAGCAAAGAGGACTCGACCTGGACGTTTTGGCTGACGATGCTCGGGTGCTCGGTGACGCTGTCACTGCCGCGAGGGCGGAGGTGGAGCACCAGAGCATGTTGGTGGACACTCTGTCGGGCGCCTGGGTGGGCACAGCCGGCCAGCAGGCTCTCGCCGACGTCCGCGCGGACCGAACACTCGGTTCGCAGCGAACCGAGGCGACGTACCACTTGGCTACGGCGATGTCGTGTGCCGTCGATCAGATCCGATCGGTGTTGGACGCGAAAGCGGCCGACGTCTCGGCGTTCGACCCGACCGGCCTCGGCGCGCCCGATCGGTCGTCGATCGACGGGATCCCGCTGATCGGCGTCGAAGCGATCGATGCCCTGGCCCAACTGAGCATCGATGACAACCCCTTGATCACGGCGCACGGTCAGAACTTCATCGACGTCGTTGCCCCCTACCTGCCTGCAGTCGTCGCACCCGCGCCGACGCCTCTGCCCGGCGTCGTCTTGCCATCACTGCTGCCGCCGACTCCGACCGTCAACTCACTCGAAATCGCTCTGATTCATGCTCGAGGTGTGTGTCAGGAATGGCTCGGCAACACCTTTGCTCGAATCGTTTCGGCGGCCGCTCAGCACCTTGTGGATGCGTGCGTGTCGACCGACATCGCAGTGCGCAACTATCTGACGACGTTGGCCGAACTCGCCGAAGCCGTCGAGACGAGTGCTTTTCCGGCTCCCCGTACGGTCGCGCTACCAACCGAACCTGCCGGTGCAGGTGCCAGCCATGGTGGCGGTCCCGGTCCCGGTCCCGGTCCCGGTCCCGGTGCTGATGGCGGTGCCGGCGGCGGTGCACAGACTTCGGTCCGCGAGCCCGACGCATCTACGGTTCGGCCTCGGGTCGGCCCCTCGGGCGGGGACGGCCCGGACGATCGTGAACCTGCAACCGGTGCAACTGGAACACCTGGGGCCGCAGAGTCGTCGCCCGGGTCGGCGTTGCCTCCGCACGACCTGCCTGCCGCGCTCCGTTCGATGTTCGGTGACCTACCCAGCGGCCGAGACATCGTCGCGGCGATCGAGAGGGCCGGGCAGGATCTGACCTCGCAAGTGAAGGCCTTGCTCGACGACGCGTGCGAGAAGCTTTCGTCGCCCGGTGACGAGGGCCAGCCTGCACCGGGCTCACAGCCTGAACCGCGCCCGCAGACGCCGGGAACGGGAACGCCGACGATTTCGCCCGTCGATGTCGGGCCGCAGCCACCGCCAGGCCCTGGGTCTTGGTCTAAGTCCGGCATCGATCACGCACCAGGACCGAACGTATCGACCGGCCCTGTTCCGCACGTGCCGGCACTGATTCCACCTGCGCCGGTCGTCGACGGTTTCACCGAACGCGGCCACCTCGAAGCTGCGCTCGACGGGCACAGTGCGCGGTTGTCGTTGGCGCACAATGGAACAGTCGCATTGGATCTGAGAGCCCCGAACGGGGACAACACGCGTTTCGAACTGAGGCCCGGTCCGTTCGGACTCCCGATTGTCGAGCAGATGCAGGCTCAGGCACCGGTGTTTCCCGCTGCCGAGGTCATGCCGCCACCGACCGTCGGTCCCGAGCCGGTCGTCACCGCTGTCGAACCGCAGGATGTCGTGCCGGCGAATCCGCCCACGGATCCCGATCCTCCGCACCAGGGAGAACCGGTGACACCTGTCGACGGTCCAGCGCCGCCTGACGCCCCGATACCGGACGCCCCGATACCTCCGGCCGCTCCGGATCCGCAGCACGAGGGCACGGTCGCGGACCCACCGGCCGCAAGTGAATCACCCGCGTCGGGTGCACGAATAGCAGAGGCGGGCCCACTGTGACCGACTGGTGGAGGGCACGGTTCGATCGAATTGCCAACGAGCACTCCGATGCCATGACCGCGTCGCGAAAACGCTTCGAGGACGCGGTACGAGCTGTCGCGAGTGAGTCGAAGCCGCAGCGGATCGACCCGATCCCCGGCGCACATCCGTACGCGGAGACACCGGACGATGAACCGCCGTCGAGCTGGCTGGTGTGACCCCGGTCAGGGGTGATCAGCGACCGACGACTGCGCGGATTGCCGACAGCGGGCTCGGCTTCGGCTGATCTGCGATCGGTGCGTGTGGGTCGACCACCTTGGTGCCCTTCACTTCTGCAGCACCGGCGAGTTCGCCGTACTGCTTGTCACCCGTCAGGTGGAACAGCAGAAAGGCTGTGAGCAGAGCGCGGGTGGTGTGCACGGTGGCCTTCTCGGTGCCTCCTACGCCGAGAGGGCTCAAGAGGCGACGACCCTCGACGATTCCGTCCGACGTCCCTTTGGACAGGCGTCGGAACGTCGACGGGCCTGTCAACGCCCCTGCAAGCGAGAGGGTGTTGTCGTTGAGCGAGTCGGTGAGCGCTGGATCGCCGAGAACGAGACTCGGAATCGACAAGGTTGCCGCGGCGTCCTCGGCGCTGGGGGACGACGGTGCCGGGTACAACGCGGCGACCGCTTTTATGTCGGAACGGGCAGCGGCTTCGAGTACGGCGACGCTCGCACCCATCCCGTGGCCTGCTACCGCCAGTTTGTCCGGATGAACGCTGATGTCGCCGGTGCCGAGTCGTACGCCGGTGACGATGTCGAGGGTTGTGCCGAGATCGGCAGCGAGGCCGCGATGTGATGCAAGTGGCCCGCGCTCGGTGTCGGGTGCAGCGGCAACGATTCCCCACGACGCGAGATGCTTCAGGGTGTTCGCATACCGTTCTGCACCGAGCAACCACCCGTGGCCGAAGGCCACCGCAGGCAGGTTGTAGCCGGTGGCAGGGGTGAACACGATGCCGGGCTGACCGGCGAGAGCCAGATTGCCCCGCAGCACCTTGTGCGGTCCACGTCTACCTAATTCACCTGCGAGCTTCTTTGGTGTCGCCACAGCCGCAACGCTATCGGATCGTGTGTCCTCGACGCAGGTATGGGGGCGCTGCGGCGACGGGTACCCTGAACCACCATGTGCGGAATCGTGGGATACGTCGGTCACCGCCCAGCTCTGGGCGTCGTGGTCGAGGCGCTTCGGCGCATGGAATACAGGGGCTACGACTCGGCGGGCATCGCAATTCTCGACGGTGCGGGCAACACCGCGGTCGAACGTAAAGCAGGCCGTCTTGCCAACTTGGAGGCCGAGCTCGACGAGATCGGCGCCGAGAAGTTCACAGGCACGGCAGGCATGGGGCACACCCGCTGGGCCACCCACGGTCGCCCGACGGACCGCAACGCGCACCCGCACCGTGACGCCTCCGGTTCGGTCGCGGTCGTGCACAACGGCATCATCGAGAACTTCGGTCCTCTGCGCGCCGAACTCGAAACCGAAGGAATCGAGTTCTCGAGCGACACCGACACCGAGGTCGCAGTGCATCTGGTCTCCCGCGCCTACGCGTCGGGCGCTACGAAGGGTGACTTCGTAGCCAGTGCGAAGGCTGTTCTCCGCAGGCTCGAGGGCGCGTTCACTCTCGTCTTCACCCACTCGGATCATGCCGACACCATCGTCGCTGCCCGCCGGTCGACCCCACTCGTCGTCGGAGTGGGCGAGGGCGAGATGTTCCTCGGCTCGGACGTCGCGGCGTTCATCGAGCACACCCGTGAGGCCGTCGAACTCGGTCAGGACCAGGTCGTCGTCATCACCCGAGACGGATACGAGATCACCGGATTCGACGGGGAAGAGGCGTCGGGACGCCCGTTCCACATCGACTGGGATCTGGCCGCGGCCGAGAAGGGCGGCTACGACTACTTCATGCTCAAGGAGATCCAGGAGCAGCCGACCGCCATCGCGGACACGCTACTGGGACACTTCGAGAACCGACGGATCGTGCTCGACGAGCAACGATTGTCGGACCAGGAATTGCGCGACGTCGACAAGATCTTCGTCGTGGCCTGTGGCAGTTCGTACCACTCCGGACTTCTTGCGAAATACGCGATCGAACACTGGACGCGGCTTCCGGTCGAGGTAGAGCTGGCAAGTGAGTTCCGGTACCGCGATCCGGTGCTGGATCGGTCGACACTGGTCGTGGCCATCTCCCAGTCGGGGGAGACAGCGGACACGTTGGAGGCTGTTCGCCACGCCAAGGAGCAGAACGCGAAAGTCCTCGCGGTGTGCAACACCAACGGCTCGCAAATTCCGCGTGAGGCCGATGCCGTGCTGTACACGAGGACCGGACCCGAGATCGGCGTCGCATCGACGAAGGCCTTTCTCGCACAGGTCACGGCCAACTATCTCGTCGGGCTGGCCTTGGCCCAGGCGCGCGGCACCAAGTACCCCGACGAGGTTGCGCGCGAGTTCGCCGACCTGGAAGCGATGCCGGAACTGGTTCAACGCGTTCTCGATTCGGTCGAACCGGTTCGGGAGCTGGCGCGCGAACTTGCCACGTCGCCGACCATCTTGTTCCTCGGGCGCCACGTCGGCTACCCGGTGGCCCTCGAAGGCGCTCTCAAGCTCAAGGAACTTGCGTACATGCACGCCGAGGGGTTCGCAGCCGGCGAGCTCAAGCACGGCCCGATCGCGCTGATCGAAGACGGTTTGCCCGTCATCGTCGTGATGCCGTCGCCGAAGGGGCGGGCAGTACTTCATTCGAAGTTGCTCAGCAACATTCGTGAAATTCAGGCGCGCGGGGCGCGCACGGTCGTCATCGCCGAGGAAGGCGACGACGCAGTACGTCCGTTCGCAGACCACCTGATCGAGATCCCGGCCGCGCCGACCCTGTTGCAGCCGTTGCTGTCGACGGTCCCGCTTCAGGTCTTCGCCGCCGAGGTCGCGCAGACGCGCGGTTACGACGTCGACAAGCCGCGAAACCTGGCGAAGTCGGTCACCGTCGAGTAGTCCGGTCGGAGGAGGGGGAGAGAGACACCCGATGCGGAGCTACTACACGCCAGAACAGGTACGCGGCGCCGAACGGCCGTTGCTCGATGCACTACCTGCCGGAACGCTGATGCGCAGGGCCGCACACGGATTGGCCGGCGTCGTGGCTGCCGAATCGATCGATCGCACCGGCGGAGTCGCCGGGCGTGAGATCTGTGTTCTCGTCGGATCCGGCGACAACGGGGGCGACGGCTTGTTCGCGGGCGCGATTCTTCGGCGCCGCGGCGCGCGGGTAACCGCGGTCTTGCTGGCCCCGGAGCGAGCTCATCCAGGCGGGCTCGCGGAGTTCCGGCGAGCCGGAGGTCGTGTGGTCGACGAACCCGGAACGCCCGACGTGGTGATCGACGCCATCGTCGGCATCTCGGGCCGCGGGGCGCTGCGACCGGAAGCGGCCGACATCGTCGGAAGAATTACCGCTCCGATCATCGCGGTCGACATTCCCAGCGGGGTCGACCCGGTCACCGGCGCTGTCGACGGACCGGCTGTGCGCGCGGAGGTCACCGTTGCATTCGGTGCTCGCAAACCGGCGCACGTATTGGCCGTACCTTATTGCGGCAGAGTCGAACTCATCGATATCGGCTTGTCCTTGCCCGAGGGGTTCCTCGGCTCGCTTTCGCCCGCGGACGTCGGCGCGACGTGGCCGATCCCGACAGCCGCGGACGACAAGTATTCGCAAGGCGTCGTCGGAGTGATGGCAGGAAGCGACCGCTTCCCCGGTGCCGCCATGCTCAGCGTGGGCGCCGCCGTCGCCGCCACCTCCGGAATGGTCCGGTACGTCGGAAGTGCGGGCGCCGACGTCGTATCGCGGTATCCCGAGGTCGTGGCCGCGGCCGATCCGGGCAGCGCGGGTCGAGTTCAGGCATGGGTGGTCGGCCCGGGTTTCGGCACGGGGGAGATGTCCAAATCCTGGCTGGCGGGCGCACTGGAATCCGATGTGCCGGTGGTGGTCGATGCCGATGCGCTGACGATTCTCGCGTCCTCACCCGATCTCGTCCGCGGGCGGTCCGCACCTACTGTGCTGACACCGCACGCGGGGGAGTTCGAACGTCTGACCGGATCTGCTCCTGGGCCGGATCGTGTCGGATCGGTGCGCGCGCTTGCCGCCCAGTGGGGAGTGACGGTACTGCTGAAGGGCCGTGCCACAGTGATCGCCGATCCCAGCGGGCGGGTGCTGGTCAACGATGCAGGCGGGTCCGCTGCGTCGACGGCGGGTTCGGGAGACGTGCTGTCGGGCATCGTAGGCGCGCTCGTGGCGAACGGACTGGAGCCTCTCACCGCAGCCGCATGCGGAGCTCGCGTACATGCGCTCGCGGCAGCGACGGCAGCGTACGGGCCGACCGGTGAATTTGCAGCTCCGATTTCGGCCAGTCCGCTGCTCACGGCGGTACCCGACGCGATTCGGTCGGTGCGTTCGGTCACAGTCGGGCGATGACGTCAGAGGCGTCTCGCCTTGGGCGAATACGCGTTCCGGTGCCGTGGGTGGCACTATCGACTGCTGTGGACAACGCACAAGCTACCGGCGTGAACGGCATTGCTGTTGGCCCGGGCAGCCCCGATACCGGCGCAGGGTCATCGGTGACAATCGATTTGGGCGCGGTCGCCGACAACGTTCGGGTGTTACGTGAACACTCAGCGGACGCCGCGACCATGGTCGTGGTCAAAGCGGACGGCTACAACCACGGTGCCGAACACGTCGCTCGCGCCGCGCTGGGCGCCGGTGCGTCCGAGCTCGGAGTAACCACGGTCGACGAGGCGGTGGCGCTGCGCACGGCGGGGATCGGAGCGCCGATACTGTCGTGGCTCCACGGTGTCGATACGGACTTCGCGCCGGCGATCGCCAACGAGATCGAGATCGCTGTCTCCTCGGTACAGCAGTTGACCGCCGTCATCGCGGCAGCACAGCGCGTCCAGCACACCGCGGTGGTGTCGCTGAAGATCGACACCGGCCTCAACCGCAACGGCCTGCTGCCTGGCGACCTGGACGAGGTGTTCCCACTTCTGGCTCGTGCGGCCGCTGAGGAGTCCGTGCGATTTCGTGCGATGTTCTCGCACCTCGCATGCGCCGATACCCCCGAACATCCCGCCAACGACCGGCAGGCGACGATTCTGCGCGAATCCGTCGTTCGTGCCCGCTCGGCAGGGATGCCGCCCGAACTCGTGCATTTGGCGAACTCGGCAGCCACGCTGACGCGACCTGATCTGCGTTTCGACATGACTCGTCCGGGAATCGCGGCGTACGGGCTGTCGCCGATTCCCGAGCTAAGCCACTTCGGTTTGACTCCGGCGATGACGGTGACGTCGCAGATCGCGCTCGTCAAGCGTGTCGGAAAAGGCGAGAGCGTCTCGTACGGACACACATGGACGGCTGCGGAGGACACCGTCGTCGGACTGGTACCCATGGGATACGCCGACGGCGTCACCCGGAACTTGAGTGGCCGATTCGACGTCTCGATAAGGGGCAGGCGCTTTCCGTCGGTGGGACGAGTGTGCATGGATCAGTTCGTGGTCGATCTCGGTCCGAACGGTGGCGGTGTCGAAGTCGGAGACACCGCTGTTCTGTTCGGTTCCGGCGTCGACGGCGAACCTCTCGCACAGGAGTGGGCCGACACGCTCGGCACGATCCACTACGAGGTCGTCACCCGGATCGGCGGTCGCGCTCGCCGTATCCACCGCGGCGGCCCCGTGCAGCCGACTGCCCCGAGCCCAACGACGTCCATCGACACGACATCCGGCGACACGACATCGGGGGAGGCGGCGACGTGAAGCTACCCGGCAACCTTTCCATCCTGAACAGCGTGGGCATCGCGGTGCGCGAAACCGTCCTGCGCTCCAACAAGGATCCGATGGCCACGGAGAACCTGGGGTTGATGGAGGCCGACCGCGGGTCGATCGTGACCGCCGACGACGGAGTCCCGCTCGCCGTGCGGGAAGTCGGTCCGGTCGACGCCCCGATCACCGCGGTGTTCGTACACGGCTACTGCCTGCGAATGTCCTCCTGGCACTTCCAGCGTCAGGCGTTGGAACAGGAGTGGGGCTCGAAGGTTCGCATGGTGTTCTACGACCAGCGCGGCCACGGCCGATCCGGAATTCCGTCGTCCGAGAGCTGCACGATCGCTCAACTCGGGCTCGATCTCGATGCAGTCATCAGGAGCGTCGCGCCGCGGGGGCACCTCATCCTCATCGGGCATTCGATGGGGGGAATGACGGTGTTGTCGATGACACGGCAGAAGCCCGAACTCGTCCGCGAACGCGTGGTGGGTGTCGCACTGATCTCGACGACGGCGGCCGGACTCGCCGAGACCGGCCTCGGGCGCAGCCTCGACAATCCCGTCGTCGATGCGTTCCGTCTCGCCGTGCGCACGTCTCCGGGAGTAGTGCAGTTCGGCCGCGGTGCGGCCAAGAGGCTCATCGCTCCGGTGTTGAGGGCGGCGTCGTATGGAACGCGAGTGAGCCCGCGGCTCGTCGACTTCTCTCAGAGCATGATCGACGACACCTCCGTGGTCACCATCGTGAACTTTCTCGAGACGTTGGAATTGCACGACGAGAGTGATGCCCTGGTCGAGCTGGCCCGTATTCCGGCGACGGTGATCTGCGGGGACGACGACTGGATCATCCCGTTCGACAGCTCCGTCGCTCTCGCCGACGCCCTTCCCGAGGCCGAGATGGTGCGAATCCGGCAGGCGGGACATCTGGTCCAACTCGAATTTCCCGACAAGGTCAACGCTGCACTGATCCGGCTCGGCACACGGGCGATGGAGTTGAGGGCGAAGAGGCGGTCGGGCAGGAGGGGAATTGTCTGACGCCGAGGAACTAGCGTTCGACGGTGACGAGATGCTGCTCGCGGCCGTCGAGGACACCGAGCAGGTGGGGTACCGACTCGCACAGACTTTGGTCGCAGGCGATCTCGTAGTGCTCGACGGTCCGCTTGGGGCAGGAAAGACCGCTATGACCAGGGGTATCGCGGCGGGTCTCGGTGTGACGGGTCGCGTGAGCTCGCCGACGTTCGTCATTGCGCGTGAGCACCGCCCGGGCGAGCGGCCCGGTGGTCTGCCGCCGGTGGCACTCGTCCATGTCGACGCCTACCGGTTGGGCATGACGGGGCAGTCCGCCCTCGACGAGCTCGACGCTCTGGATCTCGATTCCGATCTCGCCGATGCTGTCGTGGTGGTCGAGTGGGGAGAGGGCCTGGTCGAGGCGCTGTCCGATGGGCACATCGCGGTGCGAATCCGCCGGGATCCCGACACCGATGTTCGTCGCGTTCGAGTCAGTCGTGTGGCGGCTCCGTAGCACCTGCCCGGCTGCGCTCGACGCAGGATGCAAGATGCCGCCCGCGGGCGGGTAGTCTGAACCATCGTGCTTGTTCTCGCCGTCGATACTTCCACGCCCGCGGTGACTGCTGGTCTGGTCCGCTTTCACGATGGTGCGGCCGAAGTCCTCGCGGCCCGCGTCGTTGTCGACCCCCGGTTGCATGCGGAGGTTCTCACTCCGGGCATTCTCGAGTGTCTGGCGGAGGTCAACCTGACTCCGCGGGACCTCGATGCGGTAGTCGTCGGTGTCGGCCCCGGTCCGTTCACCGGCCTGCGCGTCGGGATGGCCACGGCGTCGGCCTTCGGCGACGCGCTCGGCCTCCCAGTACACGGCGTGTGCAGTCTCGACGCCATAGCTGCCCAGCTTTCCGACGAGCCGGAACTGCTCGTGGTGACCGATGCCCGCAGGCGCGAGGTCTACTCGGCTCGATACAGCGCTGGGGTTCGGGTCTCGGGCCCTGACGTCGGCGCGGCGGACTCGGTCGACATCGGTTCGGCGACAGCGGTTGCCGGATCGCGAGAGCATGCTGCTCTGTTCGAACTCCCGCTGCGTGAGGCGATCTCGCCCACACCGGACGGTCTCGTGCTTGCGGCTGCGCATGCTCTCGGATCGGGCGAGGCCGCCGACGCGCTCGTTCCGCTCTACCTGCGGCGGCCGGATGCGAAGACCATCGCCGAACGCGAAGCCGCGAAACAGGCAAGCCGATGACCGGCACGAGAGACGAAGTATCGATCACGCCGATGGTTGCTTCCGACGCGGCGCGCTGCGCCGAGTTGGAGCGGTTGCTTTTTCCCGGCGACGACCCGTGGACCGAGAAAGCGTTCTTGTCGGAACTTGCTGCGCCGCACAATCATTATGTTGCCGCTCGTGAGGGCGACGTCTTGCTCGGCTATGCAGGAATAGCATTGCTCGGCACCGGTGCGTCCGCGGAATCCGAGGTGCACACCATCGGTGTCGATCCGGCCGCGCACCGTCGCGGTATCGGCGGACGTTTGCTGGGCGATCTTCTCGCGGCCGCGGATTCGCACGGAGGGTCGGTGTTCCTCGAAGTCCGTACCGACAACACGGCGGCACTCGAGCTGTACCTTCGTGAAGGTTTCGCCGTGGTCGGTACCAGACGAAACTACTACCAACCCAGTGGCGCAGATGCTTTCACGATGCAGCGACCGAGCAGAAAGGCGGGTGCATCGGCGTGATCGTCATGGGGATCGAGAGTTCGTGCGACGAGACGGGCGTTGGAATCGTCCGGTGGCACGACTCGGGAGTGTGCGAACTGCTTGCCGACGAGGTCGCATCGAGCGTCGACGAACACGCACGGTACGGAGGTGTCGTTCCCGAGGTCGCGTCGCGCGCGCACTTGGAAGCGATGGTCCCGACGATGCGGCGCGCACTCGCCGCTGCCGGCATCGATCGTCCCGACGCGGTTGCAGTGACGATCGGGCCCGGACTGGCCGGGGCTCTCCTGGTGGGAGTTGCTGCGGCCAAAGCCTATGCAGCCGCGTGGGGAGTGCCGTTTTACGCGGTCAACCATCTCGGAGGACACGTAGCGGTCGACACGCTCGAACATGGACCGATGCCCCCGTGTGTAGCTCTTCTCGTCTCGGGCGGCCACACGCACTTGCTGCACGTCGACGATCTCGGGGCACCGATCGTCGAACTCGGCACCACCGTCGACGATGCCGCCGGTGAAGCGTTCGACAAGGTCGCTCGGTTGCTCGGCCTCGGCTATCCAGGTGGGCCGGCGCTCGATGACGCTGCGCGCGAAGGAGACCCGCACGCTATTTCATTTCCCCGAGGGATGACCGGCCCGCGGGACGCCCGCTACGACTTCTCGTTTTCGGGCGTCAAGACCGCCGTCGCACGTTTCGTCGAGGCGCGTACTCGCGCAGGCGAGATCGTTCCGGTCGCGGACATCGCGGCATCGTTCCAGGAATCGGTCGCCGACGTTCTGACCATGAAGGCACTGCGCGCCGCTGAAGACGTGAACGTCGATACCCTCGTGCTGGGCGGAGGGGCGACAGCGAATTCCCGAATTCGATCGTTGGTCGAGTCACGTTGTGCGTCGGCAGGTCTGACACTCCGTATCCCCAAGCCCAGACTGTGTACCGACAACGGGGTGATGATCGCGGCGCTCGGCGCGCATCTCGTGGCAGCAGGAGCTGAGCCGTCCGATCTTCGGGTTGCGACCGATCCGGGCCTGCCTGTGTCGGTCAGCATCCTGGCCGGGAGCGCCCGAGTCGGCGACTGAGTCAGCTCTGGGGCGGTGGCGGAGCAGCCGTTGTCCGTGCTTCCGATCGCGGCGTCGGCTCGGCCTGTTCCTGAACAGTCGGAGGCGGTGCCCACACGGACGTCGGTGGCGACAAGCCCGGAGACGGAGTGTCGTTGACATCTGTCGTGGGAACGGTGATCGCCGGAACCGGCGGGGGCGACAGCTCGGTGGATCCGCCCGTCGCGGGCCTGGGCGTCGTGGATTCCCCTGGGCCCTCCGTTGGCGGCAGATCCGTCGAACCGCCGGGCGACGGATTCGCGGGAGTCGTCGTCACGGGGCTCGTCGTGACGGGGCTCGTAGGATCGGGGCTCGTCGTCACAGGGCCCGTCGGATCGGGGCTCGTCGGGCCAGGGGCTATCGGTCGAGGTGTCGAGGGCGATGTAGCGCTGATCTCGGGGGACGTCCGAGGCGATGCAGGCCACGGTATGAGTGGGAGGTCGGGAGCCGGATGCAGTGACGGCGTCACCGACGGACGCGTGGTCACCGCCGGCTGAGAAGCGGCGGAATCGCTCGGCGACGGCCCGGCGGGGCTCCCGGTGGCGGGAGCGGGCCGCGCGCTCGTTCGTGTTCCGGCGTCGACGAGGCTCCCATCGCCGTCTGCGATTGGTGGGTCATTTTCTGATGCGGCGCTTGTAGCTGCGGAGCCAGCAGGCGATACGGAGGACCGGTCGTTCGGCGCAAGCGTCTGCACACCGTATGCGACGACGATTCCACCGACCAGCAGCGCGCCGACCAGGGCGCCCGAGAAACGCCCGATCGATCGAGCGCTGCTGCCCGCGCCGGGACCGGCCATCGGGAAGCCGCCCGTGTGTCCGTTCAGGGCAAGGTGCGCCGCGCCGGTCGCGAGGATGGTGTCGGGGTCAGCCGGGGCAAGGACGGCCATCGACAGGAGTGTGTCGAACTCGGCGCGCACGACTGGAACCTTCGCGCCGCCGCCGATGAGGATCACCGCCTCCGGCGTCGATACCGCCTGTGCAGCAGTGCGTTCGGTGAAAAGCGCCGTGTTCGTCGCGTACGGCCGCACGGCGTGATCGAATTCCGCACGGTCGATGGACGAGCTGCCCATCGGGCCTCTTACCTCGGCCGAGTCGTGGGCGGAGAGGTGTTCTTTGACAGCTCGATACCGGGCGGAGCCGACGCCTCGGTCGTCGCGAATGTCGTCCCGTACCGCGCGGGCGGCCGTAGGGCTGCCCTGCGCCAAGTCTTTGACGAGCCGGTCGACAACGTCGCCGCTGAAGTGCTCGGTTCGGTCCGCGGCGAGCAGTACGCCGGAGCCGGTATCGACGACAGAAGCTGTTGTGCCCGTCGCGCCGACATCGACGATGACGACTGCGCCATAGCGGGCGATCAACCCGGCGTCGTCGAGAAAGGCGTGCGCAGCCGCAGCCTCAGGTACGAGCACCGCCGTCCAGCGAGTGCGTGCGAGAGCCGACCGAACGGACGTTGCCTGCTCCTGGGTTCGGTGTGTCACAGCGACGACATCGGGAACGCGGCGCTCGCTGCCGTGTGCCCCGACTCCGGGCGGGGCGGGGGCGAGGGAAGCCATCAGCTCGATCGCAGAGGACACCAGGTCACCGGTATCGGTGTTGACCTCGCTGTCGGTCGAGATTGTGCGGTACTCGACGGACCGAGAACCGTCGTCCTCTTCGACTACGAGAGCCGCGCAAACGACTTGGGTTCCGGTGGAAACACCGATTCCGATCCTCATCGCGCACCTCCCGTCAGACATAGATATCCCGTCTCGTTATCTTAACGTTACAGAACGGATAGCGGGAATGGGAAACACGACACGACTCGAGGGTTATGACTTGAACGCATCGAGTCGAAAGCGTCGGCGAAAGCGGAAAAATGACAACTACCGAGTCTTATTCAATGTTGGACGACAAGGCTCGATGGGCACTGTTACTCCGTGCATCGGTGAGATCGGGAGCAACGGCTGTCATTCTCACCGTCCTGTATTTCGTCGTTCCGATGGAGTCGGTTGCCGATCTGGGATCGATCTTGTTTCTCGCATCGGCGCTGGTGGTGGTGGTTGTGATGTGTGGGTGGCAAGGGATGAAAGTGATGAGGGCCGATTACCCGGCAGTGCAGGGTGTCGAAGCGATTGCCATGGTGGTGCCGATGTATTTGATCGGTTTTTCACGGCTTATCACCTCATTGCCGCGTCTGCCGCTCAAAATTTCAGCGAGCCGGTCTCGCGAATGGGTGGCCTCTATTTCACGCTGACCGTCTTTTCCACGGTTGGATTCGGTGATATCACCGCGTCCACCGATTTTGCTCGTGCGGTCGTCTCGATTCAGATGATCGGGAATCTCGTGATCATCGCCCTCGGTGGTCGGCTTCTTCTTGCCGCAGTGCGCCGCGGCCAAGCTCGTCGACACCCCAGCGGTACGAGTGGGTAGGCCCGCAACCGGGCAGAATCCGAAGTCTCCCGCGTGTTCGCGCAAGCGTGGACCGACGTTGCGCCGCTGGTAAGCGAGTCGGTCGCCCAGATTTCGCTGCGGGCGTAGCGCCGGCGCCAGTGCTTGCACACGTAGGGGTTGAGTGCTGGCACTCGCGTGTATAGAGTGCTAGTCAGCGCTGAGCGAAGTCCCGGAACCCGCGACGACGGGAACGAGCACAGGGCACCGAACGTGCACTACCAACACAGCTGTCCGGGGATCCGACCCCGGACGCGTACCCCGTAACAATGGAGGGCTCAACGTGGCGAGCGTGAAAATCAAGCCGCTCGAGGACAAGATCCTCGTCCAGGCCAACGAGGCCGAGACGACGACCGCCTCCGGTCTGGTCATCCCCGACACAGCCAAGGAGAAGCCTCAGGAAGGCACCGTCGTCGCTGTCGGCGAAGGCCGTGTCACCGAAAAGGGCAACCGGATCCCGGTCGACGTCAAAGAAGGCGACACCGTCATCTACAGCAAGTACGGCGGCACCGAAATCAAGTACGCCGGCGAGGAGTACCTGATTCTGTCGGCACGCGACGTGCTGGCAGTCATCGCCAAGTAGGCCATAAACGCATCCCGCCCCGGAACCCGATTTCGATTCGGTCCCGGGGCGGACTGCGTTCGATCGGGTTCTAAGACTCGAAGGAGTAATACCGGAACATGGCAAAGCAAATCCAATTCAACGAGGAAGCCCGTCGGGCACTCGAGCGTGGCGTCGACAAGCTTGCCGACGCCGTCAAGGTGACGCTCGGACCCCGCGGACGGCACGTCGTTCTCGCCAAGGCATTCGGCGGACCGACGGTCACCAACGACGGTGTTTCGATCGCTCGCGAGATCGATCTGGAAGACCCGTTCGAGAACCTCGGCGCACAGCTCGTGAAGAGCGTCGCCACCAAGACCAACGATGTAGCAGGCGACGGCACCACCACGGCCACCGTTCTCGCTCAGGCACTCGTGCGTGGCGGACTGAAGAACATCGCAGCAGGCGCGAATCCGATCGCGCTGGGCGTCGGCATTGCCAAAGCAGCGGACAAGGTCGCCGAGGCGCTTCTCGCCGCGGCAACACCTGTCGAGGGCAAGGAAGCCATTGCCCAGGTCGCCACCGTGTCCTCGCGTGACCCCGAGATCGGCGAGCTCGTCGGCGAGGCGCTTACTCGCGTCGGCGCCGATGGTGTCGTGACGGTCGAGGAGTCCTCGAGCCTCAGCACCGAACTGGTCGTCACCGAAGGTGTGCAGTTCGACAAGGGTTACCTGTCGCCGTACTTCGTGACCGATCTCGATGCACAGCAGGCCGTGCTCGAAGATGCGTACATCCTTCTGCACCGCGAGAAGATCACGTCGCTTCCCGACTTCCTGCCGCTGCTCGAGAAGGTTGCCGAGAGTGGCAAACCGCTGCTCATCATCGCCGAGGACACCGAGGGCGAAGTTCTGTCCACCCTCGTCGTGAACTCGATCCGCAAGACCATCAAGGCAGTTGCCGTCAAGGCGCCGTTCTTCGGTGACCGCCGTAAGGCATTCCTCGACGACCTCGCTGTCGTCACCGCCGGTCAGGTCATCACCGCCGACGTCGGCCTCAGCCTCAAGGAAGCCGGACTCGACCTCCTCGGTCAGGCTCGTCGCGTCGTCGTCACCAAGGACGAGACCACCATCGTCGACGGTGCAGGAACGCAGAGCGACATCGACGCACGCGTCGGTCAGTTGCGTCGCGAAATCGAGAACACCGACTCCGAGTGGGATCGGGAGAAGCTCGAGGAGCGTCTCGCGAAGCTCTCCGGCGGCGTCGCTGTGATCAAGGTCGGTGCTGCCACCGAGACCGAGCTGAAGGAACGCAAGTTCCGCGTCGAAGATGCGGTGAATGCAGCCAAGGCAGCCGTCGAGGAAGGCATCGTTCCCGGTGGCGGTTCGGCGTTGACGCAGGCTGGTCTGTCGCTCGCCGATAACCTCGGCCTGACCGGCGACGAGGCCACTGGCGTCGCGGTCGTGCGCACCGCACTGAACGCTCCGTTGTTCTGGATCGCCACCAACGCAGGCGTCGATGGATCCGTCGTCGTCGCCAAGGTCGCCGAGCTTGCGAAGGGCCACGGTTTCAACGCCGCGACCCTCACCTACGGCGATCTGCTCGCCGACGGTGTCGTGGACCCGGTGAAGGTCACTCGCTCGGCCGTGGTCAATGCCGCATCGGTTGCGCGCATGATCCTGACGACCGAGAGCGCGATCGTCGAGAAGCCGGCGGACTTCGAAGAGCCCGCAGGCGGACACGGCCACAGCCACTGAGGTAGCTGGACCACGAAGCGGGGCCCCGTCGGACTGTCGACGAGGCCCCGCTTTTTCGTGTCTTCGGTCCGTCAGACTGCGACGCGCCTACGAGTGTGGCGAGCGTGTGTCTCGCGTTCGGTCTCGGACATGCCGCCCCAGATGCCGTACGGCTCGGACACGCTGAGCGCGTGCGAGCGGCATTGTGCGAGCACCGGGCAACTGCGGCACATTTCCTTGGCGCGCAACTCGCGTTGGGCGCGTGCGCGCCCTCGTTCGCCGTCGGGGTGGAAGAACATCGACGAGTCGACGCCGCGGCACAGGCCGTGCATCTGCCAGTCCCAGATATCGGCGTTCGGCCCAGGGAGATGGTTCGGCTGAGGCATGAGAACTCCTAGGGTGTGTGCTCGCCGTAACATAAGCGGCGACGCGTGAAGACGAAGCTTGGAAATGCGACTTCGTATTTCGCTCGGCGGTGAGGTCGAACTTGTGGTGAACTCGTTTGTGGTGAAACGCGTCGGATTACTTGCCGAGCCCCACCGAACAACGTCAACGTTATTCGTGGCGACGAAATCGCGTCAATAGTTGTTCACCGTGGCCATTTGCATAGGTCGAACTCGAGAAGTTAACGCCGTTGACATTTACAACGGTCGGTTCGCATGCAATAGGCGAGCGTCCGTTCTGTCCCCGAGAACCGCGAGCGCAGGCCGATCTTCGGCGATTCTCCATCGTCGACGAACCGACGGTGTGTCCGATGGTCCAGTACGGTGGCGACGGAAAGCGAAGCGACCATTCATGCAGGTGGGATGCCGGTTGTCGGCCCCGGATCTCGAAGGTGGAGTGCTCGAACGAGGCCGGAGTGCACTCGGTTCAGTGTGGGTGCCGGAGCCGAATGCTCGGCCCAAAGTTTCGTCGGGCGGATCGGCACCGTGCCCGGGCGATGCAGGCGGCGCATTTCTCGCGATTAACCTCCCGGCTACAGAATCGTCAGAAACCGCTCACCGATTGTCCATAAAAGTGAATGTTAAATCCGTGAAACATATCTTCGAATGTTTTTGCGCGTTCGGCATCGTCGAATCAAGTTATCGGCCGGGTTCATGGCGGAAGAAGATGCATATGCGCCGAACGGGAGGCGCCGTCCGCCGGCACGAGAACTCCACGTGGCCCCGTAAGTTCGATGCGTGGACAAAGTCGATTCAACCCGCGGTGATGGGGTCCTTGCCGATGCGGCGTGGGGCCGTGATCCCGGTCGGTGGCCGCTGCAGGAGGGGATCGGACTGCGTGACCGGTGGTACCGCGCGGTGGCTCTCGGCGGGCAGGGAAGGTACAGCGCAGCGTCCGCCGAACTCGACGGTGTCGAACGGTGCCCCGAGCTCCCTCGGGCGCTCCGCTCCCTGACGGCGTCCACTCGTGCGTCGTGGTCGCGACAGATGGGGCGACATGTAGCCGCGTCTCGATACGACGGAGCGGCGATCGCGCTCGTCGGCGTCGGCTCGCGGGCGGCCGATCCTCGGGTGACAGAGGCTCGGTGTGATGCGCTCACGGGACTGGCTGCCGACGCGCTCGGCGTTGGTCGCTTCGGGGCGGCGGAGGTGTTTCTCAGCCGGTGCGCCAGCGAACTGAACGAAGCCGACTGCCTCGACGGACTATGGAGACAACGCCTGCGGCTCGTCTGGGTGCGCTCCGAATTGGCGATGGTGTCAGGTGACGGTTCCGCCGCGGTTCGACACGCGCTCGACGCGCGCGAGCTCGCTGCCGAGACCGTTTCGTTACGCCATCGAACCAAGACCGAGTTGATCGTCGCGGCCGCCTTCAGCTCGTCCGGCGACGTCGAACGCGGGCGGACGACTGTTTCAGCTGTGCTCAGCGCCTGCTCGGGGTACGGACTCGTGCCACTGCGGTGGGCTGCTGCGATGTTGTCGAACGGTCTCGGGGAGATGGACGGATCGCCGAAGATCATCGCTGAATGTGCTTCGCTGCTCGCCCGACGTGGCGGAGTATTGGAAGGTAAGTGAGATGACCGACCGAGTGGTTCGGTTGCGGGGATCGAAGGTCGCTATCCTTACGAAGTTCCACTTACTGGTGGAAGCGCTCGCCGAAACGGCGGCGCCACTGTAACGCGGGGAATCGTTGAGCGATGAACAGTACGGGTGAGGAGTTGGACTCCTTCGTCGTTGCCGCAGCGCAAGGCGATAGAGCAGCTCTCTCCCGGGTACTCGAAATCATCCGACCACTCGTTGTGCGGTACTGCCGTGCGCGTGTGGGATCGGCCGAGCGTGGTCAGCTCTCGGCCGACGACGTAGCGCAGGAGGTGTGCATGGCAGTCATGACCGCCCTGCCGCGTTACCAGGATCAGGGCAGGCCCTTCATGGCGTTCGTGTACGGGATAGCCGCTCACAAGGTTGCTGATGCACACCGAAGCGCGTCGCGTAACAAATCGGATCCTGCCGCCGAAGTACCAGATGTCGTGTCGACGGAACACGGTCCGGAGCAGCGAGCTCTCGAGTCCGAGTCGAGTAGACAGATGACCGCATTGCTGGACACCTTGCCTGCCAAGCACCGAGAAATTCTCGTGCTGAGGTTGGTCGTCGGATTGTCGGCCGAGGAAACAGCAGCGGCGGTCGGTAGTACTGCAGGTGCGATCCGGGTGGCTCAACACCGAGCCATCGCGAAGTTGAAGAACGAAGTTGTGAAAGCGGGTGAAATGTATGGCTAGGAACAACGGCCGTGATGGCATTCCCCGTATCGGTCGATCCGATTCCTCGGCCGAGGGTCCGTCCGGTGACTCGTTCGGCGATTCGATCAACGACTCGTCGCCGGTCGACATCGCAGCGGTCCGCCGCGACGATGCACTCATCGAAGCCATCCGAGGCGACGGTCCCGTCGCAACGGACGATGCCGATGAGTACCAGCTGGCGTTGCTGCTAGCGAACTGGCGTGCAGAAATTTCGACCCCGGCGATGCCGGCAGGCCCCGATTTGGACGAGGTGGCCGCCGCAGTCGACCGAGAGATCGCGGCCGTGGGGCTCAAACGCTCGGCGTCCAGTAGATCCCGGTCCGGTCTACTTCGGCCCGTTGCCGGAGCAGCGGCCGCCATCGCTCTGGTCATGGGCGGACTGGTCGTGTTCTCGTACAACTCGGCTCCGGGTGATCCGTTGTGGAGCGTCAAGTCGGTAGTCTTCTCTCAGCAGGCCGATTCGACTGTCGCGCAGATCGATACGACGTCCAAGCTAGAGCAGGCCGAACAGTTGATCGCCTCCGGCGACGTCGAGGGCGCGCAGGCGTTGCTCGAAGGTGCCTCGGAGAACGCCGGGGCTGTCGTCGATCAGGCGCAGCGCACAGACTTGGAAATTTGGCTCCAGCGACTCGTCGAGCAGTTGCAGGCCATCATCCCTTCAGTCCCTCCTGTCGCGCCGACGCTGGTCGATCCGTCGATCCCGCTGCAGAATCCAGTGCTTCCGGAGGCTCCTGTCGTGCCGGTAACGTCGGTTCCGGTGACGCCGGATCTGACTACGACGACAGTCGTAGTTCCGCCGCCGGTGACGAGCCTGCCAGTCACACCGCCGCCGTCGGATACTGCAGTGACGACGACGACCGATCCAGGCCCGACGATCCTCGATGAGCCAGGGCCGACGACGGCCACCGCCAGCGGTGCGGTCGACGGAACCTCGCAGCCCCGAGTCGACACGCTCGACAACGGTGGCTGAGTCGAGCTTCTATCGGATGCGCTGACTTGCCGGACGCGCAACGAAAAGTGCCCCACACGAATTCCGTGTGGGGCACTTTTCGTTGTCTGCTAGTTGTCGTAACCGTCGCCGTGCAGTGCGTCGTTCATCGACGCGTCGGCGTAGCCGCGGCAGTAGTCCCAGGTGACGTATGCGTCGGGAACCGGGTCGTACGCAGGCTCGTGTGGACGCACGGTTCCGTCGACGAGCAGTTGCAGGAGGTTGGCCCGAAGCATGTCCCAGTCGTGGTAGTGGTCCTGCTGGCAGTCCTCGCAGCACACGACGAGACCACGTATTCCTCGGTGTCCGAGAAGTGCCTCGTACACGGCGAGGTCAGCAAGATCTTCTTCGACGGCGAGCCGTTCCTGAGGGTCGAGTGGCTGTCCGGGCTCGATCGCGTCGAGAGCGGCCGATGGGTCGGCGGGGTCTCCGGCGAACGGATCCGGCGGTAGACCTGGAGGCAGTTGATCGCGCACACCTCCACGGTACGCAGGACTGGTGGGTCTGCGCCAGCCGTTCGTGGTTCGACACACCGACCGATCGGGTCTGTCGACGTCGTCGAAGTCCGTTTCCGAGGCCTTGTCGGTGCGCGTTCACGCTGGTTGATAGAAGCCGATACCATGGACGGCAGGCGCCGCGGCCGAGCGAGCGCGTCCATGTTCTCCATCCGTTCTCGAACACGCCTTTCTTCAGTGCACCTTCCACGGTGCGCCGAAGAGATGCAACCAGGCTCTAGGGAGGGCCAGATCCACATGAGTAGTTCCGGAGCCCATGTCCGTACCGGTGGGGACGACCCCACCAAGGTCGCCATGCTCGGTCTCACGTTCGACGATGTTCTGCTACTGCCTGCAGCGTCGGACCTGATTCCCAGCGCGGTCGATACGTCGAGCCAGATCACTCGC
The DNA here is from genome assembly GCF_003641205.1 of Rhodococcus sp. P1Y. Taxonomy (NCBI): domain Bacteria; kingdom Bacillati; phylum Actinomycetota; class Actinomycetes; order Mycobacteriales; family Nocardiaceae; genus Rhodococcus; species Rhodococcus sp. P1Y. Next base: position 2,852,544 of record NZ_CP032762.1, read on the forward strand.
GAGATCCGGTTACGTACACCGCTCGTCAGCTCCGCGATGGACACCGTCACCGAGGCGCGGATGGCTATTGCCATGGCGCGCGCCGGTGGAATGGGCGTACTGCATCGAAATCTGTCGCTGCAGGATCAGGCCTCGCAGGTCGAGACCGTCAAGCGATCCGAGGCAGGCATGGTCACCGATCCGGTCACGTGCAAGCCCACCGACACGCTCGCCGAGGTCGACGCGATGTGCGCCCGCTTCCGCATTTCGGGACTTCCGGTCACCGACGAGACCGGCGCACTCGTCGGCATCATCACCAACCGAGACATGCGGTTCGAGGTGGACCAGAACCGGCGTGTCGCCGACGTGATGACAAAAGCTCCGCTCATCACTGCCCGAGAGGGCGTGACGGCGGAAGCCGCGCTCGGACTACTCCGGCGCCACAAGATCGAGAAGCTCCCCATCGTGGATGGTCAAGGTGCGCTCACCGGCCTGATCACTGTGAAGGACTTCGTCAAGACCGAGCAGCATCCCGACGCCACGAAGGACCGCGACGGCCGACTTCTGGTCGGGGCTGCGGTCGGTGTCGGACAAGATGCCTGGGCACGGTCGATGGCACTCACCGATGCCGGGGTAGACGTGTTGATCGTCGACACTGCACACGGCCACAACTCGCAGGTGCTGGAAATGGTGAGCAAGCTCAAGGCCGAGGTCGGGGACCGCGTTCAGGTCGTCGGCGGCAACGTCGCCACCCGCGCAGGCGCACTCGCGCTCGTCGAGGCGGGGGCGGATGCGGTCAAGGTCGGGGTCGGACCAGGCTCCATCTGCACCACGCGTGTCGTCGCCGGTGTCGGTGCTCCGCAGATCACCGCCATCCTCGAAGCCGTCGCCGCGTGCAAGCCACACGGAGTCCCGGTCATCGCCGACGGCGGAATGCAGTTCTCCGGCGACATCGCCAAAGCGCTCGCCGCAGGCGCGTCGACGGCCATGCTCGGTTCGCTCCTGGCCGGCACCGCCGAATCGCCGGGCGAGTTGATCCTGGTCAACGGAAAGCAGTTCAAAAGCTACCGCGGCATGGGCTCGCTCGGCGCGATGCAGGGCCGAGGCGCAGCCAAGTCCTTCTCCAAGGACCGCTACTTCCAGGATGACGTGCTCGCCGAGGACAAGTTGGTACCAGAGGGCATCGAGGGTCGCGTTCCGTACCGTGGTCCGTTGTCTCAGGTCATCCACCAGCTCACCGGTGGCCTTCGTGCAGCAATGGGCTACACCGGTTCCACTTCGATCGAGGACCTGCAGAACGCGCAGTTCGTGCAGATCACCGCGGCCGGTCTGAAGGAAAGCCACCCGCACGACATCACGATGACCGCGGAAGCGCCGAACTACACCACGCGCTGAACTTCGCTCGGTCACAATTCCAGACGAACCACTCGAGAAAGGGGCGCGCGTGCGCGACCTCGTTGAAATCGGCATGGGCAGAGAAGCCCGGCGTACCTACCAGCTCGACGACATCGACATCGTGCCCTCGCGTCGTACTCGGTCGTCGAAGGAGGTGTCGACGGCCTGGCAGCTCGACGCGTACCGGTTCGACATTCCGGTGCTCGCTCATCCGACCGACGCTCTCGTATCGCCGGAGTTCGCGATCGAACTCGGCAAGCAGGGCGGACTCGGAGTCATCAACGGTGAGGGTCTGTGGGCCCGTCACCCTGATGTTCAGGCGAAGATCGACGAACTGGTCGCGATCGCGGAAAACGATTTCGACGCCGACGCGCCCGTTGCGTTTCTGCAGAAGCTTCACGCGGCACCGTTGCAGCCCGATCTACTCGCCGCCGCGGTGGCACAGGTCAGGGCCGCGGGTGTGACGGTTGCGGTGCGAGTGAGTCCGCAGAGCGCCAAGTCGCTGACCCCCGCACTCGTCGCAGCAGGTATCGACCTGCTCGTCATCCAGGGCACCATCATCTCTGCGGAGCACGTCGCGCACGGTGACGAGGAGCCGCTGAACCTCAAGACGTTCATCGCCGAACTGGACGTGCCGGTCATCGCGGGCGGAGTCAGCGACCACCGCACCGCGCTTCACTTGATGCGCACCGGAGCTGCGGGCGTCATCGTCGGGTACGGCTCGGTCGAAGGCGGAACGACTACCGGTGAGGTGCTCGGCATCGGCGTTCCGATGGCGACTGCAATTGCCGATGCGGCCGCGGCTCGTCGCGACTACCTCGACGAGACCGGCGGGCGGTACGTGCACGTCATTGCGGACGGCGACATCGTCACCTCCGGTGGTCTCGCGAAAGCGATCGCGTGCGGTGCGGATGCAGCGGTTCTGGGTGCACCTCTCGCCGCAGCAGCAGAGGCACCTGGTGGCGGTTGGTACTGGCCTTCGGCTGCAGCGCATCCGTCGATGCCGCGCGGCGCGCTGCTTCCCGTCGCTGCTGGGGAGCGTCCAAGTCTCGATAAGGTGCTCAACGGTCCGTCGAGTGAGCCCTACGGATCGATCAACCTCGTGGGCGGCCTGCGCCGGTCGATGGCGAAGTCCGGATACTCCGACCTCAAGGAATTCCAGAAGGTCGGCCTGAACGTTCGGGCCTGACCCTCACCTACCGCCTGAAAGGCGCGTACCCGTTGCCCGGGTGCGCGCCTTTCGGCGTTTCGGGTGCGACCTGGTGTCCACCGAACGACTCATTCGGTCACCGCTATGTCCGACTGAGCCTTACCTCAGTTGGTGATACTTTGAGTTACAGCTACAGTGTGTTGTGTCAACTGTCACAAGGTTCTTGTCAGTTTGTCGCCGGTGTCATCTAAGGTGTGTTCGCAATCACATTGCGCGTTGATCCGGCGACGGTAGGTACGAGGCGGAGGTCACCATGGGTTCACAGGTGCGGGGTTCACACGGTCGAAAGACGGACTACGACGTCCTGATCGTCGGATCCGGTTTCGGCGGTAGCGTCACAGCTCTGCGGCTGGTGGAGAAGGGCTACACGGTAGGAATTCTCGAGGCCGGTCGCCGTTACGAGGACAAGGACTTCGCCAAGACCAGCTGGGATCTCAAGCGCTTCCTCTGGGCTCCCAAGCTCGGCTGCTTCGGGATTCAGCGCGTCCACCTCCTGCGCGACTGCCTCATCCTCGCCGGCGCCGGCGTCGGCGGTGGTTCGCTGAACTACGCGAACACGCTGTACCAGCCGCCCGAGCCGTTCTTCAAGGACAAGCAGTGGGCGCACATCACCGACTGGAACAGTGAGCTGACCCCGTTCTACGACCAGGCGACCCGGATGCTCGGGGTCGTTCGGAACCCACACATGACGCCGGCCGACGAGGTCATGAAGTCGGTGGCCGAGGACATGGGAGTAGCCGACACCTTCATCCAGACTCCCGTCGGCGTCTTCTTCGGCGACGAACCGGGCAAGAAGGTCGCCGACCCCTACTTCGGCGGTGTAGGTCCGGATCGAACGGGATGCATCGAATGTGGTGAGTGCATGACTGGCTGTCGCCACGGCGCAAAGAACACACTGCTCAAGAACTACCTCGCTCTCGCCGAGCGCGCGGGCGCCGACATCATTCCGATGACCACGGTGAGCGGGCTACGCGCGCTCGACGACGGCACGTGGGATGTGCAGACCGAGCGCACCGGCGCATGGGTGCGCAAGCAGCCCAAGACGTACACGGCAGGGCACGTCGTGCTGGCTGCAGGTACGTGGGGAACCCAGAACCTGCTGCACAAAATGAAGGACGACGGTGCACTGCCTCGCCTGTCGGACACGCTCGGCGAGCTGACTCGAACCAACTCCGAGTCCATCGTCGGGGCAGCCAAGTTGAAGGTCGATCCGACGATGGACCTCACCCGAGGTGTCGCAATCACCTCGTCGTTCCACCCGTCTCCCAATACGCACATCGAGCCGTGCCGCTACGGCAAGGGTTCGAATGCGATGGGCTTGCTGCAGACACTGATGACCGACGGTGGCGGCAGGATTCCGCGGTGGCTCAAATTCCTCGTAGCGCTCATCTCTCATCCTCTCGACTTCGTTCGGGTGGTCAACACCAAGAACTGGAGCGAGCGCACCATCATCGCGCTCGTCATGCAGAATCTGGACAACTCGATCACCACCTTCACCAAGCGCGGATTGTTCGGACGGAAGGTCTCGAGCAAACAGGGCCACGGTGAGCCCAACCCGACATGGATCCCGGAAGGCAACGACGCCACCCGCCGCATTGCGAAGAAGATCGGCGGCGTTGCGGGTGGCACCTGGGGCGAGCTGTTCAACATCCCGCTGACCGCGCACTTCCTGGGTGGCTGCGCTATCTCCTCCGATTCCGAGCACGGCGTCATCGACCCGTATCACCGCGTCCACGGCTATCCGACGATGTTCGTCGTCGACGGCTCGGCTGTGTCGGCAAACCTTGGCGTCAACCCCTCGCTCACCATCAGTGCCCAGGCCGAGCGCTCGGCGGCGCTGTGGCCCAACAAGGGTGAGCAGGACCTCCGACCACGTCAGGGCCTCGCATACGAGCGGATCGATCCGATTGCACCGAAGCATCCCGTCGTGCCCGTATCGGCTCCCGCCGCGCTTCGGCTTCCAATTGTCGAGATCCGCAGTCCCAAGCCTGCCGCCTCCGGTGCTGCGTAAATCTGCTTACCCGGACGCAACTAGACTGACCTGGTGACCGCATCGCAGCAGCCCGATCCCGCCCTGCCCCGGCCCGTTCTCGTCATCGATTTCGGCGCACAGTACGCACAGCTGATCGCCCGACGTGTTCGTGAAGCCAACGTGTATTCCGAGGTTATCTCGCATACCGCTTCGGTCGAGGAGATCGCAGAGAAGAACCCGATCGCGCTCGTATTGTCCGGCGGTCCGTCGAGTGTCTACGCCGAGGGCGCTCCGGCGCTCGACGCCAAAGTCTTCGACCTCGATGTTCCCGTGTTCGGGATCTGCTACGGGTTTCAGGCAATGGCTCAGGCGCTCGGAGGAACGGTCGCGCACACCGGTACCCGTGAATACGGTCGCACGCAATTGTCCGTCGACGGTGGCGTACTGCACGACGGTCTGCCCGCAACGCAGCCGGTGTGGATGAGTCACGGCGACGCGGTAACCGAAGCGCCCGAAGGTTTCACCGTCACCGCGACGAGCGCGGGTGCGCCGGTCGCGGCATTCGAGAACACCGAGCGTCGACTCGCGGGCGTTCAGTACCACCCGGAGGTTCTGCATTCGCCGCACGGGCAGCAGGTGCTCAGTCGATTTCTGCACGAGACAGCGGGAATCAAGCCCGAGTGGACGGCGGCGAACATCGCCGATGCGCTTGTCGAGCAGGTACAGGAACAGATCGGCGAGACCGGTCACGCGATCTGTGGGTTGTCGGGGGGCGTCGACTCTGCGGTCGCAGCGGCTCTCGTGCAGCGCGCCATCGGAGACCGCTTGACCTGTGTGTTCGTCGATCACGGTCTACTGCGTGAGGGCGAGCGCGAGCAGGTCCAGCAGGACTTCGTCGCCGCCACGGGCGCCAAGTTGGTCACGGTCGACGCGGTCGACACCTTCCTCGGCGCCCTCGACGGTGTGTCCGATCCCGAGGAGAAGCGCAAGATCATCGGCCGTGAGTTCATTCGCAGCTTCGAGGGTGCGGTTGCAGAAGTGCTGGGGGAGAACGCGGCTCAGGGTGCCGAGGTCGAATTCCTCGTTCAGGGCACGCTGTATCCCGATGTGGTCGAGTCGGGCGGTGGCTCCGGTACCGCGAACATCAAGAGCCATCACAATGTCGGCGGACTGCCGGATGATCTCCAGTTCGCGCTCGTCGAACCGCTGCGCACACTGTTCAAGGACGAGGTTCGCGCCGTGGGTCGTGAACTCGGATTGCCCGAGGACATCGTCGGCAGGCAGCCGTTCCCCGGGCCAGGCCTTGCCATCCGGATCGTCGGCGAAATCACGCGCGAGCGTCTTGCAACGTTGCGGCAGGCAGATTCCATCGTTCGTGAGGAACTCACCGCGGCAGGCCTGGATCAGCAGATCTGGCAGTGCCCGGTGGTATTGCTGGCCGACGTCCGCTCTGTCGGCGTTCAGGGTGACGGTCGTACCTACGGCCACCCGATCGTGTTGCGTCCGGTCTCGAGCGAGGACGCCATGACAGCGGACTGGACCCGTCTTCCGTACGACGTTCTGGAAACCATCTCGACCCGGGTGACCAACGAGGTGTCGGAGGTCAACCGGGTCGTTCTCGACGTGACGAGCAAGCCGCCGGGCACGATCGAGTGGGAGTGAGCGTTACGAGCCTTTGCGGTTCGGAGCAATCAGTAGTGCCAGCCCGATGACGATCGCGGCGACGACGAAGACCCAGCGGAACTGAACCTGTCCGAGTGCTTCTATCGCCGACGGTCCTACCAAAGCGCTGACGCTCACGATGAGGGCGGCGAGTCCGACGAGAAAGAGCAGCGCCGACGGTCTGGTGCGTGCCTGGTTCTCGGTGGGCGTGTCCTCATCGCTGTCGCCGTACTGCCATGTCTCAGCCACGGATGACCTCCAAGTTTCCTGCCCGAACGGAGCCTTCGATGGTGAGGACCGACGGGTTGTCCGATGAACTTCCTTGCTGGAGAACGTCGTTCGGCCCGCAGTTCGTATCGCCCGCGACGGCGCTGCAGTCGGTGACGATGCTCATCGACTTCGGGACGTAGATGCTCGCGTTGCCCATGGTCACCGCGACCGAGATCGACTTGCTCTCGGTCAGGTCCAGTCCGCGCAGGTCGAGTTGTAGATCACCTAACTGCACGGTGTAGTTCGGCTGGAGTTCTGCGACAGTCGTGGGCGCGTAGTTCCGTTCGCCTGCATACTGCTCGTCGAACGAGACCGGCCCGACGAGGGACGCCAGTACGACGAAGGCCAACAGCGGGCCGGTGACGACAAGCAACCCGTAGCCCTTGCGGAGGAATGCGCCGAGGATCAATCCGATGGCGACGACGGTCAGCCCTACCGCGCCGATTCGCGCGGGGCTCAGCCATTCGGAACCCGTGGCGGCGGCGATACCGCCGGTGATCGCCGTCGCCACGAGAGCAAGACCGATGAAGCTGGACGTCCACCTCGATCGCTTCTTCTTCTCTGTCGTTTCGGGCACGTACACCGTGCTCGGTTCGGGTAGGTCCCACGCGAAGGGCGCGACGCCGAGTGGATCCCAGGCAGGCGGCATCGGGTGAGACCCGGATTTGCTGAGGTTCACCTCGGTACGTGCGCTGCTGGAACCGTCGGTGGCCGCAGACGTGTCGGTCGCCTGTTCGGGAGGTGTCGACGGGACGTAACTCTTGGGAAGTGTGGTGTAGGGCGTGTACGCGGGTGGGGTGTAGGCGCCTCGCGCAGCGTCGTAGCCCGGAGGTCGGTACGCTGCGCCTGCCCAAGATCCAGTCGAGAACGGGGGGCTCGGGTTGTACGGGGTGTTGAACGAGATCGGGAATCCCTGCTGGGCGTAGACCTGGGCACCCCCGGGAAGGAATTCCGGTGGCTCCGGTCGCCGCTGGTGCAGCAACCACAGTCCTGCCAGGAGGGCGACCGTGCTGATGACGCCCGAACCGCCGAGTCCGACGCCGACCGGTCCGATCGTCGTAACCGCGATGACCAGTGCCACCAACAGAACGACGATTTTGGTGTTGGAATCGGAGCTGGTGCCGCGGCCCATCAAGGACTCGGCGGGCGAAGCCGAGTCGCCCGCCTTGCTCAGCAGCAGCCATGCTGCGAGGTAGAGGACGATACCGGCGCCTCCGAAGATGGTTCCGACGACGAGCGCGACTCGAACAAGAACCGGATCCACGCCGTAGCGGTAACCGATGCCTGCTGCGACACCCGCTACGTGGCCCCGCTGAGGCAACCGATACGGCCGGGTGCGCCACATCTGCTGAAGCTGTTCGGAGACGGTTGCATTGGTCATGACAACATCGTGGCCTCTCGGCCTGCACTTCGGTATCAGGGATCGCCCTGATCTTCCGTCCCAGGAATGAACAGGGGACGAGTCGGCTTGGTAGGAGAGTAAGCAGTCGTCCACGGTCGAGGAGACACGAAGTGAAGATTGGGATCATCGGAGCCGGAGCCATCGGCGGAACGCTGACGCGCAGACTTGCAGCGCTGGGACACGAGGTGCGGGTATCGAACTCGCGCGAACCTGAGACGCTGTCCGAGCTCGCCGCCGAAACCGGCGCGACCGCGGTCCGAAACACCGAAGCAGCTCAGGACGCGGATCTCGTCATCGTGAGCATCCCGCAGAAGAACACCCCGGACCTACCGTCGAACATCGTGGAATCGGCGAAGCCGGGTGCACCGATCATCGAGACCAACAACTACTACCCGCAGCAGCGTGACGGTCTGATCGCCGACATCGAGGACGGAAAGGCCGAAAGTGTGTGGGTCGCCGAGCATCTCGGGTCCCGGTCCGACGACGTCGTGAAGGTGTTCAACGGTATCTACTGGAAACATCTGCTGCAGAAGGGCGTGTCTGCCGGCACCGCGGGACGCATCGCGCTCCCGATCGCGGGCGCCGACGGTCCCGGCAAGAAGTTGGTGTTCGACATCGTCGACCAGCTCGGTTTCGATCCGGTCGACGGCGGCACCCTGGCCGAGTCCTGGCGTCAGCAGCCCGGCACCCCGGTGTACGGAAAGGACTACGACGCCGAGGGTGTCGCGAAGGCACTCACCGAGGCAACGAACGAGCGGACCGAGGAATGGCGCGCGTGATGGCGTGAGATCAGGGGCGTGAAGATCAGGGGAGACCCTGATGCGCAGATGGTCCGATTCGTGCCAGGATCGGAGACGTGAATCCTGTCGACCCACTGCCCACGTCTGCGGGCCCCGAACCGGCGACGTTCCACCGTCGCGGCGGCGGACGCATCGTGGGCGGTGTGGCCGGTGGTCTGTCCGACCACCTCGGCGTGGACGTGTTCAAGGTTCGAGTCGCCCTCGCCTTGCTTGCGATCATGGCCGGTGCAGGAATTTTCGCCTACGGCCTGCTGTGGGTGTTCACCTCGGCAGGCGACGACGTAGAACGCCCGAGTTCGGCCGAGCGGCAGCGTGCTCTCGGCCTCGCTGCCCTCGGGCTCGGTTTGGCCGCGGGGTTGGCCTGGTTGGCGAACGGAACTGCGGCATCGGCACTGGTACCGATCGTCGTCGTCGTGGTCGGTGCCGCGCTGGTGTGGCGCGAGTTCGATTCCGAAGGTCCCCGTTCCATCCTCGGCATGCCGAAGAAGCCCACGGTCCTCAGCTGGGCGCGGGTGGTCGGGGGCGCCACGCTGATCGTGCTCGGCCTCGGGGTGGTCGTGTTGGCGCGCGTCGACATCGCGTCGGTCCGGTCGTCGTTGCTCGCTGTCGTCGTCACTCTCGTCGGAGCGGCGCTGCTGACCGTCCCTCTGTGGTTGCGAATGTGGCGGACGCTCAACGCCGAGCGCTCGGCTCGTATCCGCAACGACGAGCGCGAGGAGATCGCTTCGCACTTGCACGACTCGGTGCTGCAAACTCTTGCGCTCATACAGAAACAATCCGACCAGCCGCAGGAAGTGATGAGGCTTGCGCGCGGCCAGGAACGCGAACTTCGCAAGTGGTTGTTCGACGGCGGCGATCAGGACCACTCCTCGCTCGCCGAAGCGCTCAAGACCATCGCGGGTGAGGTCGAGGACCAGCACGGTGTCACGGTCAGGCCGATCACGGTCGGCGACGTGCAGCTGTCCGTCGACGAATCATCGTCGGGTTTGCAACGCGAGCACTTCACAGCATTGCTCGGCGCCACCCGTGAAGCATTGGTCAATGCCGCGAAGCATTCGGGCGAGACCAACATCGACCTGTTCGCCGAAACCGAGGCAGACAAGGTGACGGTGTTCGTTCGCGACAGAGGGACGGGGTTCGACGAAAACCTCGTACCGATGGACCGTCAGGGCCTCGCCAAGTCGATACGGGCCAGAATCGAACGCCGCGGCGGTGAGGTGTCGGTACGCTCCCAGGTAGGCAAGGGAACCGAGGTTCGAATTCTCATGCCTCGCAACGATGTCGCCGACGACGCCGGCGCGAGAAGTTCCAAGACCACCGAGCAACCGATACCGCAGGAGCAGCCAAGGTGACCGACACCTTCCGTGTCTTTCTCGTCGACGATCATGCTGTCTTCCGCTCCGGAGTTCGTACCGAGTTGGCCCGCGAGAACGACATCGAAGTGGTCGGGGAAGCAGGCGGGGTCGCGGATGCGGTGGCCGGTATCGAGGCCACGAAGCCCGACGTGGTTCTGCTCGACGTGCACATGCCCGATGGTGGTGGTGTCGCCGTCCTCGGTCGGATCTCCTCGGGCCCGGTGTTCCTCGCCCTGTCGGTCTCCGACGCCGCCGAGGATGTCATCGCGGTCATCCGCGCCGGCGCACGTGGGTACGTCACCAAGACGATTTCAGGTTCCGAGCTCGCCGACGGAGTACGGCGAGTCGCCGGGGGAGACGCTGTGTTCTCCCCGCGTCTGGCAGGGTTCGTTCTCGACTCGTTCACTGGTAAGTCTGCGGCACCCGAGCCTCCTCTCGATCCCGAGCTCGATTCGTTGACGCCCCGAGAAATGGAGGTCCTGCGGCTCTTGGCGCGTGGGTACACCTACCGGGAGATCGCCGAGGATCTGTTCATCTCCGTCAAGACCGTCGAGACTCATGCGTCGAACGTGCTTCGAAAAACCCAACAGTCGAACCGAAACGCTCTGACGAGATGGGCGCACAAGCGTCGGATCGACTGACAGCAGCTCCGCTTCGTAGACTTTCGGCGACTGTCCAAGTTGTTGTTCGGCTGGCTAGCGTTGTGGACATGGCGAACAAGAACGAGTCGGTTCTGTGGCTCTCGACCGGTGACCGTGTGTTCCTCGGCGTAGTTGCTCCCCTGATCGGTGGTGCGCTCGGGTTCTTTCTCCCGTCCCTCGCATCCTGGGTGACGAGGCTGGCGTGGATACCGTTTCAGGGCCCGTTCGAACTCGTAGCCTCGTGGTCGAGTTGGTGGGCGCAGTACGTTCTTGCGGCTGTTGGCGTGGTTCTCGGTGCTGTGTTCGTGGCATTCGTGTTGTACGAGAGTCTCAGGGTGGTCGTCGCGGAGTCGGGGTTTCGTGTGACTCGAGACGGTGAGACCGCAGAGTTCCACCGGTCCGAGGCTGCGACGGTGTTCGTGGACGGTAAGGAACTCGTGGTGCTCGATTCATCGTCACGACAGGTCGTCCGTGCTCCGATCGAGGAGAAAGCCCAGGCGGTGGAACGGGTGTTCACCTCGCACGGTTACTCGTTCGCCGACGGTGACCCGTACGAGAGTCTGTATCAGCGCTGGGTGTCGGGGACACCGTTGCTCCCCGCGGAGATCAACGCTGTGATGCGTGCGCGAGAGAAAGCACTGGAGAAGAAGTCCCGTTCGGATGCGTCGGAACTACGTGTCGAGCTGGACAGGCTCGGAATCGTGGTGCGAGACAGAAAGAACAAACAGTACTGGCGACCGTTGGTGCGCGCGTGAGACCGTCGATCGGCCGGCGAGACCGCTGCTGGGACATCGGCGGAATCGTCCTGGCCCTCGCGGTCTCAGCGCTGGTCGTTGCGGAGCTACCCGAGTCGATGTCAGGCCCGAGAATTGCTCTCGTAGTCACACTTTCGCTGGCATCGGCGGCGTCGCTGTGGTGGAGGCGACGTTGGCCGGTGGCAATTGCGCTGGTCATCGCTGTGCCGATGTTGGTCACCGACGCGGTCGGTGGCGCCGGGCTTGTTGGCCTGTACACGGTCGCCTCACGTCGATCGTGGAGGATGGCGATCACCGTCGCAGCCGTCCACTTGATCGTGTCCGCATTCTGGCTGAAAGTCTTCGAGTCAGGACAATCCTTCTACGCGACACTGATTCTGAGTGTTGCCCTGTCCAGTATTCCGATTGCGTGGGGCATGGTCGTCAAAGCGCGTCGAGAGGTGATCGACTCGTTGCGAGATCGTGCCGACAAAGCAGAAGCGGCGGCGCTAGAACGTGCTGATCGAGTACGAGGACAAGAGCGCGAGCGGATAGCACGCGAAATGCACGATGCTCTCGCTCACCGCATTTCGATGGTCAGTTTGCACGCGGGTGCGTTGGAGGTCCGCGCAGATGCGGACAGAGCGGAAATCGAGGCCATTGCGGGGACGATCAGAGCCAGCGCTCATGGCGCGCTCGACGACCTGCGAGAAATACTCGGAGTCCTCAGATCGGACGAGGATTCGCCGCCGATGAGGCCAGGATCATCCGTCGCAGACATACCCGGTCTGATCGACGAGATACGAGCGGCGGGGGTTCGTGTGGAATTCGAGGACACCTTGTCGTCCGATCGGAGGGTTCCGGCTACATCGAGCCGAAACGTCTTTCGGGTCGTGCAGGAGGGACTGACCAACGCGCGTAAACATGCCGCGGGATCCGATGTCTCGGTGCGGATGTGGATCGAGGGCGGTGATGCGAGGGTGTCGGTGACCAACGCGCTCGGGACCCGTGCATCCGACGTGCCCGGTTCTCATTCCGGGTTGATAGGCCTGACCGAGCGATTGACGTTGTCGGGTGGTCGACTCGAGCACGGAGTCAGGGCCGGAGCGGAGTCGACTGTCTACGTTCTGGATGCATGGCTGCCGTGGCCGGCATGATTGACTTGCTGATCGTCGACGACGACGCACTCGTTCGATCCGGTCTGTCGTTGATTGTGCAGTCGGACAGCGGAATCAGGGTCGTGGGTGAGGCACCAGATGGTGAAGAGGGCCTCCGAGTGGCTCGTGCCCTGCAACCAGATGTAGTGCTGATGGATATTCGCATGCCGGTGATGGACGGGTTGGCTGCGACCGAAATCTTGAAATCGGATGACGCCTCCCCGGCTGTCCTCGTGCTGACCACGTTCGACACCGACGAGTATCTTCTACACGCCCTCAGGTTGGGAGCGAACGGTTTTCTGCTCAAGGACACACCACCTCGCGACATCATCGATGCTGTCAAGAAGGTGAGTGATGGAGAGTCGATGCTGTCACCGTCTGCCGTCGGAAGATTGGTCTCTGCATGGCGCGAACACGATTCGCGCTCGAATCCGCCCGTGAACTCGCTGGACGTTCTTTCCTCACGGGAACTGGAGGTGGCAATCGCCGTCTCCGAGGGATTGTCGAACGCAGAGATCAGCGCAAGTCTCTACATGAGCATCGCCACGGTCAAAACGTACGTCTCGCGAATTCTGTCCAAGCTCGACTGCACCAATCGAGTCCAGATCGCCATCGCTGTCTTCGAGTCCAGGCCGCTCGGCGGCCGTTCACGTACTCGAAGAACTAGATGACAACGATCAATGCGACGAGGAGCAGAAGCACCACTCCGACGAGCACCGCGAGGACGATCGCGGGTGAGACGTCGATCTTGTCGCCCACTACGTCGTCGATACGGTCGAGTACGACATCGAGCGGATTCTTCTTCTTCGGAGTCTCGAATGGCGGTGGCGCGTAAGGCTTCGGGGTCTTGTCCTCGGACAGTCCGGCGGATCGTACGGCGGGTAGTCCGGTGACGGTTCGGCCGAACTCTCGCGATGGTCGACGCGCTTCGGCGACGGGCGTGGACCGGTGAGCCCACGACGGTACGGTGCCGGCGGAAGAGGTGAGGGGAACACCGCGCAATTGAGCGATGGATCCTCGGCTACTGATGGCGCTTGCGATGATTTCGTCGCGGGCCTGCGCCATCGTCGGTCGGCGTGCAGGATCGGGTTCGAGCATGTGCAGCAGTGCCGGAGTGAGATCACCCGATCTGGTCGGTGCGATGATCTGGCCCCTGGCGACGCGATGGAGCAGGGCAATGGAGTCCTGGTCGATGTCGAACGGCGGCTTGCCTTCGATGGCGGTGTACAGCGTGGCACCCAGCGAGAACACGTCGCTCGCCTCGGTGGGATCCTGGCCGCGCGCGACCTCCGGTGCAAAATACGCAGGTGTCCCGGTGATGACGGAGGAATCCGATTCCTCCACATCGCCTTTCGCGCGTGAGATGCCGAAATCGCTGATCTTGACTATTCCGAGTGTCCGCCCACGATCGGCGATGAGGATGTTGCCCGGTTTGATGTCACGATGCACTATTCCGGCCTCGTGTGCCTCGGTGAGCGCATCGGCTACCTGCGCGCCGACCTGGGCAACTTCGTACGGGGGGAGTGAGTCGGTCGCGTTGAGCGCCTGCGCTAGAGATCGCGAAGGCATGTACTCCATGACGAGCCATGGTTCGCCGTCCTCGATCGCGACGTCGTGCATTGCGATGGCATGTGGACTCGACAAGCGGGCAGCGATACGGCCCTCTCGCATGGCACGATTGCGCACTTCCCTGGCTGCTTTGTCGCTCAGGTCAGCCGTCGACGTGACCTGCTTGACTGCGACCTTGCGGCCCATCAGCGTGTCCTGTGCGAGCCACACAGCGCCCATTCCGCCCCCGCCGAGTTTGTAGGCGAGGCGGTATCTGCCTGCGAGGAGGTAGTCGGGTCCGACGACCCGTACGGCGCGTTGCTGCTCGGTCACGCCCACAGGTTAGTTGACGGTGAGCGTCGGTGCCGACGATGGCCACACGGGGGCGGGTAATGGGACCCCACCAGGGGCTGGGCGGCCATCTTGACGACGCTCGGCGAAGCAGCTTTACTTGAGTATGTTCGAAAGTGTGTTCGAAGACGAAACTTCCCCGTCGTCTTTCGGACGGACCTCATAGCTGATTTTCATCGATTCACGGGGAGGAAAGTATGTCAGTTCACGACTCGGCATCCTCCGATTCAGCATCCTCCGGTTCGGCACTGCCCGACCCGGATTTGCGCAATATGTCGCTGCCGGAAAGAGTCGAGCATCTACGACGACGAATGGCTGCGGTTCCTTCACGAGGTGAGACACGGTCGGTGTCGTACCAGGGGACCTCGCCCAGCCCGGTGCAGGACGTCGACCCCGCGCGAGAAAACGAAGACCGACAGCCTTCTCCGGCCAAGGCCGTGCTGACCGTTCCCCATGCGCTCGCCGATTTACTCCCACACGGTGGCCTGGCTCGCGGGTCGGTGACAGCAATATCGGGTGCCGGCTCGCTGATGCTCGGTTTGGTGGCGTCGGTCACCGCATCCGGTGGTCATGTCGCGGTGGTGGGGCAGCCCAGGTTCGGTTTGTTGGCGGCAGCGGAGATGGGCGCGGACCTGAATCGGCTGGCTGTCGTACCCGATCCCGGTGACGACCCAGTCGAGGTGGCGGCCATCCTGCTCGACGGGCTGGATCTGGTGGTGTTGGGTCTCGGTGGCCGCTCGGTGCCTCCGACAAGGGCACGTGCCGTCGTTGCCAGGGCGCGGAGCAAGGGGGCGTCGTTGATGGTCGCGGACGGGCACTGGGACGGAGTCGACCTACGACTCGACGCCGTGGTGCGCGGCGTCGTCGGGGTGGGCACAGGAGATCAGGCCGGTCGCGGCAGACTTCGCTCCCTGCAGTTGGAAGTGCGCGCTCACGGCAAAGCGATGCGGCCACGCAGTACGTGTTTCGATCTTCGGTCCGAGCGAGGTCGTATCGAATGGTTCCACGCTCCGCGGAATGTCGGCGTGAACGACAACTCCTCCCACCGGATCGCGGTGCTGGCATGAGCCGCGTATTGGCGCTCTGGTGCCCGGACTGGCCGGCCGTCGCTGCTGCCGCCGTTGCCGATCTTCCTGCGACGACTCCAGTGGCGGTGGTGTCGGCGAATCGTGTCATCGCTTGTTCCGCTCCGGCGCGGGCCGAAGGAGTACGACGAGGTCTCCGTAAACGAGAGGCACAGGCGCGCTGCCCCGATGTGTATGTGACAACGGCAGATTCGGATCGCGACGGGCGGATGTTCGAGCCTGTCGCTGCTGCAATCGATGCGATTGCACCCGGTGTCGAGGTGCTGCGGCCGGGCTTGCTGATCCTCGGTGCCCGTGGTGTGAGCAGATATTTCGGGTCCGAGCACAAGGCGGTCGAGCGGTTGATCGACCAGGCGGCAGGTGCAGGAGTGGAATGTCAGGTCGGAATTGCCGACGAATTGTCGACGGCGGTCGTCGCGGCGCGGCATGCGGTGATCGTCCCGCGGTCCGGTGGTGCGCGCTACCTCGCGCCGCTACCGGTGTCCGAGCTCGCGGCCGAGCCGAGCCTCGCTGCGGCGGATCGGGAGAACCTGATCGATCTTCTTCGGCGCCTGGGCCTACGCACCATCGGTGATTTCGCCGCTCTCACTCCAGGTGATGTGGCGTCGCGCTTCGGGACCGATGCGGTGTTGGCGCATCGGAGTGCGCGGGGCGAGGCGGAGAGGCCGCCGTCCGCACGGGCTCTTCCACCGGATCTGAATGTGGAGTACCCATGTGATCCACCGATCGATCGCGTCGACGCGGCTGCGTTCGCCGGTCGTGGCATGGCAGAAAGGTTGCATACCAAACTCGCCGCGGCAGCGGTTGCCTGTACTCGGCTTCTTGTGCACGCATCCACCGGTAACGGGGAGAATCTGTCACGGATATGGCGGTGCGCCGAACCGTTGACGCCTGAGGGGACTGCCGATCGAGTGCGATGGCAACTCGACGGATGGCTCACCGGCCGTAGCGAGAAGCGGCCGACGGCAGGTATCACGATGCTGCGGTTGGAACCGGTGGAAGTCGTTGCTGCAGGCGATCTTCAGCTGGGACTGTGGGGGAGCGTCGGAGACGAGGAGGAACGGGCGAGGCGTGCGCTGGTACGGGTACAGGGCCTTCTCGGTGGTGACGCGGTGAAGATCGGCGTACTGAGCGGAGGTAGAGGGCCTGCAGAGCGGGTTACTTTGCGCAGCCTCGGCGACGAGTTGGTTCCGTTGTCCGACCCATCGGCCCCGTGGCCGGGGCGGATGCCGCAACCGGCGCCGGCAGCAGTGCTCGACACGTCCCCTCGGGTAGTGCTGGAGGACAGCAACGGCAACGCTGTGCGCATCGAGGAGCGCGGCGGCTTCGACACAGAACCCGTCGTCTTACGTTGGGGAAGCAAGATGTGGACTCTCCGAGGCTGGGCAGGGCCGTGGTCGGTCGACGAGCGGTGGTGGGACCCCGCAATGGGTGTGGAGGGAGCACGAGTTCAGGTGCTGTTCGAGGAGAACCGGGCTTTGTTGTTGTTCTACGACGACGAAGGCTGGCGAGTGGAAGGTATCTACGAGTGACCGAGCCGGGGACGGACCACTGGCTTCGCTCAACTCCGAGCCGTCGCTCTACCCTGAGACAATGAGTGTTCACGTGACCGAACTCGACGTCGGCGGCGTCCGAATCGCATACCGAGATTTCGGAGGCTCCGACGACGTGCCGGTTGTTCTCGTACACGGCATGGGTGGCGACAGCAGCACGTGGAACAGGTTCGCAACTGCCCTGAAGGCGGCGGGCCGCCGAGTCGTGGCCATCGACCTGCGCGGCCACGGCCGGAGCGCGCACACTGCCGACTACTCGTTCGACGCATTCGGGGCCGATGTTATTGCCGTACTCGACCATCTGGACGTGACCGTAGCGGATCTCGTCGGGCATTCACTCGGTGGATACGCGGTGTCAGTGGTTGCGCACACCAGACCCGCCGCGGTGCGTTCACTCGTGGTCGAGGAGATGCCAATCCCCATCAGGCCAGGTGACGATCCTCCGACACTCACCGGGCGCCTACCAAGTCCGAGCGAACTGTGGCATGCAGGAACGAGCATCGTCAAACACCCGCGGGCAGTGTTCGCCTTCGACCGTTCCATGACCGCACCGGCTCTCGCTCAATTCCGCCGGCCGAATCCGTTGTGGTGGGAAAGGCTTTCGAAGATCAGCGCGTCGACCCTCGTACTCCGGGGTGGGCCGGGCGGAATGGTGGACCCCGCGCGACTCGAGACGATGGTAGCCGCGATCGCTGACTGCTCCGTCGTATCCTTCGAGACCGGTCACAGCATTCACCGTGACCGATACCGACATTTCGAAGCTGTAGTCCTCCCGTTCCTGATGCGGGATGACTCGACCGGCCGAGGCCCTACGATCGGATGATGGGACTCACCACTCGAGACATTCCGCTTCTTGCTTGGTCGACGGCTTTCGTCGTCTCCCAATCCAACATCGTCCGACTGCTCGGTCCTGCAGGGCCTCGCGTGCTCGAGGTCCAGACGGCGTGGTCAGCCGAACGGTATCGCGAGATCCTCGCCAAGATGGACGCCGAGGACACCGCTCGCTTTCGCAGTCACTACTATCCGGACTTCGTGCACCCGGCGATCTACGCATTCGCTTTGCGGTCCGGCGCGTCGAGGCTTGCCGAATCGGCACCAATGAGCCCCGATGTTGCTCGCGCTCTTGCTCTTTCGCCAGTTCTCTCCGCAGCAGGTGACTACGTCGAAAACATCGTCGGGTTGCACCTGCTGGATCACCCCGAACACATCACCGATTCGGTGGTACGGGCGACCACCGTTGTGAGCACCACCAAATGGGTTCTCGCGCTCGGGACCCTGGCGTACCTCGCCGTCGGTTTCGGTCGGATCTGGGCACGCGCGCTCAGATCCTGACCACAGTTGCCTTCTACCAGTTGGCTCCGGGGACGAGTCGTCCCAACCGTCGTGCCAGCTTGGCGACGCGTGCAGAAGGTGCGGCGGCGTCGTACTGCTTCTTCGGTGCGAAGTCCGTCGGAACGGCCGTGGTTTCGTACTTTTCGCCCCTGGCGGCAGCGGAATCGGGGAACCGGCGATAGAACTGGTGCATCGTTCGATCCTTGCCCCTCGGAACAAAGATGCTGCCGAACTGGCCGAGTGTGCCGATCGGGGTGTCGATGCGCTTCGGCTTGTCGATCAGTGCACGCATCACCATTGCGGCGGCTTTCTCTGGCGTCACGACCGGTCCGACGTTCTTGTCGCCCGTCGGCGTGATCATGGGCGTCGCTACCAGCGGCATGTGAATGGTGGTGAACGTGATTCCGTCGGACAGCGTTTCGGTCGCAGCGACGTCGGAGAACGCATCGAGAGCTGCTTTGCTGGCGACGTAGGCCGAGAACCGAGGCGTCGTACCTTGGACCGCAGCGCTGCTGATGTTGACGACATGTCCGAAGCGTCGTTCCCTCATGTGGGGAATAAGCGCAAGGACCAAACGCACGGCGCCGAAGTAGTTGACCGCCATGGTTCGCTCGTAATCGTGTAGGCGATCGGTAGATCGGTACAACGATCGTCTGATCGATCGGCCTGCGTTGTTGACCAGCATGTCCACGTGATCATGCTCGCTCACAATGGTTTTGACCGTGTGCTCGACGGATTCGGTATCGGTGACATCGCAGGGATAGCCGTAGGCGTCGCCTCCGGTCTCGCGGATGCCCGCTACGACCGATTCCAACTGCTCGGCTCCGCGAGCGAGCAGAATGACCGTCGCACCTTTGCGCGCCGCGGCCTCGGCACTGGCCTGTCCTATGCCTGAGGACCCGCCGGTGATGACGATGTGACGTCCGAAAAGAGGGCCGCGCGGGTCTCGTCTGCGCGCCCGGTTCGGGTCCAGGTGACGCTGCCAGTGTTTCCACAGCGCACCGGCGTACTCCGCCAGTGGAGGTGGCGCTATCTCGCTGGCGCTCAATGCTTCCTGCGTCGATGCGGAATCGAACACCGTCGGTATCGTGAGGTGGTCGAGCATGACCGGCGGTACGCCGAGTCGTGCGAGGACCGCATTACGGCCACTTCGTATCGCGCCGAACCGGGGAGCAACGACGGGTGCGGCAACGGACCCAGGTATTCCCACGACCTTTGCTCTCGCTCCTGCGGCCGCGCTGAACGCTTCGTACACTTCACGCATCGGCTGCGGTTCTGGGTTGACGAGATGAAAGACGCGATGGCCCAGCGGGTTACGGTGAATCAACTCGACGATCGCTGCAGCGACGAAGTCGACCGGGACGAGATTGGTGGCACCGATGTCCGGTACCGTGATGGGAAGTGCGGAAGGAAGTTTGGCGAGTTCGGCGAAGAATGGAAAGAAGAAGTAGGGCCCGTCGATCTTGTCGATCGCGCCGGTTTCGGAATGGCCGAGTATCGCGGATGGCCGGTAGACCCGCCAGTCTGTCGCCGACTCGCGAACGATCTCCTCCGACTCGAACTTGGTTCGGTGATATGCCGTCGGGAAGTGTTGTCCCTTCTGGAAATCGTTCTCGGTGAACGTGCCTCGATAGTCACCGGCAACGGCAATGGATGAGATGTGGTGCAGCCGAGCACCAGTGTCGATTGCGAGATCCACGACGGCTCGGGTGCCCTCGACGTTGGTAGAGGCCTGCTCGTCACCCGCCGTCATGTCGTAGATGGCGCCGAGGTGAACGATGTGATCGATGTCGGACGGAATCTCCCCGAGCCCTAATTTCGGTGCGGTGAGATCGCCGACGAGGGGGTGGACGCGGTTCTTGCCCTCCAGTGCTTCGACTTGCCGCTCGAGCTTTCCGATCGACTGTTGGCGAACCAGCACGTGGACCTCGGCAGCGGGATCGCGGTCGAGGATCAGTGGGAGCACATTTTGCCCGAGAAAGCCCGTACCGCCGGTAACGATGTAGTTCGCCATGGTCGCTAACTTACTCCTAGGTAAGTTCATGGGCCAGACCCGAGTGGTGACCGAATGTCACATTCGCTTGCTCGGAGGATGACCGAATGAGCCGTTCGCGCACTCTGAGTGACTGAATGAGCCGTTCGCTCACTCTGAGTGACCGAAACAGACATTCGCTCACTCTGAGTGACTGAAACAGACATTCGCTCACCTGCCGAGACCGAATGAGCCGTTCGCTCACTCAGGGTGACTGAAACAGACATTCGCTCACCTGCCGAGACCGAATGAGCCGTTCGCTAGCCCGGGAGGTGACCGGATCAGACATTCGGTCACCTCCGGCCGCGAACAGTTCGGCCTAGTGCCCGATACCGACTTTCTCGTGCACCCGTTTCATCCACGCAGGCGCCCACCAGTTCGCTTCGCCCATGAGCTTCACCAGCGAGGGGACGAGGAGCATCCTGATGATCGTGGCGTCGACGATGAGCGCGAGGATCATTCCGAGGCCGAGGAACCGCATGATCGACAGGTCGGAGATCGTGAACGCTCCGGTGACGACGATGAGAATGAGTGCGGCAGCGGTGACGATCCGTCCGGTGCGTTGTGCGCCGACGATCACCGCTTCTTCGGTGGAAGCACCGGACGTGCGTGCCTCGACCATGCGGGACATCAGGAACACCTCGTAGTCGGTGGAGAGCCCGAACACGACGGCGAGGATGAGAACGACGAACGTCGCTTCGAGTGGCGCGGGCGTGACCCCGAGCAGTTCTGCGCCGTGGCCTTCTTGGAAGACCCAGGTGAGCACGCCGAATGTGGCTCCGAGGCTCAGTCCGGCCATGAGTACGGCCTTGATCGGCAACACGATCGACCCGAACGCGAGGAACAGCAAGATCAGCGTCGAGATCACCATGATCGCGATCATGGCCGGCAGCCACTTCGCGATTGCGGCATTGCCGTCGTCGACGAGTGCGCGTGAGCCGCCGACCAACAGTTCGGTGCCTGCGGGAGGCGTCATCTGACGCAGGCTCGAGACGGCTGCGCTGGTCGATTCCACTTCGGTCTCGCCGCCGCTCGGCTCGCTGAAGGTTGCCTGGATGACAACGAAATCGTCTGCAGAGCCGGTGAATTCGACGCGAGCGATGCCGTCGACGGCTTCTGCCTGACGAGTGATGTCGGCGATGGGGGAGCCTTGAGGCTTCTGGCCGTCTGTGCCGCGTAGGACAACGGTGGCACCCTCGCCGGTGGTGGGAAACTCCGTGTTCAAGGTCTCGACGGCTACCCGGGCTGGGTCGTCCTTGGGGAGTGCGGTGTAGTCGACCTCACCCAGTGTCACCTTCAGGATCGGTGCTGACAGAACGAGAAGCGCGGCGACGATCACCGCAGCTACGATTCCCGGTTTGCGCATGACTCGGGTGACGACGCCACCCCAGAACTTGTGTGCGCGCGCTTCTCCGCGATCCGAGGCAGTTCTGCTCCATGTGAGCGAGTTGATGCGTTGTCCGAGAATCGCGAGGAGTGCCGGCACTGCTGTGAGGGACAGAACTGCTGCGGAGGCTACTGCGGCCATCGCGCCGAAGCCGAGCGATTTGACGACGGGTTGCGGGAACACGAGCATTCCTGCGAAAGCGCAGATCAGCAGCAGGCCCGAGAATACGACGGTGCGTCCTGCGGTGAGCACCGTGCGAATCGCTGCATCCGTCGGCTCTGCGCCTGCGCGCATTTCTTCACGGAATCGACTGACGATGAACAGCCCGTAGTCGATCGCGAGACCGAGTCCGAGCAGTGACGCGACGTTGATCGAAAATGAACTGACCTGGGTCACCGTCGTCAGCACACGGAGTATCGCCAGCGCGCTGACAACGCTGAGCACCCCGACGAACACCGGCACTGCTGCTGCGACGACACCGCCGAAGATGACGATGAGCAGAATCAGAGTGATGGGAATGGCGATCGCTTCGGAGCGAACGAGATCGCTCTGAAGGGTGGTGCTGAACGAGACGCCGACCACAGATCCGCCGGCGAACTGAGAGGTCACATCCGGTACTACGAGCTTGGGTGGCAGCTCTCCGAAGTTCGCGAACGTGACGCCGGAATCGGGGCCAAGTGTGACGGTGGCCAGGGCTTTGGTGCCGTCAGTGGAGACGAGGAACGGCTTGGCGGCGGAGTTCGCAGTCCAGTAGGAGCTGACGTTCTCCACCGTGTATTCGGTCTGGAACTCGTCGAGAACGGCGGCGACGTCAGGCGCGATGTCGTCGATGGTCTTGCCCTCGGGTGCGGTGTAGATCGCGACGATGTCGGGCGTGGGTTGGCCGAGTCCCGCGACGAGTGAGCTCACCTCGGCGGCCTCACTACCTGGATCGATGAAACCGCCCTCGCTGAGTTTGCCGAAAACGCCGAGTCCCCATACGCCGCTGAGTGCGACGACGACGATCGCGAGTGAGAGCACCCATCGCTTGTTCGATACGACGAACGAGGCCCAACGTGTCACTTCATCTCCGGCTCTCTCGGTTTCTGCTTCAGGTCCCGGGCGAGCCTAACGGCTCGGTGCGACGGATTGATTTCTGTCGGTACCGTGAGCTCTAATGGGAACATACGTTCGATCGATGCCTTCCCCGCCGTTCGAACAGTGTCGAAGTCGTGCATAGCAGGTCGTGCACATCAAGCTCGTGCACGCGTGTGAGAAGGGGACCACAATGGGTTGGAACGATGGTCCGCCGACGTGGTCGGAGATGGAACGGGTTCTGTCGGGGCGGCCGAAGCCGCAGAAGACCGACATCGTCGGCGACGGTGGTGACAGTCCGGCGTGGTCGCGCAAGCGCGCGGCCTACGAGGGACGAGTGTCCAGAGCCGAAACATCGACGACACCGTATGCGGAGTTGCACGCCCACTCCGCATTCAGCTTTCTGGACGGTGCAAGCCAGCCCGAGGCCATGGTCGAGGAGGCGGTCCGTCTCGGGCTCGAGTCGGTCGCGATCACCGACCACGACGGCTTCTACGGAGTCGTACGATTCGCGGAGGCGGCCAAAGCGCTCGGTATAGGCACCGTCTTCGGCGCCGAATTGTCGTTGGGGGCGACGACATCGAGGGCCGGTGAAGTGGATCCGGACGGCGTGCACCTTCTGGTCCTCGCACGTGGGCAGGAGGGGTACCGGAGGCTCTCACGCGAGATCGCGACGGCCCATCTGGCGGGAGGGGTCAAGGGCAAGCCGCAATACGACTTCGATGCGGTCTCTCGCGCTTCGGGTGGGCACTGGCAGATCCTCACCGGCTGCCGAAAAGGGCATGTTCGACGGGCACTGGAGTACGGGGGACCGGAGGCGGTCGACGCCGCACTGCACGATCTGGTCGACAGATTCGGTGCTGGCAGGGTGACGGTCGAGCTCACCCGTCACGGTGTGCCGGAGGACGACGAGCGAAACGACGCGTTGTACGAGGCCGCGACACGCTGCTCTCTCCCCGTCGTTGCCACGACCGCTGCTCACTACGCCACTCCGGCCAGCAGGCATCTAGCTATGGCGATGGCTGCGGTTCGGGCACGCAGTGGTCTTGACGAGGCGTCGGGATGGTCAGCGCCGACCGGTGGGACGCATCTGCGCTCGGGAGAGGAGATGGCGGGGCTGTTCAGGCACTATCCAGGCGTCGTGCGCGCGGCTGCCGAACTTGGACGTGAGTGTGCGTTCGATCTCCGATTGATCGCCCCGCAACTGCCTCCGTTCGATGTGCCTGCAGGCCACACCGAGATCAGCTACCTTCGCATGCTCACGCTGGACGGCGCAGCACGCCGATACGGTTCGCCGACGAGCCACCCGGCGGCGTACGCGCAGATCGAGTACGAACTCGACATCATCGAACGGTTGACCTTTCCTGGGTATTTTCTCGTCGTCCACGACATCGTGGCGTTCTGCAAGAGTCACGACATTCTTTGTCAGGGAAGAGGATCGGCAGCCAACTCTGCGGTCTGCTACGCCATCGGCATCACCAACGTCGACCCCGTCGCCAACAAGCTGTTGTTCGAGCGGTTCCTCGCACCCGAGCGAGACGGCCCTCCCGACATCGACGTCGACATCGAGTCGGACAGACGCGAAGAGGCGATCCAGCACGTCTACCGGAAGTACGGACGTTCGCATGCTGCTCAGGTAGCGAACGTCATCACCTACCGAGGGAAATCCTCGGTCCGTGACATGGCGCGTGCGCTCGGTTTCTCTCAAGGGCAGCAGGACGCCTGGAGCAAACAGGTCACACGCTGGTCGGGCGTCGGTGACCAGGAAGGAAGTGACATACCTAAACCTGTTCTCGACCTGGCGAGGCAGATCGAAGGTTTTCCCCGTCATCTCGGTATCCACTCGGGCGGAATGGTGATCTGTGATCGTCCGATCGCCGACGTCTGCCCGGTCGAATGGGCGACGATGGCAGACCGGAGTGTGCTGCAATGGGACAAGGACGACTGTGCCGCAGTGGGATTGGTCAAGTTCGACATGCTGGGTCTCGGTATGTTGTCGGCTCTGCACTACATGATCGACCTGGTGGACGAACACAAGGATGTTCGGATCGATCTGGCGGACATCGACCTGAGTGAGAAAGCGGTGTACGACATGCTGCAGCGCGCCGACTCGATCGGCGTGTTCCAAGTCGAGTCACGAGCTCAGATGGCCACACTCCCTCGACTGAAACCACGAGAGTTCTACGACTTGGTGGTCGAAGTCGCGTTGATCAGGCCAGGTCCTATCCAAGGAGGTTCCGTTCATCCGTACATCAAGCGTCGCAACGGACTCGAACCGGTCACCTTCGATCATCCGTCGTTGAAGAAAGCGCTCGATCGGACGCTCGGGGTACCGCTCTTCCAGGAGCAGCTCATGCAGATGGCGATCGACGTCGCTGGATTCAGCGCAGCAGATGCAGATCAGTTGCGCCGCGCCATGGGGTCGAAGCGTTCCCCGGAAAAGATGAACGAACTACGTGGCAGATTCTACGACGGCATGCGTGAGTTGCACGGCATCGTCGGCGATGCTGCCGACCGAATCTACGAAAAACTCTCTGCCTTCGCGAATTTCGGTTTTCCCGAGAGTCACTCGCAGAGCTTCGCATCTCTGGTGTTCTATTCGTCCTGGTTCAAACTTCATCACCCCGCCGCGTTCTGCGCAGGTTTGTTACGTGCTCAGCCGATGGGCTTCTACTCTCCTCAGTCGTTGGTGGCCGACGCACGTCGTCATGGCGTCCAGGTCCATGGACCCGACGTCAACGCCAGCTCCTGGTACGCGGATCTCACCGGAGACGGTCTCGAGATTCGGATGGGCCTGGCCGATGTGCGGCACATCGGGCGCGATCTCGCGGAGCGGATTGTCGAGGCTCGGGTCGTGGACGGACCGTACATGTCCTTCGTCGACCTCACCGGGAGAGTCGAACTGTCGACGTCTCAGGCCGAATCTCTAGCCACAGCAGGCGCTCTCGGTTGCTTCGGAATCACTCGTCGGCAAGCGCTGTGGGCGGCGGGTGCCGCTGCGGGAGAACGCTCACATCTACTTCCCGGACTGGGGGCGTCCACGCGCGCACCTGTGTTGCCCGGCATGAGCGATCTGGATCTGGCCTCTGCTGACGTCTGGGCAACAGGTGTCTCACCCAATTCGTATCCGACGCAGTTCTTTCGGGACAAGCTGGACCGGATGGGGGTTCTCCCGGCAAATCGACTGCTACAGGTACCGGACGGTGACCGCGTACTCGTCGGTGGTGCAGTGACACATCGTCAGAGGCCGGCAACTGCGGCAGGAGTCACCTTCATCAACCTGGAAGACGAGACAGGAATGGTCAACGTCGTGTGTTCGGTGGGATTATGGGCCAAGTATCGAAAACTGGCGCTCACCGCTCCCGCGCTGCTGATCCGCGGCAAAGTGCAGAACGCAGAGGGGGCAGCAACCGTCGTGGCCGATCACCTACAGCTGATGGATCTCAGAGTTCAGTCCAAGTCGAGAGACTTTCGATGAACAACTCACCTGCGTGGCCACGAACTCCCGATTTGCACGCAGCAGGCAGACTGGACCACGTGCACCTACTGTTGATCGCCGACACACACGTGCCCAAGCGGGCGCGTCGCCTCCCGGAGCAAGTCTGGAATGCCGTCGACAAGGCCGATGTCGTCATCCACGCTGGAGATTGGGTCGAGCTCGACATGTTCGAGCAATTGCTCGAACGCTCGTCACAGCTGGTCGCGTGCTGGGGTAACAACGACGGCGAAGACTTGAGATCACGCATGCCCGAGCGCGCAGACGTGACACTCGACGGGGTGAGAATCAGCGTCGTTCACGAGACCGGAGCAGCTGCCGGGCGAGAAGAGCGCATGGCTGCTGCGTACCCCGACACCGATGTACTGGTGTTCGGACACAGCCACATTCCATGGGACACGACAGCGAAGAACGGTTTGCGTCTGCTGAACCCTGGATCGCCCACCGATCGCCGACGACAACCGCACTGCACGTTCATGACCGCAGTGATCGAGAAGTCGATGCTGAGGGACGTCGAACTTCACCGGATCGAGAGGGCGACATAGCCGGTCAGGACTGCGCCGTCTCCGACTGATCGCGGGCTTGATCGACCAGGTCGTGGACCAAGCGAATGATCACGTCCATGTCGGTCATGACGCTCGCTCGGAGGGCGTCCTGTTCGGCCTCGCTCAGAGGCGGAGGGTCGTCCGAGTCCAGAGCCATGACGGTGTCGATCTTCGTCCGGAGCGTGTGGAGTGGCTCCATCAGCTCCTCTCCGGCGTCGGTGACCAACTTGTTCTGTCGAGCGCCGGAGGCCGAAAGCGCAGTGAGCATCTCGTTGTAGCTGGTGGCGAGGGATGCGAGCTCGTCGTCACCGGTGATGGCAATCGGTTCGAGTTCACCTGTTTTCGCGACCCGCTCTGTCGCGTTGCGGAGCCGCTTGACGGGTCGGAGACCGGTCCGAGCTACCGCCGAGCCGGCCACGCCGGCCAGTGCGACGAGAAAGGCACCGATCATGACGAGCGCCAACGTGAGTTTCGCGAGTAGCGGATCGTTGGAATCGAGTGACTCCGCGACCATCAGAGTTTCGCCCGACACCGTGCGTTTGGCGCTGAGCGCATATCCGCGTACTTCGCGTAGCGACTCGTTCGTCGTGCCGTTCACTACGCTCTGTTCGGGTTCGTCCAGGATGCCCGCTTCGTTGGTGAACGGCTTGGATTGGGTGTTGAACGTGATGAACTCACCGCTCGAAGTCACCAATGCGACTTTGACGGCGGGACCGCCCGGGTTGCCTGCGGCGAAACCGAACGCGGTCGACGGCACACCCGTCGATGCGCCGGTGATCAGCGCATCGGCGTTGCGTGACACCCGGTCACCGAGTTGGGCCCGCAGAGACTGTTCGGCGACGAGGTAGATCGCCAGTGCGCTGACGGCGACTGCGAGAGCGGCCACGCTGATCGTGAGAACCCAGATGCGTCCGTGCAGCGAGAGCGTTCGGGGTCGATGAGCAGCACGGAAGGTCATCACCGATCGAGTATGACCCTTGGGTGCTGAGAGCCTTCTGAGAGGTGCGGTGCGGTGACCTGTGGATCGGTCAGTCTCCTGAATGTTCGTGGTCGCTGGTGGCGAGTGGTTCGCGGCGTGCCTTCTCGAGGACTTCGGTGGTGTGTCCGCCATGGCTACCAGGCCCGACGTGGGCTTCGGCGCGTAGGCGTTCGACCATGTGCGGGTAATGCAACTCGAACGCCGGCCGCTCCGAACGGATCCTGGGCAGTTCGGTGAAATTGTGCCGCGGCGGCGGGCAGGAGGTAGCCCACTCCAACGAATTGCCGTACCCCCACGGATCATCGACGGTGACGACCTCGCCGTACCGGTAGGACTTGAACACATTCCACACGAACGGCAACGTCGACGCACCGAGCACGAACGCACCGATCGTGGAAATGATGTTGAGCGTCGTGAACCCGTCCGAGGACAAGTAATCCGCGTACCGACGCGGCATACCTTCGTTACCGAGCCAATGCTGAACCAGGAACGTGCCGTGGAACCCGAAGAACGTCAACCAGAAATGCCACTTCCCGAGGGTCTCGTCCATCATCCGCCCCGTCATCTTCGGGAACCAGAAGTAGATACCCGCATACGTAGCGAACACCACCGTCCCGAACACCACGTAATGGAAGTGCGCGATCACGAAGTAGGTGTCGGTGACATGGAAATCGATCGGCGGACTGGCGAGCAACACACCGGACAGACCACCGAACAGGAACGTGATCAAAAACCCGATGGAGAACAACATCGGAGTCTCCAACGTCACCTGCCCACGCCACATCGTGCCGATCCAGTTGAAGATCTTCACACCCGTCGGCACCGCGATCAGGAACGTCATGAACGAGAAGAACGGAAGAAGCACCGCACCGGTGGCATACATGTGATGCGCCCACACCGCGATCGACAATGCCGCGATGGCGATCGTCGCGTAGATCAACGTGGTGTACCCGAACATCGGCTTACGCGAGAACACCGGGAAAATCTCCGACACGATCCCGAAGAACGGCAACGCGATGATGTACACCTCGGGATGACCGAAGAACCAGAACAAGTGCTGCCACAACAACACACCACCGGTCGCCGGATCGAACAGGTGCGCACCGAGATGACGATCCGCCGCCAACCCCAACAACGCCGCCGTCAACAACGGGAACGCAAGAAGAATCAAGATCGAAGTGACCAGAATGTTCCAGGTGAAGATCGGCATCCGGAACATCGTCATACCCGGAGCACGCAAACAGATGACCGTGGTGATCATGTTTACACCACCCAAAATGGTGCCCAAACCAGCAACCGCCAACCCCATGATCCACAGATCGGCACCCACACCCGGCGAATGCAACGCCGAGGTGAGCGGGGTGTACGCAGTCCACCCGAAATCAGCAGCACCACCAGGAGTGATGAACCCTGCAGTGGTGATCAACGCACCGAACAGATACAGCCAGTAGGAAAACGCATTCAACCGGGGGAACGCCACATCAGGAGCACCGATCTGCAACGGCAGAATGTAATTGGCGAACCCGAACACGATCGGCGTCGCATACAACAGCAACATGATCGTGCCGTGCATGGTGAACAACTGGTTGTACTGCTCGTTGGACAAGAACTGCATCCCCGGCACAGCCAACTCGGCGCGCATCAACAACGCCATCAACCCACCGACCAAGAAAAACGCGATCGACGTCGCGATATACATGATCCCCAACACCTTGGGATCAGTCGTCGTCACCGCCTTGTGAAGAAAAGAACCCTTCGGTCCCATCCGCGGCGGAAAAGGCCGTGAAGCTTCCACGGTCGGCCTGGGTGCCAGAGCAGTCACTGATCCTCCTGAAGATGCGAGTGCAGTCATCGTAAACCGGGGGAGCCGCTCGTACTACCCATGGTCGTAGATTGTGGAGCTTGTCGACCGAGACGAGAGAAGCCCCGCCATCCAATGAGGACAGCAGGGCTTCTACTTCAGGAGTGCGTCAGCTGCCGAAAGCGCAGAACTGTCCCGATGCGAGGTTCAATGCGAGCGACCATTGTCCGACGCAATCGACACCTGCGGCCTCGGCGGTCGCGCCCGAGCCCCAGCCGGCGATGGCAATCGTCGTGCCGCCGTTGTCTGCCCAGGAGTGCGCAATGCCTCCGCCGAGAGCCCCCGCGTAGGCAGTGCCGCCCGCGCGCGATGCCCCGAGGGCTGTTCCGTAGCCGGTCGCGAGCGTCGAGGTGTTGCCAGCGCTCTCAGCGACACTGACAGCGGTACCGCTGTCAGTGGCTGATGCGCTTGCGCGTGCAGTATCGAGTGCCGTCGCGCCGCAACTCGCGGTCCCGTCGACCTGGATGTCGTTGGCCGAGGGAGGGGACACACACGTCACCGGGGCTGCCGACGCCACGCCCGTACCGATGAATCCGGCAGCTGCGATAGAGCTACTGAATGCGAAAAGTGTTGCGGCACGGAAGAATCGACTGGAGGAGCCAACCTGGGGGGAGCGGCGGAGAATGGAACGAGAAGACGAAGCGGAAAACAACAGGGGGCTCCTTCACGGAAAGAATTTCGGTCGGTGCGGCACACCGTACCCCGGTTCCGCCGCCAGGTCATCAGTGAATGTTCCCTACTGGTGTAACAATTCGGCACGTGCACGTCACGACGCATCCTCGCGGCGTGAGGAGTGCTCTAGCATCTGACAGGATGAAGCGCTCACTGATCGCCGCACTTGCCGGGTCCCTCGTTCTGCTCGCCGGCTGCGGCGCATCGGACGGCGGGTCGAGTGGTGGCGCCCAGGCTCCTGCTGTCGACTCGCCGATGTCTGCGCCCGGTGCCGCGTTCGCGCCCGAGGCCGACAGCGTCACCCGTCAAGCTCCGCAGCCTGCGGATCGCAAAGAGGTTGTGACAGGCCAGATTTTCGTGACCGCTTCCGATCCCGTCGAAGCGGCGCGCCGCGCCGTCGAGGTCGTCGAGGATGCAGGCGGCCGGATCGACAACAGGACCGAGAATCCGGCAACGGACAACACGCCTGCGAGCAGTTCGCTGACCGCACGCATTCCGGCGGCGGAGCTGACCGCCACGGTGGACAGTATCGAGGCCCTCGGCAAGGTCACCAGTGTCAGCATCAGCCGGGACGACGTGACGATGCAGTATCAGGATCTCGACGCGCGTATCGGCGCGCTACAGGCCTCGGTGGACAGGTTGCGCGCGCTCATCGCAGGGGCCGGTAACACCGCTGATCTGATCGAGGCGGAGTCGGCGCTGTCCAGTAGGCAGGGAGAGCTCGACAGTCTCACGTCACAGAAGAACTACCTCGCGGACCAGGTGGAGTTGTCCACCATCACAGTGCAATTCAGCACCGACGATGTCACCCCGTCGCCAGGTCCCGACAATTTCGTCGACGGGCTGATCGCAGGATGGCACTCGTTGGTCGACGCCCTGCAAAACGGCGTCGTCTCTCTCGGTCGCGCGATCCCGTGGCTGGGTGCGTTGTTCGTCGGGGCCGGGCTGGTCTACGCGGTGGTGCGGGTCGTCGGTTCCAGAACTAGGCCGTCTCGGGCCGCCGGCATCACCCAGGAGCCGGTCGAGCCGAGCGTTCCGGATTCGAGCGAGCCGGATTCGAGCGAGCCGGAGACGAAGAGAACTTAGACGCTTCCGTCGAAGCCGTGCTGCCGCCACGCCTCGTACATCACCACAGCGGCGGCGTTGGCAAGGTTGAGCGAGCGGCGACCGGGGAGCATCGGGATCCGTAGCTTGTCGGTCACTTCGGGATCGTTCAACACGTCCTCGGGTAGACCTGTGGGTTCGGGTCCGAAAAGCAGAACGTCGCCGGGCATGTAGGAAACGTCGGTGTGAAAGCGGGTCGAATGGGCGGTGTAGGCGAACACCCTTTCGGGCTTCAGCGCATCCCACGCCGACGGAAGATCCGCATGCACGGTCACCGACGCCAGGTCGTGGTAATCGAGGCCTGCGCGTTTCAGTTTGGGTTCGGACATGTCGAAGCCGAGAGGGCCCACCAGATGCAGCTCGCATCCGGTGCCCGCGACGAGCCGGATGGCGTTGCCGGTGTTCTGGGGTATGCGGGGCTCGAAGAACATGAGTCGAAACACCCGGTTCACTCTGCCATCACCTTCGCGGGAAGGATGGTGCAGGTGGATGACGAACAGATTGTCGGAGAAGATTTCAGCGATGCCAGGCTCGACCAGCAGGAGTGGAACGGTCGGAATTTTCTCGCGTGCACTTTCCGCGACGCCGACCTCAGCGGAGTGAAATCGACGTCGGTCGTGTTCACCGAATGCGATTTCACCGGCACGGACCTGACCGAGTCCGTTCACGTCGACGTCGCGTTCCGATCGTGCACGTTCACACGAACCAATCTTCAGCACAGTGTTTTTCGTCATTCGACGTTCATCGGGTCGACGTTCGTCGACTGTCGATTGCGGCCGGCGACGTACGACGAGGTCGACTTCACCCTTGTCGGGTTCGGAGGGGCCGATCTGCGCGGTGTCGATCTGACCGGGTGCCGTTTCGGCGAAGCGAATCTGGTCAACGCAGACCTACGGAAGGCGACGTTGACGTCGGCAGATCTCACGGGGGCGCGCGCTACGGGCGCGAAACTGGATTCCGCCGATCTGAGGTCTGCACGCGTGGATGCGAACCTCTGGGTGGCGGCATCGCTCGCCGGAGCGCGGATCGAACTAATTCAAGCGGCCGCGTATGCACAGGCGAACGGCTTGTCGGTCGAGGGTTGACGACAGTGCAGTCAAACGGCCCTGGAACAATGGCTGTGTGACTGCAACGATTCTGGACGGTAAAGCTACCCGCGACGAGATCTTCGTCGATTTGACGGAGCGCGTGGCGACCCTGCGTCGGAACGGCGTCGTGCCGGGGCTCGGAACGGTCCTGGTCGGCGACGACCCGGGTTCGGCAGCGTACGTCCGCGGAAAGCACAACGACTGCGCGAAGGTCGGGATCACCTCCATCCGTCGTGACCTGCCGGCAGATATCAGCCAGGCGGATCTGGAAGCCGTCATCGACGAACTCAACGCCGACCCGGCGTGCACCGGATACATCGTGCAGTTGCCTCTTCCGGGGCACCTGGACGAGAACGCCGCCCTGGAACGTATCGATCCCGACAAAGACGCCGATGGTCTGCACCCGATCAACCTCGGACGCCTCGTGCTGGGCAAGGAAGCGGCACTTCCGTGCACCCCGCGGGGAATCGTTCACCTCCTCCGCCGTTACGACGTTCCCCTCGACGGTGCTCGCGCGGTGGTAATCGGTCGCGGCGTGACGGTGGGGCGTCCGATCGGTCTGCTGCTGACCCGCAAATCCGAGAACGCGACGGTCACCCTGTGCCACACCGGAACGAAGGATCTTGCCGCTGAGGTATCGCGGGCCGACATCGTCATCGCCGCGGCAGGGGTTCCCGGAATCGTCACCGCCGACATGGTTAAGCCAGGCGCTGCCGTACTCGACGTCGGCGTGACAAGGACCGAGGACGGGCTCCGCGGCGACGTGGCCCCCGATGTCGCGGACGTCGCGGGTCATCTTTCGCCGAACCCGGGTGGAGTCGGCCCGCTGACCAGGGCTTTTCTGTTGACCAATGTCGTCGAACGCGCCGAGCGGGAGCTGTCCGCGCAGGCTGCGGTCTGACCGGTGCGCGCTCAGATCCGCAAGAACCTGCCCCTGTTGGCCGTGCTGGTCGTGATAGCCGGCGCGTTGTTACTGGTTCTTGCGGATCGCTGGCGACGTGGTTCGTTCGTGCTGGGAATCGCAACGATCCTTGCAGCTGGGTTCAGGTTGTGTCTGCCTGAGAATCAGGTGGGGCTTCTGGCGGTCCGTTCACGTCCGTTCGACGTGTCTGCACTTGCCCTCGTCGGAGGGGCGATCGTGTTTCTCTCGTCCTCGATCGACCCGCTCGGAACGGACTGACGGCAGCTACCGTCAGCCCGTCTTGGCTGCGCGTGCGGACCGCGCGTTCGCCATCGTCTCGCCCAGTAGTACGGCCACCGCACCTGCCTCGGTGAGAAATCCGTCGTGGCCGTCTCTGGACTGAATGACCTCGAGGCCACTGCACTCCGGCAAGCCACGGGCGATTTCCTTCTGCTGGCGCAGGGGATACAGACGGTCCGAATCGACTCCACCCACGATCGTGGGAACCGTCGCACGGGCGAGGGCGGCGTCGATTCCTCCGCGTCCGCGTCCGATGTCGTGTCTGTTCATCGCTTCGCTCAGCAGGACGTAGGTACTGGCGTCGAACCTGTCCGCCAACTTGTTTGCTTGATGTTGGAGGTAGCTTTCGATTGCGTATCTTCCGCCGTTCCAAGGGTTTTCGTCATCCTGTGCGGAGTTCGAGAACCTCAGATCGAGTTCGCTCTCGGTGCGGTAGGTCAAGTGTGCGATACGCCGAGCAATCTTCAGTCCGGCTCGTGGCGATCGCCCGGTGCCGTGATAGTTGCCGCCCTGCCATTCGGGATCGGACGTGATGGCGTCGATCTGCGTGGTTTGGGTACCGATTTGGTCTGCGGTCGCGCGCGCGCCGACGGCGAGTACGAGCGCAGCCCCGACACGGTCGGGGTGTTCGACGATCCACTCGAGTGTCCGCATGCCGCCCATCGATCCGCCGACAACCGCGGCGAACCGCTCGATCCCGAGAACATCCGCCAGCGCAGCCTCAGCTGCGACTTGGTCGCGGATGGAGATTTCCGGAAATCTGCTGCCGTAGGGAGTGCCGTCGGATGCGAGCGAGCTGGGTCCAGTCGTGCCACCGCACCCGCCGAGAACGTTGGATGCGATGACGCACCACTCGTCGGTATCGATGGGTGCGCCTGGTCCGACCATGCCGTTCCACCAGCCCGGAAGGGCATGGTGGTCGTCGGCGGGTCCGCTGACGTGCGAATCGCCCGTCAGTGCGTGCTCGACCAGCACGACATTGTCGCGACCGGGAGCGAGCTCACCCCAGCGCTGAACAGCAACGGATACCGCAGGAAGCGATGCGCCGCTCTCCAATTCGAGTGGGCCGATGTCGATACTGCCGAGCCGTCCGTCCGGCGGCGGAAAGCCCGCAGCCGGACGGACGTCGTGCACAGAGCCGATTGTCAAGATGCCGCCGCGGCGAATCCGGTTTCGAGATCGGCGAGGATGTCGTCGATCCCTTCGATGCCCACAGCGAGCCTGACCAAACCGGGGGTGACGCCCGAGGCGAGTTGCTCCTCCGGTGTCAGCTGGGAGTGGGTTGTCGATGCGGGGTGAATGACAAGTGAACGCACATCACCGATGTTAGCGACATGGCTGTGAAGGCTGAGTGCGTTGACGAACTTCTTGCCCGCGTCGATGCCGCCCTTCAGTTCGAACGCGATGATCGCGCCCTGCCCCTTAGGGGCCAACTCCTGTCCACGCTGGTACCACGGCGAGGACTTCAGGCCTGCGTAGTTGACGGACTCGACGTCCTCGCGTGCCTCGATGAACGCGGCGACCTTCTGTGCGTTCTCGACATGCCGCTCGATGCGCAGACTCAGCGTTTCCAGTCCTTGGCTGATGAGGAAGGCATTGAACGGCGACACTGCTGCGCCGATGTCGCGGAGCAATTGCACGCGGGCCTTGAGAGCGAACGCGGGTGCACCCAGGTCGGCGAACACCACGCCGTGGTAGCTGGGGTCGGGGGTGGTGAAGTTGGCGTGACGCCCCTGCGTCCAGTCGAACGTGCCGCCGTCGACGATGACACCTGCGATGGCCGTCCCGTGGCCGCCGAGATACTTGGTCGCCGAATGGACGACGATGTCGGCCCCATGCTCCAACGGCCGGATGAGGTACGGCGTCGCGACGGTGTTGTCGACGATCAACGGAATGCCGTTCTCGTGGGCTACCCCGGAGATGCCGGGAATGTCGAAGATGTCGTTCTTCGGGTTGGAGATGGTCTCACCGTAGAACGCCTTGGTCTTCGGGGTGATCGCTGCTCGCCACTGCTCCAGGTCGTCGGGATCGTCGACGAAAGTCACGGTGATTCCGAGTTTGGGGAGTGTGTAGTGGAAGAGGTTGTACGTTCCGCCGTAGAGGCGTGGGCTCGCGACGATGTGGTCGCCTGCCTCGGCCAGATTGAGAATCGCGAAGGTCTCCGCGGCCTGCCCGGAGGCGAGTAGGAGCGCTGCAACTCCACCTTCCAGAGCGGCGATGCGCTGCTCGACGACGTCCTGGGTGGGGTTGATGATGCGGGTGTAAATATTGCCGGGCTCGGCGAGCCCGAACAACGCGGCAGCGTGATCGGTGTTGTCGAAGGTGTACGAGGTGGTCTGGTAGATCGGCAGCGCGCGGGCGTTCGTGGCGCCGTCCGGCGTCTGTCCGGTGTGGATCTGCTTGGTCTCGAAGCTCCACGATGCGGTGGGGTCCTCGATGGGGGTGCCTGCTGCGTCTACGACGTCAGGGGTGCTGTCGGTCATGTGAGTGATAACTCCGTCTTCGAAGGATGTTCAAATTTCGAATGGGCTCTCGTGGTGGGAGCCTGGGCGGGGCGTATCGGTACAACAACACATGGTGAACCTCCTTTTCGAGCGCGCTGTTTCCAGTCGCGCTCGTTCGGTGGGTCCGCCGACCTCGTCTTCCATCTCGATGAGGCGGACCCGCGCTTGCTCGTTGGCGGCGCAGGTACGCGTCGCCGACCAACCAGGTCTTGTCACCCGGGGCACCCCACCGCGGTTGGAGGGTTGCCGACCAGCAAGCCGGGGCTTGATGCTGGTACTCATGACCTGCGGTGAATCCTAGCGGGGTCACCGAGATCGGGAAACAACGACTCTCGGTGATTCCTCCCAACGGGATGCGAGTCGACTGGGTGAGCACAATCACCGTGTGGCGATTCGAAATTTGATCGGTCGAGGGAACAGAATCGATTCAGTGGCCGTTCCCTCTTGGGTTCGCGTCGATACCTCCCCCTTCGAGACAAGGTTGTTTTGCTGTGACTGTCACCGATTCGGCTTTCGCCAAAAATGTCAGCGCGGTGCGCGACAGGGTGTCGAACGGTCCGAGCGGCAGTCGTAGGCCCCTCTCTTCTCGCAGGCGGCTCGCGATGCTCGCGTTGTCGATCGGTGGGTTCGGAATCGGAACCACCGAGTTCGCGTCGATGGGTCTTCTTCCCGACGTTGCGACGACGATGGGAATCTCCGAACCGTCCGCCGGTCACATGATCTCGGCCTACGCACTCGGCGTCGTCGTCGGTGCGCCCGCGATCGCCACCCTTGCCGCTCGGGTTCCGCGACGTGTGCTGCTGATCGGACTCATGGTGGCGTTCACCCTCGGAAATCTCGGGACGGTGTTCGCGCCCAGCTTCGGTGAGCTGGTGGCATCGAGGTTCGTCGCAGGTCTTCCTCACGGTGCGTTTTTCGGCATCGCGGCCCTTGTTGCCGCGCATCTCGCCGAGCCGGGTAAGCGGGCCAAGGCCGTGGCGATGGTCATGATGGGTCTCTCGGTCGCGAACGTCGTCGGCGTCCCCGCGGCGACGTGGCTGGGCCAGGCGCTCGGCTGGCGCAGTGCATTCGCGGTCGTCGCTGTCATCGGCGCGCTGACCGTCACCGCCCTGATCATGTGGATGCCGCGTCTCGACGGCATGCCGACCACCAATCCGATCACCGAACTCGGCGCTCTGCGACGTGGTCAGGTGTGGATGACGTTGTTCGTCGGCATGGTCGGATTCGGCGGCATGTTCGCCGTCTACACCTACATTGCATCCACTCTCACCGATGTTGCCGGGTTGGCCCGTGCGTTCGTACCGGTCGCACTGATGATCTACGGCCTCGGCATGGTTGCAGGCAACTTCGTCGGAGGTTGGCTCGCTGATCGGTACCAGTTGCGCGGGACCTTCATCGGCCTTGCGTCGATGGCGGTATTTCTCGCCGTGTTCGTGGTTGCTTCACACAACCCGATCAGCGCGCTCGTTCTCGTATTTCTGATCGGCGCATCGGGTTCATCGGTCATCCCCGGTTTGCAGACGCGGTTGATGGACGTCGCCGACGATGCCCAGACCCTTGCCGCGTCGCTCAATCACGCGGCGTTCAATCTGGCGAATGCGATCGGCGCTGCTCTCGGCGGCGCAGTCATTGCCGCGGGATTCGGATACACCGCGCCTGCGGCAGTCGGTTCGATGCTGGCGGTGGCAGGTCTCGCCGTGCTGGCAACGGCCATGTGGATGCAGCGACGCAGCGACGCCACCGCGCTCAAAGCTTCCTGACGCACCTCGCTGCCTGACGTACTTCGCTGCCTGAGCCCGGTCGAGATCGAGGTTGTGCCGCGAAAGTCTGCGGTTTCGGCGCACAACCTCGATCTCGGCGCAGGACTCGGTCAGCTCGTGGTCGTCGCCGCGCCCTCGCCGGCAAGTGTGCTCGCGAATGCAGGCACCAGTTGGTCGATGACGTACGGCAGGCTCAGCGGACTGGTGAAGTAGATCGCGCCGGCCGTGACGGCGTCGGTGAAGACGAGCTTGTTCTCCTTGACCCGTTCGAGGTTCTGGTACACGCGCTCTTGCTCGAGGGCGGTGCGGTCCTCGGGCTTCTCGGTCCCCCACAAGAGAACGTCGGCCGAGTCGAGCACCGAGAGATTCTCCAGCGGAATGTATGCCTGGCCACTACCGTCGGCCGGCGCGAAGGCGTCGAGGTCCGATGGAACCACGAAACCGAGGTCGGTCAGGAAGTCGGTGCTGAGGCCGTTCTGGTAGGCGATTGCGTCGCCCTCGTAGATGGCGTTCTGAAGGAAGATCGCCTTGGTGCCCTCGAACTCCGGGTGTTCCGCCCTGGCGGCGGCGAACTTCTCGTCGATGCCGGCGATGATGTCTTCGATCTCGTCCGTTTTGCCAACGGCTGCACCGATGTTTCTGGCCTGTTCGTCCCACGGGGAGAAGCTGGCGGACGAGTCGCCCGACTGGGCAATGGTCGGCGCGATCTCGCTGAGTCTGTCGTAGCTTTCCTGGTCGAGGCCTGCGTTCGTCGCAATGATCAAGTCAGGTTCGAGTCCGACGATCCGCTCGTACTGGAAGCCATCGGAAATATCGAGGACCTCGGGCTGGGAATCGCCCAACGCCTCCTGCGCCCACGGCCACGTCGCGAAAGGCTGCTCGCCGTACCACTCCGTGACGCCGACGGGCTTCACGCCGAGTGCAAGCAGAGTGTCCTGTTCGGTGTATCCCACCGAGACGACGCGCGTCGGTTCTGCGTCGACGGTCGTTTCGCCGAACGCATGGTCCACGGTGACGGGGAAGGCGCCACCCGAACTGGTGCTTGTGGGTTCCGCCTGGTCGTCGGACGAGCTGGAACACGCGGACATCAGCAAAGCAGCAGCTGTGACGGCTGCGCTCAGTTGTAGCAATCGCCGGGATGCAACCATGGATACGCCTTTCGGGGGGATACGACAGAGAGCAATGTCTCCGGTTTGCGGTAAGGGTAGCCGATCCTCACTAGCGAACACTTGGTTCCCGCTGACGGAGTGCGTTCGTGCGCCCCCGATCGGGTACGCGCGAACGCAATCGGGTAGCGCGAACACATTCGTTCCTGGCGGTGAACCGCCCCATCCGCGATCTTCACCGAACCTCCACATTTCCTGGCCGTCTCCTCCACGACAGCCCTCTAGGGTCGAATACATGAACCGCACCGTCCTGGTCGTCGACGACGAGCCGACCATCTCCGGAGCACTTGCCGCGCGGCTGCGCGGCGAGGGTTTCGACGTCGTAGAGGCCGCGGATGGACCGAAGGCGGTGCAGTTGTGCGCGCGGGTCCGACCCGACGTGGTCGTACTCGACGTCATGCTCCCGGGTTTCGACGGTCTCGAGGTCTGCCGCAGGATTCAGGCAGACCGGCCCGTTCCGGTATTGATGCTGACGGCGAAGTCCGACGAGACGGACATGCTCGTGGGCCTCGGAGTCGGGGCCGACGACTACCTTTCCAAACCGTTCAGCATGCGCGAGGTAGTCGCCCGAGTGCATGCGCTGATCCGGCGGGCGGAACGAAACGTCTCGAACGAGTCGCCCATCATCACCCTCGGTCCGATTCGGATCGATCATCACGCTCGGCGTGTATCGGGTCCGGGTGGTGAAATACACCTGACACGTACCGAATTCGACATTCTGTCGTATCTTTCCTCCCGCCCCGGTGCGGCAATCGCCCGCGACACGCTTCTGGCGGAGTTGTGGGGCTGGGAGGACTCGGCGAGCAGTCGTACTGTCGACAGCCACGTGAAAGCGTTGCGCCGCAAGATCGGCGGCGAGATGATCCGAACCGTCCACGGCGTCGGATACGCGATGGACGTACCGCGATGACCGTCGGCGAGATGGTACGGAGGTTACCTCGCCCGCTCGATCGGTTGCGGTCGTTCAAGCTGAAGGTGTCGCTGATAGTCGGGATCGTTCTCGTCGTCGCCAGCATCGTGTTCTGGTTCGGTGCCGGCTGGCAGTTCAGGTATGCACTGCTCGCGGCACTCGTCATGTCCTTGGCGGCGACACAGGTACTGGCGCACGGCATGACCTCCCCGCTGCGTGAAATGACCGCGGCAGCGAAGTCGATGGCTGCCGGCGACTACTCGACTCGTGTGCGTGCTTCCTCGCGGGACGAGGTCGGACAGTTGGCCGAAGCATTCAACGTCATGTCCAGTGATCTCGAAGAGGCGGACACCTACCGCCGAGAACTGATCGGAAATGTCTCTCACGAACTGAAGACACCTATCGCAGCCTTGCGTGCAGTCCTCGAGAACATCGTGGACGGAATCACCGAACCCGACGAGACGACACTCGCTCTCGCGTTGCGGCAGACCGAGAAGCTCGGCGATCTGGTAACCGAACTCCTCGATCTGTCCAGGCTCGAAGGTGGAGTGCTTCCGCTGCGTCCCGAACGGTTCTCGGTGGCCGAGTTTCTCGACTCCGTGGCCTGCGAGTACGACGGTGTGCGCGTTCGAGTCGAGCCGCCGAGCCTCGAACTGTCCGCCGACCTGCCGAGGCTCACTCAGATCGTCACCAATCTCGTCGCCAACGCGGTGCGGCACGCGCCCGCAGGAACCGACGTGACCGTGTCCGCTTGCGCGGTTGTCGACGGTGTATGGCTGGACGTCGTCGACGCCGGTCCGGGAATACCTCCGGGGGAGCGCCTTTCGGTGTTCGATCGATTCACCCGGGGAGGTGCGACCGACGGAGGTACCGGCTTGGGGCTGGCCATCGCCAAGTGGGCTACCGAGTTGCACGGCGGCAGCATCGAAGTACTCGACCGATCGCCTGGCTGCCACATCAGAGTCCGAATCCCTCACTCGTAAAACCCGCTTCCCGAACGGCGCACGTACCTCGTGACGCCGGCCACTGCCATGCCCGAAAAACGAAAGAGGTTCCAGATGAGCGTCACCACGCAGGTCCCGCAAGTACCGTCGGAAAGTCAAGGGAAACAACGACGATGGTCCCCATGGCCGTCCAGGGTCTGGCCGGTACTGCGCTACGCGGCCGCCCCCGGTCGAGCACTGATTACCGCCGCCGTGGCGGGCGGGATCGGCGCGATCATGCTGGGGGAGAGGGGTATCGGCTATCCGATCACGGCCGCCGCGGTGCTCGTGGCCATCGTGTGTTCGGGGCGTCGACGACCGTCCCCGTGGGATGTCGCGGGGGCTGCCGCCATTCTGGCTCTGACATCGGTCGCAGTGTTCCGTTCGTCGGATTGGCTGGTGACGATGTGCGTGTGGGCAGCTGTCGCGGTCTCCGGTGCCGTGCTCTCGAGGTCCTGGACGTGGCGCGGAACATTCCTCGGGGCGCTCACCCCGGTGTTGTTGCCGGTCAGGACGATGCGGTGGGCATCCCGCGGGGTGCGTCGTCTCGACACCGGGCGCATCGATCCGGCAAGAATTGTCGTAGTAACCGTCGTGACCGGCGTGGTCGTGGTCGTCTTCTCGGCGTTGTTCGCCGCCGCCGATCCGACCTTCGAGAGAATGCTCGATGCTGTGGTGCCGCAGTGGGATCCGTCAGCAGCCGCCGGAAGAGTCGCGCTGTTCCTACTGGTGGCCGGTGGGGCACTTGCGGCGTCGTATCTGTTCACACATCGGCCGCGATTCGACCGAATTGCGCACCCGTCGCCCTCGACCGTTTCGAGATGGGAGTGGATCGTTCCCGCGGCGTCGCTCGTGATCTTGTTCGCGGTGTTCGTCGCTGTCCAGATCACGACGCTGTTCGGTGGACAGGCCCATGTCCGGGTGACCGACGGTTTGACCAACGCGGAGTATGCGCGCCAGGGATTCTGGCAACTGCTGGCGGTCACAGCATTGACGTTGCTCGTCATTGCCGTCGTTGTCAGGAAAGCGCCGCGTGAATCGGTGGGGGACCGAGCTGCCCTCCGCTCTGTGCTCGGCGTGCTGTGTGTCCTCTCGCTCGTCGTCGTCGCTTCCGCCCTGCATCGAATGTCGCTGTACGAACAGCAGTACGGATATACGACGCTGAGGCTCTTCGTCACCTCGGTCGAGTGGTGGCTGGGTTCGGTATTCGTGCTCGTCATGGTCTCGGGGGTACGGATGTCGGCTCGTTGGCTTCCCCGGGCGGTCGGCGTAGGCGCGGCTCTGACCGTGCTCGGCCTCGCAGTCATCAACCCGGACGCGTACGTCGCGGGCCACAACGTCGACCGATTCGCATCCACGGGCAAGATCGACACGCAGTACCTTTCAGGACTGTCGACCGACGCAGTCCCCGAACTCGATCGCCTTCCCGAGCCGTACCGGAGTTGCGTGCTTCCGGCAGCGGACACGTCGAGGGGGTGGCGTGGATGGAACCTCGCCGACGCGAATGCGGACCGAATTCGTGAGAGTGATCCGGTGCTCGCGTGCACATCGACCCCGTGACGCGATAAGGTGGCGCCGACAGCTCAGGAGCAGAAGGAGGTAAAGCCATGCGACACATAGGTCTGGTCGCAACGTGTCTGGTTCTCCTCCTGATGCTTGCCACACTCCCTGACTCCGCAATTGCGTCGGTCGCCTTCGGCCTGGTTCTCAGCGCTGTCGTCGTCACGGCCCAGATCGTCGGAGGTCGGACACACCTGTTGAGTGTGGTGTTCGGAAACGGGCACGGTCCAGGTGATCAGCAGCGCCGTCTCCGCGGCTCGTTCCGTCGGCAGCAGCGTCCCGACGAGGCAGGCCGACCTATGCCGCGCGCACCGGGCGTCCTGGCGGGGGCGCTCTGACGTTTTTGCATGAGCTCCCTCGGACCGGTCCCTGACAGTCCGATTTTCATCCGGGAGCTCGCATGCTTCGTCTTCGGTTTCCGCGTAGCGGCTACATGCCGCTCGCAGCTCTCTCTGCTCTTGCACTTCTCCTGCTGGTCGTCGTGGACGATCAGTCCGGTCTGCACGTTGCCCTGATGGGCATTGCCGTCGCGGCACTCGTTGCGGTCGGCGCCTGCGAGTCTGCGGTGATCCTGCCGCGCAACGATGTCCGCGGACATCGTCCAGCAGAGGAACGACGCCTCCGGGGCGACTTCCGTCGCCAACACCGTCCCGATTCACCGGGACGCCCCATGCCGAGAGCACCGGGAGAAGGACTTCCGGCCAGTCATTCTGCGCCCTGAACAAGGCGCAGAAGGACAGGTCGAAACGTCCATCGACCGTCACTCTCGAAGAGGTGCACTCTCATGCTCGACTTCATCTACTACCCCGTGTCCGGAATTCTGTGGGTCTGGCACACCGTGTTCGGTTCGGTTCTAGGCCCGGACAGCGGCCTCACGTGGGCCTTGGCCGTCGTGTTCCTGGTGTTCACTCTCCGGCTCGTCCTGTACAAACCGTTCGTCAAGCAACTACGAACACAACTGACGATGAAAAAACTGCAACCCGAGATCAAGGCCTTGCAGAAGAAGTACAAGGGTGACCGGGCTGCCCAAGCTGCCGCGATCCAGAAACTGCAGAAGGCCCATGGATTCAACCCTCTGCTCGGATGCCTTCCGCTGCTGGCTCAGGCACCGGTGTTCATCGGACTACTTCACGTCCTCCGATCGTTCAATCGCACTGGCACCGGGTTCGGGCAGCTCGGAATGTCTCCGCAGGAGAACGCGAACACCGCGAATTACTTCTTCAGCGCGGCCGACGTGCAGTCCTTCCTGGATGCACGGCTGTTCGGTGCGCCGATCTCGGCTGCCATCAACAGCTCTCGCGCAACCTTGGAAGCGTTTGCGCCCTTCGGTGGGGTCCCGACGGTGATGACCATCGCCCTCGTCGCCGTTCCATTGATGGTGCTGGCCAGTGTTGCAACGCATTTCAATTCACGGGCTTCGATTGCCAGACAGGACGATGCGGCTCGCGCCAATCCGCAGACTGCCATGATGAACCGATTGTTGCTGTGGGTGTTTCCCGCAGGCGTTCTCGTCGGCGGCCCGGTGCTGCCGATCGCGGTACTGCTGTACTGGGTCGCGAACAACGCATGGACGTACGGTCAACAGCATCTGGTGTACCGGCGGCTCGACGTCGAGGACGCGTCCGCGCCTGTTCCCGAGGTGCGCGCAGTCGCACCCAAGCCCGGAGCGAAGCCGCGACGACGCTGACGAATTCCTCCGCTGTCGGTCCCGTCGGCTACCGTTTCCGGCGTGCCTAATCCATTCGTTGTGTCCAC
Organism: Rhodococcus sp. P1Y; assembly: GCF_003641205.1. Lineage (NCBI taxonomy): Bacteria > Bacillati > Actinomycetota > Actinomycetes > Mycobacteriales > Nocardiaceae > Rhodococcus > Rhodococcus sp. P1Y. The sequence goes on from NZ_CP032762.1 coordinate 2,897,067, forward strand.
AGTCAATGTCAACGGAGTCCGTGCTGCCGCCAGGAAAGGCATGCTGCCCTGGTTGGAGGCAACCGATGCCGACGTCATCTGTCTGCAGGAAACGCGCGCCAACGATGGCGAATTGACCAAGGCGCTCGCGCCTGCGCTGGACGCGGGATGGCACCTGGCGTCGGCGGAGCCGTCAGCCAAGGGGAGAAACGGCGTTGCGGTGCTCTCCCGCACGGCACCCGATGCCGTGCGGGTCGGCATCGGCGCCAAGGAATTCGTCGAGTCGGGCCGCTACATCGAGGCCGATTTCGGGGATGTGACGGTCGCCAGTCTGTATCTACCGTCGGGAGAGGTAGGCACCGAGCGGCAGGACGAGAAGGAGAGGTTCATGGCGGCGTTCGCCAAGTACCTCGCCAAGATCGCCAAGGCGGCCAAGGCGGCCGATCGCGACGTCGTCGTCTGCGGCGATTGGAACATCGCGCACACCGAGAACGACCTCAAGGCATGGAAGACCAATCGCAAGAACTCCGGCTTCCTTCCGGAAGAACGCGAGTGGGTAGCGGCGCTTCTGGCCGAGAATGCACCGTGGACGGATGTCGTGCGGGCGTTGCACCCGGACGTGGAGGGCCCGTACAGCTGGTGGTCGTACCGAGGAAAGGCGTTCGACAACGACGCAGGCTGGCGCATCGACTACCAGTTCGCGACGCCCACGCTCGCCGAACGTGCCAAGGAGGCCGTCACCGAGCGGGCGGAGGCCTACGACCAACGCTGGTCCGACCATGCTCCGGTGACGGTCCGTTACCGCTAGAGCCTGGAGGAAAAGGCGTTGCTCGGTCGTGAAAAGATCATGACCATGTCTTCTTCACCTACCGACGCACCACAGGCACCGCGTCAGCGCGTGCTCTCCGGCATTCAGCCGACGGCGGACTCGTTCCACCTCGGGAACTACCTCGGTGCCGTTCGTCAGTGGGTGGCCTTGCAGGACGAGTACGACGCCTTCTACTTCATCCCGGATCTGCACGCCATCACGGTTCCGCAGGATCCCAAGGGCCTGCGGAACCGAACACGTATCGCGGCCGCGCAACTGTTGGCGGTCGGTATCGATCCGAAGCGTTCCACGTTGTTCGTGCAGAGTCAGGTCCCCGAGCACGCACAGCTGGCGTGGGTCCTCAACTGCATCACCGGTTTCGGTGAGGCAGGGCGGATGACGCAGTTCAAGGACAAGTCCGCCAAGCAGGGCCGCGATCAGACGTCGGTGGGTCTGTTCACGTATCCGATTCTGCAGGCCGCAGACATCTTGCTCTACCGCCCCAACCTGGTGCCGGTCGGCGAAGACCAGCGCCAGCACTTGGAGCTGACTCGTGATCTCGCTCAGCGCTTCAACACTCGCTTCAAGAAGACCTTCGTCGTTCCGGATGCACACATCATCAAGGGCACGGCGAAGATCTTCGATCTGCAAGAGCCGACGTCGAAGATGAGCAAGTCGGGGTCCAACCCTGCCGGAATCGTTAATTTGCTGGACGATCCGAAGGTGACGGCGAAGAAGCTGCGTTCAGCGGTCACCGACAACGAGCGCGACATCATCTTCGACCCAGTAAACAAGCCCGGCGTCAGCAACCTGCTGGTCATTCAGTCCGCATTGTCGGACCGGTCGATCGACGAGCTGGTGGCGGCGTACGAGGGCAAGGGCTACGGGGACTTGAAGTCCGAAACGGCCGATGTGCTCACGGAGTTCGTCACGCCGCTTAAAGCCAGTGTCGACGGGTATATGTCCGATATTGCCGAGTTGGACCGCATCCTTGCGGACGGCGCGGATCGGGCCAGGGAGGTAGCGTCACGCACGTTGGCACAGGTGTACGACCGAGTGGGGTTCCTGGCTCCGAATTCTTAGACCGCGCACTCACCGGCAGTGGGGGGACTGACGGAGAGCCTACTTCGAGAGGGTGATTGTCGTTCCTGACTTCGGCGCAATACTGCAGGAGCGTCGCGAGAAGTGGCCGTGGTTCGACCATACTGTTCGTGCCGCATCGCGATACCAGGCGCAGAAGGGCGATTACTACGCCGCCGGGATGACCTACTTCAGCGTCCTGGCCCTGTTTCCTTTGCTGATGGTCGCGTTCGCCGCTGCGGGATTCGTTCTCGTGGGACAGCCCGAATGGCTGGACGAAATCAGAGAACAGATCGCGCAGAACGTGCCTGGCAGTTTGGGCGACACCATCAACGACCTGATCAACACAGCAGTCGAGTCGAGAACCAGCGTCGGCATCATCGGTTTGCTCGGTGCGCTCTATGCAGGACTCGGATGGATCGCCAACTTGCGGGAAGCGTTGACGGCGATGTGGGAATCCGTGCACGAACCGGGCAGCTTCCTCGCCACCAAGCTCAAGGATCTGGCTGCACTTGTCGGGCTGGGACTGGCTCTTGCCGTGTCGCTGGGGTTGTCCGCTCTGAACGGCGGCTCGGTCATGAAGAGTCTGCTCGAGTTGGTCAATCTCGGTGAGGTCCCCGGTGTGAGCGTGCTGCTGCGCATCGTGTCGGTGCTGTTGGCTTTGGCAGCGACGTGGGCACTGTTCGTGTGGGTCATTTCGCGTCTCCCTCGCGAGCCTGTCCCGTTCCGAAGCGCGGTCAAGGGTGGTCTGATTGCGGCGATCGGCTTCGAGATCTTCAAGCAGATTGCCGCGATCTACCTTGCATCGGTGACGAACGGGCCGGCAGGAGTGGTGTTCGGGCCGATCATCGGCCTGTTGGTGTTCGTGTTCACGACGTCTCGGTTCCTGTTGTTCGCCACCGCATTTGCTGCAACCACCGCCGAAAGCCTGGCTCTGGCCTTCGTGCCGCCGCCGGAACCGGCCGTGATCACCACCCGTGTCGAGGTCAACGACGGACCGTCGGTGAAGGGCGGTATCGCGCTCGTCGGCGCGGGTGCCCTCGCAGCAGTCGGGCTCGGATTCCTCGGTCGCAGGCGCTGACGACCTTTCGCGTCATGCGCGAGGAGTTCAGCGTCTGCGGCCGAGTTGGCGCGCCCACAACAGGAGACCGAGCACAACCAGTGCACCGATGACGCCGATGCCGATACGTATCGCGTTGTCGCCACCGGACTCGAGTGCGGATTCTCGCTCGGCCGAGCCGGAGTTCTCGCTCGGCGGAGACGCGAGAGTAGGAACCGGAGCGCGTGTGCTCGTGACATCGCCGACCGAGTCCTCCTGCACCAGCGTGCCGACGGCCGCCGACGCCGGGAGGGCGTAGCCGTAGTCGAGAAGCCGAGCAGCTTGCTCCCACGGCCGGATCGGGAAAACATCGCCCTTCATGATGGTGATGGCCAGGCGTCGACCGTTCTTGTCTGCGCCGCCGACGAAAGTCTGTCGGGCGTCGTCGGTGTAGCCGGTCTTGCCTCCCAGAGCGCCGTCGTAGTTGTACAAGAGCTGATTGTCGTTGGACAGTGTGAAGCCAGGTCGGTCGACATCGTCGGGAATCTCGGGATCTTTGGGAAACCCAGGGAACTGGACCGTTTCGGTCGAGATCAGTTGCGCAAAGGTCGGGTTCTCCATCGCCGCGCGGAAGAAGAGAGCCAGATCGTAAGCCGAGCTGGACATTCCGGGTCCGTCGAGTCCGGACGGTGTCGCCGTTCGAGTATCGAGCGCGCCCAGCGACTCGGCTTTGGCGTTCATCTTCTCGACAGTGGCTGCGTCGCCGCCGAGTTGGGCCGCAAGCGCATGGGCTGCGTCGTTCCCCGACGCCATCACCAGACCTTGCATCAGCTGGAAGTTGCTGTAGACGCCACCTTTGCCGATGCCGACTGCGCTACCTTCTGCGTTGGCATCCTCGGCGGTGGCGACGACGGTCGTGTTCAAATTCAGTTCCTCCAGCGCGACGAGTGCGAGAAGAATCTTGATGGTGCTCGCCGGACGGTACCGGCCGTGGGGGTCCTTGGCAGCGAGAACGTCGCCGGAGTCGAGGTCCGACAACACCCATCCGGTCGCCGAAATGTCGGCAGGAAGCGGTGGTGCACCGTCGGGAGTGATCGTTCCGCATTCGGCGAGAGCGTCGCCTCCGACCGCATCGGCTGGGACCGGTAGCGGAGCCGGCACGGTCTCTCCGGGTGCCGGGACCTCGGACAGGTCGATCGCGGGCGGCGGCGTCGTCGCCTGCGGGCAGTCCTCGGTGTTGGGCGTCGTGAACGGGGTGGTGGTGGCGACGGGAGGATCCTCGGGTTGCGCATACGCCGGACCAGCCGTCGTGAACAGGATCGCCGTCGTGGTCAGGGCAGCGCACACCCTCGAAATCGTTCTCATCGCGAATCACCATAGGCGGTCGGGCTGGGCTCACCGAGTAGACCCACCGGATCTGGGTGCACACTATCGAGGAGAATCGACGGCTTCCCGTCGGTTCTCCTCGATAGTGTGCAAGCGGTGCCGGGCGAGAGATCGGTGAAGTAACGCGATTGCCATAGCTGCGTCGCCAAGGCAGTTCGGCTCACCGGCGAGTCCCAGGTCGGATACACGCGGAAGGCGCGTTTGCCTTCCTTGCCCGGCATAGAAAGGACACCGCGCTCACGTAGAACATGCTTGGGGAACTCGAAATAGCCGAACCGTTCGGGCGTCCGGGTGACGACGACAAGGATCTCTAGGTCGTCGTTCTCGTCGAAGGGTTCGATCGGGCCGTTGCCTGCTCGCTTCCAGAACGTGACGAATTGCCCGATTTTCTTCGGCGTGGTGCGTGCGACCCTAAACCGCACCGGCACAGTGTCTCTGAGGAATGCGCAGGCCCCGTACTCGGCACTCTCAGCCTCTTGAACGATGTCCGTCAGCGTCGATCCGTCGATGTCGAAGACGAGTCGCTTCAGTTCGAGAAGCTCAGGGTGCAGCATTGTTCCAGTCTGCTACGAACGACGGCGGACGCGAAAACCCTTTACCCGGACACGTCCCTCGTCGATTCGCTGGCACGGTCCCGCCGCTGGCTTCAATCCTTGTACTTGCCGACGAATTCGTTCATCGTCTTCAGTTGGTAGCGGGAGACTTCGTCTGCGTTCTCGTTCTCGGCGAAGACGCTCGACACCATGACGGTGTCGTCCTTGCCGTAGAAACCGAGTTCGCCCAGGCTCCCGAAGAACTCGTCCCAGTTGACATCTCCGTCACCGATCTTGAGATGTTGGTGCACTCGTACGGCGTTGCCGGGAGGGTTGGTGATGTAGCGGAGGCCGTGCGACCGGTGGTGATCCATGGTGTCTGCGACGTGCACGAGGCGAACGAGATCACCTGCGGTGCGCATGATTCCGGGAAGATCGCCGCCCATGTGGAACTGATGGCAGGCCACTACGGCCATGCCGATGTTCTTCGAGTTGATACCGCGGATGACGCGAATCGCAGCCTGTCCGTCCTCGACGAAATCGTCGGGGTGCGGATCGATGCGGACGTCGATGCCTTCTCGTTCGACGATCGGAACGAGCTCTTCCATGGAGCGGTAGAACGCGCGCTCGGACTCTTCTGCCTTCTCCGGTCGACCACTGAACTCTGTGTTCATGACGTTCACACCGAGGTCGACGGTGATCTGGATAGCGCGCTTCCAATACCGCACAGCGGCTTCGCGGGCATCCTCGTCGGGACCCGACCAGCGCAGTACCGGCAGAACCGATGCAATGCCGACGCCTGCGTCCTTGCATGCCTTCTTGAACTTGGCGACGAGGTCGTCGTCGGCTTTGGGGTGATTGAAGAACGGGATCATGTCCACGTGCGGCGTGAGCTGCAAGTAGTCGTAACCCAGATCCGCGACTACGCGGGGCAGCTCCAACAACGAGAAGTCATGGTGAAACGGCGTTGGATCGAGAGCGATTTTCATGGTTCTGCGGTCCTAGGGGTTCAGTTGCCGGACGGACGAAGGAAGGGGCGCTGAATCTTCTTCCACTTCTCGTAGGTGGCGTATGCAGTCTGGGTGGATTCGAGCGTCGACGTCGCGCTCACCGGAACGTCCCACCAGGATTCGGAATCCGGCGCCGCGATCAGCGGGTCGGTTTCCACGTGAATGACAGTGGATGTCGTGCTCGCCTTGGCAGCCTTGACTGCGTCGGTGAACTCGTTGCCGTTGTTCACTCGCACCACCTCGACACCGAGGCTGGCCGCGTTGGCCGCCAGATCGACCGGCAGAATTGCGCCGTCCAGTCTGCCGTCTTGTCCGCGGTAGCGGTAGTCGGTTCCGAAGCGTTGTGAGCCGAGGGATTCCGACAGCGAGCCGATGGATGCGAAGCCATGGTTCTGGACGAGGATCATGATGATCTTGACGCCCTCCTGCACGGCGGTGACGAGTTCGGTTGCCATCATCAGGTAGGAGCCGTCGCCGACCATGACGAATACGTCGCGGTCGGGCTCGGCCATCTTGGCGCCGATGCCGCCTGCGACCTCGTAACCCATGCACGAGAAACCGTACTCGACGTGGTAGCCCTTGGAATCGCGCGTGCGCCAGAGTTTGTGCAGATCACCTGGCATCGAGCCGGCAGCACATACTACGACGTCGCGGGGATCGGACAGCGTGTTGGCCAGGCCGATGACCTGATTCTGGTTCAACGGCGCCGTCGAATCCTCGATCTTGTACACCGCGGACACGGTCGCGTCCCACTCCGCTGCCAGTTCGGCCGTGCGAGTCCGGTATTCGGCGGGAACCTCGTAGTCGCCCAGCGCCTCGATCAAGGCGTCGAGTGCTTCGCGGGCGTCGGAGACGACCGAGATGCCACCCTGCTTCACCGAGTCGATCGACGCGACGTTGATGTTGACGAAGCGAACGTCGGGGTTGTTGAACGCCGTCCGCGAGGCGGACGTGAAATCGCTGTAGCGAGTACCGATTCCGATGATCACGTCTGCTTCGGTCGCGATCGCGTTGGCTGCGGTGGTGCCGGTGGATCCGAGGGCGCCGACGGACTGGGGGTGGTCGTAGGTCAGCGATCCCTTACCTGCCTGGCTCTGGCCGACCGGGATTCCGGTCTTCTCGCACAGGGCTGCAAGCGATTCGGTGGCACCGGAGTAGATGACGCCGCCGCCTGCGACGATCAGGGGCTTCTTTGCGCTGCGGATGACCTCGGCAGCACGGGAGACGACGGACTTCTCCGGTAGCGGGCGCGCTACGTGCCACGTGCGCGGCGCGAACAGGGACTCGGGCCAATCGAAGGCCTCGGCCTGAACGTCCTGGGGGATGGCGATGGTGGCGGCACCGGTCTCGACGGGATCGGTGAGTACACGCATTGCGCCGAGTAATGCACTCGGCAGCTGCTCGGGACGCCACACCCGGTCGAAGTAGCGCGACAGCGGCTTGAACGCGTCGTTGACGGTGATGTCGCCGCTGGACGGGAGCTCGAGCTCCTGCAGTACGGGCGCACTCGCCCGGGTGGCGAACGTGTCTGCGGGAAGCAGCAATACGGGCAGACGGTTGATCGTCGCGAGCGCGGCGCCGGTCAGCATGTTGGTCGAACCCGGTCCGACGCTGGCGGTGACGGCCCAGGTCTGGAGGCGATCCTTCTGGCGTGCGTACGCGACGGCGCTGTGCACCATGGCCTGCTCGTTGCGTCCGAGGACGTAGGGGAGTTCCGGCTCGGTGCCCGCTTCGACGGCGTCGATTTCGGCCTGCAGAAGCGCCTGGCCGAGACCTGCGACGTTGCCGTGGCCGAAGATGCCGAATGCTCCGGCGAAGAACTTCGTGCGAACGCCGTCCCGCTCGACGAACTGGTTCGCGAGAAACTTCACGGTTGCCTGGGACACGGTGAGGTGCACTACGGGTTCGGTGTTCTCGGTCTTGCTCGCCGAGATCGGTGCGGTGGACACCACGGTCATGCTCCTGTCGGTGCGGAGTCGAGGGTTAGGCCGTTCAAGGGAAGTCTGGGATCGACGGCCTGGTCGGCCCAGGTGCCGCGGATCCAGGTGTGCTCGGGATCGTCGACGATGTTCCAGGCGCGTTCTTTGCCCGGTCCGGCCATGACGTTCAGGTAGTACATGTGGTACCCGGGAGCAGCGACGGACGGGCCGTGGTAGCCGTGCGGCACGAGTACAACGTCGCCGGTGCGGACCTCTTCGAGCACCTCGATGGGCCGTGCCGGAGTGCCGTAGACGCGGTGGTAGCCGAAGCCGTTGCTGCCGTCGGGGCCTTCGGCGATCTCGAAGTAGTAGATCTCTTCGAGCGCGGACTCGGTCGGTGTGTTCTCGTCGTGCTTGTGGCCCGGGTACGACGACCAGTTGCCACCGGGGGTGATGACCTCGCACGCGATGAGCGAATCGGCCTCGAAAGTATCGGCGGTGCCGAAGTTGTGAACCTGACGGCTGCAATTGCCTGCGCCGCGAAGCTCGACGGAGACGTCGGCTGCGGGCACGTAGCGGAACGGAAGCTTCTTGTCGGCGCGGGCGCCGCACAGGGCGAACCGTCCGCCGTCGACACTCGACAGCGTGTACGCGGAATCCCGCCCGACATAGGCGAAGTCGGAGGGACCGTCGAAGACCGATGCGCGGCCGGCGAGGTCGAACTTCGTGCCGTCACTGGAGACGGTGGCCGAGCCCGAGAGCGGCACGACCATGATCTCGTCGGGACCGGAGTCGAGATCCAAGGACTGGCCAGCCGTCAAAGTGACCGTCCGCAGGCTGGATTCGGTCCATCCCGCGGACTCGGGCGTCACGACTACGTCGAACCCGTCCTTGCTGCCCGATCCTGCTGCGATGTAGAACTCGGAGTTCATCTCTCACCTCACCATGTCGACTGCGGTACCGACAGCTGCTTCGACGTTGCCGTCCTTGGGGTAGAGCAATGTGCGTCCGACGATCAAGCCCCTCACGGCGGGGATCTCGAGTGCCTTCGCCCAGCTGGCGTAGGTCTCCTCGGGAGCGGTCTGCGGATCTCCGCCGAGAAGCAGCGTCGGGAGAGTCGTTGCGTCCATGACGCGTTCCATCTCGTCGACGACCGGCAGTTTCATCCAGGTGTAGGCGGAGGTCGATCCGAGGCCTTGGGTGATGTGGATGGACTTGATGACGGCGTCGGCGCTCAGGTCGTTCTTGACGCGACCCTCGACACGACTGGACAGAAAGGGCTCGACCATCGCGATGAGTTGGTGTGCGGCGAGTTCATCGATCGCCTGCGCGCAGGCGGTCATCGTTGCGAGGGTGCCTGGATCGTCGAGAGCAATGCGGGTGAGCATCTTCGCGCCGTTCATCCGTGCTTTGGCGGTCGACGCTGCGGTAGCACCGGTCATTCGGTCGTCGAGCTCGAACGACGCGCCGGCCAGACCGCCGCGGTTCATCGAAGAGAAGACGACCTTGTCCTCCAGCGCCCCGAGAAGCACGAGGTCGTCGAGGATCTCCGAGGAGGCGAGGACGCCGTCCACGCCGGGGTTGGCGAGAGCAGTACGCAGGCGGTCGAGCAGCTCGGTGCGGCTGTTCATCGCGGTCTGGTCGGTGCCCACCGACAGTGCGCCGCGAGCGGGGTGATCTGCGGCGACGATCATGAGCCTGCCGTTGCCGCGGATGGTCTCGCGCGTGAGGCGGGTGGCCCAGGCGCGCTCGATCGCGTGTGGGTCGCTCGCACGAATTGCGGTGACCTCGGCGTACGTCGAAGCGGCGGGCTGGGTCAGCGTGGTCTCAGACATTGACGGCCTCCGTGGCAGTTTCTTCTGCGAGGGCTGCTACCTCGGCGGCGGTCGGCATGGCGGTGGAGCACTCGAGACGCGAAGCGACGATCGCGCCTGCTGCGTTGCCGTATCGAAGGATCTTCTCCAGCGGCCACCCTGCCAGCAGTCCGTGGCACAGCGATCCACCGAAGCTGTCGCCTGCACCGAGCCCGTTGACGACGTCGACGAAATTGGGCGGGACAGTGACGGTCTGGGATCTGGTCTTGCCCATGACGCCCTTGGGGCCCATCTTGACGATGGCAAGCTCGACGCCGAGATCGAGCAGTGCGTCGGCTGCTTTGTGTGGGTCGGTCTCGCCGACGGCGACCTCACACTCCTCCTTGTTGCCGACGGCGACGGTGACGTGCTGCAGGGCTTTCCGCACCTGCTCGGTAGCTGCAGCGGTGGACTCCCAGAACATGGGACGGTAGTCGAGATCGAGAACCGTCAGCGGTGCCCGTCCTCGCGCCTCCCACGCTGCGAAATGCGCGCTGCGGCTCGGCTCCTCCGACAGACCGGTAACGGTCGACCAGTACAGACGAGCGCTCTTCACCGCTTCGGTATCGATGTTCTGCGGCGTGATCTGCAGGTCCGGCGCCGAGGGCTTGCGGTAGAAGTACAGCGGGAAGTCGTCGGGCGGGAAAATCTCGCAGAACGTGACGGGTGTGGCGAATTGGGTGTCCGTGACGACGAATCGATTGTCCACTCCGAGGCGCGCGAGTTCGGCAGCGACGTAGCGCCCGAACGGATCGTTGCCGACACCTGAAATCAAGGCGGACTTCTCGCCGAGACGCGCTGCAGCGACCGTCACGTTGGCTGCGCTTCCACCGAGAAACTTCCCGAAGGACTCGACGTCTTCCAGGCCGACGCCGGTCTGCAGCGGATAGATGTCGACGCCACTTCGCCCGATGGCGAGGACGTCGAATGCCGTGGTGTTCGCATCGGCTGAGGTGGTCAAGATCGACTCCATGAGGGTGTAGAGGGCTTCGCGGAGGTGGTTCGCGTGCCGGCGGCTCGTCGCGTTCTACTGTGCGCCAGGCCACACGTTGATGTCAATAGTTTGTCCTGACATTCTTACTACCGGTCAAGGTGATGTTAGTGTTCGCCTACACTTCCGATCAAGCCGGGCGGACGGTGTCGCCCACTTCGAGATACGGAGCCATCGGTCATGACTGCGTCGAATGTAGGTATGGGGTCGAATGTGACCACTGGTCGGACCCGAACTGGCGCATCAGTGGCAACACCCTTGTCCGTGGAGTTGGACAGGGGAAGTCCGGTACCGCTGTACTTCCAGCTGGCCCAGGCGATCGAGGCTGCCATCCTGGGCGGGCAGTTGGCGCCCGGAGATCGATTCGAGAACGAATTGGCTCTCGCCAAACGACTCAATCTCTCCCGGCCCACTACTCGGCGTGCGATTCAGGAATTGGTGGACAAGGGTCTGCTGGTTCGCAAGCGAGGCGTCGGTACCCAGGTCGTGCAGAGTCCCGTCCACCGGCCGGTCGAACTCACCAGCCTGTTCGACGACCTGGCTCGCGCCGGGCAGAGCCCGTCGACCAAACTTCTCGACTATCACGTGGGAATCCCGACCGACGAGGTTGCGCGAGAGCTCAATCTCTCCGACGCCACCGAGGTCGTGACGATCAAAAGGCTTCGAAGCACCAACGGTGAGCCGCTCGCGCTGATGACCAACCACTTGCCGTCCGCTATTGCTCCCGACGCCGACGAACTCGAGTCGCAGGGTCTGTATCAGTCGCTCCGCACTCGGGGAGTGCACATTCGGCTCGCGCGTCAGCGCATCGGCGCGAAAGCGGCCGATCGCGACGAGGCGCAACTGCTCGACGAAAAGTACAAGGCCCCGTTGCTCACCATGCATCGCACGGCGTTCGACGATTCGGGCAGCGTGGTGGAGTTCGGTTCGCATGCATACCGTGCCTCGCGCTACTACTTCGACACCACCGTGGTAGATCGTTAGCGTAGTTCGGTTCCAGCCGTCGAGCCCCTGATCTGCAGGGCGGGAGGCACGAGTTCCAACGACCCCGCGGAGTTCTTGTCGCTCATCCTAGAGACCAGCGCGGTGGCGGCGCGTCGCCCCACTTCGATTGTTGCGTTGTCCACGCTGGTCAACCACACGTGTCGCAGGCGCGCGATGTATGTGTTGTCGTAACCGACGACCGAGACGTCCTGCGGAATGGCCAATCCGCGATCTTGGCACGCTGTCATGGCACCGATCGCAACGATGTCGTTGACGGCGTAGACGGCGGACGGTCGTGTCCGTCCGTCGAACAATCGCGCGGCAGCGGCGTGGCCGTCGTCCTCGGTCATGTCGCTTGGTTCGACACGTACGTGCCTCGTCAGTCCGTGTGCCGCCATCGCGGCTCGGTAGCTGGTCTCTCGGATATCGCCCACCGCACCGATTCCCGCGATATGAGCGATTCGGCGATGCCCGAGACCCACGAGGTGATCGACGGCGAGTTTCGTCCCGAGTTCGTCGTCGTTGGCCACGACGTCGACTCCGGGGAGGTCGAGGTCTCGGCTGGCGACGACGACGGTCGGCATCGATGCGGCCGCCTCGGCTATCGCTCGACTCGGCATCCTCGTTCCGACGAGCGCGAGGCCGTCGAGTCGCAGGTTCATGAAGCTCTCGAGATGGGCCTCGTCCGAGCTGCGGTCGAGTCGACCGTCGGCGAGGAACATTGTCATTCCATTCTCTCGCAGAACCGAATTCATACCTTCGAGACAGTCGACGAACCACGGGTTGCGTAGATCGTTGAGGAGTACGCCGACGATGTCGGTGCGTTGCTGCGTCAGGCTGCGTGCGCTGAGGTTGGGGCGGTATCCGAGTTCACGGATGGCCCTCTCGACGGCGCTGCGCTTGTCGTCGCTGACCGAGCTCGAACCTCGAAGAACCAGTGATACAAGCGATTTGGACACGCCTGCGTGTGCAGCGACAGTTCGAATGGTCGGCTGGGTCAACTTCGGTGCTCCATTCTTCTCGCGTGCCTCGCAAGGAAACGCTAGCAGTGTCGGTGTTGACTTCGGTGCGGTCCGTACCGCACACTCTAGTGCAGGTTGGACCGGTCCAAAATAGTCGGTTCGTCGGTGGACGAGGAGATTCACAGTGAGTGCAGCGCAGGCCATCCGTGTAGGTGTCACCGGTTTCGGCTGGATGGGTCGCGTGCATACGCAGGCCTACGCCCGCCTGCTTCACCATTATCCGAACCTGGCACTCGCGCCGACGCTTGCGTCGGTAGCTGACGAAGTGCCGGGCCGTTCGGAAGAGGCGGTAGCGCAGTTCGGGTTCGAGAACGCAACCACCGACTGGCACGATATCGAAACCGACTCGTCGATCGGGGCGGTGTCCATCACTGCGCCGAACTTCTTGCACCGCAGCATCGGAACGGCGATGGCGGCAGCAGGCAAGCACATCTGGATCGAGAAGCCGGTCGGTCTGTCCGCAGACGACGCCCGTGCTGTCGCACTCGCCGCCGACGCAGCAGGCGTGCAAACGGCCGTCGGGTTCAACTATCGAAACGCGCCGGCAGTCGAAGAAGCCAAGGCGCTCATCTCCTCCGGTGAGATCGGGTCCGTGACGCACGCGCGGTTCCGCTTCTTCAGTGACTACGCCGCCCACCCCGACGGCGCCCTCAGCTGGCGGTTCGAGCGAGCCCGTGGTGGCAACGGTGTGCTCGGAGACCTAGCATCGCACGGGTCCGATCTACTCTGGTACTTGTTGGGAGACATCGATTCTCTCGTCGCCGACACCGCAGTGTTCGTGCCGCAGCGCGCGAAGCCGAGCGGTGCGACGAGCGGGCATGCACTCGCCACCGGCGGTGAACTCGGCCCGGTCGAGAACGAGGACTACGTCAGCAGTCAGATTCGCCTCGCATCGGGCGCTCGCGCAACCCTCGAGGCGAGCCGTGTGTCAGTGGGCGAACAGAATGCATACGGCTTCGAGATCCACGGAACGAAAGGCGCGGTCTTCTGGGACTTCCGCCGGCTCGGTGAGCTCGGTGTGAGCGTCGGAGATCGGTACCAAGATCAGCCGGTATCGACTCTGTTCGTCGGCCCGAAGCAGGGTGAGTACGGCGCGTTCCAGCCCGGTTCGGCCTCCGCGATGGGATACGACGACCTCAAGGTCATCGAGGCCAAGCGGTTCCTGCAGTCCATCGCAGAAGGCAAGCCCGTCGGCGCGACGGTGTGGGACGCGGTCCGCAGTGCCGAGGTCCTCGATGCGATGACCGAGTCGGTCGCGTCGGGAAGCTGGGTCGAGCCCGGCGCTTAGCCGTAGTGGCCTAGTCGGCTGCCACTGGTCTATTTTGCGGCCGAACGCTCGGCGATCAGGCGCTCCAGCGCCTTGGGGTTTCTGGTTTGTGTCAGCACCGTGCCCGGCCCGGTGAAGTCGAAAACCCACCCCTCGCCGGACTTCAGGCTCTGCATCGTCTTACCACGTACCGCCCTGCGCATCTCGAAGCTCATGTTCAGGTGGTAGGCAACGACGTGCCCGGAATCGATGGTGATCGATTCCCCTGCAGCTAGATTCACCGTGTCGATGGCACCGTAGACGGCGAGAAGAACCTGCCCGTCACCGGATGCCTTGAATCCGAACCCGCCCTGCCCTCCGAAGACGTTCTTCATCCCGCCCCACTGGGAAACAACGCTCACACCCTTCGAATTCGCGAGCCACGCTCCCTGCCCCAGATAGAAATCCTGGCCGGACGTGACGGGAAGCGCGACGGTGTCTCCCGGAAGGTGACCGGCGACGTCGACCCAGCCGCCCCGCTCGGTGCGGTGTACGTGGTGACGAAGTAGGAACCGTCACTGAGCGCGGCTCGCTTCAATCCGCCGAGGAATCCGCCCGGCGTGCTGGCCTCCACGTGCATGTCGGCAGAGCAGGCAACCATCGACCCACCTTCGACGTCGAGGCATTCACCGCCCGCGAGTACGCAGCGAGCAACGGTCGACGACGGTGCATGACGCAGGTCAATGTCCATGCGATAGAACTGTAGGCGAGCGCGGCCGGTTGCACCGGGGTTCGTCGGATCGGCTATCCAGCAATGCGATTCGCTCGGGGCGAGTGGTCGGTTGCGGCCATTCGGTCACGATCCGCGGCCGGTTTCGGTTCGTCCTCGCGGTGCCGGCGTCGGCTTTCGCCCCGCCGAATCGGTCAGCGGGGCGACATCCCGGCCGCGCGGTAGGCGTCGTCGATCAATGCCATGTTGGTGACGGCATCGGCGGCGCCGAGGGGGAGCGGTGCACCGTTCAGCACGTGGGCGGCGAAGGCCTCGAGCTGATACGTGTACGACGAGCGTTTTCCGAGATGCTCGACGGTGGTCTCCGATCCGATCGTGATGCTGACCCGATCATCCTCGTTGGGTTTGATGAAGTTGTGCGCGAACGCCTCACCTTTCGAACCGATCACCTTCGCCGTGAACAGGTAGTCCGGATCGATCATCGAATTGGACGACGTGCCTGTCGCACCGCTGGGAAATTCGAGGTTTACGTCGAGTGACTCGTCGACTCCGGGGTAGCGCTCGACTGCTGTGGCCGTCGAGATCGTGGGGTCCCCGCCCGCATACAGCCCGAACAGGCGTTGCGCGTGCAGGCCGTAGCATCCCAGGTCCATCATCACCCCGCCTGCCAGCTCGAGCGACCATCGGAGATCGTCCGGCTCCGGCGCGGGCATCCGCATCACGATCTCGACGTGTCGCAGTTCGCCGAGGGTGCCGTCCTCGACCAACTGTTGCAGCCGCCGAGACACCGGATGGAACAGGTAGTGGAACCCTTCCATGACGGTGACCTCCGCCGAAGCTGCAGCGTCTGCGACGCTCGCTGCTTCGGCACGATCACGGGCGAACGGCTTTTCGGTCAGCACCGGCTTGCCTGCGCGCACGGCCGCGAGATTCCACGGCGCGTGCAGTGAGTTCGCGAGCGGGTTGTAGACGACGTCGACTTCGGCGTCGTCGATCACATCCTGGTAGGACTCGAGAACCCTCTCCACGCCGTACTTCTCGGCGAAGGCCGAGGCTCGCGCCTTGTCGCGCGCAGCGCACGCGACAAGGCGATGACCCAGAATGTGGGCAGGCTCGACAATGGCGACCTCGGCGATTCGTGATGCGCCGAGGACGCCGATTCGGAGTGCGCTCATGCCGCTAGGACGAAACGCGAGCATCGACGACGCTGCGCAGGTATGCGACGCTTGCAATCACGTCGGAGACTGGACCTGCATCGGTGGGCTCTTCGGCGAGAATTGTGTCCTGCTCCAGCACGAACCAACCGTCGAATCCGGCGTCGAGAAGCTCGTTCACGATCTTGCCGATGCCGACGTCGCCTGTTCCGAGCGGCGTGTACATACCCTGTGCGACAGCCTCGGTGTAGGTCAGTTCACCGGACTGAACGCGGGCGGCGAGGGCAGCGTCCACGTCCTTGAGGTGTGCATGGGTGATGCGCGACGCGTAGGCCTCCACCAGTTCGAGCGGGTTGGTTCCGCCGATGAGGAGGTGGCCCGTATCGAGGCACAGCGGGATGGACGCGCCGTTCAGGACGCGGTAGACCTCGTCGCGCTTCTCGATCATCGTTCCGACGTGCGGGTGCAGGACTGCACGGATACCGCGCTCGGCCGCCGCTTCCTGCAGTCGATCGAGGTTGCGCAGCAACGTGTCCCACTGCGCATCGTCGAGCTCGGGGCGAGAATCGTAGCCGTCGCTTCCGGTGGCGGCGGCGAGCACGAGAACCTCGGCACGGGAGGCGACGAAGGCGTCGAGCAGTGGTGCGATGCCGGGGACCGGGTCATGGTTGGCATGGTGCAGCAGAACGGGTGCGAACCCGCCGACCGACTCGAGGTCGAACTTGTCGAGAGTTGCAGCGAGCTCGTTCGGGTCCGCGGGGAGGAAGCCCTCGGGGCCCACCTCGGTGGCTGTGAGGCCGGCGTCGCGCATCTCGGTCAGGACGCGATCGGATGCGATTTGATACCCCCACCCGGGGACCTCGCAGACGCCCCACGAAATGGGCGCGCCGGCGATGCGGATTTCAGTGGTCGTTTCGGTTGTGCTCACAGTCGTACCTCGTCGATTCGCACCGGGCGGTGCTGTTGCAGGGACAGGGTTGCGGCCTCGGCGATGTAGGCCACTTCGAGTGCATCGCGTGCGGTGCAGGGGGATTCGATGCGTCCGGCGATCACATCGATGAACGCGCCCAATTCCACCTGATAGGCGGAGGTGAAGCGATCCATGAAGAAGGAGTGCGGTGTGCCGTTCGGGAAGGTGGTGCCGGTTTCGAGGTTGCGGACCGGAACCTGCTCGTCCCATCCGGCGACCACGGCGTCGTTCGAGCCATGTACTTCGAGGCGGCAGTCGTACCCGCGCGCGTTGTATCGGGTGTTGGAGACGACGCCGATGGTGCCGTTCTCGAACGTGAGAGTCGTGGTGGCGGTGTCGACATCGCCGTATTCGGTGAACTTGGGATCACCCTGGTTCGATCCTGCCGCGTAGACCTCGGCGACCTCGTGGCCGACGATCCACCGGACGATGTCGAAATCGTGGACGCTGCAGTCACGGAAGATTCCGCCGGAGACCGCGACGTACTCCAGCGGCGGGGGAGCGGGATCGAGTGTGGTGGAGCGTACGGTGTGCAGCCAACCGAGATCGCCTGACGCCACCGCGCTCTTGGCGGCGGCGAACGCGGGTGCGAACCGGCGGTTGTAGCCGATCTGGACCTGAACGCCACTGGACTCGATGCCCTGGACCACGGCCAGGCTCTCACCCGGCGTCGCGGCGATCGGCTTCTCGCAGAAGACCGGAATTCCGGCGTCCACGCACGCGAGAACTAGCGATGCATGCGCGGGCGTGGCGGCGGCAACGACCACGCCGTCGATTCCGGAGGCGATGAGTGCAGCAGCACTGTCGACTGCCGTGGCACCGAACTTCGTCGCAACGGATTCGGTGACCGAAGATCGCTCGTCGGTCACGACCACGTCGTCGACACCAGGTAGTGAGCTCAGAGTTTCGGTGTGGAAAGCGCCGATTCGGCCGAGGCCGATGACGCCGACGGTTACGCCCATCAGAGGTGATCCTTAAGCGGAGAGGAGTTGTAGACCTCGAGTCTGACGGTGATCTGCCGTACGATCAAGGCGTAAAAGCCGTCAAAAACGCCTCAGGGAGCTGCCAGTGACGCACCGATACAAAGTCCGTGAGATCGCCCAGCAAGCAGGGTTGAGCGAAGCGACCGTCGATCGCGTTCTGCATGAAAGGCCAGGGGTTCGCGCGAACACCAGAGCGGAAGTGCAACAGGCTATCTCGGATCTGGACAAGCAGCGGTCGCAACTGCGGCTGAATGGACGAAAGTTCCTGTTCGACGTCGTCATGCAGACCCCTGCCCGGTTCTCGGCCGAATTCAGAGCGGCAGTCGAAGCGGAACTGCCCATGCTGTCACCCGCGGTCGTCAGATGCAGGTTTCACTTCAGGGAGACCGAATCGGTCCCGAACATGGTGGAGACACTCGGCAGATTCACGAGTCGTGGTTCGCACGGAGTGATAGTCAAAGCTCCCGACGATCCGGACGTCGTTGCCGCGATCGATCGACTGGTCGGGATCGGAATACCTGTCGTCACCTATGTCACCGACGTTCCGGGGAGCGCGCGGGTCAACTACGTGGGGATCGACAACCGCGCGGCGGGGGCGACGGCGGCCTACCTGGTGGACAGTTGGCTGTCCGATGCCGATTCGACGGTCTTGATCATCTTGACCAGCAACATCTTTCGGAACGAAGGTGAACGCGAGATCGGCTTCAGGACGACGTTGCGCGCCCTGGGAGCCGAGCGAGGCGATCCTGCGGGGCGACGCGTTGTGGAGATCACCGACAGTGAGGGCCGCGACGAGACCGTCGAGCGCCTCGTAGAACGGGCACTTGCCGACCACCCAGGAATCGAGGCTGTCTATTCCATCGGAGGCGGCAACACAGGAGCCGTCAGGGCATTCGAGAGAGCGCGTAGGCGCTGTCGCGTGTTCGTGGGGCACGATCTCGACGGTGACAATCGCCCGTTGCTGAGATCGGGGGCGCTGTCCGCGGTTCTGCACCACGACCTCCGTGCGGACGCGCGCCTTGCTTGTCGAGTTCTCATGCAGGCGGGAGGCGGATTCGACGGTGTCGTCGGCGATCGGTCCCGAATACAGGTGCTGACGCGGTTCAATATGCCGTGAGTGGCTCCGCCCGTGCGTGAACATGCACCGCCCGGCGTAACTACGCGCGCACGATCAGGTCAGAGGTGGTGAGTGCGTAGTTACGTGGGGAGGTAACTACGCGCGCACGGGCGGGAAGAGCCGCACTCAGTTCTCATCGAAATGGCCTTTGTCAGGACATTCAGATGTAATACTCGGAGCATGACTGTACGCGTTGGAATCATCGGTGTCGGCGTCATGGGCGCCGACCATGCTCGCAAGATCAACGGCTCGATTTCGGGTGCGGAGGTGTCGGTCGTTGCGGACTTCGACGCCGAACGGGCCAAGTCCGTCGCCGCCGAAATGCGCGATGCCGCGGTTGCCGCAGACGGACTCGAACTGATCGCGAGCGATAGTGTCGACGCCGTCATTGTCGCCTCGCACGACTCCACGCACGCTGAGCTCGTTCACGCCGCGCTCGCTGCGAACAAGCCGGTTCTGTGTGAGAAGCCCTTGGCGCCGACAGCCGAGGAGTGCCGGAAAATCATTGCCGCGCAGGGTGTCCGCAATTTGATCACCGTCGGTTTCATGCGGCGGTTCGACCCGGCGTACAACGAACTCAAGCGCGCATCGTCTGCCGACAGAATCGGTGAGACTCTCGTCGCACACTGCGTCAGCCGCAATGTTGTTGCAGGTCCGGGCGACTCGGCGGCGACGATCACCAACTCCGCGATACACGAGCTCGACATCATGCCGTGGTTGCTGGGTTCACCGATCTCCGAAGTGAGCTGGCATGCAGGCCGCACCTCGAAGCACTCCGGTATTCGCCAGGATCCGCAGATCATGTTGCTGCGTACCGAATCCGACGTGCTCATGACCGTCGAACTGTTCGTCAATGCGCGCTACGGCTACGACACGCGGTGTGAGATCGTCGGCGAGGACGGTGTCGCGTCGTTCGCAGTCCCAGCGCACGTCATCGTTGACAGCGAACTGAAACGCTCCATCGAGTATCCCCTCGACTGGGTCCCGCGCTACGCCGAGGCATACCGTCTCGAATTGCAGGAATGGATCGACTCCATCGAGCAGAACCGGCCGTCGACCCTCGCCGACGCCGATGCCGGACTACGTGCGGGACTCGTCGCCGACGCGCTCGTGCTATCGATGAATTCAGGTGGCCGCACGGTCGCCGTCGAGTACTGAGCCACGACACAGAGGCTGAGTCACAACACATCTTGGAGGCACCCATGACACCGACAGTCACTCTGAACGATGGAACAGAGCTTCCCGCGCTCGGCCTCGGCACGGTCGAAGCCGACGGCGAGGACATGGCGGCGACAGTGACCGCCGCCTTGGATTCCGGGTATCGGCTCATCGACACCGCACTCAGCTACGGAACTGAGCCTGGTGTCGGACGCGCCGTCGCTGCGTCGACCGTCCCTCGCGAAGACATCCGCATCACGACGAAGATTCCCGGCCGATTCCACGGATACGACGAGGCCAAGGAGTCAGCCCGATCGTCGTTGAACGATCTGGGCGTCGACTATATCGATCTGTTGCTCATCCACTGGCCGCTGCCGAAGGTGGACAAGTACGTCGACACCTGGCGCGCGATGATCGATCTGCAGAAGGATGGTCTGGTCAAATCGATCGGTGTCTCGAATTTCACTGCTGCGCACCTGGATCGACTGGAGGCGGAGACTTCGGTCGTGCCGTCGGTCAACCAGATCGAGCTGCATCCGTACTTCCCACAGGCAGAACTCCGCGCCTACCACGCGCAGCACGGCATCGTGACCGAGAGTTGGAGCCCCCTGGGGCGTGGTTCGGAACTTCTGAAGGCATCTCCGGTTGCCGACGCCGCCCACGCTCACGGTGTCTCGCCCGGTCAGGTCGTGCTGCGGTGGCACGTGCAACTCGGCGCGATTCCGTTGCCGAAGTCGTCCAACCCCGATCGGCAGAAGCAGAACCTCGACGTTTTCGGCTTCGAACTCACCGACGAGGAGGTCGCTGCTATCTCGGGTTTGGAACGCGGTCGAATCTGGGATCAGGATCCCGACATCTACGAGGAGTTCTGAGCGCCGCGCCGGGTGTATCCATGAGCCTCGCCGTACTCGGCGGGCCGCTGCTGCCGAAGGGCGCGGGACGAGCGGTCACGGCAGTGGCCCGCTGACTGCTGCCGACAGTGCATCCTTCAGTGCGCCGAGAGGTATGCGAGCGCCGACGCGGGAACGGGTGAGAGCGACCGCGGCCACTACTTCTCCGTCGCGAACCAGGGGAACAGCAACCGATTCGAGATCAGGGCGGAGGGTTCCGCTCGGGCCTACCGCGATTCCGGTACGGCGGATGGTGTCCAGCTCGTCGAGAAGAATCATCGTCCGTTCCGGATCCTCGCGGAGATTCTCGGCGGCCCACTCCCGGCGGGGTCGCTCCGGCATATAGGCCAGCAGGACACGTCCGCCTGCGGTGGCGGGCAGGGGGTAGCGCCATCGTGTCGTGTCGACGAATGCCGCTGCGTCGGTGAGGCCGACGGATTCGATATTGACGGCGTCGTCGCCGATTCGGACGACGAGCAACGCGGCCGCACCGGTTCGCTCGTGAAGTTCGGCCAGGCGGGACCGTGAGAAATCCGCGATGGCCGTGCGACCCGATCGCCGTTCGAGCACCGCCGACAACGGTCCGACCGTGTATCTCCCATCTCGCTCGTCGAGAAACCCCGACGCGACGAGTCCGTACGCGAGCTTCTGCACAGACGACAGAGGCGCGTCGATGGAACGGGCAAGCTCGGTCAGCGTGAGCCCGCGCGGTTCGGTCGTGGCCGCGCCGAGCAGCGCTGCGATCCGGTCGACCGCTCGATGGTGGGGGCGGCGTTTGTCTTCGGCCATTGATCGATTCTATCTATATAGGTATGGCGGTTAATACATTGCGTATAACTTGTTAGCGTAGGTAATGTTGTGTGCATCGGTCGGGGGAGACATCAGGAGGAGCTCATGAGCACACAGGGACCGCTCGAAGGCATTCGGGTGATCGATCTCGCCACCGTCGTCATGGGGCCGTATGCGGCGCAGATACTCGGTGACCTGGGAGCCGACGTCGTCAAAGTGGAGTCGCCCACCGGTGACTCCACCCGGCGGTCGGTACCTCGCCGCGGCGACGGAATGGGTGCGCTCGCGCTCAACGTCAACCGAAACAAGCGCAGCGTCATGCTCGACCTCAAGACCGAAGGCGGAAAGAACGATCTGCATCGGCTGCTGGCCGATGCGGATGTACTCGTCACCAACATGCGACCGGGCGCGCTGGCGCGGCTCGGCTTCGATTACGAATCGCTGAAGGACCGCTACCCGAGCCTGGTCTACACGAGCGCGCAGGGGTTCCGGTCCGACTCCGACCTTGCCGATCACGCTGCGTACGACGAGATCGTCCAAGCGGCCAGCGGGTTGACCGACCTCATGCGGCGCGCGACCGGTAAGGCCAACTACGTTCCGACGATTCTGGCCGACAAGGTCTGCGCCCTGACCATCGTCTACTCCACGCTGGCAGCTGTCGTCCACCTGCGTGCAACCGGGGAGGGGCAGCACATCGAGGTGCCGATGACCGACACCATGCTCGCGTTCAATCTCGTCGAACATCTGGGCGGCCACACCTTCGAACCGCCCGTGGGGCCAACGGGGTTCTACCGGTCACTCAGTGCGAATCACGGTGCCGTGCAGACGAAGGACGGGTGGGCGTGCATCCTGCCGTACAGCCCGGCCAACGTGCACGACTTCTTCGACGCCTCTGGCCACGGGGACCTCAACGACGATCCTCGGTTCTCGACGTGGCAGGCCGTTCTCGACGATATGGGCGAGCTGTACGGGGCGATCGAGGCGATCGCTCCGGAGCGGACCACGGCGGAGTGGGAAAGTCTGTGCGCGTCGTACAGCATTCCGATGGCTGCGGTTCTCGACATGGAGAACGCGTCGGATTCGCGCTACGTACAAGACGGTCATCTCCTCGATGTCGCCGAGCATCCCACTGAGGGTGCCTACCGAGCCGTCGGAATCCCCATGCGGTTCAGCAAGACTCCGCTGTCGATTCGTCGCCCGGCCCCCGGCCTGGGTGAGCACAACGACGAGGTGTTCGCCGAGCT
The DNA here is from genome assembly GCF_003641205.1 of Rhodococcus sp. P1Y. NCBI lineage: Bacteria > Bacillati > Actinomycetota > Actinomycetes > Mycobacteriales > Nocardiaceae > Rhodococcus > Rhodococcus sp. P1Y. The sequence goes on from NZ_CP032762.1 coordinate 2,919,952, forward strand.
GAATCGGGTATCAGTGGAGTCGACCGACAGGACAAAGGAGTCCCTCTCATGAGTAAGCACGACCCGCTCGGACCGCTCGAACCTGATTTCCTCGCCGCTGATCTGTTCGGTTACCAAGGCATTCTGACCGACGACGAAGCCGAGATCGTGCTGAAGGTGCGGGATTTTCTGGCCGCCGAGGTCGCGCCACGGGCCAACGAGTTCTGGGAGAAGGCCCAGTCGCCTGTGCACTTGCTCCCGAAGATCGCCGAGCTCGAGATCACCGGACTCGGATACGAATTCGAGGGACGCACGCCGGCACGCAAAGTGCTCACCGGGTGGCTCGGCATGGAGTTCTCACGAATCGACCCGTCGACGGGGACGATGTTCAGCGTGCACAGCGGGCTGGCGATGAGCAGTATCTCGATACTCGGGTCCGAGGAACAGCGCGAGCGCTGGCTGCCGTCCATGCGCCGCATGGAAAAGATCGGTGCCTTCGGGCTGTCCGAACCTCACGGCGGTTCCGACGTGTCGGGCGGACTGGAGACCACCGCTCGCCTCGACGGAGACCACTGGATTCTGAACGGCAGCAAACGATGGATCGGCAACGCAACGTTCGCCGACCTGATCATTGTGTTCGCGAAGGACGAAGCCGACGGCGAGGTCAAAGGATTCGTCGTGGAGAAGGAGTTCGACGGCTTCCGCGCCGAGAAGATCGAAGGGAAGTACTCGCTCCGTGCCGTCGAAAATGCGGATGTATATCTGGAGGAATGCCGAGTCCCGGTGGCCAACAAGCTCGAACACGCGAACTCGTTCGCCGATACGTCCAAGGTGCTGCGCCTGACGCGAGGCGGCGTTGCGTGGGGAGCGGTAGGCGTCATGATCGGCGCGTTCGAGCGGGCTGTTGCGTACGCCCAGGAACGTGAGCAGTTCGGCAAGCCGATCGCGTCGTTCCAGCTCATCTCGGACCTCATCGCACGGATGGCGGGCAACATCACCGCGTGCCTCGGCATGGCATTGCGGGTGTCGCAGCTACAGGACGCAGGCATCCACTACGACGAGCATGCGGCGTTGTCCAAAACTTATTGCACGACGCGTCTGCGTGAGGTCGTCGGCTGGGCCCGAGAGATCATGGGCGGCAACGGAATCCTGATCGAGCACGACGTGATTCGTTACTTCACCGACGCCGAAGCCCTGTACTCGTACGAGGGAACCTCGCAGATGAACAACCTCATCGTGGGCAGGGGAGTGACGGGATTCAGCGCGTTCGTCTGACCGTCCCCCCAGAATGCAAACAAGGTCCATTCATACGATCAAATCGTATGAATGGACCTTGTTTGCGAGTGAGATTCTAGCGAGCGAACAACAGCGCTCGCTTGACTTCCTGGATTGCCTTGGTCACCTGGATGCCGCGGGGACATGCGTCGGTGCAGTTGAAGGTGGTGCGGCAGCGCCACACACCCTCGACGTCGTTGAGGATGTCCAGACGCTCGGAGGCACCTTCGTCGCGGCTGTCGAAGATGAACCGGTGCGCGTTGACGATCGCAGCCGGACCGAAGTAGCTGCCGTCGCTCCAGAAGACCGGGCACGACGTGGTGCAGCAAGCACACAGGATGCACTTGGTCGTATCGTCGAACCGTGCGCGGTCGGCGGCGGACTGAATCCGCTCCCGAGTCGGCTCGTTACCCGTCGTCATGAGGAACGGCTTGACGGCGCGGAACGCGTCGAAGAACGGCTCCATGTTGACGATGAGGTCCTTCTCGACCGGTAGACCCCTGATGGGCTCGATTGTGATGTTGAGGGTCTTCGACGAGTCCTTCGGGAGCATGTCACGCATCAGCACCTTGCAGGCGAGACGGTTGACCCCGTTGATGCGCATCGCGTCACTGCCGCAGACTCCGTGCGCGCACGAACGACGGAAGGTGAGCGTGCCGTCGAGGTAGCCCTTGACGTAGTGCAACAGGTTGAGCAGACGATCCGTCGGCAGCGTGGGCACCTGGAAGGTGTCCCACCGTTGTCCGTCGCCGCTCTCGGGGTTGAACCGAGCGATCTTGAGCGTGACCATGACTGCTTCGTCCGGTACGGGAGGCAGATCGTTCTGATCGGATTTCTTGTCCAGTGTGGGTGCGCTCATGTCAGTACTTCCGCTCCATCGGCTCGTAGCGGGTCTGGATTACCGGCTTGTAGTCCAGACGGATGTCGGTGAGCAGGCCAGTGCCTTCTTTGTAGGCCATGGTGTGCTTCATGTACTCGGCGTCGTTGCGGTCCGGGAAGTCCTCGCGCGCATGTCCACCGCGCGATTCCTTGCGGTTCAGAGCACCCACGACGGTCACCTCGGCCATTTCGAGGAGGAAGCCGAGCTCGATGGCCTCGAGCAGATCGCTGTTGTAGCGCTTGCCCTTGTCCTGCACGGTGATGTGGTTGTAGCGCTCCTTGAGGGCGCGCACATCCTTGAGTGCGGTCTCGAGTCGCTCCTGGGTGCGGAACACCGAGGCGTTGTTGTCCATCGACTGCTGCATCTCGGACCGGATGTCGGCGACGCGCTCGTGCCCGTGATCGGACAGGACCAGCTCGAGCCATTCTTCGACCATCTTGGCCGGCTCCTCGGGGAGCGGGGTGAAGTCCACCGAGTTTGCGTACTCTGCCGCTGCGATACCCGCGCGCCGTCCGAAGACGTTGATGTCGAGCAGGGAGTTGGTGCCGAGACGGTTCGCGCCGTGCACCGACACGCAGGCGCACTCGCCCGCGGCGTACAGGCCGGGCACGATGTCGTCGTTGTTGCGCAGCACCTCACCGCGAATCTTGGTGGGAATACCGCCCATGACGTAGTGACAGGTGGGGTAGACCGGCACCGGCTCCTTCACGGGATCCACGCCGAGGTACGTGCGCGAGAACTCCATGATGTCGGGGAGCTTCTCGTCGAGAACCTCTTCCGGGATATGGGTCACGTCGATGTAGACGTAGTCCTTGTTGGGTCCGCCGCCGCGTCCCTCGAGCACCTCGAGCACCATCGACCGCGCGACGATGTCGCGGGGCGCGAGGTCTTTGATGGTCGGGGCGTAGCGCTCCATGAAGCGTTCGCCCGATTCGTTGCGGAGGATGCCGCCCTCGCCTCGCACGGCCTCGGAAATGAGAATGCCAAGGCCGGCGAGACCTGTCGGATGGAACTGGTGAAATTCCATGTCTTCGAGGGGCAGACCCTTGCGGAAGACGATGCTCATGCCGTCGCCGGTCAGGGTGTGCGCGTTGGACGTGGTCTTGTAGATACGTCCCGAGCCGCCGGTCGCGAATATGATCGACTTGGCGTGGAAGATATGCAGTTCACCGGTGGCCAGCTCGTACGCGACGATGCCGGTGGCGACCGGGCCGTTGTCGGTCTCGGTGAGGCAGAGATCGAGTGCATAGAACTCGTTGTAGAACTCGACGTCGTGCTTGACGCAGTTCTGGTACAGCGTCTGAAGAATCATGTGGCCGGTGCGGTCTGCGGCGTAACACGCACGACGAACAGGGGCTTTACCGTGGTCACGGGTGTGGCCACCGAAGCGACGCTGGTCGATCTTGCCCTCGGGTGTGCGGTTGAACGGCAGACCCATCTTCTCGAGATCGAGGACTGCGTCGATCGCTTCCTTGGCCATGATCTCGACGGCGTCCTGGTCGGCGAGGTAATCGCCACCCTTGACGGTGTCGAAGGTGTGCCACTCCCAGTTGTCTTCCTCGACGTTCGCGAGGGCGGCGCACATGCCGCCCTGAGCCGCACCGGTGTGCGACCGCGTCGGGTAGAGCTTGGTCAGTACCGCCGTGCGAGCCTGTGGGCCGGCTTCGATGGCAGCTCGCATGCCTGCGCCGCCGGCGCCGACGATGAGCACGTCATAACGATGTTCCTGCATGAATGCTTCAGTTCCCTTAGCTCGCCGAGATGTTCGGATCGAAGGTGAAGATGACGTAGGTGCCGAGGCCCATGATGAGGATCATCGACAGGACGAGGAGAGTCGTCAACCAGAATCGCGTCGAGTCCTTGCGGGAGTAGTCCGCGATGATGGTGCGCAGGCCGTTGCCACCGTGCAGTTGGGCCAGCCACAGCATCGTCAGATCCCAGAACTGCCAGAAGGGACTCGACCAACGTCCGGCGACGAACGCGAAGTTGATCCGGTGCACGCCTTCGTCGAGCATCAGCATGATGAACATGTGGCCCAGGACGAGGACGACGAGTGCGAGGCCCGAGAAGCGCATGAACAGCCATGCATACAGCTCGAAGTTGCCCCGCGACTTCCGTCGCGGCGAACGTGGGTTGTCCAGACTGGCTGGGCGGTCGTAGTTCTTGCCGAGGGACTTGGCCTCGGGTCCGTGTGTCGTTGCCATCAGTGCCCGCTCGCTGTGAACATGTTGTAGAAGATTCGGCCCGCTCCCGGAACCATGACCACGATCCACACCGCGGCGATGATCCACAGCATCAGCTTCTGGTACTTCGGTCCCTGTGACCAGAAGTCCACCAGCATGACGCGGATGCCGTTGAGTGCGTGATAGAGCACTGCAGCGACGAGACCGATCTCCATGAGGCCGACGAGCGGCGTCTTGTAGGTGTCGATGATCGCGTCGTACGTCTCCGGATTGACACGCACCATCGCGGTGTCGAGAACGTGGACGAACAAGAAGAAGAAGACCAATACACCGGTGATCCGGTGCAGAACCCAGGACCACATGCCTGGGTCCCCGCGATACAGGGACCGCTTACGCTCCTTGGCCGGAGCGACTTCCGTCGTGCTACTCATCGAGTGCAAAGCCTCCAACGTCATTGGTGGACGCGTCGAGCCTGGTAGCCGGGGCTTGGACGCCTGGCTCGATTTGTCGTACTCCGGCTCCGAACGGTTATCGAAGAGCCGCCGTCTTTGAACTGTAAACCCATTGGAAACATGGAACTAATTCGACTCGAGATTCGTACTGACCAGTATTTCGTTGTTAGGTTTGCCTTTCCAATTCTTCATGATCGGTTCAGTCAACCGCACTGCACCCGGCTCGACGGCATGATTGTATTGGACCTATGGCTGAAATTGACTGGAAAACGTTGCGAGACAGTGCTCATCAGGTTATGAGGCAAGCCTATGCGCCGTACTCCAACTATCCGGTGGGCGCCGCAGCGATAGTCGACGATGATCGAATTGTCACCGGGTGCAATGTGGAAAATGTCTCATATGGTTTGGGCCTGTGTGCGGAGTGCGGACTGGTGTCCAATCTGCAGGCGACGGGCGGGGGGCGGCTCGTCGCATTCACCTGTTGTGACAGTCGTGGTGCTCGCCTGATGCCGTGCGGACGGTGCAGGCAGTTGCTGTTCGAATTCGGTGGAGCGGATCTGCTCGTGGACACCGACAGTGGCCCCACGCCGCTGGGGCAGTTGCTTCCCGCCGCCTTCGGGCCGGATGACCTCGATTCGGGCAGAGTGGTCGACCATGTCTGACGCAGTTTCGATCATCGCAGCCAAGCGCGACGGCCACACGCTCACTTCCGCGCAAATCGACTGGGTCGTCGACGCCTTCACCAAAGGGGTGGTCGCCGACGAGCAGATGTCGGCGTTGGCGATGGCCATTCTGTGGCGCGGTATGACGAGGCCGGAACTGAGCCGGTGGACCGCGGCGATGATTGCGTCCGGTAGCCGAATGGACTTCTCGTCGCTTCCTGTGCCCACGGTCGACAAGCACTCGACCGGAGGTGTGGGAGACAAGATCACGCTGCCGCTGGCCCCGCTCGTCGCTGCTTGTGGGGCTGCGGTTCCGCAGTTGTCCGGTCGCGGGCTCGGCCACACCGGGGGAACGCTCGACAAGCTCGAGTCGATTCCAGGATGGCGCGCGGACCTGACCGGCGACGAGATCCATTCGATCCTCGCCGATCCCGCTGTCGGCGCGGTGGTGTGCGCAGCGGGCGCGGACCTCGCGCCTGCCGACAAACGGCTCTATGCATTGCGTGACGTCACCGGAACCGTGGAATCGATCCCGCTCATTGCCAGTTCGATCATGAGCAAGAAGATCGCCGAGGGCACAGGCGCGCTGGTCCTCGATGTCAAGGTCGGCGCAGGTGCATTCATGAAGAACTTGTCCGACGCACGTGCTCTGGCAGAAGCGATGGTGGCCCTCGGCACCGACGCGGGAGTGCGCACGGTTGCCCTGCTCACCGCGATGGATTCACCGCTCGGTCTCACCGCGGGCAATGCCGTAGAGGTGGAGGAATCGCTGGAAGTCCTTGCGGGCGGCGGACCGGCGGACATCGTCGAACTGACGGTGACCCTCGCGCGGACCATGCTGACGGCAGCGGGAATCGAGGGCGTCGACCCTGCCGACAAGCTCGCCGACGGCAGCGCGATGGACCGGTGGCGCGCGATGATCGCCGCACAGGGCGGCGACCCGGGCGCGGCGCTGCCGGTAGCGAAGGAATCTCAGGTCATCACAGCCGAGTCCGATGGTGTCGTGACCGCTCTCGATGCAATGGGGGTCGGCGTCGCTGCGTGGCGTCTCGGCGCAGGCCGCGAGCGGCAGGGGCAACCGGTCCAGGCGGCGGCAGGCGTTCGGCTGCACGCGAAGCCCGGTGACCGGGTGCTCGCGGGGCAGCCGCTGGCAACGCTCTACACGGACACTCCGGAGAAGTTCGAGCACGCCACCGCGGCCATCGCCGACGCCTGGACTATCGGCGACGCCTACGAAACGTCGCCGATAGTCATCGAACGTGTCGGCCTCTAGAGGAGCTGGCCCGCTTCGGTGAGCACGCTGCGCAGGATGGACTCCATCTCGTCGAACTCCTTCTGTCCGCAGATCAGTGGAGGGGCGAGCTGGACGACGGGGTCGCCGCGGTCGTCGGCACGGCAGTACAGGCCGGCGTCGAACAGGGCGGTGGAGAGGAAACCACGCAGAATGCGCTCGGCTTCGGCGTCGGTGAAGGTTTCCTTCGTGGCCTTGTCCTTGACCAGTTCGATTCCGTAGAAATACCCCTCACCGCGGACGTCACCGACGATGGGGAGGTCGTTCAGTTTCTCCAGCGTCGCGCGGAACGCGGGTGCGTTCTGCGCGACGTGGGCATTGATCCCCTCGCGCTCGAAGATGTCGAGGTTGGCCATTGCGACCGCCGAGGACACCGGGTGCCCGCCGAAGGTGTATCCGTGAGCGAAGCTGGAAGTGCCGTCGTCGAACGGCTCGAACAGCCTGTCGGATGCGATCATCGCGCCGATGGGCGAGTAGCCGGACGTCAACCCTTTTGCGCAGGTGATGATGTCGGGGGTGTAGCCGAAGTCGGTGCACGCGAACATCGATCCGATTCGGCCGAACGCGCAGATTACCTCGTCGGATACCAGCAGCACGTCGTAGCGATCACAGATCTCACGGACGCGCTCGAAGTACCCGGGCGGTGGCGGGAAGCAACCGCCTGCGTTCTGTACCGGTTCGAGGAAGACCGCGGCCACTGTGTCCGGTCCCTCGAACTCGATTGCTTCGGCGATGCGGTCCGCAGCCCAGATTCCGAAGGCCTTCGGATCGGTGTCCAGTGGTGCGGGCGCGCGATAGATGTTGGTGTTCGGAACGCGGAATGCTCCTGGCGTCAGTGGTTCGAAGGGCTCTTTGAGGGCCGGAATACCCGTTATCGCGAGCGCACCCTGCGGAGTTCCGTGATACGCGATCGCCCGTGAGATGACCTTGTGCTTGCCTGGCTTGCCCACCTTCTTGAAGTACTGCTTGGCCAGCTTCCACGCACTTTCGACGGCCTCGCCGCCCCCGGTGGTGAAGAAGACGCGATTGAGGTCGCCCGGGGTGTACCCGGCGAGCCGCTCCGCCAGCTCGATCGCAGGCGGAGTCGCGTAGGACCACAGTGGAAAGAACGCCAGTTCCTTGGCCTGCTTCGCCGCGGCCTCGGCTAGTTCTTCGCGGCCGTGACCTACCTGTACGACGAAGAGCCCCGACAGACCGTCGATGTAGCTCTTGCCGTTGGAGTCGTAGATGGTCGAGCCTTCGCCTCGGGTGATGATGGGCGGCGTGACGCCTGCGCCGTGGCGAGCGAAGTGGCCCCACAGGTGCCGGGCGGCCGAGGCGTCGAGTTCGGCTGTGGTTTTCGTCATCGGGTACCCCAATTGTATTGTTGTTTGACGAGTTTGAGATAGACAAGCGTTTCGGTACTGGTGATACCGGGCATTGTTCGAATGTGCTTGTTGAGAATCTGCAACAGGTGCTCGTCGTTCTCGCACACGACCTCGACGACGATGTCGAACGAGCCGGCGGTGAGTACGACGTAGTCGACGGCGTCGAGGGCGGCGAGTTCCTCGGCGAGCTCGTAACTGTCACCGGTGCACCTGATCCCGATCATTGCCTGACGGTTGAATCCAACCTGAACCGGGTCGGTGACTGCGACGATCTGCATGACGCCGGTTTCGGTCAACTTCTGAACACGCTGTCGCACGGCGGCTTCGGAGAGGCCGACGGCCTTCCCGATGGCAGAGTACGACCGTCGACCATCCTCTTGCAGTTGCTCGATGATTGCTTTGGAAACGTCGTCCAACGGGGTCGGCGGCTGTTCGGGCATACGTCGATAGTGGACTGTCCGACGTGAATTCTCAACCCTGCTGGGAAGGATTCAGTTTCTATTTCGCAGATAATCTGCCGAATCCGTCGTCAAGAGCCTGAAAAACTAGAGAATCCGTGGCGGCCTCGGTAGGGTTCGGTTATGGAGAATGCGCCGATGATCGCGGGCTGCTGGATCGCTGGACGAGCAGTCGACGGAACCGGGGGCACGCATACAGTGGTGAACCCGGCAACCGGGCACGCGGTGGCACACCTACGGCTGGCGACACCAACCGAAGTCGACGCCGCGGTTACGGCTGCACGCGAGGCGTTTCCGGCGTGGTCGCAGGCGATGCCGTCGCACCGGGCCTCCGTGCTGCGGGAACTGGCATCTCTGGTGGCCGGTCGAGCGGGAGATTTCGCGCGCGAAGAGATGGTGCAGACCGGCAAGACGATTCGACTGGCGACCGAGTTCGACGTCCCGGGCAGCATCGACAACATCGAGTTCTTCGCCGGTGCAGCACGGAATTTGGAGGGCAAGGCGTCGGCGGAGTATTCGGGTGAGCACACCTCGTCGATACGCCGTGAAGCCATCGGAGTTGTCGGGTCGATCACCCCGTGGAACTACCCGCTGCAGATGGCGGTGTGGAAGGCGATACCCGCCCTCGCGGCCGGCTGCTGCGTGGTCCTCAAGCCGAGTGAGCTGACGCCGCTGACCACGCTGCGATTGGCGCAACTGGCCACCGAGGCGGGCCTTCCCGACGGCGTGTTCAACGTCGTGACCGGCACCGGAGTCGACGCGGGCGCTGCGCTGTCCGGCCACCCAGGAATCGATGTCATGACCTTCACCGGCTCGACTCCCGTCGGCCGAACCGTCATGGCCCAGGCTGCGGTGAACGGAACGCGGGTTCAACTGGAACTCGGAGGAAAGGCGCCGTTCGTAGTGTTCGACGACGCCGACCTCGATGCCGCCGTGCACGGCGCCGTGGCGGGCGCGCTGATCAATTCGGGCCAGGATTGCACTGCGGCGACGAGAGCCATTGTGGCCGAACCGCTCTACGATGCGTTCGTCGACGGTGTCGCCGAGTTGATGCGGTGCGTCGTGGTCGGGGACCCGTCGGATCCGTCCACGGACATGGGTTCACTGATCTCGTTCGCCCACCGAGATCGAGTCGCGGCCATGGTTGCGCGTACCGAGGCTCGGGTGGTGTGCGGTGGCCGTGCCCCCGACGCACCAGGCGCGTTCTACCTGCCGACCCTTCTCGCCGGGGTGGGGGAGCGGGACGAGGTGTACCGCGAGGAGATCTTCGGGCCCGTGTTGACGGTGTCGAAACATTCCGGTGACGATGACGCACTTCGTATGGCCAACGACACGTCCTTCGGTTTGGCCGCATCAGCATGGACGAGGGACCTCTATCGGGCGGGACGGGCGTCGCGAGAGATCCATGCCGGATGTGTGTGGATCAACGACCACATTCCGATCATCAGCGAGATGCCGCACGGGGGTGTGGGTGCGTCGGGATTCGGTAAGGACATGTCGACCTACTCGTTCGAGGAATATTCGACGGTCAAGCATGTGATGACCGACATCACCGGCGTCGCTCGTAAACCATGGCACAGAACAGTGTTCGCAGGAGTGGAGCCTGCGGAACGACCGGGTACGGCGGGAGGGGCACAGTGAGTTGGGCCGAGAAGCCGACGACCCGCGGGTTCGACATGGTGGCGAACGCTGCGCCCGAGTCGTTCTGGCTCGATCGCCCGGAGCGGCCGGCTCCGAGGCCTCGATATCACGGCGTATCGGCGGCGGATCTCGTGATCGTCGGCGGTGGTTTCACCGGACTGTGGGCAGCTGTGCAGGCAGCGGAGGAGAATCCGGACCGGTCCATCGTGCTCTTGGAAGGTGACCGTATCGCCGACGGCGCATCGGGACGCAACGGTGGATTCTGTTCGGCGAGCCTCACTCATGGGCTCGGTAACGGTCTCGATCGGTACGCCGAGGAGATGCCGACGCTTGTGCGGATGGGAACGGATACGCTCGATGCGATCGAAAGTAGCTGTCTGAGATATGGAATCGACGCCGGTATCGAGCGCACCGGTGAACTCGATATCGCGAACTTCGAGTGGCAGACCGATGAACTGCGGGCAATGGCTAAGGACGCGTCGAGTGTAGGCGCGGCGATGGAGTATCTGGACCGAGAAGCCGTTGCCCGCCGGGTGTCCTCTCCCATGGCGCAGGGGGCTCTGTTCGATCCCGACGTGATGCTCGTCGATCCGGCCAAATTGGCCTGGGGTCTGGCCGATGCGGCCGAGTCGCTCGGCGTCACGATCCACGAGAACAGTCAGGTGGGGGAGCTGACGAAGTCCGGTGCCGGAGTACGTGTGAGTACCGGGTACGGGACGGTCCAGGCCCGCCGGGTTCTGTTGGCTACTGCTGCGACGAAGCCGTTGAGGAAATCGGTGCGCAGGCGGATCGTGCCGGTATGGGATTACGTCATCATGACCGAGCCGCTGACCGCCGAGCAGATGGCTCTCATCGGATGGTCGGGCCGAGAAGGGTTGGCCGACAGCGGGAACCGGTTTCATTATTTCCGGTTGACCGCCGACGACCGAATCTTGTTCGGCGGTTGGGAGGCGTTCTACTTCGGCGACGACGTCGACCCGCGACGCCGGCAGGACCCCGATACGTTTGCGCTGCTTGCCGAGCATCTGTTGCAGATGTTCCCGGCTCTGGAGGGGATCAAGGCAACTCATGCGTGGGGCGGCGCCATCGACACGTGCTCTCGGTTCAGTGCGTTCTGGGATCTCGGTATCGACGGCCGCGTCGCCAGCGTTGTGGGGTTCACCGGGCTCGGGGTGGGGGCGTCGCATTTCGGCGCTCGCACGGCGTTGGACCTGCTGGATGGCCTCGACACCGAACGCACCAGACTGAATATGGTGCGCAGCAAACCACTACCGTTTCCGCCCGAGCCTGCCAAATCGTTGGGCATCAACATCACCCGGCATCAGTTCGCCCGAGCTGATCGCAACGAAGGTAAGCGCGGCTGGTGGCTCCGAGCGATGGACAAGGCAGGGTTGGGCTTCGACAGTTAGGCGCTTCGCCGACGGCGCCTACTCGTGCGGTACGACCACGACCGGGGCAGGGGTGGCCCGCAGAATTTTCGCCGCACTCGAGCCGAGGAACACCCGTTTCGGTGCCGCAAGCCGGCTGGAACCGAGGAACAGAATGTCCCCATCGGACCACTGCAGCGACGCCACGGCCTCGTCCAGACTCGATCCGTCGGCGACGACGGATTCGAGTCCCTCGATGTCAGGAAGTCGACGAGTCGCGTTCTCCAAGTTTGCTTCTGCCGCGGCGACATAGCGACGTCGGGTCTCGAGAGATGGACCGTCGCTGTCGAAACCGCCGTCCTCCAAGGACACGAGCGAAACCAGCCGCAGCGGGACGTGTGCAGCGCTGGCGATCGCGATGGCCAGCGCTGACGGGTCGGCCGCACCGGCGCGCGTCGGTACGGCGGCGGTGAGGCAGGAGAGCGCACGTCCGGCGCGATCGCGATATCCGCGGGGAGCGAGCGCGAGCGGAACGGGAGACGCGTGCAGCAGCTGCGCGGCAACAGTTCCGACCGTATGCCGGTTCAGCAGCCCGTCGCCCGCCCCGCCGACGACGATCATGTCCGCATCGTGCTCGGCAGCGAATTCCATCAAACCCTGAGCGAACGATTCGTGCTCGGCGATGTGGGTCGTTACGTCGAAGTCACCCGGGACGAGCGATCGCGCCGCCGCGAGCCACTGTTCGGCTTGAGCGGTGAGCACCTTTCGGTACGGACCGCTTCCCTCCATCACCGGCTCGTCGGAGCGGATCACGATGACGATGTCGATCGATGCGTCGAGTGCCGATGCCAGTACTGCGGCCAGCGCGACGCCGTCGTCGCCACTCGGGGTGGCGAGGTACCCGACAGTGAGTTTCATCTTCTCGAGATCCTTACTAGTAGGTGTCCGGGACTTTGACCTCGGTGGCTGCAGTCAAGGTCTTGCCCTGGAAGAAGTCTCGGTTACCGACGAAGCACAGCAGCATCAACGGAATCCCGAGCACGAGCATGCCGATTCCTAGGACGAACACCCCACCGATCGGACCGTACACGGTGAAGCCGTAATCGGGTTTGATCATGTCCACGGCGCTCTGCACGAAAGCCCAGGTCATCGACAGCCCGCCGAGGAGCGGGAAGATGCCGCGCATGAAGAGGTTCCGAAGAGACTTCAGCAGTGTCCGGCGGAAGTACCATACGCATGCGTAGGCGGTGATGCCGTAGTAGAACGCAACTGCCAGACCCAGTGACGCAACCGAATCCTGAAGCGCATTCGCACTGACGAACGTCAGTACCAAGTAGAACGCAAGCGCGGCGCCACCCATGACGAGTGTTCCGAACCCTGGCGTCATGTACTTGGGGTGCACGCTGGCGAATCGCTTGGGGATGGCCTCGTAGACGGCCATCGACAAAGTTCCGCGGGCGGTAGGCAGAATCGTGGTCTGGGTCGAGGACAGCGCCGAGATCGAGACGGTCAGCAGCAGCAGCGACGCGACGATCGAGCCTGCGACCGGATCGCCGAGGATCGTCAGGACGTCGTCGACATTGTCCGGGTTGTTGAGGCCGATTCCGGTCTCGCCGAAACCCGCGAAGGATTGCACCGCATATCCGACGAGAACGTACGTCGCGACGAGAATCAGCGTTGTGATAACAGCGGCTCGTCCTGGAGTCTTCTCCGAATCTCGCGTTTCCTCGCCGACAGCGAGACACGCGTCCCAGCCCCAGTAGATGAAGATGCAGAGGATGATGGCTTGGGCTGCATCGGACATCGTGACCCCGGTGGGAATGATCCAACTCAGCTGAGGTGTGATGGCCTGCGGGCCCGCTGTGCCTGCCGCGACCTTGACCAGAGCGGTGACGGAGACGCCGATGAGGACGCCGAACTGGACGATCAGCAGCACGTTCTGCATCCGCTCGCTGATGAGGATTCCGCGGAAACTGACGTAGGTCATCGACACGATGAAGAAGGAACCGAGCGCGACTTTCGCGGCCGTGGATTCGGCGGCACCCTCCAGGCCCAGGAATTCGAAGAGGTATAGCGCTGCGATTTCCGCGACGTTCGCGAGAACGATGATTGCGGACACCGCTAGCCCCCATCCTGCCATCCATCCAACCCATGGCCCGAATGCCTTGGTGCCCCAGGTGAAGGACGTGCCGCAATCGGGGGTGTCGCGCCCGAGCTCACGGTAGGCGAACGCCGTCAGCAGCATGGGCACGAACGCCACCAGGAACATCGCGGGTGCCTTGTCGCCGACAGCAAGCACGACGTACCCGAGTGTCGCGGCGAGGCTGTACGCCGGGGCGACCGCCGACAGTCCGATGACGATGTTTCCGACGAGGCCGAGGGCCCCGGTGTTCAGGCCCTTGCCCGCTGGAACGTCGGGAGGGGGAGACGTCGCAGGCGGTTCCGCAACAGACATGATCACTCCAAGCTCGGGGGTCGGACCGACTGTCCAAACGATACGATTTCGGTTGCAGTCTCGCTAAGGATCGACGGAATTGTTTACAAAGAGGTGACAATGCAACGAAATGGGTTGTAGATGAGGTAGCCGAACCACGCTGCGGTTCGGTTCCGATGCCACGCGGGCAGGGCCCGTTCGCGCTACCGTCGAACCATGAGTACTGCCGAAGTATCGTCGATCCCGAACAGCGGCGCGACGCCGCTCGACCTTGGTTCCATCAAGACAGCCCCGAAAGCGCTCCTCCACGACCATCTCGACGGCGGACTTCGGCCGCAGACGGTGCTGGAGCTCGCACGGGAGTGCGGTTACGACGCGTTGCCTGCCGACGACGGGCCGGCGCTCGGTGAGTGGTTTCGCAACGCAGCCGACAGCGGTTCGCTCGAGCGCTACCTCGAGACGTTCGCGCACACGGTTGCGGTGATGCAGACCCCGGAAGGTCTCTTCCGCGTTGCGCGTGAATGTGCGGAAGATCTGGCGGACGACGGTGTTGTGTACGCCGAGGTGCGGTTCGCTCCCGAGCAGCACTTGGAGCGCGGCCTTACGCTCGATCAGGTCGTCGAGCACGTCCTGGAAGGGTTCCGGGCGGGTGAATCGGCGGCGCGCGTGAACGGCAAGCGAATTCGCGTCGGATGCCTGTTGACGGCGATGCGGCATGCGGCTCGGTCACGCGAGATCGCCGAACTCGCCGTACGGTTCCGCGACCGCGGTGTCGTTGGATTCGACATCGCAGGCGCGGAAGCGGGATTTCCTCCCAGTCGGCACCTCGATGCGTTCGAGTACATGCGAGCAGCAAACGCGCACTTCACTATTCACGCCGGCGAAGCCTTCGGGTTACCGTCGATTCAGGAAGCCGTTGCATTCTGCGGCACCGACCGGCTGGGTCACGGTGTGCGGATCATCGACGACATCTCGATTGCGTCCGACGGCACACCATCACTCGGTCTCCTTGCGGCCTACGTCAGGGACACCCGAATGCCGTTGGAGCTGTGCCCCAGTTCCAACGTCCAGACCGGCGCCGTCGACAGCATCGAGAAGCACCCCTTCGACCTCCTCGCGCGCCTGCGTTTCCGCGTCACGGTCAACACGGACAACAGGTTGATGAGCGATACGTCGATGACGCGCGAAATGCACAAGCTGGTTCAGACCTTCGGATACGGCTGGACCGATCTGGAGCGGTTCACGATCAACGCGATGAAGTCTGCGTTCATCCCGTTCGACGAGCGACTCGAATTGATCGACGACGTCGTCAAGCCGGGATACGCGGTTCTCGTCGGCTAGATCACTCCTTGCGGAGGCGGGCCTCGAACTCACGCTCGAGTGCTCGCCACGCCTCGGCTTCAGCATCGAACGGCGCGCTCGGGGCGAGTCTGTTCGGGTCGGGTTCGAGGGTGTACGAGACGTACCAGCCCAGAGGCGTCGAACGTGCCAGTGCGGTGTCGACCGAGTCGTCATCGGCGAAGTCGGCTGCGTCGGTGAAGAGTTCCACCGCCAGATCCAACTGATCGGTGTCGACGGCTTCCGGTCCACCGGCGAGATCGTCGGCCAACCCGGGCAGCACGTAGACGTTGTCGTCGGTGACGGTGATGTCGAGCGATCCGTCGATGGCCGCCGTCTGCACCTCTGCGTAGGTGCTTACCTTCGCGAGATCGTGATCGTGGTCGTCCGCGAGGTATCGCGCGAGTGCTCGTTCCGATCGAAACACCGTGATACTGCCGTTGCGGCCCAGGAAGATCGGCTCGTCGTCCATGTAGCAACGCAGCGTGTAGTAGGTGTCCTCGGAGGTGATGATGCGGACGGGGTCGATTCCGACCGTGGTCCAGAAGTTCGCGTCGGCGGCAGCGTCGGCGACGGGATCGGCCGTGCGCTGGTCTTCGGTGATCTCGTCTTCCGTGTTGTCGTCTTCCGTGTTGTCGTCGTCTTCGTCCGAGACGTCGTCGACGTCGACCTCGTTCTCGGCTGCCGCGAGGAGTTCTGCTTCGGCGACCTCGACGGCGGAGGCGTCGACATCCGGTGTGGTGACCACGGAGTCGATGGCGTCGATGACGTCGTCCCAGCTCTTGGCTACCGACGCACCGATCCGGTCCCAGAGGTTCTGGCCTTCTTTGCCGACGTACGCGTCGACGCCGATGCCGACCGATCCGAGATGCGGATTACCAGCGAAGAACGAAGTGACAGTGCTCAGTTCGCATACGTCGCCGAGGGTTTGCACGATCTCGAAGGTCGCGGCGAGCTCGGCGAGGATGTCCGAGTCGGGATCTTCGGCCACCAGTTCCGGCACACCGACGAGGTCGAAGCGGTGGAGTTCGTCGGGTTCGAGTTCGTTGGCGGCGAGGGCCACGACGATCTTCCACGACGGGTGGTCGACGAGGTCGTTGTCGTCGTCGGTGCGAATGAACGCGGCCAGATGTGCGACGGCTTCGAATCCGTACAGGTCGTCCTCGTGTCCGAGGAACGCCTCCCACTCGTCGTCGCCTTCGTGCCACTGAGGAGCCCACAGGGTCACGAAGTCGCCGCGGGTGAGACCAAGTTCGATCGGGATGATGTCGCCAGCCATGGCTGGAACCCTATCTCAGGTGCCTGAGAGCGAACTTTGCATCTGCTCCAGGATGCGCGCACGCTGTCGCAGCGCCTCGGTCGCAGCCTCGGATGCAGTGGCGACGATGGCGGCCTCGAGGTGTCGAACCGACGTGCGGGACAGATCAGGTTCCAGTTCGAGATCGATCATCGCCCCTGTTCCGTCGACCAGCACAGTGACGAGCCCGTCCACCGATCTCCGCATCACTCGTAGCGCCGACAGTGTCTCGGAGGCGTCGTGCATTGTTGCCAGTGCGCGATCGGCGCGCTCGACAATGGAGTCGAGTTTGTCGTTCACAGCGACTCGAGCCAGCTCTTCGGCGGAGCTTCGGCGTCCATCAGGTCGTTCTCGGTCTCGGCGATCTGCGATGGGCGAGGCAGGCCGAGTCGATCGAGAACGTCCTCGGTGACGCCTTCGCGTTCGAGCTGTGCGCGCCGCTGCGCCCGGGCCGCCGCGGTGGCCCGGGCGTGTAGGTCGAGAATCGTGTGAGCCAATTCTGTTCCGCCGAAGCGCAATTCGTGAGTATCGATCCGAACTTCCGTGGGAACGCCGCCTTCGGTCGCCCAAACGCGAACGGACTTCGATCTCGTGGCGGCCCACGCCGCTGTCTCGTTCATTCGGTCGGCCTGTAGAAGCCCATGAATCCCATTCCGCTGTTGGTGGTTCTGATGTCTCCGACCTGCACCGGATCGCCCGCCTCGACCAGTTGTCCGTTGCCGATGACCATGGCGACGTGCCCGTCCCATACCGCGAGATCGCCCGGCATGAGTTCGTCCTGACGGACCTGGGATCCGATGTTCTGTTCCTGAGCCAGCCGAGGTAGCTCGACGCCCTGCTCCCCGTACGCCCACTGGGTGAGTCCGCTGCAATCGAGACCGCGTCCCGGCTCGGTCCCGCCCCACACATACGGGGTGCCCTGCTGCGTCAGCGCACTCCGCACGGCTCCTGCTGCCTGCTCGTTCGGAGCGACTGCGACGCTTCCATCCGGGAGCGCAACCTGGACACCTCGCCCCGAGTCTTGTTCCTCTGCCGAGGTTTTCGGAGGGACGCCGCTGTACATCGACATGTCCTGCGACGACGGTGCAGAGACGGCGGCAGCAGGGGATGTCCCGAAGCTGGTCGATCTGTCGGGAACGAACTCCGAGGCCGATGACGAGACGGTTTTCAGAAAATTCTGACCGAATTGGCTACCGGGATCGGAACCGTGATTCGACGGGGTGAACGCAGGCGAGGTTGCGGGCGCCGTCCCCGCGGGTCCGGGGACCGGTGGCGGTTCACTGTAGGCGCTGATTTCGGCGGTGTGCACGGCGAGCTCACCGCGCACTCGGGCCACCACGGCGAGGGCACGCTGGAGATGTTCGATCGCGGCGGCGATGAGCATCGACTGCCCCGGCGGCGTCAGGAGCATCGGCGCCGACGCCGTCGCAACGGACACGAACGACTGCAGTATCGCCTGCAGTTCGACGAGTCCCGCATGGACCTTTTCGCACGCGCGATCGACAACGGCAGCTATCTCGGCGCCATGGTCGGAGAGGCCGAGCGCGCTGGTGTGTGCTTTTTCCGCAAGTTCGACCGCTGCGCCGGCCGCCGGCCCGCTCCACGTGCTCGCGAGTTCGCCGATGGCCGAGCGTCCGATTCCCTGTACCGCGTCCAATGCACGGGACGACGACCTCAGAATATCGGCGGGTCCGCCGGCAGGGACGGCGCCGGAACCGAAAGCCTCCAATAGATCGGTGATGGGTTTCGCCAGGAGGTCGATCACAGCAGGCTCGCTGCGGTGGCTGCGTCGGCGAGGTCGTACTCCGCGCTGGACTGCGCCGCGGCCGTTCCGATGCTGGCGACAGTGTGCGACAAACTGCTGACTGCCGCAGCGTGGGCGGAGTGGACCCCCGTGAACGCAGCGAGAAATTCGGTTCCGATCAGCCCGAACACGGGCGCAAGCATCGCCGGGCCGGTTGCGACGGCTGCTGCTGCGGCAGCCGCAAGTTCGGTCGCCATGGCCGCTGTCGTCGCGGAATACGCGTGTATTCCTGCCGATACTGCCGATACTTCTGTCATCGCCGCCCCCAAGGAGTTGTCTCTTCGCAGAGAAGTGCCTACAGGTTTCGACGCACGTGAGCTCGGATCGGTTCCCGCAATTATCCTTGTCGTCATGGAAACTCATGTGGTCGAACATCCACTGGCCGCTGCCCTGCTCACGACGATGCGCGACGAACGCAGCGACAATGCGACATTTCGCTCTGCACTCCGCCAGCTCACACACATGTTGGTCTACGAGGCCACCCGCAACGCCGCGATCGATGTCTTCGACGTCAAGACGCCGGTGGCAGTAACCAAGGGCACCAGGTTGGCGAAACCACCGCTCCTGGTTCCAGTGCTACGGGCAGGACTCGGCATGGTCGAAAAAGCCAGCGGGCTGATCCCGCAGTCGCGCGTCGGATTCGTCGGGATGGCCAGGGACGAGCAGACTCATCAGCCGGTCCCGTACATGGAGTCGCTGCCCGACGATCTCTCCAGCACGCCCGTCTACGTCCTCGACCCGATGCTGGCCACAGGTGGGTCCATGGTTCACACCATCGAGCTGCTTGTCGGTCGAGGAGCAGCGGACGTCACCGCCATTTGCGTGGTCGCGGCTCCCGAGGGAGTGGCCGCGCTCGAGGCGTCGGGACTGCCGGTGCGACTGGTCGCGGCCAGCATCGACGACGGACTCAACGACGACGCCTTCATCGTTCCCGGGCTCGGTGACGCGGGTGACCGTCAGTTCGGTCCGCGCTGACCGCCTCACTCGTCCTCGGGGTGACGTGGCCCGCGAGTGAGGGCGATCCTCGTATTCGTTTCGTCGACGTGGGTACACGTGAAGTCGGCTATGTCGGCCTGCGCGGCAACCGTGTCGGGTTCGCGGCCCTCGGAGTGCAGCGATGGTGTACCGGGCGGATCGCCTTTCGAAAGGGAAAGGGATCGGAGTACGTCGCGTGCCCGCAGCAACGTCCGGTCGATGTGGGATCGCAGTGCGCGGAGTGCGAGTCCAAGGACGGATTTCGCTTCGTGCACACCATCCATCGGGGTGGATTCGTCTCTCGTGAGCTCGAAGCGCACGTCATGCAACCACATTGGCTGTACATCGCGACGTTCGCGAACGGCGTGCACAAGGTCGGTACCGCCGCGGATACGAGAAAGTGGGGCAGGCTTGCCGAGCAAGGCGCCATGTGCGCCCAGTACGTCGCCCGGGCCGAGGACGGCAAGGTGATTCGCGTACTCGAAGACCGGGTGACCGAGGCGCTCCAGGTGCGGCAGGCCGTCAGATCGTCCGCGAAGGCCGCAGCGTTGGCATTACCGATCGACACCGCCCGACTCGATGCCGCGACCGGCGCCCTCGCTGCGCGTGTGCGCTCGATGATCGAGCCGGAGGACGGAGAGACCGAATACAGGATCGTCGACGAGTCCTGGCAAGCACCGGGATTCCGTGACCTTGCAACGGGAAACAGGCTCGCATACCCGAACGACCTCACAGCCGGGACTCATGGGTTCACCGTCGACGCGTGTATCGGACAGACTGCTGTCGTCACGGTCGAGGACAGCTCCTACGTCGTCGACCTGCACGAACTCAAAGGGCGCCGTGTCGAATTCGGTGATTATTCGACCGAGCTGCCGCCGGTGCAGTCGGCGCTGTTCTGAAGGTCCACGTGAGTGGAAATACATAGCAGAGTATGTATTTCCGCTCACAACAGGACTACAGGCCGCGGGCGAAGACTCGAAGCTCCTCCAGGGTGGTCTCGGCTGCGGCTCGTGCCCTCGGGAGGTCGTCGAGGTCCGCGGTCGGCTCGATGACCTCGAGGTACGCCTTCATCTTGGGTTCGGTTCCCGACGGTCGTACGATGACCCGGATTCCGTTGCCCGAAAGCTCGACCGCGTCGGTGCGCAGCGGACCCGGTTCCTCGAGCAGGTCGGTGACGGTGACCGGACGACCGGCCAGCTGGGCCGGGGGATCGGAACGCAGCTGTGCCATCATCGATTCGATCATGCTCAGATCGTCCACGCGGGTGGATACCTGGGTGCCCGCGTGCACCCCGAACTCGACTGCCAGAGCGTCCAGTACGTCGAGAACCGTGCGGCCCTCGGATTTCAGCGTCGCGGCAAGGTCGGCCAGCATCACTGCCGCCGAGATCCCGTCCTTGTCGTTGACCGAGGACGGGTCGACGCAGTGGCCGATCGCTTCCTCGTAGGCGTAGACCAGGCCGTTTCCAGCGCGCACGAGCCATTTGAATCCGGTCAACGTCCGGGCGTACCGCGCACCACGTGCGGGGGCCAACGCCGACAGCAGCTGAGACGAGACGATCGTGTTGGCCACCAACGAATCCGGTGGGGCAGACTTCAGGATGTGATCGGCGAGAAGAGCGCCGGTTTCATCGCCGCTGAGCATGCGCCAACCCAGCGGCCCGCGCGCGCCGATCGCACACCGGTCCGCATCGGGATCGAGCGCTATCGCGAGATCGGCGTCGACCTCATCGGCCAGAGCGAGAAGCGCGTCGGATGCTCCTGGTTCTTCCGGGTTGGGGAATGCGACGGTCGGAAACTCGGGGTCGGGATCGAATTGGCTTGTCACGACGTGTACGTCACGAAATCCGAGTCCCCCCAACGCGGTACAGGCGATTTCGCCTCCGACGCCATGCATGGGCGTCAACGCGATGCGGATATTTCTGCTGCTGGACCGTACGAGGTGGGGGAGGGTGTCGAGGTAGCGGGCGGTCACATCCGATCCGCCGGGGGCCACGAGCGCTCGGGGTACGTCGATGGCGCGTCCGACAGCGGCAATCTCGGCTTCGATCTGCCCGTCGGCAGGAGGAATCAGCTGCGCTCCGCCCCTGAGATAGACCTTGTAGCCGTTGTCGGCGGCGGGGTTGTGAGAAGCAGTGATCTGCACTCCGAGCTCGGAGTCGAGCGCGCGCACGGCGAACGCCAGGACGGGTGTCGGGAGCGGCCGGGGAAGTAGGATCACCGTAAAGCCCTGGGCTGCAAATGTTTCGGAGGCGGCTGTCGCAAACGCTTCGGAACCGTGCCTGGCGTCGCGCCCGACGACCACCGTCGATCCGTCGTGGCCCTGCTCTTTTAACCACGCACCGATTCCCGCGGACGTTCGTACGACGACAGCGACGTTCATGCCGTTCGGTCCGCCGCGAACTTCACCGCGAAGTCCTGCGGTTCCGAAACTCAGCGGAGCGCGGAAGCGTTCTGCCAGTTCGGCATCGGTCAGTTCGGTCAGTTCCTCACGGGTCGACGGGTCGGGATCAGCGTCGATCCAGGCCGCGACCTGTGCGGCGAGTTCCGAGCTCACAGCTGCGTCACCAATTGAAACAGCAGCTCACCCATCCTCGATGCCGATGCCTTGCCCGCTTCGAGAACTTCCTTGTGGTCGAGGTGTTCACCGGTCATCCCCGCCGCAAGATTGGTCACCAGGGACACTCCGAGAACACGTGCGCCGAGGGCTCGTGCCGCGATGGTTTCGTGCACCGTCGACATGCCGACGAGGTCGGCTCCGATCGTGCGGAGCATCCGAATCTCGGCAGGAGTCTCGTAGTGCGGGCCGGGAAGGCCTGCGTAAACACCGTCTTCGAGCGACGGGTCGATGCTTCGGGCTAGTTCGCGGAGTTCGGTCGAATACGCGTCGACCAGATCGACGAATTCGGCGCCGATCAGTGGCGACCTCGCCGTTAGGTTCAGATGGTCCGAGATGAGGACGGGTTGCCCGACGCTCATACCCTCACGGATGCCGCCTGCTGCATTGGTGAGGACGACGGTGGTCGATCCTGCCGCGATGGCGGTGCGGACGGGGTGCACGACGCGCCGAAGTTCGTGACCCTCGTAGGCGTGCGTGCGGCCCTGTAGGAGAAGGGTGTGGGTGCCGTCCACGTTCACCGACGTGATGGTGCCAGAGTGTCCCGACGCCGAAGGAGGTGCGAACCCGGGGAGGTCGGCCATGCGGATCGTGGCTGTCGGCTCGCCGAATCGATCGGCGGCAGCTTGCCAGCCCGAGCCGAGGACGATGGCCACCGAATGTTCGGCGACTCCTGTCGCGTCGGCGATGGCGGCGGCGGCCGTCGCTGCGGCACCCGTCGGGTCGACAGTCGGATCGGCTTCGTGCGCGTCTGTAGTTCCCACGGGACAACCCTAGGAGATCGATCGCTCGCATCGGGCGCCGGCCGCCATCGTCTCGGGTGATGTGTGGGCACAGTGCACCCATCACCCTCTCTCGAGCGGGGGATCCCCCGCTCGAGAGAGAACGAGTGGTGCGTCCTGCCCACCGATATCGCTGCAGCGCTCAAGTTACTGCCGGGTAGTATTCGCTCATGCCATATCTGGAGCGCAACGGTGACGTCCACATTCTCTTCCTCGGCGACAAGGACGGTGCCGAGAACGTCGAGAACCGATTCCACCCCGACTGGATCGAGAAGATCCATGCGCTCCTGGACGAGGTCGAAGCAATCGACGGACCAGCCGCGCTGGTGACCACCGCGACCGGCAAGTTCTTCACCAACGGACTCGATACCGATTGGCTGTTCGCCAACCTCGACAACGTCACGTGGTACCTCGACCGCGTCCACACGCTGTACACGCGTCTCCTCGCGTTCCCGATGGCGACGATTGCTGCGGTGCAGGGGCATGCGTTCGGTGCTGGTGCCATGCTGGCCACCGCGCACGACTTCCGAGTCGTACGTGCCGATCGTGGGTTCTACTGTCTGCCCGAGGTCAACCTGAACATGCCCTTCACGGTGGGCATGTCGGCGTTGGTCACCGGCCGGTTGCCCAAGCAGACGGCCGTCGAAGCGATGACGACGGGACGCCGGTACGGAGGCGTCGACGCCGTCGCGTCCGGGATCGCAGATGTCGCAGTGGCCGAAGATCAGGTGCTCACCTCGGCTGTGGAGCGCGCAGCGGCGCTCACCAGCACGCGCGGAAAGAACCTTGCCGGCATCAAAGCGGGGATCCACACGGACGTACTCGCTGCACTGAACATTCCAACGGGCGAGAGCAACTTCAGCTTCGGAAACCAGTAGTGACAGACTGGTGCGGTGATCGATGAGACCGATGCCGGTGTGCGCAGGGCCGCACCAGAGCTGATCGCGCTGTCGCATTCGATTCATTCGGAGCCGGAGTTGGCGTTCGAGGAGTATCGCAGCGCGGCAAAGGTCTGCGAGGTTCTCGCCTCACACGGCTTCGAGATCGATTCCGGTGTCGCAGACATCCCGACCGCGTTCACTGCGAGCTATGGGTCAGGTGAATTGACCATCGGCATCTGCGCGGAGTACGACGCGCTCCCCGAGATCGGCCACGCATGTGGCCACAACATCATCGCGGCGTCGGCCGTCGGTGCTGCGATCGCGCTTGCGCCGTTCGCCGAAAAACTCGGCATCACAATTCGGGTGCTCGGCACTCCGGCCGAGGAGAGCGGCGGCGGCAAGGTGCTGATGCTCGAACGCGGAGTGTTCGACGGAGTTGCCGCGGCATTGATGGTCCATCCAGGCCCCTTCGACATCGTCGGCGCGACGTCGCTGGCTCTTTCCGATATAGCTGTTCGTTTCACCGGTCGTGCGGCCCATGCGTCGGCCGCGCCGGAGTGGGGAATCAACGCGGGTGATGCGCTCACTGTCAGCCAGGTCGCGATCGGGTTGCTGCGACAGCATCTTGCGCCGGGTCAGCAGCTCCACGGCATCGTCAGCGACGGCGGCCTCGCGCCCAATATCGTTCCGGGCCACTCCGAACTTCTCTACTACCTTCGCGCGCACACCTCGGAGTCCTTGGCTGCGTTGACAGAGAAGGCGTATCGATGTTTCGACGCAGGCGCGCTCGCAACGGGTTGTACGCACGAGATCCGTACCATCTCACCGACATACGCAGAACTGACGCCCGATCCCTGGCTGGTTGCGCAGTTCAGGCGTGAAGCCGAAGCGATCGGACGTACACCACTTGCACCTGAACTGGAAGGATTTCGCCCTCTGGGCAGCACCGACATGGGAAACGTGACGAATGTACTTCCGGGAATCCATCCCGTCATCGGCTTGGATTCGTCCGGCGCCGTGACGCATCAGCCCGAATTCGCGGCCGCGTGCGTCACCGCATCCGCGGACACTGCGGTTCTCGACGGCGCCCGGCTGCTCGCAAGAACGGCCGCAGCGGCGTCACAGGACACCGACGTCAGATCTCGCCTGCTCGAGGGCGTCCAAGCTCGGTCTGCGCGATGATCGACAGGTTCGCGCTCGTCGACAAGTGGATTCTCGACCACACCGACGATCTGTCGCAGTGGCGAAGGCACATTCACGCCAACCCCGAGTTGGCTCGACAGGAATTCGCCACCACGTCGTTCGTCATGGAAACGCTCGAAGCGGCGGGCTGACCCCCAAGCTGCTGCCTGGAGGTACCGGCCTGATCTGCGACATGGGTCCGAGTGGCCCTCGTGTCGCGCTTCGCGCCGACATGGATGCGCTTCCGCTGCAGGAGTTCACGGGCGCAACGTACAGCTCGACGGTCCCCGGCGTCTCGCATGCATGTGGGCACGACGCACACACCACGGTGCTGTTGGGCACCGCGCTTGCGTTGTCGTCGTTGCCTGATCTGCCTTTCGGAATTCGGCTGATCTTCCAGCCTGCCGAGGAGGTGATGCCCGGTGGAGCGCTGGACGTCGTGGCCGCAGGCGGACTCGACGATGTCACGAAGATCTTTGCGCTGCACTGTGATCCACGACTGGAGGTCGGGAAGGTCGGCGTGCGCGTCGGCGCGATCACTTCGGCGGCGGACACGGTGGAGCTACGCCTCGATTCACCCGGAGGCCATACCTCGCGCCCCCATCTGACGACGGATCTCGTCTACGCGTTGGGCACTGTCATCACCGGACTACCCGGCATGCTCAGCCGCCGAATCGACCCTCGCACCAGTACCGTCATGGTGTGGGGAGCGGTTGTGGCAGGACAGGCCCCCAATGCGATTCCGCAGACCGGGATGCTGACGGGAACGGTACGCACCGGTGATCACGAGACATGGGCGTTGCTGGAACCGATGGTCGAGGACATCGTCACCGGACTTCTGGCGCCGACGGGTGTGCGTTTCGAACTGAACTACAAGCGCGGGGTTCCGCCCGTGGTCAACGGCGCCGCGGTGACGAGAACCTTCGAGAACGCGATCCGACGCGTAGGCCCGGCTGCGCTTGCCGATACTGCCCAGTCGGGCGGCGGGGAGGATTTCTCCTGGTACCTGGAGGACATCCCGGGTGCGATGGCAAGGTTGGGCGTCTGGTCGGGCACGGGTCCGCAGCTCGACATTCATCAACCCACGTTCGACCTCGACGAACGCGCGCTTGCCGTCGGCGTCAAGGTGATGACAAGCATCGCGCTCGAACCGAACTAAGCCGACTGCGTCGCACGTGAACGGAAATACAGAGTCCACTATGTATTTCCGTTCACAGATCAGCTGGTGGTGCCAGGCCCCACGTTGCGGCTGTTGCGGGTGCGCAGATCGCGGACGTACTCCGCAGGAGCGCCCGCAATTTCTGCGGCCTCGGCCATGACGCCGAGGTAGCGCGCCGAAGGTAGGCCGCCCTCGTAGGCGTCGAGCACGTACAGCCAGGCCAGAACCGGTCCGTCGGCGGTCTCGATGCGGAGCCTGACCTTGCGGTGGATGCCGAGTTCGGACCCCTCCCAGCGGTCGAGGCTCTCCTCGTCTTCCTCGGACACGTCGTACAGGACGACGAAAACCTTCTCGTCCTGGTCAGGAGCGACCGTTGCGAGTGCGCCCTCCCAGCCGATGTCGCCGCCGCCGAACGTCAACCGCCACCCGTGCAACCATCCTGTTCCGGACAGGGGGGAGTGCGGACAACGCTGCAACATCTGCTCCGGATGCATGTTCGATCCGTAGGCGGCATAGATTGGCACGTCGGCAAGCCTAAACCGTCGGGACATCGGTGGTCGCGGGGCAACCCCCGTCAAGGGTATTGCCGCTGGTCGGGGTCAAGTGAAGTAAGCCTTACCGCTGCATGACGGGCGTCACTGGAATAGCGTAGAGGCAGAAATCTCCCCCAATTCGAAAGAGGATCAATGACGCGGATCGTGATCATCGGTGGCGGACCTGCTGGGTACGAGGCAGCACTGGTGGCGGCGCAGCACGGGGGAACGGTGACACTCGTCGACTCCGAGGGAATCGGTGGCGCCTGCGTCCTGTGGGACTGTGTTCCGTCCAAGACGTTCATTGCGTCGACGGGCATCAGGACGGAAATGCGTCGCGCGAACGACCTGGGGATCTCCCTCGACCCGTCGAAGGCAGCAATCGCACTGCCTCAGATCCACGAGCGAGTGAAGTCGCTGGCGCAGGCTCAGTCCGCCGACATCGCGGCACGAGTGCGTTCGGTGGGGGTCGAACTCATCTCGGGTCGCGCCGAAATGATCGATTCGCAGGTGGGTATGGCCGCGCATCAAATCCGCGCGACACTCGCCGACGGATCGACGCGAATTCTCGACGCCGATGTCGTGCTCATCTCGACAGGCGCGAGTCCACGCGTCCTCACCGGTGCCGAGCCCGACGGCGAGCGCATCCTCAACTGGCGCCAGCTCTACGACCTGGAGGCATTGCCCGAGCATCTGGTTGTCGTCGGATCCGGTGTCACCGGCGCCGAGTTCGTGTCCGCCTACACCGAGATGGGCGTGAAGGTCACCGCGGTCTCGAGTCGTGATCGCGTTCTGCCTCACGAGGACGAGGACGCCGCACTCGTGCTGGAAGATGCGTTCAACGAGCGCGGCGTGACGCTCGTCAAGCACGCGCGCGCGGACTCGGTGGAGCGGACCGAAACCGGGGTGATCGTCAAACTCGCCGACGGACGAACCGTCGAGGGAAGCCACGCGTTGATGACGGTCGGTTCCGTGCCGAACACGTCGGGCCTGGGCCTGGAAAAGGTCGGCATCGAACTCGATCGCGGCGGCTACCTTCGGGTGGACCGCGTCTCGCGTACATCGGTTGCAGGGATCTACGCGGCTGGTGACTGCACCGGCCTGCTCCCGCTTGCGTCGGTAGCCGCGATGCAGGGGCGTATAGCGATGTATCACGCACTCGGACAAGCGGTTACGCCGATCAAACTCAAGACCGTCGCATCGGCAGTGTTCACGCGGCCGGAGATCGCCTCGGTGGGCGTCGCCCAGTCGGCGATCGACAACGGCGAGGTGCCTGCTCGAACTGTGATGCTTCCGCTCAGCACCAACCCGCGCGCCAAGATGTCGGGGCTCAAGCGCGGTTTCGTCAAGATCTTCTGCCGTCCGGCGACCGGCGTCGTCATCGGCGGCGTGGTCGTTGCGCCGACGGCATCGGAACTTATCCTGCCGATCGCAATGGCGGTGCAGAACAACCTCTCGGTGAACGATCTTGCAGCGACGTTCTCGGTGTACCCGTCGCTGACGGGGTCCATCACCGAAGCTGCGCGCCAGCTCATGCGCCACGACGACCTCGACTGAGCCGCGGAACCGCGCTGTCTCACCAGATGGGACAACGGTTTCATATTTTGAATTGTCATGACACAGTGGAGTGAGCCGACCACCATCCGGCTCACTTCACGCCCCAGTCGATCCTCGGGTATTTCACATCCGTTTCTCGACGCCGGGAGCATCGATCATGACTACTTCACTTCCTACTCTGGCTCGCCGACTCGACTCGGTGCAGAGTTCCGCAATTCGGGACCTTCTCGCCCTCACGGCGCGCGCTGATGTCATCAGCCTGGCGGGAGGTCTGCCTGCAACGGAACTGATTCCGACCACGCGGATCAGAGCCGCTGCGGTCGATGTCCTCGAAAGTTCATCGGCTGTGCAGTATTGCGAGACCTCGGGTTGGCGCGAACTGCGTGACGTCGTCGCCGAACGCGAAGCCAACATCATCGGCCGCCCGGTCGACGCAGCCGAAGTGGTGATCACCCACGGATCTCAGCAGGCGCTGACTCTCGTGGCGCAGGCATTGCTCGATCCGGGTTCGATCGTCGTGGTCGACGAGCCCGCGTATACCGGTGCACTGCAGGTGTTCTCGATCGCAGGTGCCGATATTCGAGCAATCCCCATCGGTGAAGACGGGATGGACACCGACGAACTTGCGCGACGGCTCGCCGCCGGACTGCGGCCCGCGCTGGTGCACACGGTGAGCAATTTCCACAATCCCCGGGGTGTGACGATGTCTACGCCGAAACGTCGTCACCTGGCCGAACTCGCGGATGAATACGGATTCTGGATACTCGAGGACGATCCCTACGGCGAAATCTGGTTCGACACCCCGCCCCCGGCACCGATCGCGTCGTACTCCGACCGTGTTGTGCGGTTGTCGAGCGCGTCGAAGATTCTGGCTCCGGCATTTCGTGTGGGGTGGATGGTTGCGCCGAAGCAGGTGTGTGACGCCGTCGAGCTGCTCAAGCAGGGTGCAGATCTGTGCGGGTCTTCGCTGACTCAGCAGATGGCCGCACATCTGCTGACCGACACAGCCTGGCTCGAGCGGCATCTGACTTCATTGAGGACCGAATATCATTCCCGTGCAATGGAATTGGTTCGAGCGCTTCAGTTCGAGATGGGTGGCGCGCTGTCGGTGTCGCCTGCACACGGCGGTATGTTCGTCTGGGCGAATTTCCACGACGGTACCGACACGACGGCGTTGTTGGCCTCGGCCATCGACCACGGCGTCGCGTTCGTGCCAGGCAAGGCGTTCGCGGACGACGTGGCGTATCGGGGCGCTTTCCGTCTGTGTTTCACCAGCTCGCCCGCCCCGGTGCTGCACGAAGCTGTGCGAAGGCTGAAGGCGGCTCACGCGCTGTCGTGAGCGTGTCAGGGTGTCGGAGGTCACGTGCTCTCCCACACACCAGGGCTGATGCACGGGCGGGTACTCGGCTTGAACGGTAGCCTTGTTTCGGCACCGAAACTTTTGTCTTCAGTCCATTCACGTGGGGAGCGAGCACTTGAGCAACCGATCGAACACCACATTCCTTGGCCCGAAGGCGCGCGACGAGGCGTGGGAGAAGCTCGGATCCGAGCAGTTCGACGTCGTCGTGGTCGGTGGCGGTGTCGTCGGTGCCGGCGCCGCACTCGACGCTGCGACTCGTGGTCTCAAGGTTGCGCTCGTCGAAGCCCGGGATTTTGCGTCCGGCACGTCGAGTCGGTCGTCGAAGATGTTTCACGGCGGCCTCAGGTATCTGGAGCAACTCGAATTCGGGTTGGTGCGCGAGGCTCTGCACGAACGTGAGCTGTCGTTGTCCACGCTCGCGCCGCACTTGGTCAAACCGCTTAAATTTCTGTTCCCGCTGACCCATCGCGTATGGGAGCGCCCGTACATAGCTGCTGGGATCTTCTTGTACGACACCATGGGCGGCGCCAAGTCGGTACCCGCGCAGAAACATCTCACCCGGTCGGGCGCGTTGCGTATGTCGCCCGGTCTCAAACGCAAGTCCCTGATCGGCGGAATTCGGTACTACGACACCGTCGTCGACGATGCCCGGCACACGATGAGTGTCGCCAGAACTGCGGCGCATTACGGTGCAGTGGTGAGAACGTCGACCCAGGTGGTCGGATTCCTACGCGAGGCGGACCGCGTGTCCGGTGTGCGCGTGCGTGATTCGGAGAACGGTGCGACGACGGAGGTGCGCGGGCATGTCGTCATCAATGCGACCGGCGTGTGGACGGACGAGATTCAGGCGTTGTCGTCCCAGCGCGGTCGTTTCCGCGTTCGGGCGTCCAAAGGCGTGCACATCGTCGTTCCACGCGACCGCATCGTCAGTGAAGCAGCGATCATTCTCCGAACCGAGAAGTCGGTGCTGTTCATCATTCCGTGGGGTGCACATTGGATCATCGGCACCACCGATACCGATTGGAAGCTCGATCTCGCACATCCGGCAGCAACCAAGGCCGATATCGACTACATCCTGAGCGAGGTCAACACCGTTCTGGTGACGCCACTGACCCATGAGGACATCGATGGTGTCTACGCGGGACTTCGTCCCCTCCTCGCGGGGGAGAGCGACGAAACCTCGAAGTTGTCCCGCGAGCATGCCGTCGCGAGGGTGGCGCCCGGTCTCGTGGCCATCGCGGGTGGGAAGTACACCACGTACCGCGTGATGGCCGAGGATGCAGTCGACCTCGCTGCGGAGGACATCCCCGCGAGGGTGGCGTCGTCGATCACCGAGAAGGTACCGCTGGTCGGCGCCGATGGCTACTTCGCGCTTGTGAACCAGGCACATCACCTCGCCGAGGTGCACGGGCTCCACCCGTATCGCGTTACGCACCTCCTCGATCGGTACGGCTCGCTGATCGACGAGGTTCTGGAGTTGGCGAAGGACAAGCCCGAGTTGTTGCAGCCGATCACGGACGCCCCGAGTTACTTGCAGGTCGAAGCCGTGTACGCGGCTGCTGCGGAGGGAGCGCTCCATCTCGAGGACATTCTGTCGCGTCGCACCCGCATTTCGATCGAGTACTCGCACCGTGGCGTCAATTGCGCAGGCCAGGTGGCCGCGCTCGTGGCCCCGGTTCTCGGTTGGGATTCCGCGATGGTCGACCGGGAGGTGGACACGTACAACGCACGTGTGGAGGCAGAGATCAAATCGCAGATGCAGCCCGACGACGAATCGGCCGATGCTTTGCGTGTCGTCGCCCCCGAAGCACGTCAGGAGATCCTCGAGCCCGTCAGCGTGTCGATGCCACCCGTTCGCGACTAGTGCCGAACGGGGAAGTCGGCGAAGAAGACAGGACGCTGGCGACATACGAAAGCGCCGCCGCCCTCTACATCGAACGGACGGAACGAACTCGCCCGGAACTCGAGGTGTTCATGACCGAGTTCGCGTCGGCCGTACGGATTGGCCGTGTCCTCGAGATCGGCAGTGGCCCGGGCTGGGATGCGGTGTATCTCGACGGATTGGGGTTACAGGTCGAGAGAAGCGATGCGACTGCCGCATTCGTCGACAGGATGCGTGCGGATGGTTACGCTGCGCGCCGGCTGAATGTCGTCACGGACGACCTGGGCGGGCCGTACGGTGGCATTTTCGCCAACGCAGTTCTCCTGCATCTGACGCGAGACGAGTTCTTCGACGTGCTCGAGCGCGCCAGAAGTGCATCTCGTGTACTGGCATTCACCGTCAAAGAAGGCGACGGTGAGGAATGGAGCACCGCGAAACTCGACCTGCCCAGGCATTTCACCTACTGGCGCGAGCAGGCTGTGCGCGAGGCAGTCGAGAGCGCCGGATGGACTGTGACGTCGTTGGAGCGCGTCGGTGAACCCGGAACCCAGCAGTGGCTCTTCGTGCTTGCGACGTGACTTCGGGCGTCAGCTGGGACCAGGCTGGCAATAGGGGCAGTAGTAAATCTGTCTCTCTTCCAGCGGGTTGTCGCCCAGCAGACCGAACTCGACAGTTGTGCCGCAGCGCCTGCACGGCTTGTTCTCGCGCCCGTACACCCAGAAGTGCCTACCGGCTCGACGGTCACCGGTGGTAACCCGCTGGCTTCGGTCCTTGTTGGCGACGATGGTGCGGTACGACAGGTCGACGACCTTGGCTATGTTGCCTGCATCCTTGACCGGCGTGCGCGGATCGATGCCGCGGAGAAAGCAAATTTCGTTGCGGTAGACGTTCCCCAGGCCCGCGAGATTGCGCTGATCCAGGAGAGCGAGTCCGATGGGCCGATCAAGGTCGGCGTTCACGTTTTCGACAGCCTTCGCCGCGTCCCAGTCCGGGCCCAGGAGGTCGGGTCCGAGATAGCCGACGGCGTCGTCCTCATCGGCGACGATCTCGAGGACGCCCAGCTCGAATCCGACGGCCTGGGAATCCTCGGTAGTCAGGATTGCTCGCGCCTGGAATGTGGGCTTCCTCCACTTGCCGCCGCGTGGGTAGACCTGCCAGGTGCCCTCCATCTTGAGATGAGAATGGATCGAGTAGCCACCTACCCTGATCAGCAAATGTTTGCCGCGGGACAGAACCGCCTCCACAGTGTGGCCGGTGAAATCTACTGTGGCATAGCGGGGTACGCGTATATCGCAGCCGGTCAGAACCTTGCCTTCGAGCGCCGCGCGTAGTACGTTCGCCGCCCGGTACACGGTATCGCCCTCGGGCACGTCAACTCCTCAATCTCAGGCCGCGCGGAGTGGCGGAGAACCCGGCTTCCGTCAGCACCTTGGAGAATGCAGTCCCATGAATGTCGTTTCCGTCGACTCGTTCGACGAGCAATTTGTCCACGCCGCCCCGTTTGACGGTGGCGGCGAGCGCGTGAGCCGCGGTGGACGTGACAGCATCGTCGTCCGAGAAAGTGAGCACGGTCTTACCTCCACGCTCCACATACATTGCGAGTTCGCCTTCGTGCAGTACGACAAGGGCGCCCGCTTTTCGGCCGGGTCGATGTTTGATCTCGTCCTCGGTCACTCGCTTCGGCCAATTCAGCGCTGCACCATAGGGATTGGCAGGATCGCAGGCTGCCATGACGACGGCGCCCGTCTTTTCCCTCTCCTCGTACGTGCGCAGACGGTCCACCACCTCGGAGGTGGAGAACTGGGCGCCGCCGAGGGAATCCACGAAGTATCCGCGTCTGCTTCGGCCCGAGTCCTCGAAGGTGGTGAGCACCTTGTACATCGTCGCGAATCCGCCTGGCACACCCTCGTTCATGACCGCGCCACGTGTCACCACGCCGTAGCGTTCGAGCAGAACGTCGGCGGTGGCATGTGCGCGGACAGTGGCGTCCGGTTCGAGGTCGGGCAGCCTGGACCACCGTCCACCTGCAGTCGGCGGACCGGTGCGGGTAGGCAGGGTTGGGCGTTCGAATCTGCGGTACGACCTCAGCCGAGGTGTTCTGCGAGGCGCGCGATGGCTCGGGGCCGATCGCGTGGTTGCGTTGAGCAGCGCGCGCAACGGCGCAAAGGTGTCGTTGCTGAGCCGCCCGGCCCACACCAGCTCCCACAGCGCAGCATGCAAACTGTCGTCGTCGGTGCTGCCTACGGTGTCGGACAGCTGCCGGAAGAAGTACGCCCCGCCCGCGGATACTGCGTCGAGCACGCGGAGTTGTAGTTCGGACAGATCCGATTCTGCGGGAGGAGCGAGTGTCAGCGGTGCAGTGTCGGCCATGTGCAAGCACACCCAGCCGTCTTTGGACGTGATGGACCCGTGTCCGGACCACATGACCTCGCCGGTGGAGGTCAGTTCGTCGAGCATCGCCGGCGAGTAGTTGCGCACCCTCGATGCCAGAACGAGCGGCTCCCACGCCGATGCCGGTATCGGAACGCCCGAGAGTTGTTCGACGATGGTGGCGACCCCGTCGATCCCACTGAGCTGGCGGCTGTCGACGTGCTGCCACGCAGGGAGGAATCGACCGAGCGTCGCGGTGGCCACCGGTTCGATCTCGTGTCTGGCCGCGGCGAGGGATCGACGCCGAAGTCGACGGAGTACTTCGGCGTCGCACCATTCGCTGCCGGTCTTCTCCGGTCGGAACTCTCCCTCGACGACGCGCTTGTCAGCGCCGAGAGCGGCGAGCGCGCTCCGAGCCACCGCCGTTCCCAGACCGAAACGGGTAGCAAGATCGGCTACCGAGAACGGACCGTGGGTGCGTGCGTACCGGCTGACCAGGTCGGTCAGGGGATCGTCGACCGGTTCGATGAAGGCTGCGGGAGTGCCGATGGGTAGGGGGACGCCCAAGGCGTCGCGAAGCCGACTTGCGTCCTCGATTGCGGCCCACCACGTCGACCCTGCGAAGCTGACCTCCAAAGCCCTGCGGGCGGTAGCCAATTCGCTGAGCCACAGTCCGGACTCCTCGCCATCGGTTCGGGCCGCCACTTCTTCGGCGGTCAACGGTCCGAGCATGCGAAGTAAATCCGCGACACCTTCGATGTCCTTGGCGTGGCGGTCGGTGGCAAGTCGCTGAAGTTCGAGTTCGGTGGTCTCGATGATGGACTGATCCAGCAGTTCGCGAAGCTCTACTCGGCCGAGAAGTTCGGCCAGCAGAGTCGAGTCGAGGGACAGGGCCTGGGCGCGACGCTCCGCGAGGGGGCTGTCGCCCTCGTACATGAACGCACCGACGTAGCTGAACAGCAGCGAGTTCGCGAAAGGCGACGGCGACGGGGTCTCGACCTCGACTATGCGGATCTGTCGGCGCCCGATCTGCGCGAGAATCTCCTCGAGCGCCGGAAGGTCGTAGACATCCTGCAGGCACTCGCGGACGGTCTCGAGCAGGATCGGGAACGTCGGGTATTTCCGTGCGACGTCGAGCAGTTGTGCCGAACGCTGTCGCTGCTGCCAGAGCGGCGCGCGCTTGCCGGGGTTGCGACGGGGGAGAAGCAGTGCGCGCGCGGCGCATTCGCGGAACCGCGAGGCGAACAAGGCGGACCCGCCCACTTGCTCGGTGACGATGTCCGCGATCTCGTCCGTCTCGAACACGAACAGATCCGCACCGGGAGGCCGATCTTCGGTGTCGGGGAGTCGGACGATGATTCCGTCGTCGGATGCGGTGGGGGCTGCGTCGATTCCGTACCGCTCGATCAACCTGGCCCCGATGGCCAGCGCCCACGGAGCGTGTACTTGCTGGCCGTAGGTCGAGTGCAGCACCAGGCGCCAGTCGCCGAGTTCGTCGCGGAATCGTTCGACGATCATCGTCCGGTCGGTGGGTAGCTGTCCGGTTGCAGTGTTCTGCTCATCGAGAAGCGCGATCAAGTTGGTGACGGCATTGGCGTCCAGACCGTCGCTTGACAGTCTGTCCGCCAGTGCTTCTCGCTCCGACGTGCTTCGCAGAAATTCGCCGAGCGCTCGCCCGAGTTCGGCCGGCCGGCCGAGCCCGTCGCCGTGCCAGAAAGGCAGTCTGCCCGGCTGTCCGTACGCGGGGCTGACGAGGACACGGTCGTGAGTGATCTCCTCGATTCGCCAGCTGGTAGCACCGAGCGCGAACACATCGCCGACGCGCGACTCGTACACCATTTCCTCGTCGAGCTCACCTACACGAGAAGCTTTTTCGCCGACCATGTACACGGTGAACAGGCCACGGTCCGGAATGGCACCGCCCGAGGTGACGGCGAGGCGCTGCGCTCCGGGACGACCGGTCAAGGTATTGGCGTCGCGGTCCCACACGAGGCGTGGGCGTAGTTCTGCGAACTCGTCGGACGGATAGCGTCCGGACAGAAGGTCGAGTGTCGATTCGTACGCAGACCGTGGGAGCGTGGCGAAGCTGCCCGTACGGCGGACGGCGTCGAACCAGTCGTGCGCGTCGATCGGCTCGAGGGCGCACGCGGCCACGGTCTGCTGAGCCAGGATGTCCAGTGGGTTCGCAGGCACGAACATCGCTTCGATCTTGCCTGTCGTCATCCGCTCGACCGTGACGGCGCAGTGAATCAGATCTGTGCGGTGCTTGGGGAACAGCACGCCCTTGGAAATTTCGCCGACCTGATGACCTGCTCGGCCGACGCGCTGCAGTCCGCTTGCCACGGACGGCGGAGCCTCCACCTGAACAACCAAATCGACCGCGCCCATGTCGATTCCCAGCTCGAGGCTGCTGGTGGCAACGACGCACCTGAGTCTGCCTGTCTTCAGGTCGTCCTCGATGAGAGCTCGTTGATCCTTGCTGACGCTGCCGTGGTGGGCGCGAGCGAGTAGCGGCTCGGCGCCGTGGCCGACGTCGCTCGACGCGCCGATCAGCGACGCAGGTCCGTGCGTCGTGTCCACCCCGTCGCCGAGGCGCTCGGAGTACACCTCGTTGAGCCGGGCGGTGAGCCGCTCCGACAATCGGCGAGAGTTCGCGAAGACGATGCACGACTTGTGCTCGAGGATGAGGTCGACGATCTTTTCTTCGACGTGCGGCCAGATGGAACCTTGTTGCGGCGCGGCAGAGGCCGACCCGTCGGCAGGCTCCTTGACGCCGAGTTCGGTCATGTCCTCGACGGGGACCTGCACTGTCAGATCGAAGGTCTTGGGGGCTGGAGGCGCGACGATCTCGATAGGTGCTGCTCCGGTGAGAAACCGTCCGACTTCTTCATGCGGACGAACCGTCGCGGACAGGCCGATCCGTTGCGCAGGCTTCTGAAGCATCAGATCGAGCCGTTCGAGCGACAGCGCGAGGTGGGAGCCTCGCTTGGTGCCTGCGACGGCATGGACTTCGTCGACGATGACCGTGTCCACGATGGCGAGAGATTCACGCGCTGCGGAGGTCAGCATCAAGAACAGAGACTCGGGCGTCGTGATGAGGATGTCGGGGGGAGTCTTGATCATCGATCGTCGATCGGCCGGGCTTGTGTCGCCCGAGCGAACACCGACGGAAATGTCGGGCGGTTCCAACCCGAGTCGTTTGGCGGTCTGAGTGATGCCCACGAGTGGGGCCCTCAGGTTGCGCTCGACGTCGACTGCCAGCGCCTTGAGCGGGGAGATGTAGAGAACCTTCGTCTTGCGCTCCTCGACGGGGCCGCGGCTTGCCAACTGATCGATCGACCACAGAAACGCCGACAGCGTCTTACCCGAACCGGTGGGAGCGACCACCAGGGTGTGCTTGCCGCTGGAGATGGCGTTCCACGCGCCCGCCTGCGCAGAGGTGGGGCTGGGGAATGCCCCGGTGAACCATTCCTGGGTGGATGCCGAGAATTTCGACAGCGCAGCCGCGTTGTCGACGTCGGTACCACTTCTTCGGGCCATCCGACCATGATGCCCCGAGGCACCGACACACAACCACCGGTGCCGGTGGGGTGTGAAATACGGAGAGATCGGGTAGGGCCATCAGATGACCGACGACCAAGAGATCATGCAGAAAATTGCCGCGAAGCTCGACGCTCGGCTCGGTGAAAAAACGAACGGCCTTCAGAACGAGGTCCCACCTGGTGCGAGTATCCAGGACGACGAGGACGACGGCGAGCGCGGTCCCATGGGCCGGGACTACCACCTCGCAGGCAAGTACGCCCAGGCGTTCGCTATCGGCGAGCCGCAGCTGGTCGACCGAGCGGAGTTCGACAGACTCGTCGCCGAGTACGGATAGCATCCCGAGATCCACCGCTCTCGCATCAGCCGAAGGCATTCGAAGGCATCATGGTCGGTGTGACCGAACGAAAGAAGCCGGGCGTCACCTTCGAGTCCTTCGTCGACAAGCAGATTCGCGAGGCGCAGGAGCGAGGGGCGTTCGAGAATCTCGAAGGCGCGGGCAAGCCGATCCCCGCATCCACCGATGACGAACTGTGGTGGGTCAGAGGGTTCCTGCAGCGCGAGAACCTGACTACCGATGCGCTCCTACCCGAGTCGCTTCAGCTTCGTAAGGAGATCGAACGACTTCCGCGCACGCTGATCGGACTTCGCTTCGAGCACTCGGTGCGTGAGCAGCTCAACGAGTTGAACGCACGAGTGGTCGCGTGGATTCGGATGCCCTCGCCGCCGTTGATACCGATCTCTCCTGTCGACGTCGACGAGTGGGTCGAGCAATGGCGGGTGAACCGGGCGGCAGCCGACGCAGAGGTCCGCGCGACACGTATGAACGGTGTGTCAGGAGTCAGCACGCCGGTCCCGAACCCTTCGCGCCCGAGTAGATGGCGACGTGCTCTGAGGAGACTCGCTTCTGGCCTACGAGTTCGATGACGGCCTTCGCGTCGCGCACCGTCTCGACGGCAGGTGAGCCGTGCCATGGTCGGACACGTCGGGGAAGAAGTCCGTCGTCGACGTTGATCGGACGGTGGCTCAGCCACGAGCGGACCGCCGCCGACCTGGACGCGTCGAGGGATTCCCCCACGTCCAGCACGACCGCCGTGTCGAACTCGGCTCCTGCGTAGGACACCGCTGCGCGCACCGCGTCGTCGAACTCCTTTCGGGAGAACCGCCCTCGCCTGCCGGTGCTGAGGCCGTGGCCCGGCAGATCGAGCAGGACACAATCAATGCCCGCGTCGGCGAGTTCCCGCGCCATCGGCGTCAGATATCGAGCGTGCAGTCCCGGCCTGACCGGGACGACGACGGTTCCAGCGCCTGAACCACGGTGAACCTCGGCGTGAACTCGACCGGTGGGCGTCGGCAACTGGACGTGTGTCCCTCCCGTCGTTCCGACGAAGTTGGACGCAGGCTCCAACGCGGCCTCGCACGCTGCGTGCGAAGTCAATGCGTACAGTCCGTCGAGAATCGGCCTGCCCTGCAACAGAATCATGATTGCGGCGCATTCGCGGGAGGTGAGTGTCGGTGCCCACCCGGTCTTCTCCGACAATGCTGCCGAGTCGACCGCCGGTTCGCCTGCCGTCACCCATTGGCCCGAGAAGGGAGTCAGTCCCAATCGAAAAGCGAGGTTGGCCGCCTTGATAGCCGGTTTCTCGGGTACGTCGAACAGCAATTGCCCCTGCATCGCAGCTAGTTCACGAACGCCGGTCCGGTCACGTGGTCCAACGTTGAACGGCCCGTCGAGGTCCTGTTTGGCAGCTCGGTGGAAAGCATCGGCGAGATCACGTTGATGAAGAAACTGGTACGACGCCTTGTCTGCTTGCGGAAACGCCGCCAGCTTTCCGGTGAACTGATCGATTCCGTCGTTGGAGAAGTCGGGCCCGATGATGTAGGTAGGGCGAAGCATGGACACCGCCATCTCGCCGGGGTGCCTACGTAACCACCATTCGGCGTAGTGCTCGACCTCGGCCTTGTCGTGGAAGTAGTACCGGTCGGAATCTCCGGCAGGGTAATAGCTTTCGTCGATCAGGTTGTCGTGAATCTCAGGGCCGTAAGCGTTGATGCTCGACGCGATGACGAGACGCTCGACTCCTGCTTCGTAGGCAGAATCGAGGACGTTGCGTGATCCACGCTGGTTTATGTCGTGAGTCTCCGTCTTGTCCTTCAACTCCTCGACGACGAATGCCAGGTGGATCACTACGTCAGCGCCCCGGAGTACGTCCGTCAAATCGTTCGACCGGATATCGCAGCGGATCGACTCCAGTTTCGGATGCGACATCGCGAGAGGCCGACGCGCAATGCCGAGAACCGAGCCGACGTCTTCGTCGTCCAGTAGTGCGGGCAAGATCGCTTTGGCGAAATCGCTTGTCGCACCGGTCACTGCGATGCGCAGGCTCACTTGGGCAACTCCGCGACAGATTCGGAGATGACCTCGATCGCGGTGCGGATCTGGTCGTCGGTGTGAGAAGCCATTGCGCACAGACGGAGTAGTGCGCCGTTGCGAGGTACAGCAGGGTGCAGCGCCGCGGAGGTGAAGATGCCCTTGTCGAACAGGGTTCGCCACAAACTCATTGCGACCAGATCGTCACCGATGTGCAGCGACACTATCGGTGACACCGTGTCGCCGCCGGGGATCGGTGAGCGTGCACCGACGTCGAGGCCCTCCGCTGCCAGGCCACTGCGGAGCGCTTCGGCGTTGTCGAGAACGCGACGCGCACGTTGCCTTCCCTCCTCGCTACGGATCAGCTTGATCGACGCAAGGGAAGCACCGACCGCAGCCGGAACGCCGGAGGTGGTGAACAAAAATGCCCTGGCGTGGATTCGCAAAGAGTCGAGTAGGTCGCGGGACCCTGCGATGAACCCGCCGGTCGAGCTCGGGCTCTTGGACAACGACGCCATCCTGATATCCGTTTCGCCCGCGGTGCCGAACAACTCTGCTGCGCCGGTGAGGCTTTCGCCATAGATTCCCAGACTGTGGGCCTCGTCTACCATCAGCGCCGCACCGTACTTCCTGCACAGCGCGGTCACCTCACCGAGGGGTGCGAGGTCTCCCTCCATCGAGTACAAGCCGTCGACGATCACCAGTACGGCACCATCACCGACAACGGGCTCTTGGAGCTTTCTCTCCATGTCCTCCATGTCGTTGTGGGCGAACTTGCGGACGGTCGCACCGGACAGCGAACTGCCGTCGCGGATGGATGCGTGTGCGGCCGAGTCGACGACGATGACATCGCCCTTGCCCACGACGGCGGCAATAGTGCCGAGATTGGTCTGGTAGCCGGTGGTGAACACCATGGCGTCCTCGGTGCCATGCCATTCGCGTATCTCGTTCTCTAGCTCCAGGTGTATGTCCATGGTGCCGTTGAGCAGACGGCTGCCGGTGATGGCGGAGCCGAAGGTGTCGAGAGCGTCCTGTGCGCCCTGGGTGATGTCGGGATGATCGGCGAGACCCAGATAATTGTTGGATCCCAACATGATCTTGTCCTTGCCCTCCACCTGGACGATCGGCGCGGTGGCCGACTCCATCACGCGAAAATAAGGTGAAACGTCGCTGTCCTGCACAGCACGTAGCAGGTCGACTCGTTCGTCTCCGTCGAGTCGCTTGATCAGTCGGTTTACGGTCATTGCGTGAGGTCTCCTGACGCATCGGTAGTGCATGACAAATGATCGAGCAGTGAATCGATGGTCGCGAATTCTCTAAGTAGTTCGACACCGGTGCGAAATCGGATTGGTCGAAATCGTGATATCCGTATTTGCGCTGGTCCGCGCATATAAAAGTAAAAACCGACTGATTCCCTCTTTCCGATATGGGCTGCTCTTTACCTGGATTTGTATGTTTTGCCTGGTAGGTGCCGGGGTACCGCAGTAATGGTTGCGAATTCGATTCACCTTTGTTTGCCATGCCCATTTCGATTAGTAGGAGAGTCATGACTGCATTGATGGTTCGAGAGCGCGAAATTTTGGAGCAATACATCCCGGGCTTGTTCGATTATCTGGACCGTACGCCTTTATCGGACCTCGAAAGCAGGGGAAGTGACGCTATCGCCAAGTTCAAGGAGTTCGGCGGTACCGCGCTGATCGTCCCCAAGGAACTCGGTGGCAGTGGCGCGACCGCGCTGGAAGCGGTACGCGCGCAGCGTGCGATAGGTTCGCGTTCGCCTTCGCTCGGCGCCGCGACCACGATGCATCATCTCTCGATCGCGTCGCTCATCGAGTTCGCGCGAGGTGCGTCCGAGGACGACAGGGCGCTCGTCAAGGGGTTGGTGGAACAGCATGCTGTGATCGCGTCCGGATTCTCCGAGGGAACACCAGGTGGGAGCGTGTTCATTCCGACCATGAAGGCTAAGCGGGTCGGAGACGTCTATGTCGTCAACGGAAGCAAGAAGCCATGCAGCCTGTCTGGATCGATGGACCTGCTCACGGCCAGCGTCGAGGTGGAAGGCGTGGGTGAGAAGGACGGCGAGCGCGCGGTGGCGTTGATACCCGCGGGCCTCGACGGTATGACAGTCGAGAAATTCTGGGACACCCCGTTCCTGGAGGCATCGCAGAGCGACGAGGTCAATCTCCACGACGTGCAGGTTCCGGCCGATCTTGTGCTGCTCAACAGCGACGACGATCCCGACGGGGTTCACGAGATGACCGGCTACTTGTGGTTCGGCATGCTAATCAGTGCCAACTATCTGGGCGGTGCAACATTGCTTCTCGAGAAGATGCTCGCGGCCGACAAGGGTGATTTCGAGGGATATACCAGGGCCGCGGCGGATATCGAGAGCAGTATGGCCGCAATCGAGAGCGTCGCACGGGCGGTCGACGACGGTGAGAGGGGGCAGGACATTTCGGCGCGACTGTTGTTCTGTCGGATCGCAATTCGCGACGCACTGGTCCGTGCCAGTTCGGCAGCCATGGAATCTCTCGGCGGCATCGGGTTCATCAAGTCGCCGGATATCGGCTACCTCGCGGGCGCGTT
The DNA here is from genome assembly GCF_003641205.1 of Rhodococcus sp. P1Y. Lineage (NCBI taxonomy): Bacteria > Bacillati > Actinomycetota > Actinomycetes > Mycobacteriales > Nocardiaceae > Rhodococcus > Rhodococcus sp. P1Y. Next base: position 2,962,174 of record NZ_CP032762.1, read on the forward strand.
GCAAGCCTTCGCATTCCATCCGCCGTCACGTAGATCCATCTCGGAGACGCTGACGAAGTACCACGGCGGAGACGAGTTCGCCTTCGTCAAATAGGCTTGCTCACTCCTGAAGTTCCTCGTCGTCCAACTTGTCCTGGCCGCGGTTGCGGAAGAATTTGAACCCCGGGATCCCGATCACTGCGCGGCGTACATCCTTTGTCACGCCGAGTAATTCGTGGATCTCGGGGGCGACGGTATCCAGGGTCGCCAGGATAGGAATGACTGCTTCCATGTGCTCGACGAGACCGGGCAGCTGATCGACCATCGCGATCGCGGCATCCACCTCGTTCTCGTCGAGGTTGTCGACGAACTTCTTCGCGAACGGTGCCGATCGTTGTGCAATGGGATCGAACAGCTCTACCAACTCGAGTGCTGTCACCGATGCCTTGGACGCAGATGTTATGACGCCGTCCGCCGACCGGGTCGTGGTTTGTGCCTCGGCGACAACCTGTTGTGCGGCGTCGACTACCGCGTTGATCCGAACCATGAGCGCGGACACTTCGTCCAGTAGCGCTTCGACGCGGCCGGGGACTGCCAGCGCGAACATCGCAGTGTCCTTGGTCCACCGGGCACCGAATCGAACGACGTCGACGCCGATTCCGAAGACGCCGAGTACGCCGTACCGATCGGGTAGTGCCACGCCCGCACGTTCGAGTGCCATGACCGAAACAATGCCACAGCGATGTGGGCTCCCCGGCAGTACTTCGAAGATACGGTTAGCCTCGAAGTATGAAAGTTCTTGTCACCGGCGCGAGCGGGTACATCGGCTCGCGTCTGGTAGCTGCGTTGCTCGACGAGGGTGACACAGTTGTTGCCGCGTCGAGGAACCCGGATTCTCTGAAGGTATTCGACTGGTGGGACGACGTCGAGTCGTGTGCGTTGGACGCCTCCGATCAAGAGTCTCTGCATGGTGCTTTCGAGGCCGCGGGAGACATCGACGTCGCCTACTACCTCGTTCACGCCATCGGTCAGTCCGACTACCGAGCGCAGGACAAGCGCGCCGCCGAACAGTTCGCCCGCGCCGCGGCCGCTGCCGGTGTGAAACGCATCGTCTACCTCGGTGGATTCGTCCCCGGTGACGAGGAATTGTCCGAGCATCTTGCCAGCCGAGCTGATGTGGGTGAGGCGCTCGATGTCGAGGGTGTCGACTTGGTCTGGCTCAAAGCGGCGATCGTCCTCGGGGCCGGCTCGACCTCCTACGAGATGCTCCGCTACCTCGCCGACAGGCTTCTCGTCCTCCCGTTACCGACGTGGTTGAGTCACCCCGTTCAGCCGATAGCGGTCGACGATGTCCTGTTCTATCTCCTTGCGTCGCGTTCCACGGTGCCCGCCGGGGCGTACGACATCGGCGGGCCGGACGTCGTCCCGTATCGCGACCTGCTGTTCGCATATGTCGACGCGGCCGGACTCACCCGTGTCGGGCTGCCAGCTCCGGGAGTTCCGACTGGACTCGCCGGGCGAGTGATCGGCAAGATCATCCCGATCCCGGACGCGCTGGCGGAGGATCTCGTCGGCTCGCTCCACAACACGATGACGACGTCCGAACAGCGCATCGTGGACGCCGCCGGGGAACCCGAAGGTGGCAGAACAACCATCCGCGATGCGATGCATCGAAGCGTTCAGGGGTCGGTGGGAACGCCACCGGGTGTTCGGGCCCTCAAAGATCCGTTGCGACTCGCGGTGACCGACGCGGCGTGGAGCGGAGGCGACGAGCTCGGGATCAGGCGTTACGGCGTGGCTGCATCGTCGGGGCAGACGTGGAGCTTGCTGGAATCCCTGGGGGCGAGAAAGCTGTTGTACTCGTGGCCGGTCGCCGCGGTCGTTCGTACCAACTTGGACGTGGTCGACGGGGTTTCGGACCGCGCACGATCGGTGATACGACGGGTGCGCGGCAATTAGCGCATCGGGCATGATGGGGGACCAACAATCGGAGGTGTGATGCCGACCTGGCAGACGAGCGTCAGAGACGTCGTCAAATCGGCACTCGTGGAGAAAGTGGATCGCAACCACGAAGAAACCGACAAAGCGTTTCTCCGACGCCGAATCGTGGTGGTCGTCACCCTGGTCATCGGTGCGACGCTGCTGGGCCTGTCGTTGTCGGTGGATCCCGGTGACAGTGCCTTCTATCCACTGACCCTCGGGCTCGCTGCTGCATGGATAATCGGCGGCTTCGCGTCCGGTCCGTTGCACCTGGGCAGGATTACCTTCAAGGGTTCGATACGTCGTCCGATCGTCACGCCTATCCTGATCGGCTTGGCCGCAGGAGCAGTGTTCGTGGTGGGCGCGCTGATCGTGCGTCAGATTCCGCCGCTGGCCGAGTTCACCGAAAACGTGCTGGCCCATGCGCGCTTCGGGTCGCTTGCCCTCATCGTCTTCATCACATTGTTGAACGGCGTCGCGGAGGAAATCTTCTTCCGCGGAGCGTTGTTTGCCGCAATCGGTCGCAGGAACCCGGTTGTGATTTCTACGGTCATCTACACCGTGGTCACCTTGGCAAGTGGCAATCCCATGTTGGCATTCGCCGCGATCACGCTTGGATTCGTTCTGGGCCTGCAGCGAAGGGCATCGGGTGGGATTTTGGCCCCGATACTGACTCACGTGGCGTGGTCGACGGTGATGGTGTTCGTGTTACCGCCGCTGTTCGTCTGACGACAGTGTGCGCAGGAGCGCGGTTCTGATCTGAGGCCTGCTCGCCCCGACGAGCGTGAACGTGGCCTCCCGCACGAGTCGCTCCGCGGTACCGTGCCCGACGAGAGCGCTGGATCCGGTGGCAGCGACGAGCGCCGCAGCGGCCCGCACTGCCAAGTTCGAACCCTCCGCCCGTGCTTGGAAAATGTCGTAATTGCCGGACAACGCGTCGTCGAATCGGGTTCTGACGACGCCGTGTTCACGCGAGAACGATTCGGTGTCGACGCCGAGTTCCTCCATCTGAGTGATCGCGCGCCGAGCAACGCCCATCGCCATGCACCCGTTGATCCACGAGCCGTACAGCTGTCCGGCCTGGAATTGTTCGTCGCCGACCACGGACACAACCTGTCCGTCGGCGATCTCGACTCCGTCGAATCGTAGGCGCACGGTGTTGCTTGCATCAGCAGCAATCAACGACAGAGGTTCGACGGTGATGCCGGTAACCGACACGGCGGGAATGATCGAGTGCACGATGGAATCGTCGAATTCGTCCCGTGCGGACACCTGGAGAATGTCGACGATGCCCCAGCCGCTGACGAACGGCGCCGATCCATCGAGAACGTACCCGGTCTCGGTTCGGCGGGCGTACAACTTGGGCGGCCTGGGGATCGCGCCCGCGAATGCCACGCCTGCCTTGACCGAGCCATCCACCAGCGCGCCGAGATATCGATCCTTCATGGCGGCGTTGTCGGTGCCCGACAGCGACATCACGACGCCGGCATGCTGCATCCATGTGAACGCTGTTGCGAGACAACCGCCACACAGTGTCTCGATGATTTCGGGTAACTCGTCGAATTCCGGGCCGTCGTCGGAGTTCGCGGCGAGGCCGTAGAACCCTTCGGCAGCCAGGACCTCGAAATGACCGGGGGGAATTTCGCCGTCGGCATCCACCGACTCGGCGGCAGGGAACAATACGGTGTCGGCAATATCGTGGGCGCGCTCCGGCCAGGACGTCACCTGCAGCATCCTATTCCTTCCGCGCGCCGAATTGTCTGTGGTCCGACGGGCCGAAACCATCGGGTCTGGGCTACATTGCGCAGGTGAGTGAAAATCTCGACCGGATCGATCGGTTGATCATCGACGAACTCGTCGCGGACGGACGCGCCACTCTGGCGACCCTTGCGGAAAAGGCAAGCCTGTCGGTCTCGGCGGTGCAATCGAGGGTTCGTCGACTCGAGTCTCGACGCGTCATTCGTGGGTACACCGCCCAGGTCGATCCAGAAGCGTTGGGGCGCCCGCTGTCTGCCTTCGTCGCCATCACGCCGATCGATCCTGCGCAGCCCGACGACGCGCCTGCTCGGTTGCGCCATATCGGTGCCATCGAATCGTGTCACTCCGTCGCAGGCGAGGAGAGCTACGTCCTGCTCGTTCGCGTCGAGTCACCTCGTGACCTCGAACGACTCCTCCAGGAGATTCGTGCGACGGCCAATGTCCGTACACGGAGCACGATCATTCTTCAGACCTTCTACGACCGATGACGAAATCAGGAGTCCGGAGGATCGTCTCTGCCGTGCTGTCCTACGGCGTGGTGGGCCTGGTGATGTGGCTCCTCTATCGCACCGTCGGTCACTCCGGCGCGGTGTCGAGCGCACTCGATTCGATCTCGATCGAATCGGTAGTGGTCGTATCGGCCCTCGGTCTCGTGTATCTCGCGTCGATGTTCCGACCGATGATCTACACGCTCCCCGGCTTGACCATGCGTCAAGCCGGCGTCGCGCGCACGGCGTCGTTGGCGCTCGCCAACACCGTTCCCGAAGGTGGGACCGTCGCAACGGGTTTGACTTTTGCAATGTACCGATCGTGGGGCTTCGCGTTGGCGGACAGTACGACGTCCATCATCGCGATCGGAATCTGGACCAATCTGTCGCGATACCTGTTGATGTCGATTGCTCTGGTGATCCTGGTGACGTTCGGTTCCGTCACCGGCTCTGCGGTGTGGGTCGCCGCAGGCGCGTGTGCGGTGGTCATGGCGGTCTGCCTGGTCGTTGCGCTCGTCATCACCAATGACGGGTTCGCGCGGCGAATCGGGCGAGTGCTGACGCGGATGCGCGCCGCACTCGCGAAGCGCATCGGTCGAATCGAGCCGCGCGACATGGAAGAAGTGCTCACCGAGTTCCGCGTCAACTTGCTGGGGCGCGTGCGCACCTGCTGGCGATCGCTGACGGCGACCATGGTGCTGTCGCAACTTCTCGGCGCGCTCGTGTTGGGTGTTGCGGTTCGGATGTCGGGGCTCGACCATCACGAGATCGGCTGGGATCGCATCGTGGTCGCCTTCGGCGCGATGTGGCTGGCGGCATTCGTGGCGCCGACGCCCGGCGGCCTCGGTGTCGCCGAGGCGGCGCTGATTGCGGTTCTCGGCGTCGGTCTCGACACGACCGCGCAAGCCCAGCTCGTTGCTGCCGTGCTTCTGTTCAGGTTTGCAACATGGTTTCTCCCGATACCGCTCGGGCTGGTCTCGTACCTCTACTGGAGACTGAGCAAGAACTGGCGGGTGCCCACTCAGCTCCCCAGCGACCTCCACACCCGTTCCGAAGACAGCGGCAGTTCGTAGAGCCTCGAGCCCACCGCGTCCTTGATCGCGTTGGCCAGCGCAGGAGCCACGGGGTTGTACGGGGATTCGCTCATCGACTTGGCGCCGAACGGGCCGAGCTGATCGTAGGTGTCGGCGAAATAGACCTCGGTGCGAGGAATGTCCGCAAACTGTGGAACGTGGTAGCTGCGAATGGAATCGGTGGTCACGCTCCCAGCTCCGTCGGTGCGAATCTCCTCGTAGAGCGCGGATCCGATGCCCTGTGCCACGCCGCCTTCGACCTGTCCGCGGCATTGCTGAGGATTCATGACGGTTCCCGCGTCTGCACTTTGGATGGACTGCAGGATTTCAACGGTGCCCGTCGACTCTTCGACCGCGACCCGGAACGCCTGGACGTTGAAGGCAAGTGACCTCGGCACGCCGCCACTGTCACCTTCGGCGACAAGAATTCCTCCCGCGGCCGCGAGTACGTCGGACAGCGACACGAAGTGCGCGGTGCACTGGACGCCCTCCGGCCCGAGAGTGCATGCGTCCGCAGTGCATCCGGTGATCCCCGCAGCTACGCCCAGTATCTGCGCGGACAGTGACCGCGCCGCCGCGTAAAGGGCCTTGCCTGCGACGACGGTTCCAGCAGATCCGAATGCTCCGGTGTCGTATGTTGTTGCGTCCGTGTCCGATTGAACGACGATGATGCGTTCGGGCGTCGTGCACAGTTCCGTTGCGGCGATCTGCGTGTGCACAGTGGTGGTTCCGTTGCCGAATTCGGCGGTCCCGACACGAACTCGGTACCGGCCGTCGGCCAACAGGGCGATCGACGCGTCCGAGAAGTGGCCGCGCGGCGGAATTGTCGCGATCATTGCTACAGCCATGCCCTCACCGACTTTCCATCCAGCGGGTGCCGAGACGCCGTTGCCCGATCGCAGCGCTTGCTCGGCCAAGTCGAGGCATTGATCGAGGCCGTAGCTCCCGAACATCAGATCCTCGCCTTCGACGTGAGCTGCGACGAGCGGATCGCCCGGCACGACCACATTGCGCCTGCGGAACTCGAACGGATCGAGGTCCAGCTCGCGAGCAAGGTCGTCGAGTGCCGATTCGACGGCGAAGATGACCTGGCCCAACCCGTAGCCCCGGAACGCGCCCGAAGGAATGTTGTTGGTGTACACCGACTTCGCGTCGACTCGCTTGTTCGCGCAGCGGTAGATGGCAACCGATTCGCCGCACCCGTGGAACATGACGCCTGGGCTGTGATTGCCGTAGGCACCGGCATCGGTGACGATGTCGACGGCGAGCGCGGTCAGTGTGCCGTCGGCTGTCGCTGCCGCTGTGACGTCCACCCGAAACGGATGGCGACAGGGAGCGACCGTGAACTCGTCCTTGCGGGTGAATTCGAACTGCACGGGCGATCCCGTTTTCAACACGGCCAGAGCGACGACATCCTCGGTCAGCAGTTCTTGTTTACCGCCGAATCCGCCGCCGACCCGGGCGGTGAACACACGCACCTTCTCGCGTTCCACGCCGAAGATTTCGCAGATCTCGTCCCGGACCAGGAACGGAACCTGAGTGCTGGTCCGGAGCGTGAGCCTGCCTTCGTCGTCGATCCACCCGATGGTTCCATGGGTTTCGAGATGGACATGCTGAATTCGCTGGGTACGAAAGTGCCCGCTGACCACGGCATCGGCGTCCGCGACGGCTGCATCGACATCGCCGATTCCGCCGTGCAGTTCGGCGACGAGGTTGCGCGCCGGGTCGGCAATCCTCGACTCCGGCCCCTTGTCGCCGTGGACCAGGGGAGCACCGATCAGCGATGCGTCACCCGGGTCGAACACCGCAGGCAGTACCTCGTAGTCGACCACAAGAGCTCGGCATCCCGCCTCGGCGGCAGCGAGAGATTCAGCGACGACGACTGCGACCCGCTGGCCCCTGAAACGCATGACGGTGTCGATGAGCCGGGTGTCGTCGGGGTCGTCGGCGCGTTGGTCGTGCCGAGCGGTCGAGAACACGCGATCAGGACTGTCCGCGGAGGTGAGAACGAGCCGCACGCCGGGGAGGGCCTCGGCCGCCGAGGCGTCGATCGACAGCACGCGCGCATGTGAATGCGGACTCTGCAGCACACTCGCGTGCAGTAGACCGGTGGGTGCGAAATCGAGTGTGTACGGCTCGGTACCGGTGACGATTCTCGTCGCAGCGGGCGCCGACAACGATCGACCCGCAGACGGCCCTTCGGTAGGTTTCTCGGTGTTGACAACGCCGTGCACTGCGTCGTCGATGGATCGATACCCCGTGCACCGACACAGGTTTCCCTTCAACCGCTCGGGAAGTTCGGTCAGATCGTCCTCGCTCAGCGTCGACGCGGTCACCACCATCCCCGCCGTACAGAATCCGCATTGAAATCCGCCTGCGTCGACGAACCGACGCTGGACAGGGTGGAGGTCGTCCGGTGTGCCGAGACCCGCGACGGTCGTGACCTCCTTCTCCGCCGCGCGGTACGCAGGAAATATGCACGAGTGCACTGGTTCCCCGTCCACCAGCACAGAACACGCGCCACAGTCGCCTGCGTCGCAGCCCTTCTTGACCTCGAAGTGAGCATGATCGCGCAGCATTGTGCGCAGACACTGGCCGGGACGGGGAGAACACTCTGTCGGTGTTCCGTTGATGCCGACTAACACGTCAACTCCTCGAGGATCTCCCGAGCCGACTTGCGGCTGATGTGTTCACGCCAGTCCGGTGCACCGTGCGGATCGTCGTACCATGCGGAGTTCGGAATGCTGTCCGAAAGCGCTGATTCGAGAACCTCGGCGGTGGGAGGTTCCGGGAAGCGCAGGACGAAGGGGCGTGTGGTCGACGCGGTGACCGACAGGACGAATTGGTTGCCGGGGTCGATTCTGCCGATGACGACGGACGCGGACCGCCCGAGCGGTGACAGAGCGTTCTTCCTGAACGCGGTCCGGGACATCAAGGCGTGGGCGGGAAGTCGAATGCTGCGGACCACCTCGCCGGCCTTCAATGCGTTCTCGTGTGGACCGGTGACCAGATCGGTCACCGGAATACGGTAGTCGGTGCCGTCAGGTGACCAAACCAACGCAACCCCGTCCAGCGCTGTTGTGAGCGAAACCATCGCTCCTGCAGGCAAAGCCAAGCACACGTTTCCGCCCACGGTCGCAACTTTCCAGATTTTGAACGAGGCGAGCAATGCGGTTGCGCACCGGTGGAACAGGGTGGTGGCCGGCCAGTCGCGGTCGAAGCTCGCTCGCGAGAGCTGCTCGATGGTGCATGTCGCCGCGATGTCGAGACCGTCGTCCGATTCGGTCAGCGGGGCCCACCCGAGGGTGGTGATGTCGACGAGGCGTCGTAGATGGTCTTGCTTTTCCGATAACAACCAGGTCCCGCCTGCGATGACAGCGGTGTGTTCGTCACCGAGAGGAAGTTCGGACCGCTCGCGTGCGACCACGATGTCCTCGATCGTTCCCAGATCCATCCGTCACCACCTCCACCGTCCTGACTCTAGTGAACATCTGTTACGGCTGCGGGGTACTGGTGCGATGCGCCGGAAACGTTGCCGAAACACAACGCAGTTGTCGTCCGTTCGTACAACCAGGGCAGGGATGGACATCCGCCCGACGTTCGACGAGGCTGTGCACACCGACACCTAGAATCGTGAACATGGCTTTCACTGGAATCCCGTTCGCGGCGCTCGACTTCTACGAGGACCTCGAAGCGGACAACAGCAAGGTGTGGTGGAACGCCCACAAGGACGTCTATCAGGAGTCGGTCAAAGAACCTATGACGGCGCTCCTCGCCGAACTGGAACCCGAGTTCGGAACCGCGAAGCTGTTTCGGCCGTATCGCGACGTCCGGTTCTCCAAGGACAAGACTCCGTACAAGGCACACCAAGGCGCGTTCGTCGCGAAGGGCCCGGCTCTGGGGTACTACGTTCAGATCGACCCCGCCGGACTGTTCGTCGCCGGCGGCTTCTATCACTCGACGACCGAGGGCATCGCACGCTTCAGGGAGGCCGTCGACACCGAGGTCCGCGGATCCGAGCTCGAGGGCATCATCGCAGGCATGAACAAAGCCGGCTTCGAGGTCGGTGGTGACCAACTCAAGACCAAACCCCGTGGATACGACGCAGATCACCCACGCATCGATCTCCTGCGCCACAAGAGCTTGACCGTCGGCAAACATTTCGGTTCACCCGAGTGGCTCGAAACTCCGAAGGCTGCTGCGGAGATCCGCGATGCGTGGCGAAAGATGAACCCGCTGGTCGAGTGGGCGGAGCAGGTGTTGAACTAGGCGACCTGCGCCGAAGGCGCCTAACCCACCACCGAGTAGGTACGCCATGCGCTTCCGCCGTCCGGGGCGTCCTCTCGTTCGACCGTTGCCTGTATGAGGCCGTAGGGGCGGTCGTCGGCGTTGAACACTTCGCCCGAGTTCTCGATACCGAATCTTCCTATGTCGTAGAGGAAGTGGTGCTTGTTGGGCGCGGACATGCGGATCTCGGCGATGAACGGGTACTTCTTCAGTACTGCCTCGCCCATCGCGTACAACGTCTGTTGCAGGGCGAGAGACTGCAAGTTGGCGAACCGTTCGACCATGGCCGCCTTCACGCCTGCGTACACGCCGTCCCAATCGACATCCGTGTGCGTGTACCGCCACTGCGCGGTCAGCGACGTGGCCATCACGCGATCGTGGGTCGGTTCCAGGACGGTCAATTCGTCTTCGAGGAAGCCTGCGAACTCCGATCCCGTGGACTTGAGGATGATCATCTCCTTGAAACCGCTGATCACCCAGGTTTTCTGGTGCTCACCTGTGCCGTCGACGGTGACTGCGGCAGTTCGTATCTCTTCGCCTTTGCGCGTCCAGGTGTGGTCGTGTTCGACGCCGTCGATGACAACTCTCTGCCATGCATACTCCTCGAGCTCGATACGCGCAGCCTCGACGGGGTCGACGTCGTCGACGTAGTGCCGCGCGAGATCGAGGCCGTAGCTCTCGATGTGCACCAGACCTTTCGACTTGGCGTAGGTGTACGCGGTCTGCTTCTGCGTGTCGGTCGGCAGCACGTTCGACTGATCGCCGACGAGGTGGGCCGGGGAGAAATCGCCGCGTAATGCACTCGAGACGTTGATGTCGTGGATCTCATGGCGAGGAGTGTCGCGGTAGATACGTACGACGCGGTTCTCGGCCTTCCCGTACTGGTTGGCGCCGAGCACGATCTTGCCGTTCAGGTCGGTCATGTCAACTCCCGCGATAGGTGGAATAAGCGAAGGGGGACAACAACAGCGGAACGTGATAGTGCGCATCCGGGTCGTCGACGACGAACGATATGGATACTTCCGGGTAGAACGTCTCCGTGCCGAGGGTCTCGAAGTAGCTGCCCGTGTCGAACGAGAGTCGGTAATTACCTGCATCGATCGGCCCGGGCAACAGTTCGGGTACGCGCCCGTCGGTGTTGGTGTCAGCAGCGGCGATTTCGCCGTCCGTGGCGCGGAAGAGCGCGACCCTGATCCCGGCTGCGGGTTTTCCGGTGACGGCGTCGAGCACATGCGTGCTCAGCCCGCTCATTGCTCGGGTCCGAGCAGACGGTTCAGTCGAATCCGGTTGATCTTTGCCAATTCCACGCGCAGCACCCGTCGTTCGGTTTCGGGGTCGTTCCCCAGCCTCTCCTCGAGGATACCGAGCAAGTCCGGCGCCGACCGTCCGGTGGCACACACCAGATACACGTGCCCGAACTGGGCCTCGTACTTTCGGTTCGCTTCGGCAAGCGCCGCCAGCACGTCCGACCCCGCGCCCTGGACCGCGGCCTGTTCCCGTTTCGACGACGCGTTGTCTGCCCTCGCACCAATTCTGGGGTGGCCGTCCAGAGCCTGATCGATTTCAGCTTCGGGTAGTTCGGCGAGTACTCGATCTGCTCTGTCCAGTAAAAGATCTCGCGTTGCGTACGGGCGTGAGCCGGCGACGCGGCGCGCCCAGATCGACGACGAGCAGCACTCGAAGAGCGCATGCATCGCCTGCCGGTCCGAGAGTCTGTTGAATCCGTCCAAACCTATCCATTCGTGTAACAACGCATCTCGCTATCTGTGCTCGGACAACCGGCCGAACCGGGCGGCCGCAATCGGGTTGGCGTCGGCAACCAGGTCGTCGAAGCGGTAGTTCGCGATCTTGGCGATTTCGATCATCGCAAACGACCGCTCGGCTGCCGTCGCGTTCTCGATTCTGGACCACCCGTTGGCGATCACTCGGTCGTAGCGCTCGGTTTCCCGAGCACAGATGACCAACGGGAATCCGAAGTGCTGTCGGTACTCCGCGGCGAGCTGAACGACTGACTCGTGCTCGTCCTCCTCGAGGTTGGACAGTCCGGTGTGGTCGGTGGCATAGAGCGTGCCTGTGGCGTCCTCGCTGCCGAGGTCGGGGTAGTTGTTGATGAGCTCGAGTTGTTCCTCGGTGGTGCCGGCCAGCAGCGCTTCCTGGAACGCTTCTCGCAGGCTGTGGGCGTCGGCGAACGGCGCCTGTCGGTATGCCCGCTCGACGACCCAGGGTGTTCCCTGGACCAGACCACCGAAGGTAGAAGCGAACTCGTCCGGTGTCATGGCGTTCACCTTGTCGAGGGTGATCCCCTTACCCGGTCCACCCGCGACTGCTTGCCCCTTGTTGCCGATATGGAAGAACAGAACGTTGAGAACGATCGCGGTGACCGCGCCGAGAACGATGCCGCTGCCGAACAACATTTCCAGCCACGCAGGAACACCCTGCGACACAGTCGGTTGAATGGTCACCAGCATGGCAAGACCGAGGCTCGTGGCGACGATGATGAGGTTCCGGTGGTCGGTGAAGTCGACCTTCGAGAGGGTTTGGATGCCGACGACGGCAACCGTCGCGAAGAGTGCGAGGGCGGCGCCGCCGAGGACGGGAGGCGGGATGGACGCCACGACCGCGGCCGTCTTGGGCAGGAGTCCGAGCAGGATCATGATCACGCCGGCTGCTGCAACGACCCATCGACTTCGAATGCCGGTGAGCCGCACGAGGCCGACGTTTTCCGAAAAGGCCGTGTAGGGGAACGAATTGAACGTGCCGCCGATGACCGTGGCGACACCGTCGGCGCGCAGAGTTGCCGCGATGTCGTCCTTCTTGATGCGTTTGCCGACGATCTCGCCGGTGGCGTAGACACTGCCGGTGGTCTCCACCGCGATGATCAACATGACCACGATCATCGAGATGATCGCGATGGCACTGAATTTCGGGGCGCCGAACAGGAACGGTTGCGTGAAACCGACCCACGATGCTTCGCCGGTGCCGTCGAAACTCATGTCTCCCAGCACGAACGCGACGGCGCTACCGATGACGAGGCCGAGCAACACCGCGATCGTCGCCATGAAACCCTTGAAGAAGCGTTGGATGAGCACGATGATCAGCAGTGTGCCGATGGCGTATGCCATCCAGCGCCCGTTGGTCGGGTCCTGTTCGTGGGTAGCCGGATTGGTGACCGCGTCGTTCACCGCGACCGGCAGTAGCGCTACGCCGATGATGGTGATGACCGTTCCCGTCACCACCGGTGGGAAGAATCTCAGCAGTTTGCTGAAGTACGGTGCCATGAAGAACGTGACCAGGCCTGCCACGATGACTGCACCGTAGACGTACAGCAACCCCTCGGTGCCGCCGCCGTTCGCCATGGCTATCGCGATGACCGGGGACACGCCCGCGAACGTCACACCCTGAAGAAGGGGGAGTCGTACGCCGATCTTCCAGAAGCCGACCGACTGGATGATCGATGCGATACCGCAGGTGAACAGGTCTGCGTTGATCAAATGGATCAACTGCTCGTTGGTCAGGCCGATCGCGCTCCCGATGATGATCGGCACCAGCACCGCGCCCGCATAGAACGCGACGACGTGCTGAAAGCCGTACGCGGCCAATTTGGGGACGGGCAGAACCTCGTCGACTGGATGAACGCGGCGACGCTTGATGGGTAGGACCGACATATGGGCACCTCGCGGTAGCAAGCTGGCATGAAATCCTGCGACGCTGCAGGAGAAGTGCTACCAGAATCCGGCATGACGCGGGTTGCCGCGAGTCGAGCGGGCACATTAGTGTTCGGGCGTCCCGCCATCGTCGTTGTTTCAACGCCCAACCGGAGGTCGCCAGGTGTCTCGGGATGCGGTCGGAGTGCTGTTGGCCGCCGGTGCCGGACGCCGATACGGCTCGCCGAAGGTTCTTGCCGAAGGCGGCCGATGGTTGCAGACAGCCGTCGACGCTCTGGTGGACGGTGGATGCGACGAGGTTGTGGTCGTCCTGGGTGCGGCGGATGCTCCGATGCCCGACAGTGCTCGTGCCGTGTGGGCACCCGACTGGGCGACGGGGATGGGCGCGTCGCTTCGAGCAGGCTTGTCGGCGGCAGATGATGCTTCGTTCGCGGTGGTGCATGTCGTGGATACCCCGGACGTCGGGTCCGAGGTGGTGGCGGCGGTGCTGGAGGCAGCTGGGGCCACCGGGCTCGCACGCGCCGTGTTCGACGGTTCTCCCGGCCACCCGGTTGTGTTCGGGCGTGAATACTGGGATGCGGTCATCGCCGGCGCCACTGGGGACACAGGCGCTCGCGATTTTCTTCGCGGCCGTGACGACGTGGCCTTCGTGGAGTGTTCCGAGTGGGCGACGGGTGTGGACCAGGACTATCGATCGTGATCGTCGTTGGCTCGACAGGCACGAGAGCGGCTGTTGTCGCAGGTCGATGGCGGACTGTGGGAGTTCGAACTCACGCCCCGTAGGAACTCGGTGGGACGCCGACGAGTTCGGTGAACTCACGAGAGAAGTGCGCCTGGTCGAACCAGCCGTATCGCGCGGCCAGGTCCGCGAGCGATCCGTCGTACCCGCCGTCCAGTTCGCTCACGACGTCGTGGATGCGGTACCGCGCGAGGGCCCATTTGGGCGGCGCTCCGATGTATTTCGCAAACAGTCGTTGCAACCGACGCGCGCCGATGTTGCAGTGTGCCTCGACCTGCGCGACGCGAATCAACGTGCGATCGTCCAACATGGCCGCGATGATGCCGAGTAGCTCTTCGTAGTCGGGATCGGTTGTGCGACCGAGGTTCTCCAACGCCGAGTCTGCGCTCTCCCGACAGGCGTCAGCACTCAGGTGCGGTCCGAGTTGGGCCAACGCATCGACCGTCGCTGTCGGAATCTTCGATGGCGGAGACACCGTTTCATCTCGGAGAGACCTCGCATCGGCGCCGGTCAGACTGGTGAAGCCACCGGGGCGGAATTTGATACCGAAGACCCAACCGATCGCGGCCAGAGTCACGTCGAAGCGGCGAGTGAGAACGCCGGTCACGACGACGGGTCCGCCGAGCGCAGCGACACCGTCACGCACCCAGCCTTTCTCGACGCTGAGGGTGTGCGCGGGATGCGGAAGTGTCGAACTGCGGTACGACGTCCCGGCCGGAAGATCCCAGTGCAGCATCCAGTAGTTCTCCACCCAGGGCGTGAGCGACGGCGCGCACGGCAGCCTGACGAGGTCGACATGCCGGGCCAACTGATCGGGTCGCAGAACACCCGAGCCCGTCGATGTGGGGCCTGTCGGATTTTTACTAGCCGTCACAGGGCGAGTCTAGGAGGCTGGACCGACACGCAACGACTTCTCGAGGAGACCGACCATGACCGATACTCCCGTCGCCACGCTCGCAATGATCACGCTGGACTGTACGGACCCCGAAGCGAGTGCTTCGTTCTGGTCGTCCCTGCTCGGTTGGGCCATCGTGCACGCCGAAAAGGACTACGCGATGCTCGCCGGACCTTCTCACGCGCTGGGCTTCGGCCGTGTCGAGGATTACCAGGCTCCGGCATGGCCTAATCCGAGCGGCAGCAAACAGTTTCACTTCGATCTGTCGGTGGAGGACCTCGACTCCGCGGCACGCAAGGCCGTCGACCTGGGCGCGAGAATGCCCACCGATCAGCCGGGGGAGACCTGGCGCGTACTGCTCGACCCGTCCGGGCATCCCTTCTGCCTGACCAAAGCGGAGAACTGGGGCTGAACGATGCTGGTTCCCGGGCATTCGGGAATTCAAGGTGCTCGGACGCGAGCACTTTTCGCTCTTGACCTGTATGCCGTGGGATAGGCATGATGTGTGTCAACGTCGCGTGCCGATGACGGACTGCGTCAGGCATGGAGGCGTCGAACTGCCCTGGAGGCAGCGTTGTCTGTTGTTTCGTTCGACCACACCATCATCGTGTCCAAGGACGGCGTCGAGTCGTCCCGATTCTTTCGTGAGTTGTTCGGCCTCCCCGAGGCCGAATCATGGGGCCCGTTCTCGAACGTCCTGTTGGGCGACGGAACGTTGATTCAATTCGCAACGCCCCCGTTCGAAGAGATTCAGCCCCAGCATTACGCCTTTCGCGTGGACGACGCATTGTTCGATCAGGCGTATGCCCGACTGACGTCATGGGGCGTCGAACACTGGGCTGATCCGCGCATGGCTGCACCGGGGACGATCAATCACGATCACGGCGGGCGGGGAGTCTACTTCCGCGATCCGAGTGGACATTTCATAGAAATGTTGACCACGTCGTACCTGGAGTAGGCGGCGTGGGCACAGATGTGCCGTTGTACGGTGACTTAGTGATTCTCGGCCCTGACGACCCCCTTCCTGGGCGGCCGACCCGCATTGTTGTTGCGGGTACGTCAGGGTCGGGCAAGACGACGCTGTCAGGACGACTTGCGGCGGTACTCGGGACCGAACACACAGAGATCGACGCGCTCTATCACGGCCCTAGTTGGATTCCGCGTGAGTCGTTCGAATCCGACGTCGACGCATTCAGTAGCCGCGAGTCGTGGGTGACCGAGTGGCAGTACGGCCTGGTTCGCGATCGGCTGGCAGATCGAGCAGACCTGATGGTCTGGCTCGATCTGCCGCGATCGACAGTCATGCAGCAAGTGATTGCGAGAACCGTCCGACGGCGTCTGCGACGAGAAGTCCTGTGGAACGGCAACATCGAGGCTCCGCTGCATCGAATATTCGTCGAACGCGATCACATCGTCCGTTGGGCATGGACCACACATCGCACGACCCAGCGGAAAGTGCGTGCGGTTGCCGAGCGCCGTCCGGACCTCCCCGTAGTCCGACTGAGGTCTCACCACGAGGCCGACCGATGGACGTCGGGACCGCTGGCGGACGCAGCTTCTCAGGGCTTTCCCTGCTGATAGACGTCAGGAATGCCGTCGTGATCGTCGTCTCGGGTCTCGTCCTCGTGAATTTTTCGATAGACCGTATTGCGCGCTCGAAGAAGGGCCGAGGCCAGCAGGGCCGCCAAGATCGAACCCGTGAGCACACCGATTTTGACGTGGTCGTCGCGTTCGGTACCTGGCCCGAATGCGAGGTCGCCGATCAGCAGCGACACTGTGAAGCCGATGCCGGCCAGCATCGAGATTCCGACGACGTCGATCCACTTGACCGTGCTGTCGAGCGACGCCTTCGTGAACTTCGACAATAGGAACGTGACCCCGAAAATCCCGACCGTCTTGCCCACCACCAGGCCTGCAACGATTCCGAGCGCCACGGGGTCCGTGATCGCGCTGCTCAATCCGCTGAAGCCGCCGACGGTCACGCCTGCCGCGCAGAATGCGAACACAGGAATTGCGAGGCCGGCCGAAATGGGTCGAATACGGTGTTCGAAGTGTTCGGCCAGGCCGGGACCCGCATCCGGTCCGCCCGCCGCACGGCTTCGGATCACCGGCACTGCGAAACCCAGGAGCACTCCCGCGACAGTTGCGTGGATGCCTGACTCGTGTACCAACACCCACGTTGCAATCGCAAGGGGAATGAGGATCCACCACGACCGTATTCGTTTCTGGACGGCAATCGTGAACAGACCGAGCGGGATCACAGCGAGAGCGAGCGCTATGAAGTTGACTTCGTCCGTGTAGAAGATCGCAATGACGGTGATCGCCAGGAGGTCGTCCACGACTGCGAGCGTAAGAAGGAATGTCCTCAGTGCGGTGGGTAGATGGGTGCCGATGACGGCGAGAATAGCTACCGCAAATGCGATGTCGGTCGCTGTGGGAATAGCCCACCCCTGCAATGCGCCGTCGCCTGTGTTGCGGTTGACGAGCACGAAAATTAGTGCGGGGACCAACATTCCGCCGATTGCGGCCGCAATGGGAAGCGCTGCGCGCTTCGGATCGCGCAGGTCACCAGCGACGAATTCACGCTTGAGCTCGAGTCCGACGACGAAAAAGAAGATGGCGAGCAACCCGTCGGCCGCCCAAGTGGATATCGTAAGGTCCAAGTGCACGGCCGACGGTCCGATTCGGAAGTCCATCAGGCTCTGATAGCTCTGCGCGAACGGCGAGTTCGCCCAAACGAGTGCTGCAACAGCCGCGATGAGCAAGAGAATGCCACCAACGGTCTCTTTGCGAAGCAGCGCAGCTATCCGGTCGGCTTCCGACCAGGAACCGCGGGAGAACAGAGGCGGGCGCGACGAGATTGTAGGCATCTGGGCCTTTCGGGTCGGTTGTCACTCGAGTCGAAACAAGAGCGAACAACTTTTGGGCATGGTCGAGTCATGCCGACCAGACTTCCCGGCGCACCGCTGACAACTCTACCGAGACGGCGTCGTCCCTGCGAAATCGCGGAGCCTTTCAGCGCCTCTAGCAGCCCATCTTCTTCGCCAGTTCGATGATCGAGTCGGTGCTGTAGGTCCAATCCGTCTCGGCCGAGAGGTCGGTGGTCTGCCGGGGTCCGTGTTCACTCGGGCGGGCGACGAAGGCGGTCTGGAAGCCGCAGTCACGAGCTGCTGCCAGATCGGAGTTGTGTGCCGCGACCATCATGCACTCGCCCGGGGCGAGGCCGAGGATGTCTGCGGTGCGGAGATAGGCGTCGGGCATCGGCTTGTAGGCGCGAACGGGTTCGGCGCCGAGGATCGCGTCCCACGGCAGTCCCGCATTCTTTGCCATGTCGAGCAGAAGCGAGATGTTGCCGTTCGACAGCGGCGCAACGATGTGTGCGGACTTCAGGAGGGTGATGCCGTCCACGGAGTCCGGCCAGGGATCGAGTCGGTGCCACGCACGATTCAAGTCGACGACGGTTTCCTCGGGAAGCGTCACCTCGAATTCCGCCAGCACGGTGCGCAAACTTTCGAGATGCAGCACATCTAGGCGAGTGAACTCGCGGCGGCCGGAGCGAACCAGTTCCATCGCAGGCTGATACAAACTTCTCCAGCGATCGGCGAATGCGTACGAATCCACCGTCGACGGCAGCGCTGCTGCAACCTGTGAGGCGACGCTCGTTCGCCAGTCGACGACAGTGCCGAAGACGTCGAACAGCAGCGCTTTCGCGGCAGGTAGCTGGGTGGTCAGCGGTCACGCCCCCTCGAGCGGTCGCCGCCGAACAACAGGGCGCCGGCGAGCGGGATCAGAAGAAAGAACAACCAGCTGTTCGACACTGGCACAACGAAGAACAGGATCAACGCGATGATGGGGGCAGCACCCATCACAGCCTTACGCCAGTCCCACCCGTCGTCGGGGACGGGCGGTGTCGATGCGGGAGTTGCAGGCTTGGAGGACTTGGATATGTCGAGCGGGCGAGACGCGGTGGGCGCGAGCGACGGCGTCGGCAAATCGGTGAACACGGAGTCGAGTTCGCGACGGGTCGTAGCCGAGGTGACCACGGCGCTGCGCTCGTCGAACTCCGTCAGGGTCAAACGCCCGTCGCTCAAGTGCTGACTCAGGTTCGAAAGCGCTTGCTCGCGCTCGGCCGTACCTATACGAACGTCCGGGTTGTCTGCCATGAAAGACAGACTAACCCGGACGTCGTTTTCTTTCGTACTACTTCAGTTCTGCGAGAACGGTGCCTTGGGTGATGGCGGATCCTGGCTGCACGGACAGGCCCGTGACCACCCCTGCTTTGTGGGCGTTGACGGGGTTTTCCATCTTCATCGCTTCGAGGACGGCGATCAGATCGCCTTCGGCGACCTCCTGGCCCTCTTCGACGGCGACCTTGACGACGGTGCCCTGCATCGGTGCGGTGACAGCGTCACCGGAGGCCGCTCCTGCGCCTGCACCACCACGCTTGCGGGGCTTGGGCTTACGACGAATCGCGCCGCCGGCGCCGGCTCCTGATCCGCCGCCGAGCGAGAACTGACCAGGAAGCGAGACCTCGACGCGTCGGCCACCGACCTCGACGACCACAGCCTGACGGGGCAATGCCTCGTCCTCGTCGATCGGCTCGCCTGCGGTGAACGGGGGAACCTGGTTGTCCCACTCGGTTTCGATCCACCGGGTGTGCACGGAGAAGGACTCGCCGTCGCCGATGAACGCGGGGTCGGATACCACAGCAGCGTGGAACGGGATGACCGTCGCGAGGCCTTCGACCTTGAATTCGGCCAGCGCGCGACGCGAGCGTGCGAGCGCTTCCTCGCGGGTCGCGCCGGTGACGATGAGCTTGGCGAGCATCGAGTCGAACTGGCCACCGATCACGGAGCCGGACTCGACACCGGAGTCGACGCGCACGCCGGGGCCCGAGGGTGCGACGAACGTGGTGACCGGTCCGGGTGCGGGGAGGAAGCCGCGGCCCGCGTCTTCGCCGTTGATGCGGAATTCGAAGGAGTGTCCGCGCGGTGTCGGGTCCTCGGTGATGGAGAGTTCTTCGCCGTTGGCGATGCGGAACTGCTGCAGCACGAGGTCGATGCCGGAGGTCTCTTCGGTGACGGGGTGCTCGACCTGCAGGCGAGTGTTGACCTCGAGGAAGGACACGAGTCCGTCCTGGCCGACGAGGTACTCCACGGTGCCGGCGCCGTAGTAGCCGGCTTCGCGGCAGATGGCTTTGGCGGAGGAGTGGATCTCGGCGCGCTGCTCTTCGGTCAGGAACGGTGCCGGTGCTTCTTCGACGAGCTTCTGGAAGCGGCGCTGCAGCGAGCAGTCACGGGTTCCGGCGACGACGACGTTGCCGTGCTGATCGGCGATGACCTGAGCTTCGACGTGGCGGGGCTTGTCGAGGTAGCGCTCGACGAAGCATTCGCCGCGACCGAAGGCGGAGACCGCTTCACGGGTGGCCGAGTCGAACAGCTCGGGGATTTCCTCGCGGGTGCGGGCTACCTTCATGCCGCGTCCGCCGCCACCGAAGGCCGCCTTGATGGCAATGGGCAGGCCGTGCTCGTCGGCGAAGGCCAGGATCTCGTCGGCATCTTTGACGGGCTCGGACGTGCCAGGGACCGACGGTGCCTTGGCGCGGGCGGCAATGTGGCGGGCGGTGACCTTGTCGCCGAGATCGCGGATGGACTGCGGGGACGGTCCGATCCAGATCAACCCGGCGTCGATGACTGCCTGGGCGAAGTCGGCGTTCTCGGACAGGAAGCCGTACCCGGGGTGGATGGCGTCGGCGCCGGACTTCTTCGCGGCGTCGATGATCTTGTCGATGACCAGGTACGACTCTGCGGAGGTTTGTCCGCCGAGGGCGAATGCTTCGTCGGCGAGGCGTACGAAGGGTGCGTCGGCGTCGGGTTCTGCGTAGACGGCGACACTGGTCAGTCCCGCGTCTGCTGCTGCCCTGATCACCCGTACAGCGATCTCACCGCGATTCGCGACGAGAACCTTGGTGATATGCGCACTGGCATGGCTGGGCACTGAGCCTCCTGGAGTGTCGAGTGTTCTGTGCAGGTGCCGTTTGCGCCGCACTGTTACAAGCGTCTCTTCGGAGTTTAAGCACAGCCGAGATCGCATCCGAAACTGGAGGGTGATTCTGGGGAACCTCCCCAAAGAACACCACCGCCACTACTGATTGGTAGCAACCGGACCTGACGCCGCTGCATCGAGCCTTCGTCCGCGGGCAGTCCGGTCGGGGAGGGTGGCGGTGCCGGTGTCGACGACCTCGTCGAGGATGCGCCGCAGCGCCGCGACGTACTGGTGCACATTCGTCGTCGCCGTTTCGGTGTTCGGGTACCTGGCCGAGATGTTGACACCCCTCGGTGTCCGGTTGATCCAGATGTAGACATCGTGGTCGTACTGCTTACTCCGAAGGGCGCGGGCATTCCAGTCGTGCCAGTGCTCTGCCATCGGAGCGAAACGAACGTCCATGAACGACACGACGAACCGTGGTGCCGCAGTGGTGCCCAGCGTGCGGAACACCCGATCGAGTGGAACGCGCGCGACGGGCTTGGTTGCCGTCACCTGCTCGGTGGCCTGAGCGACGATGGAACCGAAGGACTCGGCGCCCGCGATGTCGAACGACACCGGGCACAGTCCGACGAACCATCCGAGCGACGACGCCCACTGCGGTTGATCGCGGGTGTGGACCGGTGTGACCGTCCGAAAGTGCGTGTCACCGGACAGTTCGGCTCCGCCGACTGCGAGTGCGGCGAGCAGCCCCGAGAACAGACTGTTGCCGGTCTTGCGGCACGAGACGGAAAAAGCATCTGCACGCTCGGCATCGAGGATCCACGCGGACAAACCGCTCTGGGCCGTGTGGTGGCCGTTCGGTGTGCCGATGTCGAGGGGAAAGGCCGGAAGCTCGCCATTACCCTCGTCGAGGAAGCGTTGCCATGTGACCACCGCTTCGTGGGTGTGTTCGAGCTCCGCGTGAACACGACGTTCGGACACGCCGAAGTCCAGATAACTCCCCGCTTCGAACAGTCGGGCGGCGGTGCCGTCCTTTGCTTCGGCATACAGCGCAGAGATCTCGTGCGCTACGAGGACCGTGGAGAGGCCGTCGATGATCGAGTGGTCGGCGGCGAAAAGGACAGTGATGCGGTCCGGCCCGCGACCTGGGAGCGGTTCGACGGTGACGAACGCGTACGACGGCCACGCCAGAGGTGAGGTGAACTCGTCGAACAAATACTGCAGATGCTCGAACACCTCGCTCGACTGCTCGCACCGCTCCTGTTCGACCTGCCAGATGTCGATGGCACTCTCGGCGGCCGTAACCCTGGACAGCTCGCCCGTGTCCTCGTCGATCGACGCGTGGGAACGCATGGACTCGTGCCGGTCGATCCAGGCGAGAACGGCCTGGCGAAACGCTGGCTTGTCGAGTGGCCCGTCGATTTCGAATGCCGCGCCGAGCCAGCTTTCCTTGCCTCGCCGCGGGCTCGCGAGACTGGTCCGCAGGTGGGCCTCGTGGACGTAGGACGTGGGCCGATCGTCCGGTTGCCATCCGGCGAGCACGGGAGTGCTGGCATGCGGCCCGACGCTCGGAATCCATTCGGTCATGGTTCCGGCAGGAATGGCGTAATCGGCCAGCTCGGTGAACTCCATGCAGCCCTGAACCATCTCTCGGAAACGACTTGAAACAACAACAACTGCCTCGAGTGTACGAGAGGAAAGGTGTATCGATCAAGACAACCCACGGGTTCGCACCGTGGGTCGCCTCGACCGTCTACTTCAGATGGCGCTTGATGCGCGCGAGCATCGCTGACATCCCGCGCAGCCGGAGCGGGCTGACCGCATCGCCCAACCCCAAAGCCAAGTAGAAGTCGTCGGGGACAGCCACGATGTCCTCAGCGCTGTGACCGTCGAGGCCCTGGTGCAGGATCGACGCGAAGCCCCGCGTCGTCGGTGCCTCGGGTGGCGCGCTGAAGTACAGCTTCACGTGGTCGCGGTCGTCGGCATCGACGGACAGGAACAGTGGGGACTGGCACTCGGGCACCGGTTCCATGGCCGCTTGTTCCAGGTGCGGTGGCAAATCGGGCAGCTCACGGCTGAACTCCAGCAGCAGTTGCAGCTTGTTCTGTCCGCTCACTGCCACGAAGTCCTCGACTATGTCCGAAAGAGACTCGGGTAGGTCTGCCATGGCTAGTTCTTCGCAGGCAGTTCGCCGGGCTCTTCGCCCCGTGCGATGGGAACACGAACTGCGTTGCCCCATTCCGTCCACGAACCGTCGTAGTTGCGGACTGATCCATGCCCGAGCAGGTGAGTGAGGACGAACCACGTATGGCTCGATCGCTCGCCGATGCGGCAGTACGCGATGACCTCGTCGTTCGCCACGACATCGCCGTAGATTTCGTCGAGCTCTGCGCGGGTTCGGAAACGTCCGTCCGGGGCAGCAGCCTTGGCCCACGGAATGCTTCTGGCCGTCGGGATGTGTCCGCCGCGCAACGCGCCCTCTTCTGGGTAGTCCGGCATGTGCGTGCGTTCGCCGGTGTATTCCGCCGGGGAGCGGACGTCCACGAGAGGAATCGAGCCCAGGCTCGACAACACGTCGGCTGCGTACGCGCGGATGGGAGCGTCGTTGCGTTCGACGACCGGGTACTCGCTAGCCGGATACTCGGGTACGTCGAGAGTCGTTTCGCGGTTCTCGGCCAACCACGCATCTCGGCCGCCGTCGAGCAGACGCACGTCCTCGTGTCCGAACAGCGTGAACACCCAGAGTGCGTATGCGGCCCACCAGTTGCTCTTGTCGCCGTAGATGACGACCGTGTCGTCTCGGGAGATTCCCTTTCGCCCGAGCAGAGCAGCGAACTGCTCACCGTCGATGTAGTCGCGCGTGACGGGGTCGTTGAGGTCGAGGTGCCAATCGATCTTGACCGCACCGGGGATATGGCCGACGTCGTAGAGAAGCACGTCTTCGTCGGACTCGACGACCTTGAGGCCTGGGGTTCCCAGGTGCGCCGAGAGCCACTGAGTGGACACCAGGCGATCCGGGTGCGCATAGTCGCCGAACGCGGGGGTGGGATCTGCTGCTATGGGCACTTCTTCTTCGCTCCTACTGTGGATCGGGACGAACTGCGGATCTTCTTGGACTGACGAGATCGATCCTATGCGCTCGGTCCGACGAGTGAGAGTTCACTGGGTTCACAGTCGAATCTGGATTGGGTGGCTATCAGGGTCGCCAGGCTGTCGGTGAAACGTTCGATCGCCGAACGACCCAGCGGTGTGTCGGGAAAGCGTGAACGGAGCGAGAGGCCGTCCTCGGTACGCGACACCCAGAACTGGGCATCGTCTGCGGTGGTGACATTGCTGATGTGGTGCGCGTTGCGCAACGCGTCACCCGCGCCGGGAAGGGTGCGGTAGTCGACGTAGGAAATCATGAACACGTCGTGGCGCGTGCGCGCGAATTGGTCCCCCAGGGCCGCGAGCACGCGTGGAATCGGAACGGTCCCCAACGGCAGGGCGTCGCGGAACGCGCGGTGTGCCGCTTCCAGTGTCTCCGCGAACGAGGCTGTCGCGGTGACACTCATCGGAGCGTTCGTGGTGAACCATCCCAGGGCGTGCGCGAATTCGGAGTCGCGGCGCGTATGAAGCGGGAACAGTAGCGGAAGCGTGTGCGGGCCACCGATATCTGCCGACGCAGTGGCCATCGCTGCGGCCACGCCCGAGAACATTCCGGCCCCGCCTTCTCGGCATCGGCGCTCGAAGCTCTCGGCATCGGTCGCGGTCGCGATCGGCCGGATCGTGGTGGCCTGGGGTGCGTTTGCGCCGGAAGGTACTCCGAGGTCGAACGGGAATCCCGGAGTCGACCCTCCGCAGTCTGCAACGAATTGGGACCACGCTCGAATTCGTGGATCGGACGCAGGAACCTCGGGTGTCTCGGCTTCGGCGGCGCAGTACTCGACGAAGCTGCCTACGGAGGGTAGTTCGATGCGCTCGTTCTTCGTACGTGCGCGATACAGCGACGAGATCTCTTCTGCTGCGACGGTCATCGACACAGCGTCTACGTGTGCGTGGTCGAACCCGCACACGATGGTCGACGAATCCGGGCGATCCACCGCCGCAAAGGAATACGATGGACTCTGCGACGGATGGCACAGAAGATTCATCCGTGTGCGAATGTGAGCGCTGAGTTCGTCGGCGGCGAGCACGTCAGTCGGCATCGGAACGCCGACCGTCGCTTCCGGTGCGGAATACACTCGACGCGAGATTCCGTCCTCGGTCGCGTGAAACGTCGTTCGCAGGGCCGAGTGACGCTCGACGAACCGTTCGAAGGACCAGGCGAGAGCCTCGATGTCGATAGCACCCTCGACGTCGAAGGCAACCGCAATCCACACCGTCGAGGCCACCGCCGCGCCGTCGCTCGCGAGCGCAGTCGCCAGGTGGAAGCTCTGGTTGAACGACGGCGGAATCGAGGACACCTCGCCCGATCCCAGCGAGAGGGGGAACTCGAGGTAAGTGCCCGGTGCCGTGCGGAATTCGCCGATCGACGTCACCTGCATCCGCTCAGCCTCCGACCGACTCGGTCACTCGGAGTGCGTAGTTGCCATCGCGGGCAATGGTTTCCAGCACGGTCTGCAGGTGCGAGTGGTAACGCTCGACCGACTCCGCGGCAACGGCGTTGTCGGGGACCTGCGCGCAGAGATACAGGTGATCGGCGTCGCGATTGATCCACATGGAAGCGTTGGAAGTGAGGCCCTCGCCGGTGAAGTGCTCGCCTCGCGTGTCGGCAGGCCGTCCGACACCTGGAAACCATCGAAAATCGATGTAGGACAACATGTTTGGACTGACGGCGAGTTCGCTGCCGAGCGTTCCGTCCGCGGCCAGCGCACCCAGAACCGCATGCACCGGGGCGGCTGCGATCTTCTTCGACTGCTCGAAGCCGGAGTGCGCCCTCTGCGCGACGGTTCGGAAATCCTCGGCGTCGCCGACCGCGAACGCCACCGGTGCAAAGTTGACGAACCAACCCTGTGATTGCGCGTAGTCGCCGAGATGTCTCGTGCTCAAGACGGTGATCCCGAAGTAGTCGGCACAGCCGGCGAGCTCGTAATCGGTGATGCCAACGGCTGCGAAGACGCCGCTGCTGATTCGAGCGCCCGCAGCCTTGCAGGCAGCGTCGAGGGCAGCAGTGGCTTCGGCGTCGAGGAGGTGCCGTTCGACGATGCGAACCGGATCGCGTTCGCCGTCCGCCAGACCCAGATCGAGTGGGAACCGTGGCATCTTCCCGTCGTTGTCTCGAAAAATCTTTCTCCACGCATCGATTTCGGGGGCATCAGAGCCGAATCTTGCTGCCCGCGAACGCTCGTCGACTGCGTACTCCAGATGGCTGCCTGCAGCTGGGGGCACCGGCGCATCCTCGCCGATCTCCAGGGCGTACAGGTCGGCGAGTTCGCTGATCACCAGTGCTTGTGAACCGCCGTCGGTGAACGCGTGGTCGGCTGCGTAGTACAGGGTGAAACTTCCCTCGCGTTCGACAGCGCCGACGACGAACCCAGGCCACTCGAACGCCGTTGCTTCGGCGGAGAAGCGTGCGCGAACGTAGCTCTGGAACTCGGCATCGGTATCGAAGGTCCCGACGTCCCGTGCTTCGAACGACGCCACGTCGGGTGAGGCGAGCCTGCGGACGACCTCACCGCCGGAGATCTGAAACCAGCAGCGAAGCCCTTCGTGGCGCAACACGTACGCGGCAACTGCGCGCGACAGTCCTCCTCGATCGAGCGAACCGTCGATCTCGGTTGCGACGCCCGTGTACGCATGGTGCTCGTCTCCGCGAAGTGCGGCGGCGG
Organism: Rhodococcus sp. P1Y; assembly: GCF_003641205.1. Lineage (NCBI taxonomy): Bacteria > Bacillati > Actinomycetota > Actinomycetes > Mycobacteriales > Nocardiaceae > Rhodococcus > Rhodococcus sp. P1Y. The sequence goes on from NZ_CP032762.1 coordinate 2,988,836, forward strand.
ACGCGGCTCGAAGATGATCTTCCTGCAGGAAAGACGGCGGCGCAGGGTGGACAGGCGCGTCCCGTGCGGCATCGAGTGCAGCCTCGACAGGGTGCCATTCCACGAGCGTGCCAGGCTGCGGCGTCCAATTGCCGAGCGCGGTGATGATCATCGTCTACCTCCGGCTCTAGTCTCGACCTGCTCCGACGGCTGCGCCCACGGAATCGAGCGATTCGCTCGATCCGTCTATGACCTCGGTCATCACGGAGACGAACTCGGCAATGAAGCGGTGCACATTGGTGGTCGAGACGTCCGAGCTGGGGAAGCGCGCCGAGATGTTCAAGCCTTGCAGGGTGCGGTTCACCCAGAAGTAGACCTCGTTCTCGGCATGGCATTCGCTCCGGAGCGCGCGGCCCCTGCGGTCCTGCCATTCTTCACCGTCGGGCATGAATCGAAGGTCGATGTAGGAGACGACGAAGCGTGGGATCTCGGTCGAGGAGAGGAGCGAGGCGACCCGGGAGTACGGAACGGCCGCGAGGCCTTTGTAGGCCCCGGCACCTTCTGCAGCGCGGTCGATGGCGTGGGTGAAGTGCTCGGCGGTGTAATTCTCGACCGTGTAGTCCTCGGCGTGGTCGAGTCGAATTTCCATCGGGAGAATCCCGACGTACCAGCCCACGCTCGCGGCCCATTTCTCGGCGTATCGGGTGTGCATCGGCATGATCGTTCGGAATGTCCCGTTCCCGGTCAAGCGGGCATTGACGAGTGCGAGAGCCGCGAGAATGCCGGATTGCATGTTCTGCCCTGCTGCACGGCATGCAGAGTTGAAACGGTCGACCTGGTCGGTGGTCAGCAGCCAGGACGACACGCTGCTCTGACGGGTCGCGAGGTCGGTGGCGGCCGACGAATCCTCCGCGTTCAGTGGCAGAGGGAACGCCGGGAACCGGCCGCCCTCCTCGGCAAGGAAGTTGCGCCAGGCCTGCACGGCGTCGTGGTCGAGGGTCAGCGACTCGCCCAGGGTTCGTTCGGCTGCCGAGAAGTCGACGTAACTGCCGACGTCTGGAAGCTTGTGGTCGGTTCCGTCGAGGGCATGCGCGTAGAGCCGGTCGAACTCGTTGATCGCGTAGATCTGGCTGTAGGCGTCCATGACCGAGTGATCGGCGGCGAAGATGACGAGGAACTTGTCCTGGTGTGGCGCGCTTGCCGCGACGTGGGGTTCGGGTACTACGGTCGCCAGCACGAAGTGCGGCCACAGGGTCGGTGAGACCACGTCGGCGAACCACGACTCGAGGTGTTCGAAGACCTGCGATTCGCTTCGGATCCGCTGTTCCCGGCGGTCGGCCACACGGACCGCGTCCGAAGGCACGGTGAATCGGTGCCAGACGCCGTCCGCGGGGTCGCGTTCGACACGAGTTCGAAACGCCTCGTGACGGGCGATATAGCTGAGGATGGTCTGCCGCATGACCTCCGCGTCGTAGCGCCGGTGGACCTCGAACACGGTGCCGATCCAGGATCCGTCGCTACCCCGGCTGCAATGGTCTTCGTGAGTGAACGAGACGCCGCGTGGGTCCTCGGTCCAAGCATCACTGTCTGCGGCAGGAACCCACTCGGTGAGTCTTCCAGCAGGTAACGGGTAGTCGGCCAGTTCGGTGTATTCCATCGAGTATCCAATTCCGAGCTCGGCCAGCGGGAGACTGGCTACGTTGGGGCGCAATTACGCGTAGCGGAAGGTCCGAGAATTACAGTAAGGCGAATCCGCGGGTAATTCGCTACGCAGGAAAGTGTTGTTCGTCACCTCGATTCGAGTTGACGACTGCCCGTATCGGTGATTCGCACGACGAACGATCTGCGGTCACCGAACCGTGGCGCGTTGAAATGCAGTATGACGCAATCTATTCGAGAGTTCTGGAGAGGGTATGTGTCCGTCCGCCGCCTCCTTTCGATATGGGCGCGGTGGCCGAATGGCACCGGAGATCCGCCCGAGCTTCATGGCTTCTCACACAATTACGAAACGGACCAATCCGTACGGGTGGCGGCTCCGAATTGCGCATTTACATCTGCATGGGAGTCGAAGCCGCGAATTAATCTTCTGTTCTGTTTCGGTCGTTGTAGTACATTTTTGCGATGACCCGAATTGGATTTGCGGATCACTTGTTCTTGCGAATGCATCACGGAATCGGCAAGCCGGTCTTCAATCAATTTCTGTGGTGGTTCGACAGTACGGTTCCCGACTCCGAGCTGCGAAAACTGCACGCGAACCTGATGAGCGGACTGTTGTCGAGGGAGGTTGTTCCACCTCTTCTACCGACCGCTCGGCATCGTTGGGTTGCGTCGGACAACGCTCTTCCGATCGTTTTCGGTGTGTCGCCGATAGAGGTCGACGGACTCCGCCGCTGGGCGGAGCAGCACGCGGGCGGTGAGATCGATCCCGAGCGCGGCACCGGCTGGCAGCTCTCTGCAGCCCCCGTGGTCGGCGGGGGGACGATCGTCTCCCTCGTGTGTTCACACATGGTTGCGGACGGAGCCGCGATGATAGCCGCAGTTCGACGAGCGAACGGAGAGGCTGGGCGCGTCGGTGCAGCCGATCTCGGATCGCGGCCCTCGCTGGTCGATGCCGCGATCGACGACGTCGCCGACACCGCGGGTCAAGTGCGTCCGATCCTGTCCTGGCTGGGGAAGAAGGCGGCCCGGACCCTTTCGCGGACGAGTTCGAAGTCCGCGGAACTGCCTGCGCGAACGGACGGGCCACACAGGCGTGCTGTGTCACCGGGCGGCGGCTCGTGGACGCCGCCGTACGTAGTGGTCGAGTGTCCGCTGGACAGGTGGAACGCGGTCGCGTCGGAATGGGGTGGCACGTCGAATTCGCTGTTCATCGGGATGCTCACGGCCGTGTCCGAATCGATCGGACGCGCGCGGCCCGGTGACGAACTCCGATGGTCGCTCCCCTTCAACAATCGCGCCGCCGACGACCTCGACTCGAACTCGACCAAGATCATCCCGGTTCGTGTCCCGGTCTCCGAGCCGGGCGACCGCGATCTCACCCGTATCAGGAAGGCCAGCAAGACGGCATTCACCGAGTTCGCCGCTCGGCAGGCGACCGGGGTGTCCACCGATCTGATCCCGCTGCCTTTGATTCAGATGCTTCCCGACGCGCTCGTGAGGAGGATGCCGATTCCCGCTGACGGTGCGGAGGGTCTGTGCTCCAACCTGGGTACCCTGCCCGAGGCATTCACGACGATCGGTGGGGTGACCGCCAGAAGCGTTGCGGCGCGAGCGACATTCGGCGGGGCCGACGCGGAGTTCGCTCGAACACTCGGCGGAGGCTTGACGGCTTGGGCGAGCGAGACCGAGAACTTCATCACGATCTCGATGCACGGAATGGACCCGGATCGGATGGCCACCGACGAGGAGATGCGCGGTGTCGTCGCCGACGTGCTGGATCGATGGGGCGTCGACTACCGGTTCTGGTGAACTGCGGTTTCGGCGAGATCGGCTGCGGCGCGGACCGCATCGGCGGGCGCGGTCATCGATTTCGCAAGCCAACTGGCACGTGCAGCGAAATCGGGAGTGAGAAGGATGTCGAGCCCACGGGTAAGGGTGTCGCTGTCGAGCCGGGAGAATGGAATCGAGTGGCCCGCGCCCGTCCGTGTGAGGGCAGCGCCCCAGAACGGTTGGTCGGCGCTGAACCAGCAGATCATCGTCGGTAGGGCGGCTCGGATGCTCGCCGCGGTTGTTCCCGCGCCGCCGTGGTGAATCGCCGCGCGGCACATCGGGAGAATCGATGCGTGATCCACGGGACCGACGACCGCGACTGCGTCGGATCGGTCGACCCGTTCGTCGATCGCACTCCATCCCGAACTGACGACGGCGCGGTGGTTGCCGGCCTCACAGGTGCGCGTGATGGTGTCAATCAACGACGCGGGGTCGCGGACGGGCATGCTGCCGAAGCCGAAGTACAGCGGCGGGGGACCCTCGGCGATCCACTCCCGTAACGCCGAATCAGCGGCGCGCGCGGATCCGAGAGAGCCTGCGCTGGAGGGAAGTTCGAGAAATCCGACGAACGGCCTGGGGGACCCCCATTCGTCGGCGAGGCCGGGGAAGAACGCGCTGTCGTAAGCCTGGATCTCGGTGCCCCCATGGTCGGCGATGCGCCTGGACAAGGGGGACCGCGCTTCGGCGAGCCCGAGAGCGGTGCGCTGCTTGTTCTCTCGCGTCTTCATCGAGTTCCATCGCATGGCCTCGAGGAGCCACCACGTCGCCCTGTTCACTGCAGTCGGAAGCGAGCGACCGGGAACCACGGACATGGATCCGTTGCTTCGCACCGGGCAGTAGTGGAGCGCAAGGAACGGGATCGACTGTGCCTCTGCGATGTTGAAGGCCATTTCCTGACCCAGAGTGCCCGTGATGACAGCGTCGGCGTCGCCCGCCAACGATGAAAGCTGCTCGGCCATGTCGTCCCAGCCGACGCCTGCGAGCTCCGCCAAGGCCGCAAGGCGCGTGCGCGGATTCCGTGACTTGATGCGCACTCGGACCAGGTCCGATTCGAGGAGTGCTTTGGTGTCGGGCCCGAACGGCGTCACCGAGATGGCGTCGACGCCTTCGGTGACCGCTGTGGCGAAACTCACCAGGTTGGGTGGTGCACCGAAGTCGATGTGGTGGCCCCGCGTCGCCAGTTCGAGTGCCAGCGCCAGGCCCGGCTGAACGTCGCCCCGGCTGCCGGTGAACGGCAGTACGAACCTCATTGCGCAGCTCCCTGCTGAATACTTCGAGGACATCTCGGCGGCACCGATGACAAGCCTGCAACCTACCCCAACCTCGCTCGATCCGCGTAAGACGAACGGACACAAGGTTCTTTGGAGTACATCACATTTTCGGTGAGTGCTCGCCGCACAACTGTCGGATACGCTTTTCGTCGTGAGTAGATTGACGTACGACGACGACCTGTTTCTCCGGATGGAGTGCGTCCTCGACGTCCCCGTCGTCAATCAGATCGTATGGCGGTTCGACACCCCCATCGCCCGGACGGTTCTCGAGTCGATGTGGACCAACCTCGCCGGTGGACCCATCAACAGGAACGTCGAGCGGGTCGCGGTGCCCGGAGCACGTGATCGATGGATCAAGGCGTCGACTTCTCTGCCGCTGGACATCCACGACGTTGTTCTCGGCCCGGATGCGTTGTCCGATTGGATGGAGCATCGTGCGGCAGTGCCTCTGGAGCCCGTGGGCGGCGCGGTGTGGCAACTCGCGTACGTGGATCTTCTCGACGGCGGCTCCGCGGTGTCGCTCGTGGCCTCGCACGTCGTGGGCGATGGAGGTGCGTTGACGTCAGCGGCGATTGCGGCGGTCTCAGGTCCCGACGATCCGGCGGACTTCCGTTCGGCATGGGGCGACGACTCCCCATCCGACCTGGCGGATTCGCTCGGGCAGATCAGGACCGCCGCTTCGGGCCTCGCGCGGGTGGTGGGACGCGCGCTCGGCAGCGTCTTCAGCCGCCAGCCGATAGGGCAACCCCCGGCGGGGCGGACCGCGACGGCGGTGACCGGTCCATCGAGTGCCGGATCGTTCGCACCCAGCACCGTCGTGGTCGACTGTTCGACCGAACAGTGGACAGCGGCGGCCTCGGCAGCCGGAGGAAGCCCCAACAGTCTCCTGGTTGCCCTGGCCCTGGGGATCCTCACCGCGAGCGGCCGAGTCGACGAATCCGACCCCGTCAAGGTCTCGCTGCCCGTCAGCACCAGGGTCGACGGTGACCATCGAGCCAACGCCACGTCCGGGGTGTCCATTCAGGTCGAGGGGGGCGCTGGGTATCGAACGGACCTCGGCCCGATCAGACGCGGCAGCAAAACTGCTTTCACCACCCTCGCGGACGCCACCCACTCGAGCGACTTCGAGTTGGCCAAACCACTCATGCAGATGTTGCCCGACGCACTCGCCAAGTGGGCGGCGAGGTCGGCGACGGCGCCGCTGTGCCTGTGTTCCAACCTCGGCACCCGAGGCGCCGCACTGCGCAGTGTGGGCGGCGCCTCGGCGCGTTCGGTGGCAATGCGGTCGATCACGCAGAATACGACCGCGGAGCTTCTGCGGAGGACACAGGGCGGCGTGAGCGTGTGGTGGAATACCTCGGGGGAGACCGCAACACTGTGCGTCACGGGCCTTGATCCCGATCTGTTCCCCAGCAGGGAGCATTTGCGAGGACTCGTCGCCGCTGAGTACGACAGGTGGCAGCTGACTCCGGCGTTCTGGTGAGGCTATGCTTATCCACCGATTCAGCCGCCGAGTAGCGGCGCACTACACGTGAAGGGAAAGCGAACATGGCAGTAGTCGTGTTGTTCGGTTCGGAGACCGGTACCGCCGAGGAGGTTGCAGACAAGATCGCGGACGTCCTCGCCGACCACGACGCCGAAGTTCGCGACATGCTCGAGTACGAAGTCTCGGACATCGACACCGACGACTTCCACGTGATCATCTGCTCGACCTACGGCGATGGCGAGCTGCCTACGGGCGCCGAACCGTTCTACGAGGCACTCGTCGAAGATGCGCCCGATCTGACGGGGCTCAAGTTCGCATTGTTCGGCCTCGGCGACAAGATCTACGAGGACACGTTCAACCGTGGCGGCGAGATCATCGCCGAGAAACTGGTGGAGTTGGGTGCGGAGCAAGTTCACGAGCACGCACGGCACGACAGTTCGTCGAATATCAAGCCCAAGGCTCAGGCCGAGGAATGGGCCCGCGAGCTGACCGGCCTACTTGCCGGCTGACCACACATCGACCATCGACACGCCCACCTCGTTCAGCAAGCGGCGAACGAGAGGCAGGCCGATACCGATGACGCTGGACGGATCACCTTCGATGCGATCGACGAACCATCCGCCGAGGCCGTCCAGAGTGAAGGCCCCTGCCACCTCCAGTGGTTCCCCGGACGCAAGGTAGGACTCCAGATCTTCGGTCGACGGCTCGGCGAAGTGCACGGTGGTCGCGCTGCATGCTGCGGCGACAGCGACGGTCTCACCGCCGACGATTCGCAGGACAGCGTGGCCGGTGAGCAGCTCTCCCGATCGTCCTGCCATGGTCGCCCATCGTCGACGGGCGACGTCGACGGTGTGGGGCTTGCCCTGAAGTGTGCCGTCGATCGACAGCATCGAATCGCAGCCGACGATCACGGCGTCGTCGAACTCGCTCTGTACCGCTGCGGCTTTGGCTCGCGCCAGGCTGACGACCACATCGTCTGGCGAGGGAGAATCCCCGAGCGCGGCGGTCAGCGCGTCCTCGTCGACACCGGAGACTCGGACGACCGGCTCGACGCCCGCCGCTCGTAGAACACCCAACCGAGCGGGCGAGGCCGATGCGAGGACAAAAGTGGTCACTGCAGAGAAAGCCGTCAGTAGCGCTGCGACGCCGCGAACGAGGACGGCGAGTACGGCAGATACGTACGGTGCATCGACGCGGGCGTGCCCCACAGCTCGGGGGGACGAGTGTCAGCGGCGGACGCCGACGCCGATGCCGCCGCGGCCGTCAGGACTGCGACGAGCGCCGCGATGTCTTCGTCGGAAGGATTCCCCTTCACGACGCGGATCGAATCCCGAACGCTCTCCGCAACGGCCGAATCGGTGAGATCCGCCGACTCGATCAGCTCGTCTGCACCCGCGATGTCGGTCTCCCTTTCGATGGCTTCGGCGCTCACAGTGGAATGTTTCCGTGCTTCTTGGGAGGCAGGGTCACCTGTTTGCGCTCGAGCAGACGCAGTGCGGAGACGATCTGTCCGCGGGTATGGCTCGGGGGGATGACTGCGTCGAGGTAGCCACGTTCGGCGGCGACGTACGGGTTGACGAGGGTGTCCTCGTACTCCTGCTGCAACTTCAAGCGCAACGCGTCGACGTCTTCACCGTTCTTCGCCGCTTCGAGGAGCTGCTTGCGGTACACGAACCCGACAGCGCCGGAGGCGCCCATGACGGCGATCTGTGCGGTCGGCCAGGCCAGGTTGACGTCGGCGCCCATGTGCTTGGAGCCCATGACGTCGTAGGCGCCGCCGTAGGCCTTGCGGGTGATGATGGTGATCTTGCCGACCGTGGCCTCGCCGTAGGCATAGAGCAGCTTGGCTCCGCGGCGGATGATTCCGTTGAATTCCTGGCCTGTTCCTGGCAGGAATCCCGGTACGTCGACGAGGGTGATGATCGGAACGTTGAACGCATCGCACGTGCGCACGAAGCGTGCGGCCTTTTCGGAGGCGTCGATGTCCAACGTGCCGGCGAACTGCGTGGGCTGGTTGGCGACGATGCCGACGCTGCGGCCGTCGACGCGCCCGTAGCCGATGATGATGTTGCGGGCGCGGCCTTCCTGGACCTCGAGGAATTCGTCGTCGTCGAGGATGCGGCGGATGACCTCGTGCATGTCGTACGGGGTGTTCGGAGAATCCGGGATCAGGGTGTCGAGTTCGAGGTCCTCGGCGGTGAGGTTGTCCTCGATGGCGCCGTCGATCGGATCCGTCGGGATGGTTCGTGGTGCTTCTGCGCGGTTGTTGCTCGGCAGGTAGCCCAGGAGGTCGCGGACGTAGTCGAGGGCGTCCTGCTCGCCGGAGGCGACGTAGTGCGCGACGCCGGACTTCTCCATGTGGGTGTGTGCGCCGCCGAGTTCTTCCATGGTGACGTTCTCGCCGGTGACGGTCTTGATCACGTCGGGTCCGGTGACGAACATCTGCGAGGTGCCGTCGACCATGACGACGAAGTCGGTCAGCGCGGGGGAGTAGACGTGCCCACCTGCGGCGGGTCCCATGATGAGCGAGATCTGGGGGATGACGCCGGACGCCTGGACGTTGCGGTGGAAGATCTCACCGTAGAGGCCGAGGGAGACAACGCCTTCCTGGATCCGTGCGCCTGCACCTTCGTTGATACCGACCAGGGGGCGGCCGGTCTTGATGGCCAGGTCCATGACCTTGACGATCTTCTCGCCGTAGATTTCGCCGAGAGAGCCGCCGAAGACGGTGGCGTCCTGGGAGAAGATGCAGACGTCGCGCCCGTCGATGGTGCCGTAGCCGGTGACGACGCCGTCGCCGAAGGGGCGATTCTCACCGAGACCGAAGTTCTGGGAGCGGTGTCGTGCGAGGGCGTCCATTTCGACGAAGGAGCCGTCGTCGAGCAGCGCGGTGATGCGTTCGCGAGCGGTGAGCTTGCCCTTGGCGTGCACCTTCTCGATCGCGGCTTCCCCGGAGGGGGCCATAGCCGCTTCTCGGCGCCTGCGCAGGTCGGCGAGCTTGCCCGCCGTGGTGTGGATGTCGGGTTTGTCGGCCGTATCCTGCGCAGTCGGATCCTGAACACTGGTCATGGGCACTCACTTTAACCACGGGTGTGACGGCTGTCCCGACCGAGGTGCGCCTTGCCCACAAGTACTCGGCACTACCGGCCAGTACTCTTCGGCATCGACGCGGACCTCGAACAGTCGAGCCCATATGCTCGGTGACCATGTGGACCAACCTGGATCGACCCCCGCTCGACGTCTCTGCGCTGCGACGAGCTCTCGTCGACGGACCGCAGGCCTCCTGGTCCAGACTCGATGTTGTCGAGCAGACCGGTTCCACCAACGCAGACCTCATCGCGCAGGCCGACGGTCTGGCCGATCGCACCGCGCTCGTTGCCGAGCATCAGGACAGTGGACGAGGCAGGCACGCCCGACCGTTCTCGGGCCCACCGAGGTCACAGCTCTTGCTGTCGGTTCTTGTCAAATTTCCAGGGATCGATCCCGCTGTTCTCGGATGGCTGTCGTTGCTGACGGGCGTCGCGGTCGTCGATGCACTCCGCACCGTCGCAGCGGTCGATGCGTCGCTCAAATGGCCGAACGACGTACTCGTCGGGGGCCGAAAGGTCGCCGGGATCCTTGCCGAGGTTGCGCAGCACGGCTCGTCGCCTGCCGTCGTGGTCGGAATCGGCCTGAACGTGTCGATGAGAGAAGAAGAACTTCCGGTCCCGACTGCGACGTCGCTCGTGCTCGAGAACGCCGCGGTGTCGGACCGCGACAGCCTTCTCCGGGCGATCCTGCGGGGGATCGGTGCCGAGATCGACTCGTGGCGGAACGTCAACTGGAGCACCGAGCATCTCGCCCACCGGTACCGCGAACGCTGCGACACGATCGGTCGGCGAGTTCGCGTCGAACTGCCGGGAAACAAGCAGATTCTGGGAGAGGCGACCGACGTCGACGGCCAGGGGCGCATCGTCGTTCGCGTCGACGACACGGGCGAGACGATCGCAGTCGCAGCGGGCGACGTCACGCACCTGCGCGCTGTCGACACCGACTGACTCCTCGGTTCGCGCGACCACGGGCCTCGACGCCGGTCTCGGAAGGACGAAAGCGTGGCAGGATCTCGTCACGGAAACGAGAATTCGGCGAAGACAATTGGGCGCGGAGACTCGCTCGAAGAGAGGTGTGAGCCGCATGGGCTATCCGCAGGATGCATTGGCGGACGAGGAAGAGCTGTTGTTGCATCACCACCCGCATTGGAAGATGCTGTTGCTGCCTGCGGTGACGTTCATCCTTTTCACCGCAGTCTCGGGGTTCCTCATCGGGTTGGCCTCGGCCAAAGCGGACGGGACCAGTGCCACGGCGCTGATGATCGCGGTCGCGCTCGTGTGGGTGATTGTCGTCGGCTGGCGATGTGTCGCCCCGTTGATCAGCTGGAAGTGCACGCACTTCATCGTGACCGACCGTCGTGTCCTCATCCGGCAGGGCGTCATCACCCATTCCGGCATCGACATTCCGATGGGTCGAATCAGCAACGTGCAGTTTCGACACGGTCTTCTCGACCGCATGCTCGGCACCGGAACCCTCATCATCGCGTCGGCGTCCGACGATCCCCTCGAATTCGACGACATCCCGCGCGTGCAGCGCGTCCATTCCCTCCTCTACCAGCAGGTATTCGATTCCATGGAGTTCCGCCGGCCTGGCGCGGACCCTTTCGACAGCGCCGACGCGTCCGACACCGAAGGATCGAAGCCCGGGTGGCGCGCCGGAAGACGCAGGTAATCGCAGGCAACGCACAGGTTCGAACCGTAGGCTCGTCGCTGTGACCGATGTGCTCCTTGCCGAAGATGACGAAGCTATTGCTGCACCCCTGTCCCGTGCGCTCGGTCGGGAGGGATACACCGTGACGGTCGAGCAGACCGGTCCGGCCGCATTGCAGCGCGCGCTCGAAGGCAACTACGACCTCCTCATTCTCGATCTCGGGCTACCGGGCATGGACGGCCTCGAGGTGTGCAGGCAGGTACGGGCGAACAGCTCCGAGCTCGCAGTCCTGATGCTCACCGCCAGAACCGACGAGGTCGACTTCGTCGTCGGTCTCGACGCCGGTGCCGACGACTACGTCGGCAAGCCGTTCCGGTTGGCGGAGTTGATGGCGCGAGTGCGAGCACTGCTTCGGCGACGAGGACCCGGCGAGGACAGTCCCATCGAGGTCGGTGCCATTCGTCTCGAACCGGCCGCCCGGCGTGTATTGGTTCACGGAACCGAGATCTCGCTCGCGAACAAGGAATACGAGCTCCTCAAGGTGCTGCTCGACCACGCAGGTCAGGTCGTCTCACGAGAGACCATCCTTCGCGAGGTGTGGGGTGACGCCGAGCTCAGAGGATCCAAGACGCTCGACATGCACATGTCCTGGTTGCGGCGAAAGATCGGCGACGAGGGTTCTGTCGCCGAACGACGGATTGCGACGGTCCGCGGAGTCGGATTCCGGATCAACAGCGACTAGGCCGTAAAGAACGATGCGCCGCCGCATTCTCCAGTCCATTCTGGCCGTGGTGATCCTGACCGCGCTTCTGCTCGGCCTCCCGCTGATGTACACAGCATGGTTGTGGGTCGAGGATTTCACCCGTGACGACCTACAGAGCCGGTTGGATCGCATGGCGTCGGAAATTCTGTCGCAAGAAGGCGACACCGGCATGGTCATCGGGGATCTGGACGTCGGATCACTCCGGCTGGCCATCCCCCGGGAAGGCAGGCTCGTCGTGGTCTTTCCGACTCCCGAGGACGCCGCGTCTCGCATCGATATCGGTGAGCCGTTCGTGCCCCAGCCCCTGACGGAGTCCCTGTCGATGGGTACGTCGGGTTCGCTCAGACTCGAGGTGCCCTCGGACGATATGCGGAGTCTGCAGCGACAAGCCGTCGGGGCCGTAGGGCTTGTCGTACTCGCGTCGATTCTGGCGGGAACCGCTGTCGCCGTCTTGACGGCCAAACGGCTCGCCGACCCTCTCCAGGACGTGGCGCGACGGGCTGCGAGGTTGGCCGAGGGCGACTTCCGGCCGGATCCACGTCGTCACGGCATCGCTGAACTCGACCGGGTGTCCGAGGTGCTCGACTCCGCAACGGTCGAGATAGCGGGAAGACTCCAACGTGAGCACTCTCTGGTCGCCGACGTTTCGCATCAACTCCGCAGCAGGCTTACCGCCGTCCGGCTCCGCCTGGACGAGTTGTCCACGTACCCCGACCCGGACGTCGTCGGCGAGGCCGACGAGGCAATGGCGCAAGTCGATCGTCTGACCCTCGCGATCGACGAGCTCGTCAGGTCGTCCAGAAGCGACGGATCGGCAGGAGCCGAGGAAGTTCCGGTGATCGAGGAACTCACCGCGCTGATCGCCGAGTGGCAGCGCAGCTTCGAAGACGTCGATCGGCGACTCGAGCTGAAAGGCGACGCCACGGTTACGGCGTCGGTGACGGGCTCGAGACTTCGAGAGGCGGTTTCCGTGCTCGTGGACAACGCTTTGTCGCACGGGGGTGGGACCTGCACGGTAGCGGTGCGTCTGGTGCCTGCCCTCGCCACGGCCGAGCGCAGGCGGGACCCGCTGGCATGCGTCGAAGTCTCGGATGAGGGGGCCGGCGTCAGCAACGAGCTGGCACCACACATTTTCGATCGCGGATTCTCCGGTGCGGGGTCGACCGGAGTCGGGCTTGCACTCGCCCGCGCCCTCGTGGAAGCAGACGGCGGCCGACTCGAACTGCAGCGCCGCAGGCCTGCGATGTTCTCCGTGTTCTTGCCCGCGTCCAGGAACGCTGGTGCGCTGGTTGTGCCTGCGAGGGAGCCGCGCTAACTGTGGCCTAGCTGCTCTTCGGCGGCTTCCTCTTCGCTGGGATCGAAGTCCGTCGAGCCGGCTGCGGCTCCGCGTGCGTTCTCGTCGGGAAATGCAAATTTACGCAGCGCCCAGAAGCGGAACGCCATCTGCATGAGATTGCCGATGATGTAGTTGAGGACGAAGTCGACGATCACGAGCATCGTCAGGCTGTTGTGCCCCTCGCGGATGTCGAAGAGATTGTTTGCGATGAACAACGGGGCTGCGGCCAGGATGACGCCGATGCCGCTGATGGTGAAGAACAGCAGCGCCTCGTGATGTCGCTCGCGACCCCCTCGATTCTTGAACGCCCACTCCCGATTCAGGATGTAGCTCAAGATGGTCGCCATCACTCCGGAGATGATCTTGGCGACGACGGGCTTCTGCTCGAGCACAGTAAGGCTGAGCGAATAGAAGATGGCGAGGTCGAACACCATCGTCGTACCACCGACAATCGCGAATTTGATCAGTTCGCTGTGACGGATCGCCAGCTCCCGAATCGGGCCGGGAAGGCGATGAATCACGTTGTCGATCGAGGGCACAACGGAGAAGTCTACGAAACGTTGGTGCCATTTCACGAACCGACGCGCGAATCATCAGTCTTCTCTCAGGACCGGCCGGGTCCTGAGAGAAGTCGAGCGGCGCTCGCATGACACGATATGAAGCCGTGACTGGTCCACATTCCCCCGCAGGTGCAGCCAACCCACCGCGACCGAACACCCCTCGCACGTCGACGAGCGGAATGCCCGTTGTCGCCATGATCGGAGGCGGTCAACTCGCCCGCATGACGCATCAGGCTGCCATCGCGCTCGGTCAAACGCTCCGCGTGCTCTCTGCAGGCGCAGACGAGCCTGCGGCGCAGGTCAGCGCCGACGTTGTGTTCGGTCATCACGACGATCTGAACGCACTGCGCATGGTGGCGACAGGCTCCAATGCCGTCACCTTCGATCACGAGCACGTACCGACCGAACACCTCGAGGTCCTCGTCGCCGAGGGCGTCAACGTCCAGCCACCTCCCAGCGCGCTGATCTTCGCGCAGGACAAGCTGAAAATGCGACGCAAACTTGCCGAGCTCGGTATTCCGATCCCGTCTTTTGCCGAGGTGACGTGGGCAGGTGACGTGACCAAGTTCGGTGACGAGCACGGTTGGCCGGTTGTGGTGAAGTCCATCCGCGGGGGATACGACGGTCGCGGCGTCTGGATGCCCACCGATGCCGAGGAGGCCGAAGAGGTCGTCCAGCACCAGCTGGATCTCGGAGTGCCGTTGATGGTCGAAGAAAAAGTGGACCTTCGACGAGAGCTGTCGGCCATGGTCGGCCGTTCGCCCTTCGGGCAGGGCGCGGCATGGCCCGTCGTCGAGACCGTCCAGCGGGACGGCCAATGCGCCGTGGTGATCGCACCTGCTCCAGGTCTCGACGAGGACACAGCCATCGACGCCGAGCGGATGGCGCTCGGACTGGCAGCCGAACTCGGTGTCGTCGGATCCATGGCTGTTGAACTGTTCGAGACTACCGATGGGCGAATCCTCGTCAACGAACTCGCGATGCGTCCGCACAATTCGGGGCACTGGAGCATGGACGGGTGCCGAACGTCTCAGTTCGAGCAGCACCTGCGCGCGGTTCTCGACTATCCACTCGGTGACACGACGCCGCTCGCCCCGGTCACGGTGATGGCCAACATCCTCGGAGCGCCCGAAGCACCTGCCATGACGATGGACGAACGACTGCACCACCTTTTTGCACGTATGCCCGACGCCAAGGTTCATCTGTACGGCAAGGGCGAACGCAAGGACCGCAAGATCGGCCACGTGAACGTAGTCGGCGGCGCGGGCAACAGCGGAGACGCCGCTTACGTTGCAGCGGTCAGAGAGAAAGCCGAGCGCGCGGCGCACTGGATGTCGCACGCGGAATGGACCGACGGATGGGATCCGCACGCATGACCGAAGCAGCTGTAGGCCAGGGACCACAGGTCGGACTGATCATGGGCAGCGACTCCGATTGGCCCACCATGGAAGCGGCCGCAGAGGCGTTGGCCGAGTTCGGTGTTCGCTTCGAGGTCGGTGTCATCTCCGCCCATCGAACTCCGCAACGCATGATCGACTACGCGAACAGTGCGGCCGATCGCGGTCTGAAGGTCGTCATCGCGGGCGCAGGGGGAGCAGCACACCTTCCCGGCATGGTGGCGTCGGCGACGCCGTTGCCGGTCATCGGCGTTCCTGTTCCGCTGAAGTACCTCGACGGGATGGACTCGTTGCTGTCGATCGTTCAGATGCCGGCCGGCGTGCCGGTGGCGACGGTGTCCATCGGCGGCGCGCGGAACGCGGGTCTGCTGGCCGTTCGGATCCTCGGTGCGTCGGACGTATCCCTGCGTGAGCGGATGGTCGCATTCCAGGCAGGTCTGGAGACGATGGTCCTGGAGAAGGACGCTGCGCTCAGGGCGAAGTTGCTGGGGTAGTGCACCCACGGGTTCGGAGCGCGTCCCGCGGGAGGTTTCAGGCCACGCTCGTGACCTACGCGGCGATCGCGTACGCCCGGGCGTGGCGCGCCGACCTGCACTTCGACGAGGAGTTCTCGCTCATCGTGGCCTCCGGCATGCGCGCCGGATTCGGGCGTGGTGGCACGACGATCGGCGGCGTCTACCTCACGAGAAGGAACGTCTCACGCGCCGTACTTCGCCACGAAGCGGTCCACGCCGACCAGTGGGCGCGCTTCGGCATTCTTTTCGCCGCGCGCTATCTGGTCGAAGAAGTGCGACATCCTGGTATCAGGAACCGATACGAGATCGAGGCCGGCCTGGCCGACGGTGGATACCGGACCTAGCCAAGAGTTTTGGTCACTTTCTCGGTGGCAGAGCGGTGTTCGGTCTTGCTCGCGTCGGGATTGTTGACCTGGACGAGAGATCCACCGGCAACGAGAACGGACAACAGTCCGTCGATCAGTTCGTCGGCGGTGCTCCACGGCAACGAGGACAGCACCCGATCGCCGACGGCCAGTGAATGAGCTTCTGCCCGCGCGCGCGCCGCGGCCAGAACTTCGTCGACCGAGCGCCCTGCGAGTGCGCCGCCTGGTCCTGAGGGCCGGAACTGGTCTCCGTGAACACGAACCGATGTCGCGTAATCCGTCACACCGACGGGAAGATTCGGGACGGCCTTGCCGAACGCGTCGAGTGAAAGCGCCAGAACCTCTGGTACGTCTCCTGCCTCGTCGATTCGGCTACCGTGCGCCAAGGCCACTTCGGCGTCGTCGTCGGCACCGAGTACTACGTCCGCGCCCGCCCACCAGGCGCCGAGCAGCACCGCTGCGGTCTGCCAGTGAGCGGGAAGCAGGACGCTGACACGCGCGCCGGGCTCGAGGCCGAATTCGTCTCGAAGCAGGTTCGCCGTTTTGGCTGCCCAGTTGGCCAGCGTCACGGTGGACACCTCGACGCGTTCTCCGGTGCCGTCGTCGTAATAGGTCACGCGAGGACCTGCCGGATCGGTCGCGAGAATCGGATCGAGCAGTTCCTGAGTCAGAGTCGAAGCCACGGCATCGACCTTACCCACAGAGTCGAATATCTCAGTTGACGCAGGCAGGACCGGTCGAACCGGCATCGATCGGTGGCGCGGGAGATTCGCCGCCCGCTGCAGCGAGTTCGGGTTCGGCCGTGGTGGTGGTGGCGGTTCCGTCGACTCCTGGGCCCGCATAGTCGGCAGCGAGTACGACGCGCACCGTATCGCTCGCGAGAGAGTCGTCCACCGTCACCGCGGCACCGCCGACGGCTGCCGCAACCGCCTTCGCTGCATCGCTGTCGGGATCGGATGCTTGAACCGTCGTGCCCGACACCGACGTTCCTTCGTAGTTGCCGACCGTACCGCCGGTGTAACCGAGTGCGCCGAGCGAACTGGCGACTCCGTTTGCGAGACCGTCGATTCCGCTGTCGTTGGCGACGTCGACGGTCACGGAGGACGGGTCGATATCGGGTGCGTCGGTGGGCTGGGGAGAGCCAGTGTCCTCCGACGAACCGTCGAGAAGCCCTTCGACGTATCTCTTCACTGCAGCCGGGTCGACCTCGACGACGGACTCGCCGTAGTCGGTCACTCCGTTGATGTCCACCACAGGAATGGTTTCGAACTTCACCTTTCCGCCTGCCAGATCTTGCAGGCGGGTGGCGAACTGCAATATGTCCCAGTCGGAGTCGAGAACGACGGACCGCTGGACCGCTCCACTGAGCTGGCTCAACTTGCTCGGGTTGCTCAACGTCTTCGCGCTGAGCACGCTGCGCACGAGCGAGGCCATGAACACTTGCTGACGCACGATGCGATCCAAATCGCCGCGGGGAAGGTCGTGTCGCTGGCGAACGAAGCTCAGTGCATCTGCTCCCGAGAGAGTCTGTTCTCCTGCAGGGAAATTCGCTCCCGACATCGGCTCGTCGACCGGTGCGTTGAGGCACACTGCCACGCCGCCGACGGCGTCGGTGAGTAGAACGAAGCCGAGCAGACCGACCTCGGCGTAATGATCGACGGTGATTCCGGTGAGGTTCGCCACCGATTCGATGAGGGCTTCACGGCCTGCCTCGGTGGACCGATCTTCGGCGTCGGCGTCACCGACACCCTGCTCGACCAGTTCGAGACGCTTGTTTTCCTTGGTAGCGCCGTACGCCGCGTTGATCTTCGACATCCCGATGCCAGGAACCTCGACGTAGGAGTCGCGAGGAATCGAGATCGCGGTGGCCGACGACCCGTCGTTCGGTACGCGAATGAGGACGATGGTGTCGGTGTTCGACGCGACCTCCTCACCCGCCCGTAGCGAGTCGAGTTCGGCTTGTGAGAGGGAATTGCCGTGCGCATCGGTACGGCTGTCGGTGCCGACCATGAGAATATCCACGGCGCCGTCGACGCCGCCACCGAGTCCGAGCGCCCCGGCGGTTGCGATGTTCGACCGCAAGCTGTCCACACTGCGCCACGCCACTCCTGTCACGACGAGAACGACGACGGCGAGCGCGGCGATCATGACCTGCGGTGTCCGAAGCGATACTCCACCGGAGGCTCGAGGAGCCCGGTCTGCGGCTGCCCTGGTCCGTCGCGGGCGTTCCGCCGGGTCCGGTCGGTCGACGCCCTCGCGTGCGGGGCGTCGGCGAGCCTCGCCGCGACCGGGGCGAGGCTCGCCCCGTGATCCGTCCGACTCTCGTGGCACCTTGGATGATTCCTGTTCGTTTCGTCGTGTGTCTCGTCCTCTGCTCTTCGAAGGCTACTTGTGAAATCTCACTGCCTCGCTCAAGCGCGGTCGGCGTGCCACACTTTGCGACTGTGGCGAACATCCTTGTAACAGGAGCCGGGGGGCAACTCGGCAAGCAGATACTCAGGCGCTCGGACGAGCCGGGAGTGCAGGGCCGGACGGTCGGTGTCACCAGCCGAGAGCTGGACATCACCGACGCCTCGGCCGTCGCCGACGCTGTGGAACCGGGCGCGGTCGTTGTGAACTGCGCTGCCTACACGGCCGTCGACGCTGCGGAATCGGACGAGGATCAGGCCTGGGCCGTCAACGCCGAGGGGCCACGCATTCTCGCCGAGGCGTGTGCACGAGTGGGCGCGCGGCTTGTGCACGTGTCGACCGATTACGTCTTCGACGGAACTGCCGAGGCTCCGTACCCGGTCGACGCCCCCACTGCTCCGCAGAGTGCGTACGGGCGGACAAAGCTGGCCGGTGAACTCGCCGTTCTCCGTGCGCTGCCTACAGCGAACGTGGTCCGTACTGCATGGGTGTACACCGGATCCGGCTCGGACTTCGTCTCGACGATGAGGCGGCTGGAACGCGAACGGGACACGGTCAGCGTCGTCGACGATCAGATCGGTTCGCCGACCTACTCGTGGGACCTGGCGGGCGGGCTCCTGGAGTTGGCAGGGTCGCACATCGAGGCGCCGGTACTGCACCTGACCAACACGGGCACAGCCAGCTGGTTCGAGCTTGCCCGTGCAGTGTTCGCAGCCGTCGGGGCCGACCCTGACCGGGTGCAGCCGTGCTCCAGCACCGAATACGTGAGACCGGCGCAGCGGCCTGCGTACTCGGTTCTCTCGGCCGATGCCTGGATCGGCGCCGGCCTGGCCCCTCTTCGCGACTGGCGCGATGCGCTCGACGACGCGCTGCGGGTTGCACCGGCGCACGACCGATAGTGTTGCCTGCGTGAGTTCCAAGCTGGCCGTCGTTACGGTGACCTATTCGCCCGGAGAATATCTGGATCAGTTCCTCGATTCCCTCGCGTCGGCGACGACCGAGAACCCACAGGTCATCATGGCCGACAATGGTTCGACCGACGGCACCCCCGAGGCAGCGGAGACGAAGTACCCGAGCGCACGGCTCTTCAGGACCGGCGCCAACCTCGGGTACGGGGGAGCCGTCAACCGCGCGGTCGCCGAGGTGGACGAGGGCGTCGAGTTCGTCGTGGTTGCCAATCCCGACGTGCGGTGGCATCCCGGATCCCTCGATGGCTTGCTCGCCGCGGCGGAGCGGTGGCCACGCGCAGGCGCCCTCGGGCCGCTGATCAGGGAGCCCGACGGGAGTCGGTATCCGTCGGCTCGGTCGGTACCCGATCTCACGTCAGGGGCGGGACACGCGTTGCTCGGGAAGATCTGGCCGAACAATCCGTGGACATCGCGCTACCGACAGGACAACGAAGCTGTGACCGAACGCACGGTGGGATGGCTGTCGGGATCCTGCCTACTGCTCAGGCGGTCTGCGTTCGATTCGGTGAACGGGTTCGATTCCCGCTACTTCATGTACATGGAGGATGTCGATCTGGGCGATCGCCTCGGCACCGCAGGATGGCTCAATGTCTACGTACCCGAGGTGGAAGTAACCCATTCCAAAGGGCATGCGGCAGGTAGACATCCGGAGCTGATGCTTCCAGCGCACCATGCGAGTGCGTATCGCTTCCAAGCCGATCGACATCCCCACGTATGGCAAGCTCCCTTACGATGGGCGCTGCGCATGGGCTTGGCAGCGCGGTCGAAGGTGGTTGTGGCTTCGGCGCTTCGGCAGCGACACATCGATGATCCTCGACACAAGTGACAACAGGGAGGCCGACCGTGTCAGCTGACACCAACAAGACAACTGATGCCGTGATTCTCGTGGGCGGCAAAGGAACCCGGCTCAGGCCGCTCACCTTGTCGGCGCCGAAGCCCATGCTTCCCACCGCAGGACTTCCGTTTCTCCACCATCTGCTGGCCCGCATCAAAGCAGCGGGAATCGACCATGTCGTGCTCGGCACCTCGTTCAAAGCCGAAGTGTTCGAAGAGCATTTCGGCGACGGATCAGCGCTCGGCATCGAACTCGAGTACGTAACCGAGACCGAGCCGATGGGTACCGGCGGCGGAATCCGCAACGTACTGCCGAAGCTTCGTGCCGACAACGTCGTCGTGTTCAACGGTGACGTTCTGGGTGGAACCGACCTGACGGCCGTGCTCGATACGCACCAGCGAACCGAGGCCGACGTCACGCTGCACCTCGTGCGCGTCGGAGACCCGAGGGCGTTCGGATGCGTACCGACCGACGAAGACGGGCGCGTCACTGCTTTCCTGGAGAAGACGCAGGATCCACCGACCGATCAGATCAACGCCGGCTGCTACGTGTTCAAGCGAGAGATCATCGAGACGATCGCGTCGGATCGGCCGGTGTCGGTCGAGCGAGAGGTGTTCCCCTCGCTGCTTGCTGAGAACAAGCGCGTCTACGGCCATGTCGACAGCGCATACTGGCGCGACATGGGAACGCCGGAGGACTTCGTCAAAGGCTCTGCCGACCTCGTGCGCGGCATCGCGCCATCACCGGCACTGACCGGAACGCGTGGCGAGTCGCTCGTCCACCCGAGTGCCGGTGTGGCTCCAGGGGCGCTGCTGATCGGTGGGACGGTCGTCGGACGGGGAGCCGAAATCGGTGCGGGCGCACGGCTCGACGGTGCCGTGGTGTTCGACGGTGCCGTGATCGAGGCCGGAGCGGTGGTCGAACGGTCGATCATCGGATTCGGCGCACGCATCGGGCCTCGCGCTCTGGTACGAGACGGAGTGATTGGCGACGGCGCTGACATCGGCGCACGCTGCGAACTCCTGCGCGGAGCTCGGGTCTGGCCGGGAGTCAAACTTCCCGACGGCGGAATTCGCTTCTCCACCGACGTCTGATCAGCTACCGCTCATTCCGCAGGCTCCACTCCGGTCAGAGGGTCATTCCGCAGGCTCCACTCCGGTCAGAGGGTCATTCCGCAGGCTCCACTCCGGTCAGAGGGTCATTCCGCAGGCTCCACTCCAGCCGAATGGTCATTCCGCAGGCTCCACTCCAGCTCTAGTGCGCGCCAACTGGACCAAATGGTCGATCGTTTCCACTTCGGCAGAATCGGGCAGCGAATCGACCGGCCACCACCGTAGGTCGGTCGATTCTTCGCTGCGCACGGCGCGTGACCCGGGCGCAGCACGGACGAGGAATCTCAGGTCGAGATGACGGGTCGGCTTACCGAGCGAACACGTAATGGGATGCGTGTGCGCGGAAAGAAGCGTGGGATGGATCGTGAGCTCGTCGATTCCCGACTCCTCTCGCGCTTCCCGCAATGCCGCATCGACTACCGTCTCGTCCGTCTCCTCGCAGTGTCCACCGAGTTGGATCCAGCGGCCCACCCTCGGGTGAAGCGTCAGCAGGACTTCGCGACCCGACGCAGTCAGCACCAGCGACGATGCAGTGATGTGTCCCGGTTCATTGGCGCGAAGGCAACCGTCGGGACTTGCAGCGAGAAACGCGAGCATCGTCTGACGTAACGATTCCTCGTGGTCCTCGCGCACCGACCACCCCTCCAGGGCGGCGACGGCGGAGTTGTGCAGCGACTGCGAACTCACCTCAGATCTCCACCAGCCCAGTATCGACAGCAGCAGGAGTGCGCGGCGTCAGCGGCTCGTCGGGATAGCCGATAGCTATGGCGCCCATGGCTTTCCAGTCGGCACGGAGTCCCAGTTCGCTGCGCACGAGATCGGCGGCGAAGATCGTCGAACCTATCCAGCAACTACCGATTCCGCGCGCCGCGAGAGAGACCAGCAGCCCCTGCACCGCGGCACCCACCGCGACGGTGAACATGGTTTCCTCGGCGCGCGTGCGCCGTTCGTCCGGATATCGGTGCGCCCCGTCCGGCACACAGAACGGGATGACGACCTCGGGTGCGTCGAAGAGAATGGATCCACGGGCGATTCTGGCATCGATTCGCTCTTCGTCGAGACCGTCCTCCCGAAGATCGCTGCGCCATTGCTCGGCCATCAGTTTCAGTAGCTGAACACGAAGTGCCGGTGTGCGTACCCAAACGAACCTGACCGGCCGGGTGTGATGAGGTGCGGGTGCGGTCAGGGCTTCGGCAACCGCATCGCGAATGTCGCTCTCGCCGACGGGTTCTTCCGTGAAAGATCGAACCGATCGCCGAAGCAGAAGCGCTTCTCGGTGTCCGCGTTCGATGGATTCGGCGGTACCCAGCCAGAACAGGTCGTCCTCTCCCGGCCGTACCAGATCTCGTGCGCGTGAACCGTTGTCGACCGGGGCGAGTCCACGGACCACGGCGACAGGCACCCCGCCGAGCTTGCCCTTGACGAGATCGGCTGCGGCAGCGATCTCGTCGGCGACGGCCACCTCCGTTACGACCAACTCGTTTCCTTGCCCGTCCTCGGCGCCTGCGTACGCGTGCACTACTGCAAGACCGGCACTACCGATTGCTGCATCGGTCTGTCCGACGCGCCACGCCCTACCCATCGTGTCGGTGACGACGACGCCGACCGAGACGCCGAGAGATGCCGCCAGCGCGCTGCGCAACCGCGATGCGCTTGCGTCGGGATCGATTGGCAACAAAGCGAGTTCGGCGCGGTCTACGTTGGACCCGTCGATTCCCGATGCAGCTTGGACGATGCCGAGCTTGTTCTCTGTGATGAGGGTTCGCCCCTTGCGGGCGACGACACGAACGGCTTCCTGATCGACGAGAACTCTGCGTGCTGCGTCGCGTTCGTCGGGATCGAGTGGTGCGTCGACGAGCCTGCCCTCCACCTTGGAGAAGGCCTTGCTCGTGACCACAAGGATGTCGTCGTTGCGAATCCACGGCGCGTGTTCGGCGATCGCGGCGGCAAGATCGTCACCGGGACGAAACTCGGGAAGGCCGAGTACCGGAAGTATTTCGATGCTTCCGCCCGGCGCGTGATCGGTGGGTACGGACGGCGACGCAGCAATCGAGTGCGCGGGCTCGGTGTTCACAGATCGAGCCCCGCGGACCGCAGTGCAACGGCAGCCATCTCGGCAGTGGTAGCCGGGTCGGTCATCAGTAGTGGCACACTCCGAACGTCCACTCCTGGAACCACCGCAGTGTCGGTCGAATGAATCAACCACGTGTCGAGTATGCCGGTGTCCGAGCGTGCACCGTAGTGCTGTCCGATCGCCTCCGCGCTGGTTTCGACGCCGATGACCGTCAGGCATTCGTCGGCCATGCCGCGCAGCGGTTTACCGTCTATCACCGGTGACAGGCCGACCACCTTGGCCGGAGTGGTGCGCAGAGCGCTACGAATCCCCGGGACCGCAAGCACGGCGCCGACGCTGACGACCGGGTTGGACGGCGCGAGGATCACGGCGTCGGCGTTCTCGATTGCATCGAGTACACCGGGCGCCGGACTCGCCTGCTCCGCACCGACGTTGGCGAAGCTGTGTGTCTCGATCTGCGCGCGGTAGCGAACCCACCACTCTTGGAAGTGAATAGCTCGCTGCGTTTCGCCCGTCGGGTCCTCCGGATCGGACACGACCACATGGGTCTCGCTCCGATCGTCCGTTACGGGAATCAATCTGACCCCGGGCTTCCACCTGTTGCACAGTGCCTCCGTCACCGCCGACAACGGATACCCTGCTCGAAGCATTCGGCTACGTATGAGGTGTGTGGCGATGTCGCGGTCGCCGAGACCGAACCAATCCGGATCGGCTCCATAGGCGGCGAGTTCGTCTCGCGCATGCCAAGTCTCCGCTATTCGGCCCCAGCCGCGTTCGGTGTCGATTCCACCACCGAGTGTGTACATGCACGTGTCCAGATCGGGACAGATGCGGAGGCCGTGCATCCACACGTCGTCGCCTACGTTGACGATTGCGGTGATCTCACCGTCGTCGCCCAAAAGGGTTCTGAGACCCTGGAGGAATCGAGCTCCTCCCACACCACCGACCAAGACAGTCACTTTCACAGGTAGAAAGCCTATGCCGTCGGTTCCAGAGCTGCGTGGGCACCCATTGCTGTCCGAGCTCAGCGCCTGTTCGACGGCCAGTTTCCCGCCGCGACACGCGCAAGATGGCCGCTGATTCGGGGAGGGTGCAGTTTTTGGGCCCTAGATGGTATTGGAAAATAGGTCGTCGGCTTGACCTCAGCGCACTCCGGCGTGTCTAATCACATGTATGTCATTCCAAGGTTTTCAAGCGAGTTCGCTTGGAGCTGGCCTTGATTCGAACATGCGTTCCCATGGCTTGTCTTCTCGTGGCTTGTCATCTTATGGATACGTGTACTAGAGGTCGAGGGTTCCGGCATGACAACGAATACCGGCGCGGGGCAAGGTGTTCGGAACCGACCGGCAGTATCTGCGCTATTCGAAGGTGAGGAGGCGGAAGCGATGTACGACCAGAACGCGACACGTGAACAACGGGGCGAGGCCCCGGCTCACCTCAGCGCAGTCGACGACGCGCCGCAGACCGATTCCATAGCAGGCGCGGAACAAGGCGACTGCGAGAAGGGAACCGAGGGCACGTCGCTGCGCGTCGAACAGGAACCTGCCGGGGGGTCGATCGAAGTCGACTCCGGGATCGTTCCAGTCGATGCCGGCGCCGGATATGTCGTTCGCGATATCGGCGGCGATGCCTTCGCGGCGGAAGACGCCGAACTCGGCGAACCGGACTCGGACGACGAGTCCGAGGACGGCTCGGTCGAAGATCTGCCGATGCGCGAGCCCGTCCGCCCAGTGCTGAGCCTCATCGCAGGCTTCGACGAGATGTTCGACGAGATCGAAGATCAGTGGCAGGAACGTGCCCTGTGTGCACAGACCGACCCCGAGGCTTTCTTCCCGGAGAAGGGTGGATCGACGCGCGAAGCAAAGCGGATCTGCCTCGGCTGCGAGGTCAAGGACGAGTGCCTCGAATATGCTCTCGCCAACGACGAGAGGTTCGGCATCTGGGGCGGGTTGTCCGAGCGTGAACGTCGACGCCTCAAGCGCGGGATCGTCTGACCATCTACGGTCCGACCTTTCAGTTCTCGTCGTCGATGCCGGGATCGATCACATCGGCGTCGACGCCCAGGTAGGTAGCTACCTGTTCCACGAGCACCTCGTAGAGAAGATCCTCCAAATCGTCCCGGTGCTTCGCCCGCCGCTCAAGCGGCCGACGGAACAATACGATCCGAGCGCGTGTCGCTTCTCCGCGCTTGTCGATTCCCGCTGGAACCAGCCGCGACAGTGGTACCGGACCCTCGGCGACCACCTCGGGTGGCCAGTTGACCGACTCGGGATCCTTGGCGCGAATCTTCGGCACTTCGTCGACGGCGATGTCGAGTCGCTCCAGCTTGTCGTGCCAACGGTGATCTATTCGCGCGAACGCCTCCAGAACGGCTCGATCGAATCTGTCGGCGCGCGAGCGATGCCCTGGTACGCCGACGGGAAGTATCGGTCCTCGCACGCCCCGCCCACGGCGTGCGGCGGATCGGGAGGTCGTTCTGCGTGCCGAAGTGCCTCGAGCCATGGCGAGAGGTTATCGGGGCGGACTAGCGGTGTGTCGAGCGGCTCGGTGTCGGCGCAGGGGGCTACTCTCTCGTGTGTGAGATCTCTGCGTGGATGCTGCAGGCCTGGGTGCAACCGTTCGGCTGTTGCGACGCTCACGTATGTCTATTCCGACTCGACCGCGGTAGTCGGCCCACTCGCCACCGTCGAGGAGCCGCACTCCTGGGACCTGTGCGAAATACACGCATCGACCACGACCGCGCCGAAGGGCTGGGAGTTGGTGCGCTACGAGGGTGGCTTCACCACCACCTCGCCCGACGAGGACGATCTCACCGCCCTGGCGGAAGCCGTACGCGAAGCCGGCCGGGGAGAACGTTCTCGCGACAGCGGGGCGACGGGCCGTCAAGGCGCCCGGGGGCAGGTTGCCGCAGCCGACAGGCGCCCGGCATCGCCCGTTCGAACCGGGCGTCGCGGCCATTTGCGAGTGCTTCCCGATCCCACGGCCTGATTCGAGGTCAGCTCGCGGAATTGCCGTCGTGACACTGTCGTTCGAGGCAGACATCGTTTCAATCACATCTGTGTGCCGTGGTCGCGCCTGCCGTGACCATATGTGACACATTCTTGTAGGACGCATCGCGAGACGATGCGCTCATGCCTCACCCCGTCGAGAATCCGAGGAGTTGTTCGTGGCACGCACTGCCGAATCCGTCAACGCAGTCATCAAGGCCTACGACGTTCGGGGGGTGGTGGGTGAGCAGATCGATTCCGCGTTCGTCCGTGATGTGGGAGCGTCGTTCGCCCGGCTGGTGCGCAGTCCTGAAGTCACGACTGTTGCGATCGGCCACGACATGCGCGCGTCTTCGCCCGAACTGTCGAGAGCGTTCGCCGAGGGGGTGACGTCGCAAGGGTTGGACGTCGTGCACATCGGTCTCGCGTCGACCGATCAGCTGTACTTCGCGTCCGGATTCCTCGATTGCCCCGGTGCGATGTTCACCGCGAGCCACAATCCGGCGAAGTACAACGGAATCAAACTGTGTCGGGCTGGCGCCAAACCGGTAGGGCAGGACACAGGTCTCGACACCATCAAGAGCGAACTGGTCGCCGGAGTCCCCACGTACAGCGGTGAACCGGGGTCGGTGACCGAACGAGATGTGCTGAGCGAGTACGCCTCGTTCGTGCGCAACCTGGTCGATCTCACGAAAGTGTCCGGCGTCAAGATCGCCGTCGATGCCGGGAACGGAATGGGCGGGCACACTGTGCCCGCAGTGTTCGGTGATCTTCCCGTGACGATCGAGCCGCTGTACTTCGAACTCGACGGCACCTTCCCGAACCACGAGGCCAATCCGTTGGACCCGGCGAACCTCGTCGATCTGCAGAAGTTCGTCCGAGACACCGGAGCAGACATCGGCCTTGCGTTCGACGGTGATGCCGATCGATGCTTCGTGGTCGACGAGAAGGGCGACCCGGTCTCGCCGTCGGCGGTGACCGGCCTCGTCGCCGAGCGCGAGTTGGCGAAGGAGCCGGGCGCGACGGTAATTCACAACCTGATCACCTCTCGGGCTGTTCCCGAGTTGGTGACCGAGCTCGGCGGTACGCCGGTGCGCACACGAGTCGGACATTCGTTCATCAAGCAGCAGATGGCCGACACGGGAGCAATCTTCGGCGGCGAACACTCGGCTCATTACTACTTCAGAGACTTCTGGGGTGCGGATTCGGGCATGTTGGCTGCGCTGCACGTTCTCGCCGCCCTCGGATCACAGGATCGACCGCTGTCGGAGCTGATGAGCTCGTACGAGTCGTACTCCGCGTCGGGGGAGATCAACTCCACTGTTGCTGATGCAGCCGAACGCACGGCAGCAGTGCTCGACGTGTTCGCCGACCGCACGGTCTCGACCGACAGGCTCGATGGCGTGACGGTCGACCTGTCGGACGGCGCCTGGTTCAACCTTCGTGCGTCGAACACCGAGCCTCTGCTGCGTTTGAACGTGGAGGCACGCACCGCGGCCGAAGTGAATGCACTGACGGAGGAGATTCTCGGCGTGGTTCGGGCCTGACTGGAATAGTGGACGTGTGCGCGGGTATACGAGCACCAGGAAGCAGTGAGCTGAGCGCGACGGCAAGGAAGGACGGTGGCTTCTCACCAATGACCACTCTGTCGCCTCTTCTCGATCTGGACGACGCCGACGCACTCGTCGCCGCGGACACCGACGGCGTGCTACGAAGTGCTGCGTTGGCCGGGGCGCAAGTTCGTGCGACCGCTGGATCGTTCGCCGACACCATCGGTGATCGCCTCGGTGGCCTCCGACCGCGAAGCGTCGTGTTCGTTGCAGGCGGCGGGCGGGCAGAACGTGCGGCGTCGCTGTTGATCGCAGGCGTCGGTCCTCGAATCGGCGTGCCACTCGTACTCACCACTGGTACGCCGCCATGGGTCGGCCCGCTCGACGTGGTCGTCGTGTGCGGCGACGATGCAGGCGACCCTCGACTGTCCGAGTCGACTGCCGCAGCTGTTCGCCGCGGCGCCGAGACCGTTCTGGTCACACCCGACGAGGGCCCACTGCGAGCCGCGGCAGCGGGGCGCGCACTGTTTCTGCCACCGCGAATTGCAGTCCGCGAACCGAACACCCTCATGCGATACGTTGCCGCAGGAGTCAGTGTTCTCGGCGCGGTTTCCGACGGGGTATATCGCTCCCTCCTGCCAGATCTCGATCGACTTGCCGATGCCCTCGACGACGAGGCATCCCAAGATCACCCTCTCCACGAGGTCTTCCACAACCCTGCGAAGTCGATCGCAGTTCGAATGGCCGATCGACGCATTGTCTTCAGCGGCGTCGACTCGACGGCCCTCGAGATTGCTCGCCACGGCAGCGAAGTGATGTTGGGCGTGGCAGGAGTGGTCTCGGCAGCAGGTGAATTGTCCGACGTCGTCCGGGCAGTCGTGCATGCGTCGCGGTCCGCAGCCTCGGGTCCGGCCGATTACGATCCGTTCTTCCACGATGACGAGGTGGACGGGCCGCGTCCGGAGGCTGCCGTACGAGTCCTCGTTATTGCTTCTCCCACAGCCGCATCGGCGGCCGAGCGACGCACCGCGGCTCTGGACGATGTCGACGTCGTCGTCTCCGGTGTCGCCGAACCGGGTGAGCCGCCCGAACGCGCGCGTCGCGGAGCGGGGCTCGGTGAGTTCGAATCGATGGCATTGTCGGCGACGCGGCTGGAGATGGCCGCCGCGTATCTACATCTGATGGGCGGTAGATAGTGCAACCACTGCGCGGTGCAGTTCGGTCGTACGCATGGGGATCTCGAACCTCGCTTGCGCGGTTGCAGCGACGGTCGGTGCCCTCGGAGCACCCCGAGGCCGAGATATGGCTCGGTGCGCATCCGGCCGATCCTGCTTATTTGCTCGGTGACGGGTCACCGAAGTCGTTGCTGGAGGCGATCGACGAGAATCCGCGCCTGGAACTCGGTGCGGAGACCGCGCACGTCTACGGCGGGCGGCTTCCATTTCTGCTGAAACTCCTTGCCGCCGACGAACCTTTGTCGCTGCAGGCACATCCGAGTTCGGATCAGGCCAAAGAAGGTTTCGCGCGCGAGGAATCGCGTCGGGTCCCGATCGATTCGCCGGTCAGAAACTACCGCGACGCCTCCCACAAGCCTGAATTGATCGTCGCTCTCACCGAATTCCATGCCCTCGCAGGGTTTCGGTGCCCGAGGCAGACCGTGGAGTTCATCGACGCCCTCGATGTCGGTGCGTTGTCCGGATACCGGTCGTTGCTCGCGGACCAACCGGACGACGCGGGTCTGCGAACGGTGTTCACGTCGTGGATCACACTGCCGGGACCTGCGCTCGATGCTCTGCTTCCACTTGTGGCCGACGGCTGCATCCGGTACCTGTCCACCACGGCTCATCACGACGGAGGGCGGTTCGTCGCCGAGGCCCGCACCTTGCTTGAACTGGGGGAGTCGTATCCAGGCGATGCAGGCGTTCTCGCGGCGTTGCTTCTCAATCGCGTCACTCTGAGTCCGGGCCAAGGGTTGTATCTGGCCGCGGGCAATCTGCATGCGTATCTATCGGGAACCGGCGTCGAGGTCATGGCAAACTCCGACAACGTGTTGCGAGGCGGCCTGACTCCGAAGCATGTGGATGTGCCGGAACTTCTGAGGGTGTTGGACTTCGAGCCTGCCGAGGTCGAGGTGCTCGAGCCCGATGTCGGGTCGGGTGGGCCCGTTCTCTATCGCACGCCTGCGCCCGAGTTCGAGCTGTCGAGGTCGGTGCTGTCCGGTGGAGCGTCCGTGAGCTTCGATGGAGACTCGCCACGAATTCTGCTGTGTACCGCAGGACGTGTCGTCATCGGTGGCGGCGAGTTGGAATACGTATTGGAGCAGGGCGCCGCCGTATGGGTGTCTGCATCCGACCCCCTTCTGATCGCCGAGGCGCGTTGGGGTGACGCCGAGGTCTTCTCGGCCACCGTCGGGGCCTTGGCAGGCTGAATTCCGCGGTTTTGCCAAGGCTCCTCGCGCTGGCTCGCTGGAAGCATATTGTGTGACCGAAGGGGTTCGAGTGGCGTAGTGATACGCGCTCTCGAACACGATCGACTGAACAGGCGGAATCTTCGATAATGGAACACCCACGCTCACCGAAGTCGGATACCAAGACCGGCATCTTCAGAACGAAGTCGGTCGAACAGTCCATGCGCGACACCGACGATCCCGACACCAAACTCCGTAAGGAACTCACGTCTTGGGACCTCACGGTGTTCGGCGTTGCGGTCGTTATCGGCGCGGGAATCTTCACCCTGACCGCGCGCACGGCAGGAAACGTCGCCGGTCCTTCGGTGTCGCTGGCATTCGTACTGGCCGCTGTGGCCTGCGGCCTTGCCGCGCTCTGCTACGCAGAATTCGCATCGACGGTTCCGGTCGCGGGAAGCGCGTACACATTCTCCTACGCGACATTCGGTGAGTTCGTCGCGTGGATCATCGGATGGGACCTCGTTCTGGAGTTCGCACTCGCGTCGTCGGTCGTCGCGAAGGGGTGGTCGCTGTACCTGGGTGAAGTTCTCGGATCGTCCTCGCCCGTCCTGTCGATCGGTTCCGTCGACGTGGATTGGGGTGCGCTACTGATCGTCGTCATCATCACCGCGCTCTTGGCCAGCGGAACCAAGCTGTCCTCGCGGGTGTCATTGATCATCACCGCGATCAAGGTCGCAGTAGTTCTGCTCGTCGTGATCGTCGGCGCGTTCTACATCAAGGCCGAGAACTACTCTCCGTACATCCCGCCGGCGCAGGAGGGCGATACCGCCGACGGAATCCACCAGTCGTTGTTCGCGTTCGTGACCGGCGCAGGCGGTAGCACGTTCGGGTGGTACGGCTTGCTGGCCGCCGCGAGCCTGGTCTTCTTCGCGTTCATCGGGTTCGACGTCGTCGCCACCACTGCCGAGGAAGCGAAGGAGCCGCAGAAGGCGCTACCGCGCGGCATTCTCGGATCGCTGCTGATCGTGACCGTGCTCTACGTGGCCGTGACGCTCGTACTGACCGGAATGGTGAACTACACCGAACTCGCGGGCGACAGCTCGACCTTGGCCACTGCATTCGAACTCAACGGGCTGACGTGGGCGAAGAACATCATCTCTTTCGGGGCGCTCGCCGGCCTGACCACCGTGGTGATGGTCTTGATGCTGGGCCAGACCCGTGTGCTGTTCGCCATGTCGCGGGACGGACTCGTGCCGAGGAAGCTCGCCCACACGGGCAAGAGGGGCACGCCTCTACGCATCACGCTGCTTGTCGGTGGCGTCGTTGCTGTCCTGGCCGCATTCTTCCCCATCGGGGTCCTCGAAGAGATGGTCAACATCGGAACGCTGTTCGCCTTCGTTCTCGTGTCGATCGGAGTGGTGGTTCTGCGACGGACTCGCCCGGATCTGCCTCGTGGCTTCAAGGTTCCGTTCATGCCGGTGATCCCGATTCTGGCCGTCGTCGCCTGCCTGTGGCTGATGGTGAACCTGTCCGTCGAGACATGGCTCCGATTCATAGTCTGGATGCTGATCGGGGTGGTCATCTACTTCGTGTACAGCAAGAGAAACGTCGAGAAAACGCTGCGCGAACGTAAGGAACAGCTTTCCGAGTGACCCCCTCGCCTCGGCTGAAAACCGTTTGCCGCGGTACCGACTGCTACTGTGTCGAACAGACCTAGAGTTTCTTTTACGGGGAGTTCGGATGAATCGAGCCGGTGCGACGTCCACGAATTTGGACGAGCACTCCGGTGAATGCGTGTCGGGGGACGCGCGCGCTGTGAGATCGAAACGGACCTTGTCCACGTCAAAAGACGGGCGGGGAGCCAGACGAGCCGGTAAACGGCCCCTCTGGCTGCTCGGCCTACTGGCGCCTGCCTCGGCGCTGCTGCCGTCGCAGTTGGTGCTGTGGACCGGTATGCCCATATTTTGGTGGAGCGGCGTGATGGTCTTCTTCGTCATCATCCCGCTCATCGACGTGGTCGCGGGTGAGGACGGAGACAATCCGTCGGACGACGACATCGAAGAGATGCAAGACGATCGCTTCTATCGTTGGTGCACCTACCTGTTTCTGCCCGTGCAGTTCCTCACACTGCTCGTCGCCTGCTGGATGTGGGCGTTCGGTACGTTGGCGGTGGTCGACAAGATCGGCCTCGCGGTCACGATCGGGCTCGTCGCGGGGACCGGCATCAATGCGGCTCACGAACTGGGACACCGGATCGAGGAACACGAGCGCTGGTTGGCGAAGGTCGCGCTGGCCCAGACGTTCTACGGGCATTTCTACGTCGAACACAACAAGGGACACCACGTCCGGGTCGCCACACCGCGAGACCCGGCCAGCGCGCGCGTGGGGGAGAACCTCTTCGTCTTCTTGCCGAGAAGTGTGCTCGGCGGCCTTCGATCTGCCTGGTCGCTCGAGATGCAGCGACTGGACCGGCGCGGGATCCGGCGGTGGAGCATCCGCAACAACCTGTTGCACACGTCCCTGATGAGCGCGGGTCTGTTCGGCGTGCTTGCGCTCGTGTTCGGCCCCGGAATCCTGCCGTATCTGCTCGTGCAAGCTGCAGTCGGTTTCCTGCTGCTGGAGACGATCAACTACGTCGAGCACTACGGACTGCTTCGTGAGAAGAACGAGCGCGGACGGTACGTCCGGTGCTCCCCACGACACAGTTGGAACAGCGATCGGCTCTGCACCAACATTTTTCTGTACCACTTGCAACGACACAGTGACCATCACGCCAATCCCGGCAAGCGCTACCAGACGCTGCGCAGTCACGACGAGGCGCCGCAGCTGCCAGCCGGATACGCAACGATGGTGTTGCTCGCGCTCGTGCCTCCGCTGTGGCGCAAGGTGATGGATCGGCGAGTGCTCGCTCACTACGACGGCGACATCACTCGCGCCAACATTCTGCCGCGGCGTCGCAAGCAGGTTCTGGCCAGGTTCGGTGAGCCGGACACGGCAAATCGGACAACTCGAACCCCCGGTCGCGATGCGGTCGGTCGGCGTCGACAGGCACCCCGGACCCGCATCTCGTCGACCCGATAGCCTGGTGCAGGAACTCGACGCACAACAGGAGAGGCACGATGACGACCTCAGTAACGCCGGACGATCGTTCGGCAACAGGATCGGCACTCACCGCGGACCGCCGCGGTGAAATCGACTTCAAGGTCGCAGATCTGTCACTTGCCGAATTCGGCCGCAAGGAAATCCGTCTTGCAGAGCACGAGATGCCAGGGTTGATCGCCCTTCGCCGGGAATACGCCGACGTGCTTCCGCTCAAGGGCGCACGGGTGTCCGGATCGCTACACATGACCGTCCAGACAGCCGTCCTCATCGAGACGCTCGTCGCTCTGGGTGCAGAAGTGCGCTGGGCGTCGTGCAACATCTTCTCGACCCAGGACCAC
The DNA here is from genome assembly GCF_003641205.1 of Rhodococcus sp. P1Y. NCBI lineage: Bacteria > Bacillati > Actinomycetota > Actinomycetes > Mycobacteriales > Nocardiaceae > Rhodococcus > Rhodococcus sp. P1Y. The sequence continues at coordinate 3,022,519 of NZ_CP032762.1, forward strand.
GCGGCTGCAGCGGTCGTCGTCGGCCCGCACGGAACCGAGGACGAGCCCAAGGGCGTTCCGGTCTTCGCGTGGAAGGGTGAGTCGCTGGAGGAGTACTGGTGGGCGGCCGAGCAGATGCTCACCTGGCCCGCTGGTGCCGATGGAACTGCCAGGCCGGCCAACATGATTCTGGACGACGGTGGCGACGCCACGATGCTGGTGCTGCGCGGGGCGCAGTTCGAGAAGGCAGGCGTAGTGCCTCCGACCGATGACGACCAGGATTCGGACGAGTACAAGGTGTTCCTCGGACTCCTCCGTCGCTCGCTCGAGGCGTCGAAGACCAAGTGGACCGAGATCGCTGCGTCCGTCAAGGGCGTGACGGAGGAGACCACCACCGGTGTACTCCGCCTGTACCAATTCGCGGCGGCAGGCGAACTCACGTTCCCGGCGATCAACGTCAACGACTCGGTCACCAAGAGCAAGTTCGACAACAAGTACGGCACCCGCCATTCGCTGATCGACGGCATCAACCGCGGCACGGACGTGCTCATCGGCGGCAAGGCTGTGCTCGTCTGTGGTTACGGAGACGTCGGCAAGGGCTGTGCGGAAGCGCTCAAGGGCCAGGGCGCGCGCGTCACGGTGACCGAAGCAGACCCGATCAATGCACTCCAGGCTCTGATGGACGGCTTCGACGTTCGCACGGTGGAGGAGTTCATCGAGAAGGCCGACATCATCATCACCTCGACCGGCAACCTCGGCATCATCACCTTCGATCACATGAAGCGGATGAAGCACCAGGCCATCCTCGGCAACATCGGTCACTTCGACAACGAGATCGACATGGCCGGGCTCGAGAAGGCCAAGGATGTCACGCGGATCAACATCAAGCCGCAGGTCGACGAGTTCCAGTTCGCCGACGGTCACTCGATCATCGTGCTGTCCGAGGGGCGCCTGCTCAACCTCGGCAACGCCACCGGACACCCGTCGTTCGTGATGAGCAACAGCTTCTCCAACCAGGTCATCGCGCAGATCGAGCTGTGGACGAAGCCGGACGAATACGACAACGAGGTGTACCGCCTCCCGAAGCACCTCGACGAGAAGGTCGCGAAGATCCACGTCGAGGCGCTGGGCGGCACCATCACCAAGCTCACCAAGGAGCAGGCCGAGTACATCGGTGTCGATGTCGAGGGCCCGTTCAAGCCCGAGCACTACCGGTACTGATCGCTCGAAGATCACGTTCCATGGGGAAACTGATCGTCATCGAGGGAGTCGACGGCGCGGGTAAGAACACACTCGCCCGTCGGCTCGTCTCGGCGTGGGAACGCGACGACCTCGAGGTCGTCAGAATCGGCTTCCCGCGGTACGACTACTCGGTGTATGCCGACCTAGCAGCCGAGGCGTTGCGTGGTGAGCACGGCGACACCGCCGAGAGTGTTCACGCGATGGCGCTCCTGTTCGCGCTCGATCGCAGGGACGCGGTGGGTGAGCTGAAAAAAGCGTTGTCACGCAACCACATCGTCCTGCTCGATCGGTACGTGGCGTCGAACGCTGCGTACACCGCTGCCCGCCTCGAGCAGTCGGCCGACGGCGACGCGGTCGAGTGGATTCGAACACTCGAATTCGAGCGGTTTCGTGTGCCGGTGCCCGACGTTCAGATTCTCTTGGACGTCCCAGTGGAGCTCGCTGCCGAGCGGGCGGCGTCGCGCGAGAGCGAAGATGCGACACGCACCAGAGACGCATACGAACGCGACAGTTCGCTGCAGAGCCGTACCTCGGCGGTGTACGGGCAACTCGCCGCGGCGAATTGGACATCGCCGTGGCATGTCGTCGACGCGCACGTCGATCCGGATCGACTCGCCGCCGACGTGTTCAATCAGCCACCTAGGACTCGGAAAGTGACACCATAGGTCCATGAAGCCTCGGATTCTCGTAGTCGACGACGACTCGGCTCTGGCAGAGATGCTCACCATCGTCCTTCGCGGCGAGGGATTCGAACCGTTCGTGGTCGGAGACGGCACCCAGGCGCTGGCCGCGGTTCGCGAGAATCGCCCGGACCTGGTCTTGCTCGATCTCATGCTGCCCGGCATGAACGGTATCGACGTATGCCGAGTGTTGCGCGCAGATTCGGGTGTACCGATCGTGATGTTGACGGCAAAGACCGACACCGTCGATGTCGTCCTCGGTCTCGAATCGGGCGCCGACGACTACATCATGAAGCCGTTCAAGCCGAAGGAACTCGTGGCGCGCGTTCGTGCCCGCCTTCGTCGTACCGAGGACGAACCGGCCGAGTTGCTCTCGATCGCCGATATCGTGATCGACGTCCCCGCCCACAAGGTAAGCCGCGGCGACGAACTGGTGTCGTTGACGCCGTTGGAATTCGACCTTCTGGTCGCCCTCGCTCGCAAGCCGCGTCAGGTGTTCACGCGTGAGGTACTACTGGAACAGGTCTGGGGCTACCGTCATGCCGCCGACACCCGTCTGGTGAACGTTCATGTTCAGCGCCTTCGCGCGAAGGTCGAGAAGGATCCGGAGAATCCCGAGGTGGTGTTGACCGTGAGGGGGGTCGGCTACAAGGCCGGACCACCGTGATCCGTTTCAACCCTTCGCGGCGGAGAATAAACGGAACGTTCTCGCCGCTGTTGCGCTGGTTTCGAACGCTCAGCACATCGGTCGGTCATGCCTGGCGTCGATCGCTTCAGCTTCGAGTCGTCGTGTCGACTCTTACTCTTTCCTTGGTCGTCATCACTATCCTCGGCGCGGTGCTCACCAGTCAGATCACCGATCGTCTTCTGGAGTCCAAGATCACGGCCGCCACCGAGGAACTGGAGCGATCGAGGACCACCGTCGAAGGCGCGCTGGCAGGGGCCGAGGAGACCACCGGTCTGAACGCAAGGCTCGAACGTGCGCGGGCGCAGTTGACGAACAGAGACGTCGACGCCGGACAGACGTCCGGATCGGCGGGCACGTTCGACCCGGTATTGATCGTTCGCGGTGACGACATCCGCGCGGACTCCTCGATCGGGCCGGCGAATCAGATCCCCGCAAGCCTGCGCAACTTCGTCCAGAACGGCTTGATCAGTTGGCAATATGCCACGGTCAGTGACGCCGAGCAGGGTGATTACACCGGACCTGCCATCATCTTCGGAACCCCGACGGCCTCGGACATCGCCGAACTCGAGTTGTACCTGGTTTTTCCACTGGGCAGCGAGGAGCGAACGCTCTCGCTCGTGCGGGGGACGTTGCTGATCGGGGCGGTCGTCTTGCTGGTGCTTCTCGCAGCAATCTCCATGCTCGTTGCGCGCCAGGTCGTTCTACCCATTCGCTCGGCTTCGCGAATCGCTGTCCGATTCGCGGACGGGAGGCTCAAGGAGCGAATGCCGGTCAGAGGGGAGGACGACATGGCGCGGCTGGCCATGTCGTTCAACGAGATGGCCGAGAGTCTGTCGAAACAAATCACTCAACTCGAAGAATTCGGTAGTTTGCAACGCCGGTTCACCTCCGACGTCAGTCACGAACTGCGTACGCCGCTGACGACGGTGAGGATGGCTGCCGACCTCATTCACGACGGCAGTGCAAACCTCGACCCTGCGCTGAAACGGTCGTCCGAGCTTCTCGTCAACGAGCTCGATCGCTTCGAGACGCTCCTCGGTGATCTTCTCGAGATTTCGCGTCACGACGCCGGTGTCGCAGAATTGGCCGCGGAACAGCTCGATCTGCGAATGTGTGCACGCGCGGCGGTTTCGACCGTTCGGCATCTGGCGCGCGAGAGTGCGACGGAGGTGATCGTCGACATGCCCGATCATGCTGTCGTGGCCGAGGTCGATCCACGGAGGGTCGAACGTATTCTCCGGAACCTCCTTGCCAACGCTCTCGACCACGGCGAAGGACGGCCGGTGTTGATTCGGCTTCGTGCCAATGCGGACGCAGCGGCGTTCGTGGTCCGCGACCAGGGGATCGGTTTGCGGCCGGGCGAGGAGAAGCTGGTGTTCAACCGTTTCTGGCGCTCGGATCCGTCCAGAGTCCGTAGGTCCGGTGGCACGGGCCTCGGCTTGGCCATCAGCGTCGAAGATGCGCGGTTGCACGATGGCAAATTGGAGGCATGGGGTGCAGTCGGGGAGGGAGCGTGCTTCCGCCTGACCCTGCCACTCGTGCGAGGGCACAAGGTGATCGGCAGTCCGCTGCCCCTCAAACCGAGCACCCGGCGATACACCCAGGGTCAGCCGCTTCCGTCTTCGCCCGACCGCACCGATGCGAGCGCGAAGTCGAGCGAGAGTCGGCCCGAGTTGATGGCGACGCCGTCGGATTCTTCTCGTCCGGAGGAGAAGCGGTGACGAACAGGCGATCGCTCACGGCATTTCTCGCGCCCCTTCTCGTGGTGGTGATCGTGTCCACCGGGTGTGCCAATCTGCCGGAATCCTCCAGTCCGCAGGCGATCGGCTCACTCACCGCAGGAGCGGCGTCGACGACGCCACCCCCGCCGGCCGCCGGCCGCGAACCGGACCTCTTGCTCCGCGATTTCGTCACTGCCAGCGCAAGTTCGGCGAACCGCCACCAGGCTGCGCGTCAGTTTCTGACGACTACGGCGTCGAGTTCGTGGGACGACGGCGCGAAGACCGTCGTTGCGGACAAGATCGATCTGCTGACAGGCCCTCGAACCGACAACGAAGCGCAGTTCACGCTCCGGTCCAACACGGTGGGACTGCTCGCTCCAGGAGGCGACTACCAGGCAGGGGCCGGGACAGTCGATTCGAGTATCCGAATGATTCGGGTGGACGGGGAGTGGCGAATCGACGAATTGCCACCGGGCGTTGTTGTCGACCGCTCTCAGTTCTTCGGCGCATATCAACGAAGGTCACTGTTCTTCGTCGATCCGCTCGGCGCCGCGCTGGTCCCGGACGTGCGGTGGGTGAGTGGCGGCGCCGACCAGATGGCGAACCAGTTGGTGCAGTTGCTGATCGACGGTCCGAAGCCGACACTTGCGCCCGCGGTGTCGAACGAATTGGCTCCAGACGTCGGCATTCGTGGGCCGATCACCAAGGCCGACGGGCGCACGTCGCAGGTCGGCGCAGGTACGGGTGGCGGAGTGAAGATCGATTTCGGCGGCCTGCAGGCGGTGGACGCCAAGAATCGCGAACTTCTTGCCGCGCAGGTGGTCTGGACGCTCGCATCCGCTGATATCGCGGGCCCCTACGTACTGCTCGCAGACGGCCAGCCCCTGGACAATTCGAAACCGGACGGATGGACGACGGCCGACGTCGGCTCGCTCGACCCGATGGCATCGCTCGAATCCGGCGTCGGGCTGCATGCTTTGGTCAACGGAAGGCTCGTATCGGTCGAAGACAGCGGTACGACGCCCGTGCCCGGATATTTCGGCACGGTGGAGAACCTCCGCAGCGCTGCGTTGTCCACCGACGGCACGCTGGTCGCCGGAGTAGCCGACACCGGTCGACCCGCTCCGCAACCGTCGTCGACGCTGATGATCGGCGGTTATGACAGTGGGGCCTTCCCGGTGGCCGAGGGCCAGTCGATCACCCGACCTACGTGGGGAGTGGACAACAACGCCGCGTGGGCAGTCATCGATGGAACCAATGTCATACGCGCAGCACGAGATCCAGCGAACGGGCAGGTGTCGGTGTTGCCCGTGGACGCAGGGGCGGTGACGGCACTCGGTTCTCGCATCACGGATCTGAGACTGTCCCGCGACGGTGTTCGCGCCGCGGTGATCGTCGACGGTCTGGTGTACGTCGCCACAGTGGTGCGTCAGGCGAACGGAACGTACTCACTCGTGTCGCCGAAGGCCGTGGCCAACGGACTCGGTAGCGATGCGCTCGCACTGGATTGGAGCACGGGTGACGCTGTGGTCGTGGTGAGGATCGCCACCGACGTCCCAGTCGTGCAGGTGACCACCGATGGATCGCGTCTCGACGCGTTGCCCAGCCGAAACCTGACCGCACCGGTGTTGTCCGTCGATGCCTCCACCACCACCGAGTACGTCGCCGACTCGCGAGCCGTGTTCCAGTTGAACAATGCAGACCCTGCCGGTGACAGATACTGGCGCGAGGTCGCCGGACTGGCCGGAGTCAAAGCAACACCCGTGCTGCCGGGCTGATCGAGACGCCCACGACTTTCGTCTCGGGTCTGTTCGCGACTTCGTGTCGGTGCCCGCTGCGACACTGCCGTGCATGGTCGGACTAATGGCGTCTTTGTTGGATCTCGCGCTCCCGCGAGAGTGTGGTGGCTGTGACGCCATCGATTCGTCGTGGTGCGGCCGGTGCGAGGAAGACCTTCGTCGTGAGCCGGTACAGGTGCGTCCTCGCGTCGACCCGGGGGTCCCATGCTGGGCTCTCGGCCCGTACTCGGGTCCGCGCCGGGGTGCGGTGCTGGCTTTGAAGGAGCGGAATCGACACGATCTGGCAGTGCCTCTAGGGAGTGCTGTGGCCGAGGCGATCGGGGCACTGCGGATCTTCGGGCACGTCGACCCGCCGGAGCTGGCTCAGCTCGTTCTGATTCCTGCACCGACGCGTCGACGCGCTGCGCGTAGTCGAGGAGGAGATCCCGTCCGACGTGTCGCCGATGCCGCCGCGGCGATGCTCGAATCGAACGAGCGCGTGTGCGTTCCCCCATTGCTGCGGATGGGCAGCCGAGCGGTGGACTCGGTCGGTTTGAGTGCTGCGGCGCGCGCAGAGAACGTTGCAGGGCGCATCCATCTTGTCCGCCCGTCCCGGTCGCGGCGCGGCCGTAGAGCCGAGCCGGTGGCCGAGCCTGGGATGCGGACAGTACTTCTGATCGACGACGTGCTCACCACCGGTGCCACGGCCAACGAATCAGTCTGTGTACTCAACGAATACGGCATTCGTGTCGACGGAATTCTCGTTGTCGCAGCGGTGTGAACGCGTGCATGCCTCACGCCACGCGCAGCGAATTTAGGGTGAACGGTGGCACACGAGCGGATGACCGACTAACGTCGATTTCACGACCTTGTGGTGAGGAAATTGCGGCAGGGGCCTAGCGACGTTCGCGGAGGTGATGCGGCTGATTCTGATGCCGATTGGTTCCCCACTCGGCATGAGCACTTGCCACGTCGCACCGGCGGCGCGGCCGATATCGGGAGGTACGCGTGACGACCCCTTCACAAGCTTCGGTTTTCTTCGACGAGAAGCCTTCGGACGAGTCCACCAAGACCCATGCCGACGTAGTGGTCAAAGGCCGCAACGTCGAAATCCCAGACCATTTCCGGATATACGTATCCGAGAAACTCGCCAGGCTCGAACGATTCGATTCCTCGATCTACCTGTTCGACGTCGAACTGCAGCACGAACGAAATCGCCGACAAGCCAAGGCATGTCAGCGAGTAGAGATCACGGCCAAGGGTAAAGGGCCGGTGGTTCGTGCCGAAGCCTGTGCCGACAGCTTCTACGCAGCATTGGAGTCCGTGACATCCAAGCTGGAGAGCAGACTTCGTCGGACCAAGGACCGTCGCAAGGTCCACTACGGCGAGAAGACACCGGTGTCTGTGGCCGAAGCCACCGCCGAACTCGCCGAGGACGACTCGCTTGCGATCGATCCCGACCTCAAATTGGACTCGTTCGAGGACGAACCCGCCGGCCCGGGGCAGATCGTCCGAACCAAGGTGCACTCGGCAGCTCCGATGAGTGTCGACGACGCCCTGAACGAGATGGAATTGGTCGGTCACGATTTCTTCCTCTTCCACGACGCTGCCACCGACCGGCCGTCGGTCGTCTACCGACGACACGCCTTCGACTACGGGTTGATCAGGCTCACCTGACGTAGAAGCAATCGATTCGATGCAGCGGGCCCGACCTGGTGAACACCAGGCCGGGCCCGCTCCGGTGCGGTGGGGCTGCTACGCATTTCCTCCCAACGCCTACCATGGACGCGTCGGGTCTGGTCCGGACGATGCCATCGGTGTCGTTCGATCGCACTCCGGCCGACTGCTGTGCTGCCCACCGCCCAACCATATTTTCGTAACCGAGGATCGAGGACGAGAAAGCCCGTGCCTTCGCTGTCGTTTTCCAAGCTGCTCCGAGTCGGTGAAGGTCGCATGGTCAAGCGACTGAAGAACATCGCCGACCATGTGTCCACCCTGTCTCCGGACGTCGAGGGCCTGTCCGACGACGCTCTCAGAGCCAAGACCGACGAGTTCAAGTCTCGGTACGCAGGTGGCGAGTCGCTGGACGAGCTTCTGCCGGAGGCGTTTGCGGTGGCCCGTGAAGCCGCGTGGCGCGTGCTGTCGCAGAAGCCCTTCGACGTCCAGCTGATGGGTGGTGCCGCGCTTCACTTCGGCAACGTCGCCGAGATGAAGACCGGCGAAGGCAAAACGCTGACCTGTGTTCTGCCCGCATACCTCAATGCGCTGGCAGGCGAAGGTGTGCACGTGGTGACGACCAACGACTACCTCGCCAAGCGTGACTCCGAGTGGATGGGCCGCGTACACCGCTTCCTCGGTCTGAAGACCGACGTGATCCTCGCAGGGATGACACCGGCCGAGCGGCGCGTTGCGTACGCAGCCGACATCACCTACGGAACCAACAACGAGTTCGGCTTCGACTACCTGCGCGACAACATGACGCATTCTCTGGACGATCTCGTGCAGCGTGGTCACAAGTTCGCAGTCGTCGACGAGGTCGACTCCATTCTGATCGATGAGGCGCGCACGCCGTTGATCATCTCGGGGCCCGCGGATGCATCGTCCAAGTGGTATGGAGAGTTCGCTCGCATCGCGCCGCTGCTCAAGGTCGATGTCCACTACGAGGTCGACATCAAGAAGCGCACGGTCGGTGTGCACGAGGCAGGCGTCGAACTGGTCGAGGATCAGCTGGGCATCGACAATCTCTACGAAGCCGCCAACTCGCCGCTGGTGAACTACCTCAACAATGCGATCAAGGCCAAAGAGCTCTACACCAAGGACAAGGACTACATCGTCCGAGACGGTGAGGTGATCATCGTCGACGAATTCACCGGTCGTATCCTCGTCGGCCGGCGCTACAACGAAGGTATGCACCAGGCCATCGAGGCCAAGGAGAAGGTGGAGATCAAGGCCGAGAACCAGACTCTCGCCACGATCACGCTGCAGAACTACTTCCGCCTGTACGACAAACTGTCCGGCATGACCGGTACGGCTCAGACCGAGGCGGCCGAACTGCACCAGACCTACGGTTTGGGCGTCATCCCCATCCCGACCAACCGCCCGATGGTGCGCGTGGACAACGGCGACCTCATCTACAAGACCGAAGAAGCGAAGTTCGACGCTGTCGTCGCCGACGTCGTCGAGCGGCACAGCAAGGGCCAGCCTGTGCTGATCGGTACGACGAGTGTCGAGCGATCGGAATACCTGTCCAAGCAGTTCACCAAGCGTGGAGTCGTCCACAGTGTGCTGAACGCCAAGTTCCACGAGCAGGAAGCGACGATCGTCGCCGAGGCAGGCCGCCACGGCGCGGTCACTGTTGCCACCAACATGGCCGGTCGTGGCACCGACGTCGTGCTCGGAGGGAACCCGGACATCATCACCGATCTCCAGCTTCGTAAGCAGGGTCTCGATCCGGTCGAGACGCCCGACGAATATCAGGCAGCGTGGGACTCCGCGCTCGAAGACGTGAAGGCACAGGTCAAGGCAGATGCCGAGACCGTGCGTGACGCGGGTGGGCTGTACGTTCTCGGCACGGAGCGTCACGACTCCCGCCGAATCGACAATCAGCTGCGCGGTCGCTCGGGCCGTCAAGGTGACCCGGGCGAATCTCGCTTCTACCTCTCTCTCGGCGACGAGTTGATGCGTCGGTTCAACGGCGGTGCGCTCGAGTCGATCATGACCAGGTTGAACCTCCCCGACGACGTACCCATCGAGGCGAAGATGGTGTCGAAGGCGATCAAGAGTGCCCAGACCCAGGTCGAGCAGCAGAACTTCGAGATTCGCAAGAACGTGCTGAAGTACGACGAGGTCATGAACCAGCAGCGCACGGTCATCTACGAGGAGCGTCGCCGCATCCTCGAAGGCGCCGACATGGAGGGCCAGGTCGAAGGGATGATCACCGATGTGATCACCGCCTACGTCACCGGCGCCACCGCGGAGGGATATGTCGAGGACTGGGACCTCGAGCAGCTGTGGACGGCATTGAAGACGCTCTACCCGGTCGGCCTCGACCACAAGGAACTCTCGCACGAGAACGAATTCGGTGAGAAGAGCGATCTGACTCGCGAGGAGCTACTCGAAGCCCTTCTCGCAGACGCACGTGAGGCCTACGCCACGCGTGAGAAGAGCATCGAGGAAATCGCCGGTGACAACGGGATGCGCGAACTCGAACGTAGGGTTCTGCTGTCGGTGCTGGACCGCAAGTGGCGTGAGCACCTGTACGAGATGGACTACCTCAAGGAAGGTATCGGTCTCCGTGCCATGGCGCAGCGCGACCCGCTCGTCGAGTACCAGCGCGAGGGCTACGACATGTTCCGCGGAATGCTCGAGGGTCTGAAAGAGGAATCTGTCGGTTTCCTGTTCAACCTGCAGGTGGAGGCCACTCCTGCTCCTACGGGCCCAGCTGTGGGAGCAGGACTCGCGGTAGCGCCCGGCTTGGCCTCGCCCGTGAGATCCGGAACCGCGCAGCAGCCGGTCCCACAGCAGGCGGCGCCACAGCAGTCGGCACCGCAGCAGTCGGTCCCACAGCAGTCGGCGCCACGGCAGGCGGCGCCGCAGGGCACGCAGGCGACGCCCGCAGCGGCTCAGGGAACGTCCGCCCCAGCTCCCGTACCGACTGCGCTGCGCGCCAAGGGATTGGACGAGCGGACCGAAGAGAAGCTCACGTTCTCAGGTCCGACAGAGGACGGCGGCACGGTTGTTCGCCGCTCGAGCAGCGCATCGACGGCTGGATCGGACGGCAACGACGGCGCGCAGCAGGGGACACGACGGGAGCGCCGCGAAGCTGCCCGCTCGCAGACCAAGAGTCCGAAGTCCTCGCGCACGAAGAAGAAGCGCTGACAGGAGACAACGTTTCGGGCTGGTCGACGTCGCCGACGGGCGTAGGTCAGACCACGCGGAGCGAGGTCACCGTCCAGCTTGGGCGTCGAGCCACCTGTTTGTGCTCGAGCCGGGCAGCCAGTGCGAACACGCGTGATCCGCGTGTGTAGGTGCCGAACATCTCGGCGGCGTTCGGAGCGGATCTGGTGATGTGCACTTGCCGCATGGTGGCTGCTCCGAGCCGAAGTCCCGGCGGCCTTGTTCGGACGATCGTTTTGACCGATTCGACGACGGACGGGGCGAACAGTGCTTCCATCTGTTCGGCGGGCCTGCGGCAGTCGAGCACTTCGAGCAGGAGTTTGACAGCCTGTTCGGCGCCGCGCCGCGCCTCGGCCAACAGGAGTCGCTCAGCCGTCGAGCCGGGTTGGTGACCGGCGAAGCGTTGTCGGGGATCGGCGCCCGGCGCGGTCGAGTCGAGGTGCGGACCGAGACTTCTCGGGAACGGACGCCGACGACGGTCGGGACCGCCGAGTGGTACGTGCGCCGGTGCGTGTCGGCTGCACGCTCGGGCGCGTTGCACGCAGTCGCTTTCGATCGGTGGTTCGAACGGGGGAGCGGGAACGAGAAAGGTGCGCGCGCCGGATTCGTCTGGTGTGTCCACTTCTGGCCCCTGTGCTCGTCGCCGACCTCACGGCCGCATCGCCGGTTGAAAAGGTCCCGTCACCGATTCAGACGGAGCGCGGCACGTGTGGGTTCCATCGGATCGGAGTTCGAATGGCTGTAGCCTTTTGCTTCGTCTAGGTTCTAGGCCGAGGCGGTGTTGCACAGGGGCTTGTTGGTCCACTTCGCACCCTTCGGTAACGAGCAGAACGGGGAACCGGTACACGCGATGGCGAACAGGTTGACTACGCAGGACGCGTCGTTCTACTTTCTCGAGGCCAGCAACACACCCATGCATCTCGGTTCGCTGGGCGTCTTTCGTACACCTCGCAGCGGTTTCAGCTACGAGGCGCTGCTGTCACTCGTCGAACGACGACTCGTGCTCGTGCCGAGGTATCGACAGAAGGTTCGCGAGGTCGCCTTGGGTCTTGCGCGACCGGTGTGGGTCGACGACGGTGATTTCGACATCACCTACCACATTCGTCGGTCTGCTCTGCCCAAGCCTGGCACCGACGAGCAACTCCACGACCTCGTTGCGCGGTTGACGTCGAGACCGCTGGACCGAACACGTCCACTGTGGGAGATGTACCTCGTCGAGGGACTGAGCAAGAATCGATTCGCGATCTTCACCAAGTCGCACTCGGCTCTCGTCGATGGAGAGAACGCGTTGGAGATCGGCCAGGTCATTCTGGATGCGAGCAAGAATCCGCCCGCGATGGCCGAGGAACTGTGGATGCCCGCTCGCGAGCCGAAAGAGTCGGCGCTCGTATTCGATGCCATCACCGAACTGATCTCATCCCCGAGTGAGGGCGTCGAGGCGTTGCGCGGTGCAGTAGCGGGAGTTGCAGGCGCTGCAGGTGGGGTCTTGGGTGCGGCCGGAAAGGTCCTTTCCGCGGTTCGAACGGCCGCACAGGTGGCTCCCACGAGTCCGCTGAATGCGCCGATCTCGAGAAACAGACGTTTCGCCGTCGCGAAGACCGAGCTGGCCGACTATCGCAAGATCCACACTCGCTTCGACTGTTCGATCAACGACGTGGTCCTGGCCGTTGTCACGGGGGCGCTTCGTAATTGGCTTCTGTCCAGGGGCGAACCGGTGACCGCATCGTCGACGGTGCGAGCAATGGTGCCCATGTCGGTGTACGTCTCGGACTCCGGGGCCGGATTCGGCGAGTACACCGATCGGATAACGGGTGAGCACGATGTGGCGAGGGAGGATGCGCCTCCTCGCAGCGAGATCTCGTCGTTTCTCATCGATCTTCCCGTCGGAGAACTCAACGCGGTGGTGCGGTTGTCGCACATCGCACATGCCACCGAGGCGCATGCGAAGCAGTCACCCGGCGTCACCGCGCACACGCTGATGCGGATCTCCGGATTCGCGCCCGCGAGTCTGCACGCGATGGGTGCGCGCGCAGGGAGCCGACTCTCGCAGCGTTTGTTCAACTTGATCGTCACCAACGCGCCGGGGCCACAGTTTCCGCTCTATGTCGGCGGCGCACGTATGTTGGAGATGTTCCCCGTGTCGCCGCTGTTCGAGAATCAAGCTCTCAGTATCGGTCTGACGTCCTACGACGGATTCGTGTGTTTCGGCTTGAACGCAGACCGCGGCGCAATGCCGGATGTGGACGTCATCACCGCGTTGCTGTTCGAGTCCCTCGAAGAGTTGGTCGACGCCAGCAACGACTCGAGAGTGTGAGGTATCCGTGAGGGTCTATGTTCCGGCGACGATTTCTATGCTGCGGACGCTGGTGGCGGACGGCGAATTTCATCCAGTGAGCCGCACTGCGTTCGCGGTGACGCCCACCCTGCGCGAGGCGTATTCCTCCGGGGACGACGAAGAACTCGCGGAAGTCGCACTGGGAGAGGCGGCTCGCGCATCGCTCCGGCTCGTTGCGGCGGGTCTCGACGACGAGAAGGACGGGATTGTCGACGGCAGCGTCGTGTTCCGGCGTGCCGTCATCGCGGCCGACGTGGAGAATCCGAAGTTGCGACCCGATCTGGATGACGCGGTCGTGCGGCTGGCCGATCCGTTGCGCTTGGACCAGGTCGCGTCGGTACATGTCGATTTGGAGGGCGCCGAGACTGCTGTCGCGAAAGCAGTGGAGGTGATCGATGCCGCCGACATGGGAGATCCTGACGCCGAATTCGTCCTCGGCGACGCCGAGGACCACAGCCTTGCCTGGTATGCGACACAGGAATTACCGTTTCTGTTGGACTTCCTGTAACCGCTCGGACCCCTCGGTAACCTACGGTAGCGTAACCTGCAAGGTGGGCCAGCCAGATGTGGCTGCAACCCACCGATCGGTGTGTCTCGAACGAGGGGTAGAAACTTTCCGATGGACTTGAAGAAGTGGCTGGAGGCGCCTGCGGCCGGCGTGTCTGCACCCAAGCGGCCGAAGCTCAACATGCTGCGCGGAGCGATCACGCGAATCACCACGCCGCTGCTTCCCGACGACTATCTGCATCTCGCGAACCCGCTGTGGTCCGCACGGGAACTGCGTGGACGAGTCGTGACCGTCAAGAACGAGACCGCCACGGCGGTCACTTTGGTCATCCAGCCGGGGTGGGGCTTCAACTTCGATTACCAGCCCGGTCAGTACATCGGGATCGGTCTTCATCTGGGCGGACGATGGCACTGGCGGTCGTACTCGCTCACCTCGGCTCCGAACTGGGACGAGAAGCTGATCTCCATCACCGTCAAGGCCATGCCGGAGGGCTTCCTCTCCAGCCACCTCGTCGGAGGCGTGCCGCAGGGAACGATCGTCAGGCTGGCGGCGCCCAAGGGGAATTTCGCACTCCCGACGCCACCGCCGGAGAAAATTCTGTTCGTGACCGCCGGCAGTGGAATCACTCCGATCATCTCGATGCTGCGTGCTCTCGACCGTCACGGAGACATGCCGGACACGGTCCACATCCACTCCGCACCGACCGAGGACGAGGTCATGTTCGGCGGCGAGTTGGGTGCGCTCGCCGAAACTCATCCGCAGTTCACCTCACATGTCCAGCTGACACGATCGGACGGAAAGTTCGCGCTGGCGTCGCTCGACGAGTTGTATCCGGATTGGCGCGAACGCGAGACGTGGGCATGCGGTCCGGCCGGATTGCTCGAGGAAATCGAGCGAGTATGGAAGCACGAGGGCATCGAAGGCAAGCTCCATCTGGAGCGATTCGAGATCGCACGGGCAGACACGTCGGGCAAGGGTGGAAAGGTCACGTTCTCGAAATCGGATCGGTCTGCGGATGTCGACGGTGCAACGAGCCTGCTCGAAGCGGGGGAGAGCATCGGCGTACAGATGCCGTTCGGCTGCCGTATGGGCATCTGTCAGACGTGCGTCGTGCCGTTGACCGCCGGGCACGTCATCGATCTTCGATCCGGCAAGGAACACGGCGAGGGCGATCGGATTCAGACGTGCATCTCGGCTGCTGCGGGCGACTGCACTCTCGAGTTGTAGCTTCTTACGAGACCACGCGGTTCGTGAACGAGCACACACGGACTTCACTGTAAGTTCGGCTACCCTTGGCAAGTGGAGCATTGTCCCAATTGCGCCCTTACCCCGCGGCGCACTGTCGTGAACAAGTAATTAGGGCTGGCGCCCACGACTTTCGGAGGACCACGATGGCCATCACGGACATCAAGGAATTCGCTCATCTGACCGAAGAAGACATGGAAGCCTTCGGCCGGGAGCTCGACGCGGTACGTCGCGATATCGAGGACTCCCGCGGTGAGAAGGATGCCGCGTACATCAGGCGGACAATCAAACTTCAGCGCTGCCTCGAGCTCGGCGGACGAGTCGTGCTGCTGGGCAGCAAGTATCGGCCCGCGTGGCTCGCGGGCACCGCGTTGCTGAGCGTTGCGAAGATCATCGAGAACATGGAGCTCGGCCACAATGTGATGCACGGGCAGTGGGACTGGATGAACGACCCGGAAATTCACTCGGTGTCGTGGGAGTGGGATCAGACCGGTCCATCCGAGCAGTGGAAACGCGCACACAACTACTCACATCACACCTACACCAACATCGTCGGGATGGACGACGACATCGGCTTCGGAATCTTGCGCATGACGCGCGACGAACCATGGAAGCCGATCAACCTGATTCAACCTCTCGCGAACGTGCTGCTCGCTGCGACGTTCGAGTGGGGCATTGCGCTTCACGACTTGGACGCACAGAAGGAACTGGACGGGGAGCACCAGAAGAAGTTCTGGCAGTCGCCGTCGAACCGCGCCTTTGCTCGGAAGATCGCTCGTCAGGTCGGCAAGGATTTCGTGCTGTTCCCGGCCCTCAGCGGCCCATCGTGGAAGAGCACCCTCACTGCGAACGCCACCGCCAACTTGGTGCGCAACCTGTGGGCGTACGCAGTGATTTTCTGCGGGCATTTTCCCGACGGCGCCGAGAAGTTCACGATGGGGCAGTTCGACACCGAGACGCGTGCCGAGTGGTACCTGCGTCAGATGCTCGGCAGCGCGAATTTCGATGCGGGCAAGGTCATGGCCTTCATGAGCGGGAATCTGTGCTACCAGATCGAGCACCACATGTTCCCTGATCTCCCGAGCAATCGGTACCAGGAGATCTCGGAAAAGGTGCATGCGCTGTGCGAGAAGTACGACCTGCCGTACACCACAGGATCGCTTGGCAAGCAGTACCTCCTCGCGTTGCGAACGATTCACAAGCTGTCGTTCCCGGACAGCTGGCTGAAGGCAACCTCGGACAACGCACCCGAGACGAGTTCCGAGCGCCGGTTCCGCACCGGCGACGCGCCGGTGGTTCATGCGCTGCGAATAGATCCTCTTACCGGTAAGCGGCGCGGCCTGCGGTCCGCGATCGCCGAAGCGCGCGTGACGTTGGGCAACGCCAAGAAGGAAGCCAAGCGCCAGGCGAAGGCGATGCAGCAGGTCGGGCGAGATCGCGTGAACTCGCTCACACCTACGCAGACGTAACCTACGCATCCGTAAGTTACGGTACGGTAGGACGTGAACGTGCACTCGCTGCATCACCGACGACTGCCTGGAGGGCCGTAACCCATGGCGATTTCGGATATCAAGGAATACGCGCATCTGACCGACGCTGACGTGGAAGCGCTCGGCGTCGAGCTCGACGCCATCCGCCGAGACATCGAAGCATCACGGGGTGAGCGCGACGCGCGCTACATCCGCAACACGATCCGTCTGCAGCGGTCACTCGAAATCGGCGGGCGTGCAGTTCTTTTCGCGAGCCGCAAGCGCCCGGCGTGGCTGCTCGGTACAGGCATGCTCGGTGCCGCGAAGATCATCGAGAACATGGAGCTCGGGCACAACGTCATGCACGGGCAGTGGGATTGGATGAACGATCCCGAGGTCCATTCCACGTCGTGGGAATGGGACAACACGGGCCCGTCCGCGCACTGGAAGCAGACCCACAACTACATCCACCACAAGTACACCAACGTGCTGGGTATGGACGACGATGTCGGCTACGGTCTACTGCGCGTCACGCGTGACCAGCGGTGGAAGCCGTTCAACATCGGCAACCCCGTGTACAACCTGCTCCTTCAGCTTTTCTTCGAGTACGGCGTCGCCGCGCAGCATTTGGAGCTCGGCAAGGTCGCAAAGGGACGCATCCCGCGCGCGGAATTCGAGCAGAAGCGTCGCGAGGTGCTCGAAAAGGTCGGCAAGCAGATCGCCAAGGACTACGTGATGTATCCGGCGCTGACCGGACCGGCGTGGAAGAGCACTCTGACGGCCAACATCGTGGCCAACATGATTCGCAACGTGTGGACCAACACCGTGATCTTCTGCGGTCACTTCCCGGACGGCGCGGAGAAGTTCACCAAGTCGGACATGGAGGGTGAGACGCAGGGACAGTGGTACCTGCGCCAGATGCTCGGCAGCGCGAACTTCAACGCAGGCCCGGTCATGGAGTTCATGAGCGGCAACCTGTGCTATCAGATCGAGCATCACCTGTTCCCCGACCTGCCGAGTAATCGGTTGCGGGAGATCAAGTTTCGGGTGCTCGAGCTGGCCGAAAAGTACGACTTGCCTTACACCACGGGTTCGATCGGAAAGCAGTACCTGCTGTCGTGGCGAACCATCGCCAAGCTGTCACTGCCGAACAAGTACCTCAAAGCGTCCGCCGACGACGCACCGGAAACTGCGTCGGAGAAAAAGTTCGACGGCGAACGCGGTCTACTGACGATCGACCCGGAGACCGGCAAGCGTCGCGGCCTTCGTACCGCCCTTCGCGAGTCGAAGCGAAAGACAGGGATCCGCGCACTGGTTGCGAAGGTCCTCTAGCCGCACGAAAGAACCCACTACGCCTGGTAGTCGTCGACGAATTGGAGTCGACGACTACCAGGCGTCGTTCGTGCGTACGGCCTCGAGTAGAAGCCGCACGGCAGCAACACGACGCGCGGCATCTCCGGTCAGCGTGTCGAGTGAGCATTCGGGATCGGCCGGCGGTCCGAGGTGTGTGCACCCGCGGGAACAGTTCTCGGTGGCCTCGGCCAGGTCGGAGAAGGCCGCGACCACGTCCGTGGGCGATATGTGCGCCAACCCGAACGAACGGATTCCCGGCGTATCGACCACCCAGCCACCGCCGGGCAAGGCGAGTGCGACGGACTGCGTCGAGGTGTGTCGACCTTTGCCCACGCCTGATACGACGCCAGTGGCTCGGTGGGCATCGGGAACGAGTCTGTTGACCAGCGTGGACTTCCCGACGCCCGAGTGACCGATCAATGCTGTCAGAGTGTTCGTCAGGGTCGTCGTCAATTCGGTGAGATCCTCGCTCTGGCCTGCGAGTATCACCGGAACGTCGAGATCTGCGAACGCGGCGGTGAACTCCGCCGGGTCCGCGAGATCGCTCTTGGTAAGGCACAGAATGGGTTTCAGACCGCCGACGTACGCTGCGACAAGTGCGCGCTCGACGAACCCTGTTCTCGGCGGCGGGTCTGCCAACGCCGCAACGATCAGCAATTGCTCGGCGTTCGCGACCACGACTCGCTCGAACGGGTCGGTGTCGTCGGCGGTTCGGCGCAGGACCGTTCGGCGTTCGGATACCCGCACGATGCGTGCGAGTGTGTCGACCTTGCCCGACAGATCCCCGACGATGTCGACGTCGTCGCCGACCACGATCGGGGTGCGGCCGAGTTCACGTGCTCGCATGGTGACCACAGGACGCTCCGGGTCTCCGCCGAGAACGCAACCCCAGCGGCCGCGGTCCACCGAGACCACCATGCCGGACTCGGCATCGGCGTGGTCGGGCCGCGTCTTCGTTCTGGGCCGCGAACTCTTACCAGGACGAATCCGTACATCCGACTCGTCGTAGCGGCGCGTCAGGACGTCGACCCATCGTGTGCGGGCGCACCGGCGAGCATGTCCGCCCACAGCAGTTCGAAATCGGGAAGCGTCTTTGCTGTCGTACCGATGTCGTCGACTTTCACACCTGGAACGACGAGACCGATGATTGCACCGGCGGTTGCCATCCTGTGGTCCGCGTACGACTTCCACACGTTTCCGTGGAGTGCGGTGGGTGTGATGTCGAGCCCGTCGTCGGTTTCGACGGCATTGCCGCCGAGCTTGCCGATCTCGGTGGCCAACGCGGCGAGCCGATCGGTCTCGTGGCCCCGTAGATGTGCGATCCCGCGCAGATGCGACGGTCCGTCCGCGAGTACCGCCAGCGCGGCGACCGTCGGCGTCAGTTCGCCGACGTCGTGGAGGTCGATGTCGATGCCGCGCAGTGTGTCCGGTCCTCGGACCACGAGTGTCCCGTCCTCCAGATCCACGGATGCACCCATGGAGGTGAGGATGCCGCGGATGGCGTCGCCGGGTTGCGTCGTGGACGACGGCCAGTGAGGAATACGAACCTCTCCGCCCGTGACGGCGGCTGCAGCGAGGAACGGGGTGGCATTGGACAGATCCGGCTCGACTTCCCACCGTGCGGCACTGACGGGGCCGGGGTGTACCCGCCAGGTGTCGGCGTCGCCGCTGTCCTGAGGAGTGTCGACTCGTACCCCCGCGTGGCGAAGCATTTCGACGGTCATGTCGATATGCGGCATGGACGGGACGGGTTTACCGATGTGATGGATGGTGACGCCGTCGTCGAACCTCGCGGCCGAAAGCATGAGGCCGGAGACGAATTGCGACGAGCCGGATGCGTCGATGTCGACAGCCCCTCCGCGCAAGCGCCCGGTGCCCGTCACAGTGAACGGGAGAGCATCACCGTCGACCTGTGCACCCAATGCGCGCAGAGCTCCCAGAATGGTGTCCAGAGGCCGTGTGCGGGCTTGCTCGTCGCCGTCGAAGAACACGGTTCCAGGGACGAGGGTCGTCAGCGGCGGAAGGAATCGCATGACGGTGCCGGCGAGTCCGCAATCGACCGCACCCCCGCGGAGCGAGCCGGGCGAGACGGTCAACGCCGTCGGGTCGGATGCGTCGATCTCTATGGCCACCCCGATGGAACGCAGCGCCGCGATCATCAGGTCTGTATCGCGACTGCGGAGTGTTCCGGTGACCGTGGAACGACCGGATGCCAACGCGGAGATGATCAGCGCTCGGTTGGTGATGGATTTGGATCCGGGCAGGGTGACCGTCGCGTGGACGGGTGACGAAGACGACGGTGCGGGCCAGATACTCACGTCACCATCTTTGCGCATCAGCGGTCAGCCCGTCGCGACGGGAGCCGTGGCGGCCGACGCGAGCCGAACGAGATCGCGTGGATCGAGCTCGATCTCCAGGCCCCGCCGTCCGCCACTGCAGAGGATGCGGTCCCACTGGAGTGCGGACTCGTCGACAACCGTGGTCAGCGGACGTTTCTGACCGAGTGGGGAGATACCGCCGAACACGTACCCGGTGGATCGCTCGGCCTCCGCCTTAGTGGCCATGACGACCTTCCTCGTACCGAGCGCTACCGCCGCACTCTTGAGCGACAGCGTTGAGGTGACCGGTACGACCGCGACAGCGAGTGAACTGTCGGTCCGCTTGACCACGAGGGTCTTGAAGATCTGCTGCGGCACGACGCCGAGGTGGGCGGTGAGCGCATCGGATGCCTCTGTGCCGAACGACTCCGAGCGTGGATCGTGGTGATACGTGTGTACGAGGTGGTCCACTCCGTGCTCGATCAGCAGAGCGATCGCAGGGGTCGACGCGGTGGACATGCCCATCACTGTAACGGCGGCGGGAACAGCAGACCGGGTGCCGGTGTTCTCCCTTCAAGACGAACGCGATTGTGGAGGGAAGGAACCTGCTGTGGCAGTGACGACGACCGAACGCAGGATTCGGGCCGGGTCGGGCATTGGCTCGATCTACGTGAAGGACCTGACGACGTCCGCGGTAACCTGGTCGAACATGGCTACCGAAGGGATCAGCGTGGAGGAAGTCGAGCGCCCTGCTCAGGCGGCGGACGAGTCGGCAACGGAGTCTGCCGCCGAGCTGACCGAGCGGTTCGAGCGCGACGCGCTCCCGATGTTGGATCAGCTCTATGGTGCCGCACTGCGAATGACGCGGAACCCGGCAGACGCCGAGGATCTGGTGCAGGAGACGTACATCAAGGCGTACTCCGCGTTCCGGTCGTTCCGTGAGGGGACGAACCTGAAGGCGTGGCTGTATCGCATTCTCACCAACACCTACATCAACTCGTATCGGAAGAAGCAGCGGCAGCCCGCTCAGTACCCCACCGAGGAGATCACTGATTGGCAGCTTGCTGCCACCGCCGAACACAGCTCGACGGGTCTGCGCTCGGCGGAGGTCGAAGCACTCGACTCGCTTCCTGACGACGACATCAAGGCCGCGTTGCAGTCGCTGCCCGAGGATTTCCGTATGGCTGTGTACTACGCCGACGTCGAAGGATTTCCGTACAAGGAAATTGCCGACATCATGGGTACGCCTATCGGCACAGTGATGTCGCGGCTGCACCGCGGTCGCAAGCAATTGAGGGGCCTGTTGTCCGACGTGGCCCGCGAACGTGGATTCAACCGCAACGGTGCGGTCGATGCGCACGAGCAGGAGGTCTCCCAGTGACATCGGATGCAGACGAGTTCGAGCGGCTCGATTGCTCGGCGGTGATAGCCGACGTGTGGCTGATGCTGGACAACGAGTGCGACGAGGGCAGCCGTACGAGGCTCCAACGTCACATCGACGAGTGCGGGTCGTGCTTTGCCGCCTACGGAATCGAAGAGAAGGTCAAGAGCCTCATCAGCCGTAAGTGCGGAGGCGATCAGGCCCCGGCGGGGCTGAGGGAGCGTCTGAGTGTCGAGATCAGACGTACGGTGCTCATCAGGCAAACCGAGAACGACTGAACCACTGAACGGCCTTGTCCGTTGGTGTGGCAATTCGTCAGCTGTTCGGACGTTTGCCGTGATTTGCCTTGTTGTTCTTACGACTGCGCTTCTTGCGCCCACGCTTACCCATGATGAGCTCCTCTCTGCATGTTCACTACAGTCTTTCACGTGTGATCAGCTGTCCGTTCACGGGTATGGGACCAGCCCACGATCCCGGCGCCGATCACGCCCCTGATCCACCGAAGAGAACACGAGGGAATCCGATGGCCGAGGACGTGCGCGCAGAGATGGTATCGACGGTTTTTCAGATCGTGGTCACCGAAGGCGACACCGTCGGAATCGGTGACACGCTGGTCGTTCTCGAATCCATGAAGATGGAAATACCTGTTCTGGCCGAGGTTGCGGGAATCGTCAGCAAGATCGACGTCGAAGTCGGCGATGTCATAAAGCAGGGCGATCTCATCGCCGTGGTGTCCTAGAGCATGATCGGGCGCACCGGTGTCGACGCTCAGTGACCTTCTGGCCGAACACACGGACCTCCCTGGTGACGCTGTCGATCACCTGCAGAGAGTTGTCGGTGAATGGCAATTGCTCGCCGATCTGTCGTTCGCCGATCTCCTTCTCTGGGTCGGGCTCGACGACGTCGAGGACGGTCCGGATGCCCGTGTCCTGTGTGTCGCACAATGCCGCCCCACGACAGCCTCGACGGTATTCACCGAGGACATGGTCGGTGCGCTCGTGTCGGAGTCTCAGCACCCCGGCGTCATCGATTCGCTGATCAGCCGGTCGATAGTCGGCGGAAACGGCACCGATACCGATACCGAGAGTGTTCCGGTGCGCTGCGGCGAGCACGTCATCGCCGTCCTGACCCGTGACGCCAATCCAACGCGACAACGCACCGCCAGCGCGCTGGAGATCGCGTACAGGGATTGCGCCGACGACCTGTGCGCGATGATCAGCGAGGGCACATTCCCGACGCCCGCCGAGCGAACCGATGTCAACTCTTCTCCGCGTGCCGGCGACGGATTCATTCGCGTGGACACCGAAGGGCGCGTGGTCTACGCAAGCCCCAACGCATTGTCGGCCTACCACCGGATGGGGCTGACCGCCGAGCTGTCGGGCCGGGATCTGGCGTCGGTCACCAGGTCGTTGGTCACCGATCCGTTCGATTCCCAAGAAGTAGCCGATCACATCCGCGCCTCGCTGACGGGGAGCGAAGGGCACCGCATGGAGGCCGAGGCGAGGGGAGCGACGGTACTGATCAGAACGCTCTCACTCCGTCCGAAGGGAAATTCGGTCGGCGCCATCGTTCTGGTGCGAGACGTCACCGAGGTGAAACGTCGCGATCGTGCACTGTTGAGCAAAGACGCGACGATTCGCGAGATTCATCATCGGGTGAAGAACAACTTGCAGACGGTTGCGGCTCTACTGAGGCTTCAGTCGAGGCGATTGGAGAACGAAGAAGCGCGCGTCGCGCTGTCGGAGTCCGTGCGGCGAGTGACGTCCATCGCACTCGTGCACGAGATGCTGTCGATGTCGGTCGACGAGGAGATCGATCTCGACGAGATCGTCGACCGCCTCGTGCCGATCATGCTCGACGTGGCAACGGTCAACCCTCGGGTTCGCGTCACGCGGGAGGGCACGCTCGGTGTGTTCTCGGCCGAACGTGCGACTCCTCTCGTCATGGTGTTGACCGAGCTGGTTCAGAACGCAATGGAACACGCGTTCGACGCCGGTTCCGCCGGTGTCGTGAGGATTTCTGCAGATCGGTCGGCGAGGTGGCTCGACGTCGTCATCCACGACGACGGCCGAGGACTGCCGCCAGGGTTCTCGCTGGAGAAGTCGGAGGGTCTCGGACTTCAGATCGTACGAACATTGGTATCGGTAGAACTCAACGGCTCGCTCGGGCTTCATCCGGCAGACGGGGGTGGAACGGATGCGTCGCTTCGCGTTCCGCTGGGTCGGCGCGCACGGGGTACCTGAGGCGTCGGTGCCCAGGGTGTGCGCGGGTGAACAGCACGAGACTCGGCCGTAGTGACGACAGCAAAGAACCCGGCCTCCGAAGTGGAGAAGCCGGGTTCTGCTGTGTCGGCGGCGCGTTCTCAGCGTACTGAAGGGACCCGCCGTCCGAGTATCGTCAGACGGAGCTGCGAGCCCTCGTGCGTGCGTTACGACGCTTGAGCGCGCGACGCTCGTCTTCGCTCATGCCACCCCACACACCGGCGTCCTGACCGGACTCGAGTGCCCAGGACAGGCACTCGGCAGTGACAGGGCACCGCGTGCAGACGACCTTGGCATCGGCAATCTGAGCGAGTGCCGGGCCGCTGTTTCCTACTGGGAAAAACAGTTCCGGGTCTTCGTCGCGACAGATTGCGTTGTGGCGCCAGTCCATCCTCTGCTCCTTACCGGGCGCCGTAGCGCCGTTTCGATTGCTGTTGTCATATTTTCAACAGATGTTCACTCGTGCGTATTCAATGTTTCCGCACTGTTGCTTGTGAATGCTTTCACGAACTAGGGGGAAGTCAAGAGATAGCCGTGTGTCCGTGGTCAAGCTCACTCTGTTAGGCTGCCGTAAGCCTCCTGCGCTCCTTTGTACCCGTTGATTCGAGTTCACGCAGAGGTTTTCCCAGCATGGACGATGCCGGTAGGCCTGCCGAGGTGTGTGGCCAGTGCTCTCAGGGTCAGCGAATTCCGCCTGGACAGGCAGTATCAAGCCTCGTTCGGGGCAATGACTTCCAGTGCGGCGGGGGTCGAGTAGAAATCCGCTTCCGTGCGCGTTCCGAGGTAGTCCCCATCCATCTGTAGCCCGATCGGTTCGGAGCTGGTGATGCGGACGTGCGGAACATCGTCCACCCGAAACAGCTTGCGCGACTTAGGTTCGGACGCTGGGGACAGCAACTGCCGCGACACGTTCAACGTCGTCAGCACTCGCGTTGTCCTCATGGCGAACAGGCCGAGCCCCGTATCGAAGGATGTGCCTGGATTGGTGTGCACGGGACGTTCGTCCAAGTAGGTCCACGGACTCGAGTTGGAAACGAAAGCGTAATGAACTCCCGTTATCGAATCGTGATCGTCGACGTGCACGGTGAGAGCCGGATCGCGACGCTTGTTGCGGAAGAAGGCGTGGATTGCCGCGCGGACGTATCGGGTCGGCGACACCGGCCGCCCGTCCTTACGGCTTGCGTCGATTGCCTGGCACACTTCTGCGTCCAGACCCAGTCCCGCGTTGAATGTGAACCACCGGTTGTCGCAGTGTCCCAGTCCGATCGTCCGTCGCGATCGGGCGGCGAGGAGATCGATCAACTGGTTGGTGGCGGCTACCGGGTCGGCATGGATCCCCAACGACCGGGCGAACACGTTCGCGCTGCCGCCGGGCACCACGGCGAGCGCAGGAATGGCACCGATGGTGACTGCGCTCATCGACGTCGGCAGCGGAACTCCGAGTAGGCCGTTTATGACCTCGTTGACCGTTCCGTCACCGCCGTGGACGATCACGAGACCGATGCCGTCCTCGCGTGCCTGGCGGGCCAATTCCGCAGCGTGGTCTCGATGGGTCGTGTGTGCCACCGTGACGCGTACTCGACTGGACAACGCGTGGGCCAACAGGTCCCTGGCGGCCGGGGTCGTCGACGTCGCATTCGGATTGACGATCAGCAGCGCGCGCACGGGGCATGAGCCTATCGGAGTCCCTCCGCACGCACCGTTGTCGGCGGGCGACTGGTGAACCGTTGCCGGCCACCGTGTGTTCTAGGCTGACCTCGTGTCGACGCCCTCCCTGCCCACAGTGCCACCTTCGACCTTCAGAGCTGCAGGTGCGCTGGTCGCCCTCGAAGGTGCGACGGCCTTGGTGGCGGCGGTGGTGCTGCTGATCCGTGCAGTGGGGGGAGTGGAAGACACAGTCGCCAATGGATACGGGACAGCGGGATGGTTCGCCGTGGCGGGCGCCGTGGTCGGCGCGGCGGGCGTGGCATTGGTACTGGGCAAACGGTGGGGTCGGGCCGTTGCCCTGGTGGTGCAGCTGCTGCTCTTGCCGGTGGTGTGGTCTCTGCTCACCGACTCCCACCAGCCGTTTTACGGCGTGCTGCTGGGGTCTGTCGTCCTCGCGATCCTGGTGTTGCTGTTCAGTCCACCCTCCTCGAGATGGATGGCGGCCGAATACGCCCACGTCGACGACGACGGGAACTGAGAGCTAGCGGTGGCGAGAAATCATGGCACTGCCTTCTCTTCGGGTCCGGTTCGTACCGAGGGATGGATGTTGTGCACCACGACCTGCCGGTAGGAATGTTCGAACCCCAGAACCGAGTACGCGGCCGGAGACATCGCAAATCGTTTGCCTTCGGATATCGGTAGTTCGAGCCATCGAGTCAGAAGGGCCCGTGAGAAGTGTCCGTGCCCGACGAGGACTACGTCTCGATCGGCGAGCGCGGGCAGCACGACCGACAGGACCAGATCGGCACGAGTGCTGATGTCGTCGATCGATTCACCGCCTGGGCACGGGTGGGTCCACACGGTCCAGTGTGCGACCGTCTCTCTGATCTCGGGCGTGGTCAGTCCCTCGTAGTCGCCGTAATCCCACTCCGACAAGGCGTCCCATTCACGATCGACCGCCAGCCCCGCCAGTGCTGCCGTCCGTAGCGCGCGGGTGCGAGGGCTACAGATGACCAGCGGCGACCGCAGTTGGAGTTCGCCGACCAGTTCGCCGGCCGACACCGCCTGCTGCTCACCCACTTCGGTGAGCGGAACGTCGGTGGCCCCGGTGTGGCGTCCCGTCGCTGCCCACTCGGTCTGTCCGTGTCGCAACAGGACTACCCTGCCCGAACTGCCGGAGGATTGCGCGGTGTCGGACGAAGTTGTGGTCATGGGACGCAATGATGCCGTGTCGGTTGTCACAGCCGATCAGCTAGGTAGCTTCAGTTATTGCATTGAGTCCGGCCGCCCGTAGGGGAATACTGTGTCGAGTCGAACGGCCGCGCCGGAACATGCCCGCGCAGCCGTGTCCGCGCCTCCGACGTGAGGTATGTACTTCGAGCCGGACCGAAGAACGACGGCAGCACTCGCGCGACGGCGCGGAAAAAGAACCGATGGCGCGGGGCGCAGGCCCTGTTTGCCGTGACCAGAAGGACTTTCACCATGACAGAGCCTGGAACGTCACCATCGACGTCGCCGCCGGCCTCCGCTAAGCCGGACAAATTGGACTCGGCCGTGCTGAAAGTCGCAGGTGTCGTCGTCCTCGGCGCCATCATGTCCATTCTCGACGTCACCGTCGTCAGCGTTGCCTTGCCGACGTTCATGGAGGTATTCGACGCGACCTACGCCACGGTCGCGTGGACCATGACGGGGTACACGCTCGCGCTCGCCACGGTCATTCCGTTGACCGGCTGGGCAGCGGATCGCTTCGGTACCAAACGTCTGTACATCACCGCACTCGTGTTGTTCGTCCTCGGTTCGGTGCTGTGCAGCTTCGCGTGGGACATCACCACGCTTATCGCTTTCCGAGTTCTGCAGGGCCTCGGCGGCGGCATGCTGATGCCCCTGGGAATGACGATCATGACCCGCGCTGCCGGCCCGGAACGAATCGGCCGCGTCATGGCGGTCCTGGGTGTGCCGATGCTGCTCGGTCCGATCAGTGGCCCGATCCTGGGTGGCTGGCTGATCGAGGCGGCCAGCTGGCACTGGATCTTCCTCATCAACGTGCCCATCGGCGCCATCGCGCTGATCGCCGCCATCGTGATCTTCCCGAAGGACGATCCGACGCCGTCGGAGTCGTTCGATTTCCTCGGCATGCTGATGCTCTCGCCAGGTCTCGCGCTGTTCCTGTTCGGCGTGTCGTCGATTCCGGAGACCGGGACGGTTTTCTCCACGCGTGTGTTGGCGTCGGCGATCCTGGGACTGGTGCTGATCGTGCTGTTCGTGTTCCACGCTCTGCGGACCGAGCACCCCCTCATCGACCTCCGGCTCTTCGCAAACCGTGCGCTGACCATCGCGGTACTCACGACGGTGCTGTTCATGGTTGCGTTCATGGGCGCCGGGCTGCTGTTTCCGAGCTACTTTCTGCAGATCCGCGGAGAGACGACTCTTGCCGCCGGACTGCTCCTCGCGCCGCAGGGCATCGGCGCGATGCTGACGATGCCGATCGCAGGGGCTCTCGCGGACAAGATCGGGCCGGGCAAGATCGTGCTGGCAGGGATGGTCTTCATCACGGCAGGCATGGCCGTCTTCACACAGGTCGGCGCCGAGACGTCCTACGTGGTCTTGCTGGGTGCGCTGTTCGTCATGGGGATGGGCCTCGGTTCGACGATGATGCCGATCATGACCGCGGCGCTGCAAACGCTCACCGATCACAATGTGGCACGTGGTTCGACCTTGATGAACATCGTCCAGCAGACGGCTGGATCCATCGGTACCGCGGTGATGTCGGTCGTTCTGACCAACCAGATGAAGAACGTCGCCCAGGCGTCCTCGCCTACCGAGGCGCTCGACATCTCGGCTAGTGCTTTCGGGACCACGTTCATGGTTGCGCTGGTACTCATCGTGCTGACGTTCGTTCCTGCGTACTTCCTCCCCCGCAAGAAGATCGCACCGTCCGAGGGTGTCGACGCATCCAAACCGATTCTGCTGCACTGATTCCGCGTTGACGCGCGTCGGGAGAGGTGCGAAGTGCTCGTCTCACCGACGCGCCCACCACACGCCGCTTCTCGCCCCGTGAAGTCCGAGTAGGCAAGGATCAAGGGTGTGACGACAGTACTAGCGGTTGCCAACCAGAAGGGCGGAGTCGCAAAGACCACCACGGTGGCATCTCTTGCGGCAGCGCTGCACGCTCAGGATCGACGAGTTCTCGTGGTCGATCTCGATCCGCAGGGATGTCTGACGTTCTCGCTCGGACACAATCCGGACAAACTCGAATCCTCGGTTCACGACGTGCTCACCGGGGATGCGTCCGTCGCCGACGTGCTGGTCGATACCGACGAGGGTATCGCGTTGTTGCCTGCCACCATCGACTTGGCGGGCGCCGAGGCGTTGTTGTTGATGCGGGCGGGCCGGGAATTCGCGCTCAAGCGAGCTCTCGCGCCGGTCCTCGAAGATTTCGACGTCGTCATCATCGACTGCCCGCCGTCACTCGGTGTGCTGACACTCAACGGGCTGACGGCGGCGGATTCGGTACTCGTGCCGCTCCAGTGCGAGACCCTTGCGCATCGCGGCGTCGGGCAGCTTCTGCGGACCGTGACCGAGGTGCAGCAGATCACCAACCCTGCCCTGACTCTCCTCGGCGCCCTCCCGACCCTGTTCGACGCGCGTACCACTCACAGTCGTGACGTGCTCAGCGATGTATCCGACCGGTACGACCTACCGGTGTTGGCGCCGCCGATCCCACGCACAGTGCGCTTCGCGGAGGCATCGGCGTCGGGTGTCACCGTGTTGTCGGGTCGAAAGAACAAGGGCGCGCAGGCATATCGCGAGCTCGCGACCAACCTGCTCGACCACTGGCGTAGTGGCGATCCGGTCAAGACCTACGTTCCGGAAGCGCTGAACTGACGGTCTTCACGTCAGCGGCCCCGACCAATCAGCCGGACAGGGCGATGATGTCGCTTCCACGTTGCTCCAGCACGACATCACCGACCACCGAGGTGCCGACAGGTCCTACGTAGCCGTCGCGATCGACGGCGATCGTTCTCTCGGGAGTTCCTGTCGCCAGGTCGATCACGGCGATTCCGTCCGGCACCGGGACCAGTAGCCGTCCCGCCATCAGGGTGCCCGGTCCGAGCGCGCCGGGTAGCGTCCATTGCGGCGCGAGATCGGTCAACCCGAGCGCCACAGCACTCGAACCGGTCCACCAACTGAATACGTTCGCGGCCTTCGTCACCACAGGTGACAGGGCTGGGGCGAAGTCGGTCGTCGATCCGTTCGGCAGTTCGAAGTCGGACAGTGGCTGAGCGTTGCCGTCGAATACCGCCACTCGCGCGGGGAGTCCTGAATGCTCGGGGATTGCCACTGCGACGCGATCTCCCGAGGCAACGAGGATCGATGCGCCCTCGATTGGACCGTCCGATCCGATCAACGCTGCCACGACACTCGATCCGTACTCTTCGGGTTCCCCAGCGTCCTTCGGAGCCGGGTTCAGAGTGGTCAGCCGGGCAGCGGACTCGCCAGGGCACTTCTCCAGGACAGCGAGCCGTGAACTGTTGGATGCAGAGGACAGCAGCGTGCACCCCGTCCGCGGCTGGCTGTTCGGATTGACCGGGGCGTCGACACGGCCGTACTCGAGCGTGCGCACCAGGTCCGAACGCCAGAGCTCCAGACGTGTGTCGCCGCGCGAGGTTACATACGTTCCGTCGTCCGCAAGTGTGACCGCAGGGTCGGCGTCCGAGGTTCGCTGCGCCTTGCGGGTGCCGCTCGCACCGTCGAGCTCGGTGACCTGGGAACATCCGCGGTCGTCGGTGAAGACCGCCACTACGGTGTTCCACGCACTCGTGAGCCCGCACAGGGGAACGTCTCGGCGATAGCTCCACACCGTCTCCCCGGTGAGCGGATCGATGCCGGCGACACTTCCGCCGTCACCGGTGACCGCAGTGCTTCCGGTCACCACGGGCGTCGAGGTGGCTGGGCTGGGCTCGCGCCACAGCTCCGACAGCGTGTCGGGAACGGCCGAGGCCGTAGCGGCCTGGGGGAGTGGCGCCTGCGCGGGTTCGGATGTCGTCCCTCGTGCATCGCTGAAGAACCAGATCACCGAAAGTACGAGCGCCGCGACGACCACAAGGGTTGCCGCGGCGACGAGGTCCGACCGTCGGCGACGTTCGGGTGCAAGCACGAGAAAAGGTTACTCGGCGCTCGGCTGACCGGAGGATGCGGCCGCGGGCGAGCGACGCCGGCGGCGACGCCGAGGAGTTGCGGCAGCAGTGTCCGAGCCCGAGGCGTCCGGAGCGGGCGTTGCCGTGCGGTCGGGCGCGGCAGATGTTTCCGCGCCGCCGTCCGCCTGACCGGTTGGAGCCTCTCCTGCACGAGTGCGTCGACGTGAACGGGTTCGACGAGGCTTGGACGGCGTGTCCGAGGAGTCCGCCGGCGCATCGTCGGTGGACGTGGCTACCGAGGGTGCCGGTTCTGCGGACTTTTCGGGTGCCTTCTTCACGGAACCGGAGACGCCGACGGGGATGTCGAGCTCGGCGAAGAGATGCGGTGAACTCGAGTAGGTCTCGATCGGTTCGGCAAGTGCGAGACCGAGAGCTTTGTCGATCAGCTGCCAGCGAGGCATGTCGTCCCAGTCCACCAGTGTGACCGCGATGCCGGTGCGTCCAGCGCGGCCGGTACGACCGATGCGGTGCACGTAGGTCTTCTCGTCCTCGGGGCACTGGTAGTTGATGACGTGAGTGACATCGTCGATGTCGATACCTCGTGCGGCCACATCGGTGGCGACCAGTACGTCGATTCCACCGGTGCGGAACTTCTTCAGTGCTTTCTCACGCTGGATCTGACCGAGGTCACCGTGCACTGCGCCGACCGCGAATCCCCGTTCGAGCAATTCGTCGGCGACCTTCTGCGCTGTGCGCTTGGTGCGCGTGAAGATCATCGTTGCTCCGCGGCCGTTGGCTTGGAGCACCTTCGACACCAGCTCGACTTTGTCGAGCGCATGTGCGCGGTAGATGTGCTGGGCGGTGCGGTCGTGCACTGCGGAGGACTCGGCCTCTTCGGCGCGAATGTGCGTCGGCTGGGTGAGGAACGTACGCGCGAGCGTGATGATCGGCCCCGGCATCGTCGCCGAGAACAGCATCGTCTGTCGTTTCGCGGGCACCATGCCGAGAATTCGCTCGATGTCCGGGAGGAAACCCAGATCGAGCATCTCGTCGGCCTCGTCGAGAACGAGGACGCCGATCTTGCCGAGGATCAGATGGCCCTGCTTGGCCAGGTCGAGCAGGCGACCCGGAGTACCGACGACCACGTCGACGCCGTTCTGCAAGGCACTGATCTGGGCCTCGTACGGACGGCCCCCGTAGATCGACAGGACCTTGACCGGCGTGCCGTTCGACTTGAGGTGCTTCGAAGCGTTTGCGAGGTCGGAGCTCACCTGTACGCACAGCTCGCGAGTCGGCACGATGATCAGCGCGCGAGGTGTGCCGTCCAGCGTCGTTGTGCCGGAGTCGGTGGTGGAGATTCGATGGAGCAGGGGAACGCCGAAACCGAAGGTCTTGCCCATACCCGTGCGTGCCTGGCCAATGAGATCGTCGCCGGCAAGCGCGAGCGGAAGGGTCAGCTCCTGGATGGCGAAGGTTCGCTCGATCCCGATGTCCTTCAGGGAGCGGACGATGTCCTCGCGCACGCCCAGTTCGGCGAACGTGGGGGGCACGTGAGTGTCGTCGAGCTGTGCGGACAGCGTGGTGTCGCCGGTCTCGGGCTCTTGGTCGATAACTATTTTGCTCAGTGTTCTGGCCTTCCTCGTGTTCACACGTACGCACAAGGAAGGACACAGGCCTATTGCCGGCCGAAGTCGATGCCCTCGATCCCGGCTGTGATATCGCATCGAGCCTCAGCCGTGTCGGTGGAACGGGTGGTACTCGACAGTCGGCGAAGCAGTCGTAGCGACCCGGATCAGGTGCGCACACATTGTCAGTCGGATCACCGTTGTCGAAATGTTCGGTCCGTCTAATCGGTCCGGGCGGTGATCCGACCACCATGATAGCTCGCCGAGCGCTCAAAGCACGTATCGCTACTCGGACGCGGTGGTGTCGGCGTCCTCAGCGGCGTGAGAATTCTCGCACCCGCTTCGGCGGCGCGCGGGTGCCACGAGCGAGACTACGATCGACACCCATGGGAGCCCACTCGCCGGAATCGTTCACCGAAGATGCGCCGACACTCGACCCGAACGGTGGCGGCGAAGTGCGCATTCCGTTCGACCATCCCGGGGTGTCCGAGTTGTACGCGGTGCTCGCGTACGGCGAGATCTCAGCGTTCTACCGGCTCGCCGAGGACGCGAAGTCGGCGCCGTCCATGCAGGGCCGAGTTGCTCTGGCGAGTATGGCCGCCGCCGAGATGAACCACTTCGAAACCCTGGTCGGTGCACTGTCCGATCGCGATGTCGACGTGTATTCGGCCATGGACCCGTTCGTCCGAGCACTCGACGACTACCACGCGTCGACGAATCCGTCGACGTGGCTGGAAGTGCTGGTCAAAGCGTACGTCGGCGACGGTTTGGCCGCCGATTTCTATCGCGAGATCGCGCACACGCTCGATCCGGCCGTCGCCGCGACGGTCCGCGAGGTTCTCGCCGAGACCGGCCACTCGGAATTCGTCGTACACGAGGTGTCCACCCGGGTCGGCGCGAGCACGCAGGACAAGGCCCGTCTGATGCTGTGGGGCCGCCGCCTCCTGGGTGAGGCGATTACGCAGGCGCAGTACGTCCTCGCTCAGCGCGAGAGCCTGACCGATTTGGTCATCAGCGCGTCGGGCGATCTCAATGGTGTTGCTGCGTTGTTCGATCGAATGCAGGAGCAGCACGCGGAGCGGATGCGAGTTCTCGGGTTGGTGTGAGAGCGCGGTGTTCGCTGACAGCACACCCTGGGACGCACCCGGCGGTCGCTCACTGCACTAGCCTGGGCGGAGCAGCAAAAGTTCAATCTATGAGTTCGGAGGTTGGCCGTGGAGGTCAAGATCGGTGTGTCGGAAAGCTCTCGTGAGCTCGTGGTGAACAGTGCGCAGTCTCCCGAGGAGGTCGAGACCCTGGTGGCCGAGGCGCTCGCGGGCAAGAAGGACGTACTCTCCCTCGTCGACGA
Source organism: Rhodococcus sp. P1Y (assembly GCF_003641205.1). Lineage (NCBI taxonomy): Bacteria > Bacillati > Actinomycetota > Actinomycetes > Mycobacteriales > Nocardiaceae > Rhodococcus > Rhodococcus sp. P1Y. The sequence continues at coordinate 3,056,131 of NZ_CP032762.1, forward strand.
CAAGGGCCGCAAGTACCTCGTTCAGTCGGCCAAGGTGTCGTACGTGGAGATCGGCCCGGCCGATGCACGCAAGGTCGGCTTCGCCACCGCCTGACCCGGCGGCGGGGGTGCGACCCCGCGCAGTCTCGCGTACCGCGGAACTACAGACGAATGGCCCCGTATCGAATTGTTCGATACGGGGCCATTCGCGTGAATGTTGCGCTCAGGGTGCCTGAAGGGGAACGTGCGAAAGTCCGCCCCACGCGAGCGAGACCGTCGTGTCGACGGCATCTTCCTTGGAGATCGGCCGGTCTGCGCTCAACCAGTAGCGTGCGGTGAACTGGCTGGCACCGACCAGGCCGACGGCCAGAACGCGGGCGCGGTACGGATCGAGTCCCGAGTCGTGGGCGACGAGGTCGAACACGGCGTCGACGCACGCTTCGGTTGCTTGCTCGACGCGGGCGTTCACCTGCGGGTCGCCCATGAGGTCCGATTCGAACACCAGGCGAAACCCTTGGGTGTCGGTGTCGACGAAATCGTAGAACGCGAGGACTGCTGCACGTACACGCTTGCGGTTGTCGGTCGTCGAGCGCAGAGCTTGGCGGACACCGGAGATCAGGGTGTCGACGTAGCTTTGAAGGACCGCCAGGTACAACTCGAGTTTTCCGGGGAAGTGCTGGTAGAGAACCGGCTTGCTGACGCCGGCGCATTCGGCGATTTCGTCCATGCCGGACGCGTGGTAGCCGCGGTTCACGAACACCTCGCTGGCAGCGGCAAGGAGCTGCGCCCGTCGGGCATCACGTGGCAGACGTGCGCTGCGACGGTTCGCCGGTGAGGCCGGACGGTCCGAGGACATCCGATCTGCAAGATCTGTCATTGTGGTAGTTCCCATCCGCATCGTCACTGCACCCGTTGTCGGGAACCTGGACGGCAATGTGCTGCCGAAATAGCCGTCAGGCATCTGTAGTGCAGATCGAAGAGCAACGATACCTGCCGCGCCTGGCGGAGATGGGATGGCGGGGCGCCTGTGTCCGTGAGGGGTACCAGTTCGGTTCGAGCTATGCCGCTGTCGGGCGGCGATTGCCGTCCCCTGGTTTGTTTCAAGACACAAACATCGGCGCGGCGACGGGCGTATCGAATCGACTGTGAGATTCTGGCGGGGTGACTGACCGAGGCGGGCCGCGGCGCAGCGGAAGGGCATGGTCGGACGCGAGTGAATACGCGGACAGTGGTTACGGATACGGCTTCGACGACGGTGCGCCTGGGGATCTGCCGCCCGAGGATCTGCCGCGCGGAGTCGGCGGCCGCGGATCGCACCAACCTCTTCGTGCGCAGTGGGATCCGACGGAGCGCAGCGAATCCCGTCGGACGCGCTCGCCGCGCCCTGACCGGCAGGTGCGAAAACAATCCAAGCTGGGCAAGTTCACCTCCGTGTACGGCTGGCGTGCCTACGCGATTCCGATCCTGCTCGTGGTGACTTCTCTCGTGGTGTTCGACGCGGTGAGAACCGGTGATCCGTCCACTCCGGCCGCGGCCGTCGATTCGCAGCCTGCCGATCCCGGTTTCGGGGCCCTGAGCCCGAGTACATCCGACACGACCGGTGTGATCGGGGTACCTCCCGCCGCCGACGGCAATTTCGCCGAGTCGGTACCTTCGGGCGAATTGCCGGACGGTGGTTCGTTCGCGGTGCAGGGCGCTGGTACCTGGCATTCGGTCCCTGGGTCCACCGAGCAGGTAGGGCAGGGAACAGAGCGGGTGTTCACGTACACCGTCGAAGTGGAGGACGGTGTCGACACCGTCGGGTTCGGCGGTGACGAATCCTTCGGTCGATTGGTCGATCAGACGCTCGGCAACCCGAAGAGCTGGACCAACGATCCACGATTCGCATTCCGACGCATCGATCAGGGCGAACCGGACTTCCGAATCTCGCTGACTTCCCAGATGAGTATTCGCCAGGCCTGCGGATACGACATTCAACTCGAAGTGTCCTGTTACAACCCCGGGATCGGTCGAGTCGTCCTCAACGAGCCCCGATGGGTCCGGGGTGCGATCGCGTTCCAAGGCGACATCGGGTCCTACCGTCAGTATCAGATCAATCACGAGGTCGGCCACGCGATCGGGTATCAGCAACACCAGCCGTGCGAGACCGAGGGCGGACTTGCGCCCGTCATGATGCAGCAGACCTTCGGCACGTCGAACGACGACATCGCCCGCCTCGATCCCGAAGGGGTGGTACCGATGGACGGCAAGACATGCAGGTTCAATCCGTGGCCGTACCCTCGTAGCTGATCGCTTAGCAGTCGAGGAAAGGTGCGAAACCTCCATGACCGTGCTGCCGCCGTTGGTGGAACCGTCGGGCCCGCTGTCGTACGACGAGGTCGCGCGGTACAGCAGGCACCTCATCATTCCCGCTGTGGGAACCGTCGGCCAACGTCGACTGCGTGCAGCGAAGGTTCTCGTCATCGGAGCCGGGGGACTGGGTTCTCCCGCTTTGCTCTACCTCGCTGCGGCGGGTGTCGGGACACTCGGAATCGTCGAATTCGACGATGTCGAACTGTCCAACCTTCAGCGCCAGATCATTCACGGACGGAGCGACGTCGGTCGGTCCAAGGCGGCCAGCGCTCGTGATTCGATCAGGGAGGTCAACGACGGTGTCGACGTCCGCCTCCACGAAACCAGACTCGACCGCGACAACGCGGTGGCTCTGTTCGCGCAGTACGACCTGATTCTGGACGGGACGGACAACTTCGCCACCCGGTACCTGGTCAACGACGCCGCGGTGTTGGCAGGGAAGCCGTACGTGTGGGGTTCGATCTACCGTTTCGAGGGCCAGGTCTCGGTGTTCTGGGAGGACGCGCCGGGAGGGGTCGGCCTCAACTACCGCGACCTGTATCCCGAGGCCCCACCGCCCGGCATGGTGCCGTCGTGCGCCGAAGGCGGTGTGCTCGGCGTGTTGTGCGCGTCGATCGGTTCGGTCATGGTCACCGAAGCGATCAAGTTGATCACCGGAATCGGTGACACCCTGCTGGGCCGACTCCTGGTCTACGACGCCCTGGCCATGTCCTACCGGACCATCAAGGTGGGGCGTGATCCCGATCGCATCCCGGTGACCGAACTGATCGACTACGACGCGTTCTGCGGAGTCGTCTCGGAGGACGGAGTTGCTGCGGCCGAGGGATCGACGATCACCCCGGCCGAGCTCGCAGCATTGTTGAAAGGTCCCGAGGAGGTTGCTCTGATCGACGTTCGTGAACCCGTCGAATGGGACATCGCGCGAATCGACGGGGCCACACTCGTTCCGAAGGGGCGATTTCTATCCGGCGAGGCCATGGTCGACCTGCCTTCCGATCGCCGCATTGTGCTGCACTGCAAGACCGGCATCCGGTCCGCCGAAGTGCTAGCCCTGGTCCATGCTGCGGGGTTCTCGGACGCGGTTCACTTGCAGGGCGGGATCGTCGCGTGGGCGAAACAGGTGGATCCGTCGCTCCCGATGTACTAGCGCGCCTGCGGCCACCCGTGCGCGCTCGGCGGTAGCGTGGCGGCTGTGAGCTCAGTGGAACCCCCTCAACACGTGATCTCCACGTTCGGGCTGCGCGACGTACCTCCGGTTCCGCTCGGCGCGGACTGGGACGGTGGGTGGCGACTCGGCGACGTCGTCCTGTCGCCGGTCGCGGACCACGCGCGTGCTGCCTGGTCGGCGAAGGTACGCGAATCGTTGGCCGTCGACGGTGTCCGTCTGGCCAGACCCGTGCGATCGACGGACGGCCGATACGTCGTCAGTAGTTGGCGCGCGGACACGTTCATCTTCGGTTCACCCGAACCCCGGCACGACGAAGTCGTATCGCTGTCGGTTCGACTTCACGCAGCGACGGCGGGGTTGGAGCGTCCACGCTTCCTCGCGGCGCCGCCGGTCGCGCCGTGGGCGGACGCCGACGTGTTCGTCGCCGCTGATCGCGCAGCGTGGGAGGCGACGCCTCTTCGAGCGGCTCGAGCGGCGGGCGCGCCCGAGGTGACGTCGGTCGACGGCAAGCAGAGTCTCGAACTGGTCAAACAGCTCGCCAGCCTGCGTAAGCCGGTGCAATCGACGGATCAGCTGGTGCACGGTGACTTGTTCGGCACCGTCCTGTTCGACGGTAGCGAGGCGCCGGGCATCACCGACATTGCACCGTATTGGCGTCCGGCGTCCTGGGCGGCGGCGGTGACCGTCGTCGATGCCATTTCGTGGGGAGGCGCTGACGATGCGCTGATCGGGCGGTGGGAGGACCTACCGGAATGGCCGCAGATGTTGTTGCGTGCCTTGATCTTCCGTTTCTCGGTTCACGCACTCCACCCGCGGTCGACGCCGGAGGCGTTTCCCGGCTTGGCGCGGACGGCCGACCTCGTACGGCTCCTTCTCTAGCACCGTCGACTGCGCCTGCCAGGTGGGCTACAGGTCGGTCGGCGCCGGAGCAGGGGCCGGTTCGGTGGCGCCGAGTTCGGCGAAGAAGGCCAGCGAAGTGACTCGGGCTGCCTCGGCATCGCCACGAATGATTGCGTCGACCACGGCCGCGTGTTCCTCGTCGTAATCGTTCCCGTGTGCGGTCACGTGGTGGTGCATGGTCGAGCGGATGATCGGCACCAGAGAGTCGTAGAACTCGAGGTAGATGGCGTTGTGACTGGCTGCGACGATCGCGCGATGAAACGCGGCGTCGACGGCGATGGCGCCGTCGATGTCGTCGGTAGCCCATGCGGCGTTTCGCGCTGTGAGCTTCTCGCTCAGCACGCGAATGTCCTCGGCGTCTCGGCGATCGGCCGCGAGTGCGGCGGCGGTGACTTCGAGGGCGCGTCGTAGTTCGGTCACGTCGCGGTCCTGTGCGTCGGCGAAGTACTTGCCGAGCGTCCCGCCGAGGTCGGACGTGGCCATGACGAATGTCCCCGAGCCTTGGCGTCGTTCGACCATTCCGGCGTGAACCAGCGCCTGAACGGCCTCACGCACGGTGTTCCTGCCCGTTCCGGTAAGCGCACAGAGCTCGGTCTCGGTAGGAATCCGCGTGCCGACGGGCCATCGTTCGGTGACAATCTCCTCGCGAAGTTGCGCCGTCACCTGGGTGATCAGGCTGGAACGTTGAACGTGTTGCATCGTGAACTCCCGTGCTCTGATGGTCGTCGGCGATTTTAGTGCTTTGCGCCAGATGATCCGGTCATCCTATGATTTTGCGGTGAGTGTTGCTGCGAAGAACGAGACGGACGAGCGCGAGAACGCATCGACTCTGCTGCGGGGACGCCTGCTCGTGTTCACTGCGATCGTGCTCTCTGCGCTTACGTTGCGAGCCGCGGTCACATCCATCAGCCCACTTTTCGGCCGCGTCGGCGCAGACCTTCACTTCGGCTCGACCGTCATCGGCATCGTCGGCATGCTGCCCCCGGCCATGTTCGCGGTGTTCGGCCTGCTCACGCCGGTCATTGCCAAGAGAACGGGTCTCGAACGAGCAGCGTTGATCGCGATGATCATGACGACTCTCGGGATGGGAGCCCGCGCTTTCGCTCCAGGGACGGTGTCGCTTCTACTGCTGTCCGCGATCGCGTTGGCGGGCATGGGAATCGGCAACGTCGTGATCCCGCCACTGGTGAAGCGCTACTTCTCCGACCGGCTGGCGATCGTCAGCACCATCTACATCTGCGTGTTGCAGGTCGGCACCTTGGTTCCTCCGCTTCTTGCCGTTCCGTTGGCGGAGGCGCACGGATGGCGCGTCTCGATCGGCGTCTGGGCAGTCGTCGGGGTGGCGGCCGCGTTGCCGTGGCTCGGCGTCGTGCTGGCGCGGCGGGGACACGACAGAGCCGACGCGTCCGGTGAAGAAGGCAGCTCGGTAGTGCAGCCCGAGGCTACGGGTCGGATCTGGCGTTCGTCCCTGGCCTGGGGAATGGCGGGCATGTTCGCCATGACGTCGTTCATCACGTACTCGATGTTGACCTGGCTTCCGACAATCCTGACCGACGCCGGCATCAGCGAAGCAGCGGCGGGGGCGTCGGTGGCGGCCTTCGGAGCGATGGGACTGATCTCTTCGCTGGTGACGCCGTCGTTGTGCGCACGTTGGGCGAACCCGTACGGCCTCGTCCTCGGAGCGGTGGTCTGCTATCTGATCGGCTTTGCTGGCCTGCACTTCTCACCGACCAGCGGTACCGTCGCCTGGGTCTGCCTTATCGGACTCGGCACGATGACCTTCCCGATGTCGTTGACACTCATCAACCTTCGCACGAGGACCCCCGCTGGGTCCTCGGGCTTGTCGGGGTTCACGCAGGGTCTCGGATACGTCGTGTCGGCGACGGGCCCGTTGTCGTTCGGTTTGCTGCACACTGTGTCGGGCGGCTGGGGCGTGCCCATGCTCGTGCTGACCGGATGTGTCGGTGTGCTTCTCGTCGCCGGCTACCTGTGCTGCAGGCCTCGCATGCTCGAAGACACCTGGTAGCCCTCACTTCGGTCGACGCGGCCACGTGAGAGATAGTTAATCCTAGGGTCACCGCGGGCATCGCCCGCGCAACATGGCTTTCCTATCTTTGGGTCTCCCACCCGATCAGGAGGCCCACGTGACCAGCATTCCCGAGGCACCATCAGCCGAGACTGCTTCCACTTCGACCCCGCCGGGGACGGTCCCGGTGTCGATCAAGCACCGCATCAGCCACTGGAACTCAGAGGACACCGTGGCGTGGGAAGCAGGCGGTAAGGCGATCGCCAAACGGAATCTCATCTGGTCCGTCGTTGCCGAGCACGTCGGTTTCTCGATCTGGTCGATCTGGTCGGTGATGGTGCTGTTCATGCCCGTATCGGTCTACGGCATCGATGCAGCAGGGAAGTTCTTCCTCGTCGCCGTACCGACTCTGGTCGGTGCGATCCTGCGAATCCCGTACACCTTCGCCACGGCGAAGTTCGGCGGTCGCAACTGGACCATCTTCAGCGCACTCGTGCTGTTGATCCCGACCGTGCTGACGATGTACTTCATGCTGAATCCCGCGTCGTACACCACCTACATCATCGTCGCTGCGTTCGCGGGACTCGGCGGCGGCAACTTCGCGTCGTCGATGACCAACATCAATGCGTTCTACCCACAACGCGAGAAGGGCTGGGCTCTGGGCCTGAACGCAGGCGGTGGAAACATCGGTGTGCCGGTCATCCAGCTCATCGGACTTCTCGTCATCGCGACGATCGGAAACACCGCACCGGAGCTCGTCTGCGCCGTGTACCTGGTCTTCATCGCGATCGCCGCTGTCGGCGCCGCGCTCTTCATGGACAACCTCGACAACCAGAAGACCAACGGTCGCTCCATGATCGACGTGCTGAAATTCGCGGACTCGTGGTGGATCGCGTTCCTCTACATCGGCACGTTCGGCTCGTTCATCGGCTTCAGCTTCGCCTTCGGCCAGGTCTTGCAGATCAACTTTCTCGCCGGGCTGACCGACGGTGCTCCCGCAACCGCGGCGCAGCAAGCTCAGGCATCGCTTCATGCCGCACAGATTGCATTTCTCGGACCGCTGCTCGGGTCGATCTCTCGCCCGTTCGGTGGCAAGCTCGCCGACAGGATCGGCGGCGGAAAGATCACGCTGTACACGTTCGTGGCGATGGTGTTCGCCACCGGAATCCTCGTTGCGGCCAGCACGTGGGACGACAACACCGCAGGTGCAGCGAGCGGAACGATGATGGCGCTGTTCGTCGTCGGATTCATCCTGCTGTTCCTGTTGTCGGGGCTCGGCAACGGTTCGGTGTACAAGATGATCCCGGCCATTTTTGCCGCGAAATCGACCGAGCTGCAGGGAATGTCACTCGAACAGCAGCAGCACTGGTCCAGGAGAATGTCCGGTGCGCTCATCGGAATAGCAGGTGCGATCGGCGCACTCGGTGGCGTCGGCATCAACCTGGTTCTGCGGGCGTCGTACTCGGGTGAAGCGAAATCGGCCACCACGGCCTTCTGGGTGTTCCTCGCCTTCTACGTCGTCTGCTGCGCGCTCACATACGCGGTCTACCTACGCAAGCCCCGAGTGATCGCTGACGAGAAGACCGAGTCCTCGGTCGCAGTCTGACGGACGTTTCGTGTCACAAGCATTGCTCTGCACACATTTTGGGAAGGAAACCGTCAGATGAAGAACGCGGTGGTCGTAGGTCACGGAATGGTCGGTCACAGGTTCGTCGAGGCGCTTCGGGCGCGTGACGAGGCCGGCGCCTGGAAGGTGACGGTTCTGTGCGAGGAGGCGCTCCCTGCCTACGACCGAGTCGGGCTCTCGTCCTACGTCGGAGCGTGGGACCACCGGGAGCTCGCGCTCGCCGGCAACGACTACCTGGGCGACGACGCCGTCGACATGCGTATCGGTGTGCGGGCCGACAGTGTGGACCGGACGGCCCGCACGATCACCACATCCGGTGGCGACATCGTCGACTACGACGCGCTTGTATTCGCCACCGGCTCCTATCCTTTCGTGCCCCCCATCCCCGGTCACGACCGACCTGAGTGCTTCGTCTACAGGACTCTCGACGATCTGGACAAGATCCGAGCCCGTGCGGACGCCGCAGGTCCGGGCGCGGTCGGAGTCGTCGTCGGCGGCGGTCTGCTCGGTCTCGAAGCCGCCAACGCGCTGAAGAAGATGGGAATGACCCCGCACGTCGTCGAATTCGCGCCTCGGCTGATGCCGCTTCAGGTCGACGAAGGCGGAGGCGCGTTGTTGGCGCGACTGGTCACCGACCTCGGATTGCACGTACACGCCGGCGTCGGAACGTCGTCCATCACCGAGAACACCGACGGCGCAGGGCTGTCCGTCGAATTGTCGGACGGCAGTGTCATCGATGCTGCCCTGCTGGTCTTCTCGGCCGGAGTTCGCCCACAGGATCAACTCGCCCGCGAGGCAGGGCTGGACGTGGGCGAGCGCGGCGGGATCATGGTCGACATCGGCTGCCGCACAGCCGATCCAGCCGTCTTCGCCATCGGTGAGTGCGCAGCGGTCGAGGGCCGCTGCTACGGGTTGGTCGCACCGGGATACTCCACGGCCGAGGTCGTCGCCGACCGGTTGCTGGGTGGCGCAGCCGAATTCCCTGGCGCTGACATGTCGACCAAGCTCAAGCTCATGGGCGTCGATGTCGCCAGCTTCGGCGACGCGATGGCTGCGACCCCCGGTGCTCTCGAAGTCGTGTTCAGTGATGCGCCGAAGGGGACGTACGCCAAGCTCGTCGTATCGGACGACGCAAAGACGCTGCTCGGCGGCATTCTCGTCGGCGACGCCACTGCGTACTCACTCCTGCGTCCTCTGGTGGGACGTGAACTGCCCGGTGATCCGGCGGCACTGATATCCCCGGCCGCGGAGCAAGTGGGCATCGGTGCACTGCCCGACGACGCGGAGATCTGCTCGTGCAACGGCGTCACCAAGGGCGCAATCTGCGGCGCAATCGACGATGGCGCATGCGATGTCGCGTCGGTGAAGAGTTGCACGACCGCAGGTACGACATGCGGTGGCTGCCTCCCGTCGATCAAAGCGCTTCTCGCAGCGTCCGGCGTCGTGATGTCGAAAGCATTGTGCGAGCACTTCGGTCAGTCACGTGCCGAACTGTTCGAGATCGTCCGTGCGACGAACACCCGTACTTTTTCCTCGCTGATCGCCAAGTACGGCACCGGCAGTGGGTGCGATATCTGCAAGCCGGTCGTCGCGTCGATTCTCGCGTCCACCTCTTCGGATCACATTCTCGACGGTGAACAGGCTTCGCTGCAGGACACCAACGACCACTTCCTCGCCAATATTCAGAAGAACGGGACGTATTCGGTCGTGCCGCGGATGCCTGGAGGGGAGTGCACGCCGGAGCAGCTCATCGTCATCGGTGAGGTCGCTCGTGACTACGGGCTGTACACCAAGGTCACCGGTGGACAGCGGATCGACATGTTCGGTGCCCGCGTCGAGCAGCTGCCTGCAATTTGGAAGCGGCTCGTGGACGCGGGCATGGAATCCGGTCAGGCGTACGGCAAGTCGCTGCGTACCGTCAAGAGTTGTGTCGGTTCGAGCTGGTGCCGTTACGGTGTGCAGGACTCGGTCGGGATGGCGGTGGATCTCGAGAACCGTTACCGCGGTCTGCGCTCGCCGCACAAGATCAAGTTCGGAGTGTCCGGTTGCGCCCGTGAGTGCGCCGAGGCCAGGGGCAAGGACGTCGGCGTCATCGCCACCGAGGGTGGATGGAACCTGTACGTCGGCGGCAACGGCGGACAATCGCCCAAGCACGCGCAACTCCTGGCCTCCAATTTGGACGACTCGACACTCGTGAGTTACATCGATCGCTACCTCATGTTCTACGTGCGTACCGCCGATCGGTTGCAGCGCACCGCACCCTGGCTCGATTCGCTCGACGGCGGGCTGGAGCACCTGAAGGCCGTCGTGTGCGAGGACAGTCTCGGAATCGGCGCAGAGTTGGAAGCGGACATGGAACGCCACGTCGCCGGCTACAAGGACGAATGGGCCGGGGTGCTGGAGGACGAGAGCAAGCTCGGACGGTTCGTCTCGTTCGTCAACGCCCCGGAAGAAGCCGATCCGACGATCGCGTTCGACGAGAGCGGCGACCGCAAGGTTCCCGTGCTCATGGGCATGCCGAAGTTCGGATCCTGACCTCTGACGCACGTGGCTGCCGGGAACCGACCGCATGTGCACACCCGGGTAATCGCCACTTAACGACACAGAAACATCGGCACCGTGCAATAGCACCAGGAGGTACTTCAAGATGACTGTCATCGATTCTCGCACCGGCACCACCGCGCACGCCGCCACGACCCGCACAGCACGTGAATGGACTGCGGCATGCACCGTCGACTCCTTGACGCCGGGCCGAGGGGTCGCAGTGTTGCTGCGCGGCGGTGTACAGGCTGCGCTGTTCGTGCTCGAAGGTGGCGACACGTACGCAGTCGGCAACATCGACCCGTTCGGTCGGGCAGCAGTGATGTCACGGGGTCTGGTCGGCGACCGCGGCGGCGAACCCACCGTCGCCTCTCCTCTGCTCAAGCAGGTCTTCTCCCTGGTGGACGGGCGCTGCCTCGACGACGAGACGGTGGGCGTGGGGTCCTTCCAGACCAAGGTCGTCGACGGGGTCGTGTTCGTGCGCGGCGAATCGACGTGAGCGACCTGGTCGGGGCCGGGGCCGGGGCAGACACGCCACTAGCGGGATTCACCGTCGGAATCACAGCGTCGAGACGGGCCGAGGAGTTCGCCACGCTTCTCGTGCGGCGCGGCGCGTCGGTGATGCACGCGCCCGCAATTCGCATCATCCCGCTGGCCGACGACGCCGAACTGGAACGCGTCACCGACGCGATCATCGAGAGTCCGCCCGAAATCACCGTTGCGACTACCGGAATCGGATTCCGGGGATGGGTTGAGGCTGCGGACGGATGGGGACGGGCCGAGGACCTGGCCAGGGCGTTGTCGTCGTCACGTCTTCTCGCGCGTGGTCCCAAAGCCAAGGGTGCCATCCGAGCAGCCGATCTCCGCGAAGAATGGAGTCCGGCGTCCGAGTCCTCTGCCGAAGTGCTGGAGCATTTGTTGGCCGAGGGCGTCGAAGGCAAGCGAATTGCAGTCCAATTGCACGGCGCCACAACCGAATGGGAACCCGTACCAGATTTCTGCGAGGTGCTGCGCCATGCTGGTGCGGAGGTGGTGCCCGTGCCTGTGTACCGCTGGACTGCACCGGACGACGGTGCACCCATGGACCGCATGATCGAGGCAGTCGTCGTAGGCGATCTCGATGCCATCAGCTTCACCAGCGCCCCGGCGGTGGCGTCGTTGCTCATGCGGGCCGACGAGAACGGAGTGCTCGAACCAGTGCTGCAGTCCATGCGCTCTCGGGTGCTGCCGGTGTGCGTCGGACCCGTGACCGCTGCGCCGTTAGAACAGCTGAATGTTCCGACGACTCAACCTGCGCGCGCTCGCTTGGGTGCGCTGGCGCGGCATATAGCGGAAGAGCTGCCGCGACGGTCGAGGCCCATGGATGCAGGTGGGCACGCGCTCAGTGTCCGCAGTAGATGCGTCGTCGTCGACGGTGAGGTTCGTCCCGTCTCGCCGGCCGGAATGGCGCTGATCAAGACGTTGGCCAGCCGACCGGGCAGGGTCGTCTCGCGTGACGACCTTCTGGCAGCGCTGCCGGGTGGTGGAGGAGACACCCACGCCGTAGAGACAGCGATGACGAGACTTCGTTCCTCGCTCGGCGCGCCGAAAGTGGTGCAGACCGTCGTCAAGCGCGGGTACCGTCTCGCCGTCGAGCCGACGGACGTAGCGGAGGAGTGCGACGAAATCGATACATCGTCACCGTTGTCCGCATCCGAATTCGATCTGCCCGAGGGGAGCAAGTACTGACATGGACACCGATCCCATGGACGTGAAGCCGACGCTCGTTCTCGTCGCCCACGGCACGCGCAATCCACGAGGTGTGGAGATGATCGCGGCGCTCGCCGAATCCGTCAGCGCCCGCGTTGGATCGACGCGCGTGGCATTCGTGGACGTCCTCGGGCCGTCACCCTCCGAAGTCTTGCGCGAGCTCGAAACACCCGCTGTCGTCGTACCGGCGTTTCTCGCCTCGGGTTACCACGTGCACACCGACGTGCCGCGGGAAGTCACGGAAAGCGAACACACCGATGTGACCGTGACGAAAGCTCTCGGTCCGGATCCGGTATTCGCGCAGGTGATGGTCGAGCGCTTGGTGGGGGCGGGGTGGACGCCGGGTGATGCAGTCGTGTTCGCAGCTGCGGGATCGTCCGACCGGCGCGCGCTGGCGGAGCATCGCCGTGCGGCGGCCATGCTGGCGGAGGTAACCGGGGGTGCCGTTCGGATCGGTTACGTCGCTACCGCGACCCCCTCGGTTGCGGACGCGGTAGAAAAGCTGCGGCGCGAGGGCCATCGGACTGTCTTCGTCGCGTCCTACCTGTTGGCGCGCGGCCTGTTCCATACGCGCCTGGCGGATGCGGGAAGTGACGGTGTCGCCGAACCGCTCGGCCTGCACTCCCGGATCATCGATCTCGTGGCGTCGCGCTACCAGGACGGCGTACGCGTGATCAGCGGGGCAGCGGCAGAAGTTCGACCGGCGCACCGGGTGTGACGTTCGGCGGAATCAACGCCAGCGCATCGTGATCGACGAGATTCAGCAGGTGGGCGGTGTGCACGTTCGAGTGCACTCGCCACTGCATTCCATCGCGCTGTACCGGCACGATGCGTCCGACCGGTGAGTCGAGATAGCTGTCGGGTGTCAGCTGGCCGAGCAGAGGCGGCGGCGTGCGTCGAGCCGTCAGAGCGTCGACGATCGCCGGAGTGATCAGCATCGTGGTTGCTACTGCTGCGAGTGGGTTTCCCGGCAACCCGAGGACAATGGTTCCGCTCGGCAGGACTGCGGTGATCTGCGACCCGCCGGGTCTGACGTGGGTTCGCTGGACGACGATGTCGGCGCCCGCGCGCACAAGTGCAGACCGAAGTTGGTCGGCTGCGCCGTGTCCCGTTGCGCCGACGATGACGACGACATCGACGTCGGCTGTTCGCGCCAGGAGGTCGGCGAACGCGGTAGGGGAGTCCCGGAGATGTTCGGTGCGGTCGACGGTAGCTCCACAGGACGCCAGGTAGTTCGGCAGAACGGCGCCGATACTGTCTCTCGTGTGCCCGGGTTCGAGCGGGCCGTGCTGTTGAATTTCGTTGCCGCTGACGACAAGTAGTGCGCGGACGGGCCCGCGTACGGCGAGCTCGGCGACCTCGGCGCTCAGCGCAACCGACACGACCGCGGCCGACACGCTGGTGCCCGGTGGCACCAGTTCGGTCCCTGCCTGCCAGTCCGCTCCTGCTCGGCGGGTGTCGTCGCGCGCGGGGGCGTCATCGCGCAGAGAAAGGACATCACCCGCGCGTGCGACGTGCTCGTCGCGCACCACGGAGCTCGCGCCGGTGGGGACAGCGGCGCCGGTGGCGATCCGCATCGCGTCCCCCGGTGCGAGCTCCACGTGCGACGACGTTCCCGCGTATGCAACGTCCTCGCGTACGGTCCACGGCCCGACTCCTCGCACCGCGTATCCGTCCATGGCGGAAATATCAACGGGTGGAAGGGGTTCGGCGGCGATGATTGCGTCGCTCAGAGTGCAGCCGAGTGCGGCGGCAGGAAGAATCGTTCGCGGTTCGAGAGGATCGATACGACGCCTGACCAGCTCTCGTGCCTGCTCGGCGGTCGGTATGGGGGTTTCGGGAAGTGAGGCGGCTGCCGATTCCCGGGCGCGAGCGAGGTCTTCTGGTGTGTCGCAATCCTCCAGTCCGTCGATCTCGATCACGACGTAGTCGTCCGGAATGATGGATCGAACCGCAAGTCCTGCAGGATCGGACAGGGCCGCGATACGTCGCCGAAGGGTGTCTCCCCTCCAGGCACCGAAGAGAAATTGTTCCCTTCCGTTTCGGTCGACAGCGAATGCCGCATCGTTCGATGTCAGCTCCGACAGGAGGGTTTCGACCGCAGGACTATCGACGAAAGGAAGGTCGGCGGCGAGAATCAACACTATGTCGGCGGCGGCGTCCGGCAGTGCGCTCAGACCCGCCGAAATGGCCGCGACCGGACCTGTCCCCGAGGGAGATTCGCGTGTCTGTGCGATGTGAGTTGCAAGGTCGCCGCGGTGAGGGCCGACGACGACTACACGGCGCGACATCGACACGGCGTCGACTGCCTTCTGTACCAGGCTCGTCCCGCCGACGGTCAGCGCGGGCTTGTCGATTCCGCCCATCCGGCGTGCCGACCCGCCGGCGAGAACGATCGCGTCGATTCGGAGCTCGGCCCAGTGTTCTCTCACGTGGGGAGCGGCACGTTCTGTAGGCGCACCTGACCCCGAGCGATGACCTTGCCGCTGTCGGTTGCGGTGATGGACACCAACCACAGCTGCTGAATACGGCCTTGCTGCAACGGTTCTGCGACGATATCGACGCGCCCACCCTTGCTCGCCCGCAGGAAGTCCGTCGCGTTGTGGACGCCGACTGCGAACTCGCCACGATCTTTGACCGCCTCGCTTGCACCGATGCTGGCTGCTGATTCGACGGCGGTGGTGTAGACACCGCCGTGCACCACACCCCATGGCGTGAAGTGCTGCTCGTCCAACTCGATGTGGCCAACCACACGCGTGCCGGACACGTCGTCCAGGACCAATCCCGCGGCCGCCACGAAAGGACTCGCCTTGGACAGCGCGTACTTCGCGGTGGGGCGGGGATCGAACGGTCCGAGGTCCATACCCGACAAGGTTAGTGCGTGGTGTCAGTCCGGTACCCGACGGCTACGAGGCGGGCCCGAGGATCCGCACCGTCCTCCACCACGCACGATCGATGGTAGCCAGGCCAATGAGACCAATCCGACTGCAGCTATCAGTCCTGTAATCAACATCCGCCTATATTGGACTGCATTTGTTCGCCATTTCTCAGTCCTGTGTGGGAAAGTGGTCTGATGTCACAGGATCGCCGACCCGCCGCCGAAATCGACGCCAAGGCACTCTCTGCGCTACTGGGGCCGGTGGTGACCACCGGTGTGCCGTTGTACCGGGCCATCGCCGATTCGCTCCGTCGTGTCATCGCCGATGGGTCCATCACGGCCGGCAGTCGGCTACCGCCTGAGCGGGCCTTGTCGACTGCCTTGGACGTCAGCCGGGTAACCGTCACCTCTGCGTATCGCGAGTTGCGCGAGCAAGGATGGGCCGATGCAGTGCATGGGGCGGGCACCTTCGTCTCGTCGCCGTCCGAGGAGACGTCGTGGGGATCGATGCTGCGGTCGGAATCACCCGGCGTGCTGGACTTGGTCAATGCCGCGCCCGAGGCATCACCGTTTCTCGCCGAGGCATTCGAAGGTGCACTTGCCACGGTCGGCGCGGCCCTCGTGGGGCACGGCTATGCGCCGTCCGGCACGCGCGCGCTGCGCACTGCGATCGCCTCTCGTTACACCGCGCGAGGTCTGCCGACCACGCCGGATCAGATCGTCGTGACATCCGGGGCGGGGGATGCAGCGCATCTGGTCTTCCAGACGTTCGCGCGCCCTGGTCATCGAGTTCTCATCGAGCACCCCACCTACCCCGGTGCGATCGAGGGGCTGGAAAGTGCAGGGGCCATAGCAATTCCGGTCGCGATCGATGCGGCCGACCCGGACGCCTTCGTCGACGACGCCGATCGGTCGGCACGCCAGAATGCACCGACTCTGGCCTACCTCATGCCGGACTTCTCGAATCCGTCGGGTGCGCGGCTGAGCGTGGAGGGACGCCGAAGATTGTCGGCGACGATGGCGCGCCACGGGATTCTGACAGTTGTCGACGAGGTCGCGGCGGACCTCGTGCTCGACGATTCCGGCGCGTACGAACCCTTCGGAGCCCCGACGCCGGGGACGGCGACGATCTCGATCGGTTCGCTGAGCAAGTCCGTGTGGGGCGGACTGCGGGTGGGATGGGTGCGATCGGACAAAGAGCTGATTGCGCGACTCGCGCGGACCTACGCGCGACGTCAGCTGTCGGTGTCGATTCTCGAACAGGCGACAGCAGTGCACTTGCTCGAACGATTCGACGCCGTTCTCGTTGCGCGAAGGCAGTGGTTGCGAGGGCAGCGCGACATCTTGGTCTCGCACGTACGCGCCGAACTTCCCGAATGGAACTTCCACGTACCCGAAGGAGGCTTGTCGTTGTGGTGTTCACTGCCTGCAGGGATGTCCTCGCACGACGTGGTTCGTCGCGCGGCGACGGGCAATCTGCTCCTCGCGGGTGGCACTCGGTTCGGTACCGGATACGCATTCGACGACAAGCTACGGCTGCCGTTCACCAGGCCCGCGTCGGAACTCGCCGCGGCTGTGCGCGTACTGGCCGAGACATCCTCGGGGGCGGCGGGGGATGGGCACCCCGTCGAACCGGCCGAACTCGTCGTCTAGATCGGATCTAACGAAAAGCGGACCTCGGAGAGGTTCACGCGACCGTCGGGTGTGAGAACCCCCTCCGCTCTCAACAATTCGCGCTGACGAGTGGCCAGGTGTGCGGCCGGCTTCCCACTCGCGGACACAACACGATGCCAGGGAAGGTCGGCCGAGTCGGTACGCATGATCCATCCAACGATGCGAGGACTGGACAGCTCGGCTGCCGAGGCGATGTCGCCGTACGTGCTTGCGCGACCGGCCGGGATCGAAGCGACGAGCGCACGGACCCGTTCGACCTGCTCGTCGGTGATCTTGGCCATCTACAGGAGCCGACGCACCAGTTCGGCGACCTCGACGGGCTTGGCTTGGGCGACCATGTGATCGCAGTCGAACTCCAGCATCGTCAGTCGATCTCCGAGGCGGTCGTGCAGCGCCGCCGCAAAGCTCTCGCTGACGTACGGCGGTTGCACGCGCATCGCCTGCACCACGATCGTCGGGACGTCGGCCGGAGGCACGACGAGAGGACGTGCCAGCTCGCCCCATGATGCGACGATGGCGGGTGTCGAGATACGCCACGCGACACGGCCGTCCGCCGTTTCGATCAGGTGATCGGCGACCTCTGCCTCGAGCAGTTCGGTCGGAACGTCCGCCCACGCCCCGTTCACCTTCTCCGACTTCGCTTCCGCTGCGTCGGTGTAGTCCGGATACTTGGCTGTCAGGCCTGCGACTTCGAGCAGATCTCCTGCGTCGAGTTCGATCGCGGGGTCGAGCAGGAGCAAGCCTCGGACCAGCTCCGGGTGCGACTTCGCGAGGTGCACGGCGAGCGCCCCGCCGTAGGAGTGGCCGACGACGACGACGGGTCCCGCGGCGTTCGCGTCGAGCACCGACTTCAGTCCCTCGACTTGAGCCGCGATGTCCCACGGCGGGGTCCACGGCGACTGTCCGTGGCCGATGAGATCAGGGGCGAGCACGCGCACGTCGGCGAGGTGGTTCTCGGCGAGGTGGGCCCAGCGCGCGCCGTGCCCCGTCATTCCGTGAACAGCGAGGACCTGGGGGCCGTCGGCAGGACCGTAAGTATGTAGCTTCAGCTCTGGCACGAGTCCAACTATGCCGTATCCCCGCGATTCGAGTATCAGGCCCGTACGACTGGTTCCTACGACCTGAATACCTGCCTACAACCGACATTGGCGTTGTGAACTGACAAAATCGTTGTACGAAGTCAGGAGTGTCGGTGGGTCGTGATGCAATCGCCTCATGAACCTTCCTCCCGAGCCCGTCGACGGCCCGCAGGCCGCACCGGCCGGGGGCAGTGGACATGGCACGTCGGTCACACTCGTCCGAGCTCCCCGCGTCGCCGCTCGTTCCCGTGTGTGGACCGGATCGGCAGCACGTTTGCTCACACGTCGTACGGACTCGGTCTCAGCGGCGGCAAGCGGCGCGGACGCCTGGCGCCCATGGCAGGTGATCGGCGGTCCCGGAACCGGCAAGTCCTCTCTCGTCGCGGATTACGCCGTCTCCCGCATTATCGACGGCGATCCCGAAGCAGTGCTGGTGCTCACACAGTCGAAACGTGCGGCCACCGCAATGCGAGAGCAGATCACCTCCGGATTGTTCGCGGGCGAGCATGCGATGCGTGCCACACGTGAGCCACTCGTGCGCACCGTGCACTCGTATGCCTTCGCTGTTCTGCGACTGCAAGCTGCCATCTACGGCAATCCACCGCCGCGGCTGCTGACCGGCGCAGAACAGGATGCGGTCGTACGAGAGATGCTCCGGGGCGACATCGATGACGGCGCCGTCGACTGGCCGGAGCGGCTTCGCCCGGCTCTCGGACTCGTAGGGTTCGCGGCCGCAGTGCGGGACTTGATGCTTCGATCGGCCGAACGCGGTATCGGACCCGAGGATCTCGTCAAACTCGGGCGCAAGCACGCGCGCCCCGAATGGGTGGCCGTCGGCAAGTTCGCCGTCAGATACGAGCAGGCGATGATGCTGCGCGGCGCAGTGGGCGTCGAAGCGGCAGGCGCGTCCGCCCCGGGGCTGGACGCCGCCGAACTGATCGGCAGCGCGCTGATGGCGTTCGCAACCGATCCGGATCTGCTGCACGCCGAACGCGCTCGGATCCGGCACGTGATCGTCGACGACGCTCAGCATCTCGATCCACAGGCCGCGCAGTTGATCAGACTCATCGGCAGCAGAACCGAGTCGACGGTCGTGGCAGGAGACCCGGACCAGGCGGTGTTCACCTTCCGTGGCGCCGACCCCAGTTTCGTCGCCGATCTCGCGCAACCGGGGGACGAACGACGAATCGAGTTGCAACGCAACTTCAGAAGCGCGGACTCCGTTGCGACTCTCAACGCGACGATTGCAAGCAGGCTGCCAGGAGTCGGGCGGCATCGCGGCGCCGAAGCAGCTGCAGAGCCCCGATGGGGTGAGGCCGAAACAACGGTGACGGTGTTGACGTCGGCGGCCAAGGAAGCGGCGCTCATCGCAGATGTGATGCGCCGTGCACACCTCGTGGACGGTATGCCGTGGTCGGAGATGGCGGTCGTCGTCCGCTCGGTGCCAAGGGTCGTCGCTCCGCTCCGTCGAGCGATGCAGGGTGCAGGGGTGCCGATCGTGACTCCGGCATCGGAGCTCCCCCTGCATCGTCAGCACGGCGCAGTAGGTCTGCTGTTGATTCTGCGCGCGCTCGTCGACCCGGAGTTCGACGGCGAGGATGCGCTGGCGCTTCTGTCAGGTCCCATCGGCGGTGCCGATCCCGTTGGATTGAGGCGGCTTCGACGTGGTGTTCGGCGGGTCGAGCTGGGGGCGGGAGGCGAACGGGACTCCGCGGAACTGCTGCGTGAGGCGATCGTGACGGCCGGTTCATCGGTCACCGACCAGGCTGCTCCCAAATCCAGGTCGTGGCTTCCGCAACTGTCCGATGTCGAATCCGCCCCACTTCGGCGAGTTCTCGGAGTGGTGCGTAAAGCGCACGCGGTTGCTCGCCGTGGCCGCGGAGTCGAGGACGTTCTGTGGGCTGCATGGCAGGCATCAGGACTCGAGAAGCGATGGTCGTCGATGTCGGCGTGGGGAGGTTCGGCTGGAGCTCAGGCGGATCGCGATCTGGACGCCGTCGTCGCCCTGTTCGATGCGGCCGCGTCCTACGTCGACCGACTGCCGCAAGCACGGTTGGCGGGATTCGTCGAATACATATCACAGCAACAGATTCCGACGCTCGCTGCCGGTTCTTCCTCGGTACCCAAGGAAGCCGTGACGCTTCTGAGCGCGCACTCCGCGGCAGGACGGGAGTGGGAGCTGGTGGCCGTCGCCGGAGTCCAGGAAGGTCTGTGGCCGGGACTACGGGCGCGCGGAAGCCTGTTGGGAACGGAGACCCTCGTAGACCTCGCAGCCGGTGTCGAGGACGCGGGCAAGCTGCTCGACGGGGCGCTGTCCAAGACCGCCCCGCTGCTCGCCGACGAACGCAGGTTGTTCCTGGTCGCATGTAGTCGCGCGCGCTCGGTGCTGCTGGTGACTGCTGTCGATTCGAGCACCGGCGATACCGATCTGGTCCGGTCCCGATTCATCGACGAATTACGCGGCCACAACGGTGACGATCCCGAGCAGGGTCCGGAGGTCGAGCCGCAGCCGACGGCGCGTGTCCTCGCGCTTCCCATGCTGGTCGCAGAACTCCGCAGTGTCGTGTGTGATCAGTCTGTTGCAGAACATGATCCGGATCGGCACGCCCGCGCGTCGCGTCAGCTTGCCCGGCTCGCGCGAGCCGGGGTCAAGGGAGCGCATCCGGGGCAGTGGTTCGGGATCGGAGGCGTGAGTACCAGTGAACCCCTGTGGACTCGCGGTGACGGGCCTGTCCCGCTGTCGCCGTCGACG
Source organism: Rhodococcus sp. P1Y (assembly GCF_003641205.1). NCBI lineage: Bacteria > Bacillati > Actinomycetota > Actinomycetes > Mycobacteriales > Nocardiaceae > Rhodococcus > Rhodococcus sp. P1Y. The sequence continues at coordinate 3,076,856 of NZ_CP032762.1, forward strand.
GTCGAGCAGCTGACCACCTGCCCGTTGCGGTGGATGCTGGATCGACACGGCGGGAACGACGGCTCGAACACGCACGCGATCACCGGCACGCTCGTGCACACACTCGTGCAGGCCGTCGCCGGAAAGATGCCGCCCGATCAGGTACGCCGAGCGTTGGAAACAGCTTGGGATGCAGTAGATCTGGGGTCGCAGTGGTACTCGCGACACGAGCTGGATCGGACCGGCGCCATGCTCGACACCTTCGAAAAGTGGCTCGTAGGCACCCGGGGGGAGCTCACCGAGGCCGGGGTCGAAGTCAAAGTGGAGGGCGTTCTCGAGGCACGAACCGACGAAGAACCTGCGGTGGCGTTGCGGGGTCGTATCGATCGACTCGAGCACGACCTGGACGGGCGACCCGTGATCATCGACATCAAGACCGCCAAGACGGTGATGTCGAAGGACGATGCACGCAATCACAATCAGCTTGCGACCTACCAGGTGGCGGCCGCGGCAGGTGCGATCGAGGGTGAGCCGGCCGGCGAGCCGGGTGGCGCACGGCTGGTGTTCGTGGCAAAGCCGCACAACAAAGAAGGTGCGACGCAGCGGGTACAGGAGGCCCCGACGCCGGAGAAGTTGCAGGAGTGGAGAGATATCGTGCACCAGGCCGCCTCGGCAACCCAAGGCCCGCAGTTCCAGGCGTACGTCAACGACGGCTGCAGACATTGCCCGGTGCAGTCCAGTTGTCCGGCCCACGAGACAGGAAGGCAGGTGACCGAGAGTTGAATACCACCACGGTCACCGGTCGACGCCGTACTGGCCCCGAACGCGAACCCCAGAATCTCGAACCCCAGACTCTCGAACCCCGGATCGATCCTGTCGAGCTGTCTCGCGCGCTGGGGCAGAAGCACCCGCCCACGGACGAGCAGGCAGCGGTGATCGCTGCCCCACTCGGCCCGACACTCGTCGTTGCAGGCGCCGGTGCGGGAAAGACCGAAACGATGGCGGCGCGCGTGGTCTGGATGGTAGCGAACCAGTTCGTCGATCCGGACAGCGTTCTCGGACTGACGTTCACGCGCAAGGCCGCTCAGCAACTTACGTCCCGGATCAGGGCGAGGTTGGCGCGCCTGGCAGGCTCCGATGTGGTGCGTGCTCTCGATCCGAGCTTGGCTCTACGCGAACGGATTCTGAGCGGCGAGCCGGAGGTGAGTACCTACCACTCGTACGCGGGCAGGCTGCTCACCGAACATGGGTTGCTTCTGCCGATCGAACCGTCCGCGTCCTTGCTGTCCGAAACCGAGCTGTGGCAATTGGCTCACCGCGTCGTCAGCACATGGGACGGTGATCTCGACACCGACCGCAATCCCACGTCCATCACCGAGGCGGTCCTCGCTCTGTCCGGTCAGCTCGCCGAGCATCTGGTCGATCCGGACGATCTGCGAGTGGCTCATAGCGACCTCGATCAACTGGTGCACACGTTGGGTCCCGGACCCGGACAGCGCGGGGGACCGACCAAGTCGTTGCTCGACATGATCGACGCGCAGCACAAACGAGTTGCTTTGCTGCCCTTGGTCGAGCGTCTCGCTCAGACACTGCGGCGTGAAGGTGCGCTCGATTTCGGGAGCCAGATGTCTCTGGCGGCCCGAGTCGCGGCCGACCATCACGACGTCGGGCGCGCCGAGCGTGACCGTTTCAGGCTCGTTCTTCTCGACGAGTATCAGGACACCGGGCATGCGCAGCGGGTTCTGTTGTCGTCCTTGTTCGGGGGTGGTACCGATCCATCGCTGGCGCTCACAGCGGTAGGCGATCCGATGCAGTCCATCTACGGGTGGCGCGGCGCATCGGCGGCGAATCTGCCGCGATTCGCCACGGACTTTCCGCAGGCAGGCGGTGCGCCCGCGCCCCGGCTCGAACTGCTGACGAGTTGGCGCAACCCACCCGAGGCGCTCGCCCTCGCCAACCACGTCACTGCACCGCTCAAGGAAGTAGGCGTGCCGGTGCCGACCCTGCGTGCTCGCCCTGGTGCAACGGCCGGCGATATCCGAATGGCAATGACGGCCACGGTGCTCGGTGAACGAGAGTGGGTTGCCGATCGAATCGCAGCGGAGTTCCGTGCGGCGTCGGACGAGGACCGGCCGCCGCCGACCGCGGCCGTGCTCGTACGACGCAACGCCGACGCGGAGCCGATCGCAGACGCCCTGCGGGCCAGAGGTCTACCGGTCGAGGTCGTCGGACTCGGCGGGCTCCTGCACATCCCTGAGGTCGCCGATGTCATCGCGATGCTTCGACTGGTGGCCGACCCGATGGCAGGCAGCGCGGCAATGCGTGTTCTGACCGGGTCGCGGTGGCAGATCGGGGCGGCGGACCTCAGAGCACTCTCCCGTAGGTCGCGTGAGCTGGGGATCGGGGGCACACACGGAACTGCAGGACGAGTCGATGATGCGGAGGCGCTCGACGCCGCGCTGGAGAGTTCGTTACCCGGCGAGCACGCCGAGGACGCGGGCCTGGCCGACGCCATCGCGGACCCTGGTGCAGCCGAGCGTTATTCGGCGCGCGGGTATGAACGAATCACTGCCCTCGCCGCGGAACTTCATTCGCTCCGAGACCGGATCGGACAGCCGCTGACCGAGTTGGTCGCGGACATCGAGCGATCCATGGGAATCGGAATCGAGGCGCAGGCGCGAACACCAGCGTCCGTCGTCGGCGCAGTGGGACGCGAGCACCTCGACGAATTCGCGGTCGTCGTCGCCGATTACGCCGACAACCCGACCGCTACGGTCACCGGTTTCCTGGCCTTTCTCGCGGCAGCCGACACGGTGGAGAACGGGCTCGCTCCCGGTGAGGTCGAGGTGGCGCCGCACCGAGTGCAGGTACTCACCGTGCACTCCGCGAAGGGTCTCGAATGGGAAGTCGTCGCCGTCCCGCACGTCTCGAAAGGCGTCTTTCCGTCGTCGACAGCGTCCTCGACGTGGTTGGGCGCGATGGCGGAACTTCCTCCGACTTTGCGTGGCGATCGATCCGTCCAGGACGCGGAAGGCCGTATGTCCGAGGGTGTTCCGGTTCTGGACCTCGACGGGGTTTACAACAGAAAGGATCTGCAAGAGGCCATCGATCGTCACAAGGATGCCTTGGCGAGACGTAGGCTCGCCGAGGACCGGCGACTGTTCTATGTTGCGCTGACGCGGACCGAACGCGCACTCTTCCTGTCGGGGCACCACTGGGACGAGACCAGTGCCAAACCCCGAGGGCCGTCGGAATTTCTGGGGGAAATCAAGGCACTGGTAGATGCCACTGCGGCACGTGGCGACGGCCCGGTCGCCGTCGTGGACGAATGGGCTACCGCGCCGGAGGACGGAACCGACAACCCGCTTGCCGCCGAGCCGCACTCGGCATCGTGGCCGCGCGACCCGCTCGGTGCCAGGCGGGCGTCCGTCGAACTCGGGGCGCAGGCCGTATTGAACATGCTCGACCGACCGGACGACGCATCGGACGACGATCCGGAGAACTGGGCTGCCGACGTCGACGCATTGCTTGCCGAACGAGAAGAGCGGTCACGTCGAGAGGTGAATGTCGCTCTGCCGGAAAACCTCTCGGTGAGTCAACTCGTCGATCTCGCCGCAGATCCCGATGCATTGGCGTCAAGGCTTCGTCGTCCGTTGCCGTTCCCGCCGAACCCGTTGGCGCGTCGAGGAACCGCATTCCACGCGTGGATCGAGCGACGCTTCGGAGCCACCCGGTTGTTGGACCTGGACGAACTGCCTGGATCCGCGGACACCGGCGCGAGTGCCGACGTCGATCTCGAGACGCTGCAGCAGGCGTTCCTTGCTTCGGATTGGTCACTACGCAGTCCGATCGAGGTCGAGGTGCCGTTCGAGACCGCTGTGGCAGGCACGGTACTGCGAGGTCGAATCGATGCGGTGTTCGCCGACTCCGACGGCGGTTGGACGGTCATCGACTGGAAGACAGGCAAGGAACCCTCTGCGACGGAGGAGAAGTCCGTCGTGATGCAGCTCGCGGCCTATCGGATCGCGTGGGCGGAATTGATGTCGGCCTCGTCCCCCCAGCCGATTCCACTCGAGCGGGTTCGGGCCGCGTTCCACTACGTGCGGAGCGGGCGAACCATTGCACCCGTAGATCTACCCGACGCGCAGGCGCTCGCTGCGTTGATCGACGGCACCGCAGAAGTCGAGTTCGACCAACCGTGAGCTGAGTGCTGTGTTCCGCGAGCGCCGTCAGGGTGCGTCTCGGCGTGCTTTCAACGCCTCGGTGACCAGCGGAATTTGGAGCGGAAGACGGGCGATCAGAGCGGCTTTCACGGCCGGCGAGGTTTTCGGGTTGCCGACGTAGCGACGGGCGAGGTCGATGTTGGCGGGGAACACGGCGACGAACAACGCAGCGGCGAGGGCGCCTCCGACGCGGCGGGTGCGCGGTATCGCAAGAGTGGTCGCCACGGCTAGTTCGGCGATCCCCGACACCTGGGTGTAGGTGCGCGCCTTGCCCGGCAGTGCGCGCGGAACCTGCAGGTCGAAGAACTGGGGTGTGACGAAGTGGAGAATGCCCGCACCGCCCAGCAACACGGACAATCTCAACGCTGCGGCCTGACTGTTGTGCTGTGTCATGGGTATACCGTGCCACATTCGGATGACGCGTCGGCGCGGGCGAATCTCTCCGTTGGGGTTACGCTGCCAGCCGTGGACGACAAGGCGGAGGTGAGTAGACGACGTGGCAGGTAGGTTGCGCGCTCGATTGAGCGCGGGAGACACATTGACCGACAAACCAGACTTCGCTCTGGTCGGTGTTCTGCGTGTGCCGGAACTGCAGAGCAGCCCATGGAGGGCGATCTATCGACGAATCCTCATCGCGCTGGGGGCGTTGATGTTGGCCGCGCTCATCGTCTACCTGGACCGCGACGGATATCGCGACGCCCAGGACAACGAACTGTCCTTCCTCGACGCCTTGTACTACGCAACGGTCTCGCTCTCGACTACCGGCTACGGCGACATCACCCCGATCGCGCCGTCCGCGCGTCTGGTGAACATCCTCGTCATTACGCCACTTCGAATCTTCTTCCTCATCTTGTTGGTCGGAACCACGCTCGCCGTTCTCACCGAGCGGTCCCGGCAGGCATTCAAAATTCAGCGATGGAGGCGCAGCGTGCGCAATCACACCGTGGTCATCGGCTTCGGAACCAAAGGCCGTACGGCCGTCGACGCCATGCTCGGTGACGGGGTCCCGGCATCGGAGATCGTCGTCGTCGACACCGACCAGACCGTGTTGGATTCGGCGTCGAACATGGGGTTGGTGACGGTGCACGGTTCGGCCACCAAGTCGGACGTGCTGAGGCTGACAGGTGCGCAGCACGCGTCTGCGATCATCGTGGCCACCAATCGCGACGACACAGCGGTTCTCGTGACGCTCACAGCCCGCGAGATCGCACCGAAGGCGAAGATCGTCGCAGCTATCCGTGAGGCGGAGAACACCCATCTCCTCCGGCAGTCGGGTGCGGATTCGGTCGTCGTGTCGTCCGAGACGGCAGGTCGTTTGCTCGGTATTGCCACCACGACACCGAGTGTGGTGGAGATGATCGAAGATCTTCTGACGCCCGAGGCCGGCTTCGCGATCGCCGAGAGAGAAGTCGAGCGTGACGAGGTCGGCGGATCTCCACGGCACCTGGCCGACATCGTGCTGGGCGTCGTGCGCGGTGGAAAGCTGTTCCGTGTTGGCTCGCCCGAGGTCGACGCGGTGGAGGCCACCGATCGCTTGCTCTACATCCGCCGCGTCGGCGAATGATGGGCGGGCACTAGGTCTGTAGACCGTGCAACGACAGTAGGGTCTTTGCTGTGCCACGATTCGAACTTGCCTCGCCGCCGCTTCTTTCCCGATCACCGCTCAATCGCGCCGAGGAACTCAGAAAAGACCCGGACGCGCTGCGTGCGGGTTGGCCGGACGCGAAGGTGCTTCAAGTCGATCATCGTGGTCGGTTGCAGGTGGGCCCTGATGGTTTGACGTTCACCCCGGCGACCGACCTCGGGGCGGAGCCCGCAGTCGATGCGGTGTTTCTCGGCATCGACGACGGCCATCATCTGTGGGCGAAGCGTGTCGGCGCGCTCACCGGCGAACTAGGTGATCTGCGGACTATCGGGGAAACGCTGGACGAGACGCAGCTGTCGATTCTGACGAGTGCTCTCGCGATTCTCAACTGGCACGCGAGCGCAAGCTTCAGCGCGCTCGACGGCGCCGCCACGACCCCGTCGTCCGCAGGGTGGTCACGAACCAGCACCTCGAACGGGCACGAAGAGTTCCCCCGGACAGACCCCGCCGTCATCTGCCTCGTGCACGACGGCGGCGACCGCGTGCTGCTGGCCCGGGCGCCCGCATGGCCCGAGCGTCGGTTCTCCGTACTGGCAGGATTCGTCGAGGCGGGGGAGTCACTCGAGACCTGCGTGGTGCGTGAAATTCAGGAAGAAGTCGGACTGACGGTGTCCGACATCACATACCTGGGGAGTCAGCCGTGGCCGTTCCCCCGTTCGGTGATGATCGGCTTCTCAGCGGTGGCCGACCCCGACGTACCGCTTCGATTCCTCGACGGAGAGATTGCCGAGGCCCATTGGTTCGACCGTGAGGAAGTCCGTGGCGCTCTCGAACTCGGCGATTGGGCCGCCGATTCGGACTCGCGGCTGTTGCTACCCGGATCGATCTCGATCGCACGAGGCATGCTGGAAGCCTGGGCCGCGAGCGGCGACTGAAAGAGGTCAGAGTCCGAGCGAGCGCTTCACGGCGGCGAGCGTCGGGTTCGTCGCAGTCGAGCCGTCCGCAAAAAGGACCGTCGGGACGATGTGATTTCCGTTGTTGACGCTACCGACGAACTCCGCCGACTTCGGATCCTGCTCGATATCGATCTCGGCGTACTCGATACCAGCCTCGTCGAGCTGGGTCTTGAGCCTGCGGCAGTACCCGCACCACGTGGTGGAGTAGACGGTCAACGCCGCGGCGTTGTCGGATGCGGTGTTCTCGGTTGTGGTCACGCAACGATTCAACACGGCATCAGGATCGGTTGTTCCAGTACCCACCGGCCGTGCCGCCGAATATCGGTCTCGCCCGACTTCGATCGGGTGCTGTCGGGGTCTCCTGACATGATGGACGCCATGTCTGTGGATTCGATGATCGCCGGGTTGGATCCCGAACAGTCGGCTGCCGTGGCAGCCCCCCGCGGGCCAGTGTGTGTACTCGCCGGCGCCGGCACCGGCAAGACACGCACGATCACGCGGCGAATCGCCCACCTCGTGTCCGCTGGCCACGTGTCGGCCGGCCAGGTGCTCGCGGTGACCTTCACGGCGCGCGCGGCGGGTGAGATGCGTGGCCGCTTGCGGGAGCTCGGGGTGGGCGGAGACGGTCCGCCGGTTCAGGCCCGCACGTTTCACGCTGCCGCGCTTCGTCAGCTCAAGTACTTCTGGCCTCAGGTCGTCGGCGACACCGGTTGGCAGTTGCTCGACCGCAAGTTCGCGTTGGTGAGCCAGGCAGCGCACCGAGCCGGTGTCTCGACGTCGACCGATGCGGTGCGCGATCTCGCCGGCGAGATCGAATGGGCCAAGGGCTCCCTGATCGCTCCCGAGGACTACCCGGCAATCGCTGCGAAGCTACGGCGAGAAGTTCCCATGGACGCAGCGAAGGTCTCGTCGGTCTATGCAGGATACGAGGATCTCAAATCGCACGGCGGCGACGGCATGCTGCTCGACTTCGACGACCTGTTGTTGCACACAGCCGCTGCACTGGAAGAGAATTCCGCAGTCGCACAGGAGTTCCGTGAGCGGTATCGCTGCTTCGTAGTCGACGAATACCAGGACGTCACACCGTTGCAACAGCGGGTTCTCGATGCCTGGCTGGGCGAGAGGGACGATCTGACCGTCGTGGGGGACGCGAATCAGACGATCTACTCCTTCACCGGCGCGACGCCGCGTTATCTGCTCGATTTCTCTCGCCGTTTCCCCGACGCCACCGTCGTCCGGCTCGAACGCGACTATCGGTCGACGCCCGAGGTTGTGTCGCTGGCAAACCGGGTGATCGGCGCAGCCCGAGGACGTATCGCGGGCACCAGATTGCAGCTCATCGGCCAGCGGCCGGCGGGACCGGAGCCCGAGTTCTCCGAGTACGACGACGAACCGGCCGAGGCCGACGGCGTTGCGCGGGCAATCAAGCGGTTGATCTCGAAGGGTGTCGCGCCGGCCGAGATTGCGGTGCTCTACCGGATCAACGCGCAATCGGAAGTGCACGAGCAAGCGCTGACGGAACTACAGATTCCCTATCAGGTGCGAGGTGGCGAGGGGTTCTTCAACAGACCCGAGGTGCGGCAAGGTATCTCGGCGCTGCGGAGCGCGTCGGGGCGCGATGATCTCCCCGAAGAGTCGACGGTGGGGCAAGGGCTTCCGTCGTTGGTGAGGGCCGTTCTGGCGCCGCTCGGTTTGACTGCGACCGAGCCGACCGGCGCGCAGGCGCGCGAGAAGTGGGCGTCGTTGGGCGGTCTCGTTCAGGTCGCCGAGGAGTTGGTCGCCCAGGACCCCGATCTGAACCTGGACCGTTTGCTCGGCGAGTTGGCCGCCCGGGCAGAGGCTCGTCACCCACCTGTCGTGCAGGGTGTGACGTTGGCGTCGCTCCACGCGGCAAAGGGATTGGAATGGGACGCGGTGTTCATCGTCGGCCTCGTCGACGGAACACTTCCGATTTCCCACGCCCTCGGCAACGATCCCAGTGCCAACAACGACGCTGCCATCGAGGAGGAGCGGCGTCTGTTGTACGTCGGTGTCACCCGTGCGCGGGAGCACCTGCACCTGTCCTGGGCTCTCGCGCGCAACGAAGGCGGACGCAAGTCCAGGCGGCGGTCGAGATTTCTCGGCGGTCTGATACCCGAGGACTCGCCCGCGTCGCGCATCGCAGCACCCACGACGAAGAAGTCCGGGCCGAAATGCAGACTGTGCGGCAAAGCGCTGCTCGGTACTGCGGCGACGATGCTGGGACGGTGTGAGAGCCACCCCAGTGACGTCGACATCGCGCTGCTCGACGCATTGAAGGCATGGCGTCTCGACATGTCGCGCGAGTTGAAGGTTCCGGCCTACGTGGTTTTCAGTGATATGACACTGACCGCTATTGCCGAACAGCAGCCGCAAGACGAGCGCGGGCTTGTCGCGATCCCTGGTATCGGGGCGAAGAAGCTCGAACGCTTCGGCGAGGACGTGCTGGCAGTAGTACGAGAGTCGTCGAGCGCCTGAGTCTTCCGAATATCCCCAGGTAGAAAATAACTTGTGCGGTTCGGACCGTCGGGTTTAGTCTGTTTTCACCGCCCGCGGGAGACCGCGAGCACACGAGACACTGTCCGCAGATCGCTATCGAAAAGGAGGTGGAGAGAAATGAAGAATTCAATCTTCAGCGCTACGTCGGTGAATATCGCCGCGTTCAACGCTGCTGTGCCCATGAGCTATGCAGCCGACGTGTCGGCTGTACGGATCGGCGGCGTCTCCGCCTCCCTCCCCGCCGGCTCGCTCGGCTCCGCGGGAGCTGTCGCTGCTTCGGCCGCCCTGGTCGGCGCGGAAGCGATGACGGCGGTCACGCCTGCAGCACAGACGGCTGCAGCGTTGTTCGCAGCACAGCCCTTCGCAGCACAGCCCTTTGCAGCACAGTGGTCCGCCGCGACCAATCCAGCAGCACGTCATCGCCGCGCACCAGCGATGTCCGTGATCGAGAATCGATATCGAGAACACTCTCGATAGATCCTCGACTCGCCTCCAAGGCCACGGACCCGCTCACGCGGACCGTGGCCTTTTTCGTTCGATGAGTCCCCTCGGATTCGAACGTTTCGGTCCCACTTGGTTCGCAGAATCACCGCAAAACCGTAAACACGCCGAAACGAAAAGTAGAGGAGACCGACGTGTCAACCGCCACGATCCGGACGACATGCCGATACGAAACGCAATCCGATGTCGACACCACAGTGTCCGCACCGAACGATGCTCCAGGGAGCGAAATGAAGAACTCGGCAGGCGAAGTGCCGTGCCGCATAGCTGATCCCGATCTGTGGTTCGCCGACAGTCCGGGTGAACTCGAGCGGGCGAAGGCACTGTGTGCTCAGTGCCCCGTCCGACGGATCTGCCTGAGCGCGGCACTCGACCGCGCCGAACCGTGGGGCGTGTGGGGCGGCGAAATTCTCGACCAAGGAGTCGTGATCGCGCGCAAACGCCCGCGTGGACGTCCTCGTAAGCAACAGCAGGTCGCGTAGAAGGTGGTGCCCGATTTCTCAGCCGAGGTCGATCAGACCTCGGCTGAGAATCCGGGCATCCACTCCGTCAGAATGGCCATGTACGGCGCGTATGCGTCGAGTTGGGCACAGATGCCGACGAGGCCGCCCAATACACGGAATATCATCACGTACTCCGCTGGCATGTTCAGTGCGCGTACGGTCCGGAACTGTGCGCTGTCGAACTCGGCGGCCGTGCCCGCGGCCTTCTGCAGCCAGGCACGGGTGAAGTGAAACGACTCGGATCGGATCGGATCGGTGAACGGGCGAAGGTAGTCCGCGATCTCCTGTGCCGTGACTGTCCGCCCGGGTATGACAAACCCGTTGCTGGTGCACAATTCGACCAAGTCGTCGAATTGCTCGTCGCGCGCGAGCCTGACCATACGACCGAGAACCGGCGGGAGTCCATGCGGCATCGGAGCGGTTGCGCCGAAGTCGATGACGCCGAGGCGGCCGTCGGGCAAGATCATGAAATTGCCCGGATGAGGGTCGGCATGCAGAAACCCAGCGCGAGCGGGAGCTTCGAATGCAAAGCGCACCAATAGTTCCCCGGCGGCGTTGCGCTCCTCGGCGGTCCCGTCGGCGATCGCCGCGGACAGCGGCCGACCGTTCATCCACTCGGTGACGAGAACTTTCGGTGCACTGGCGACCACACGTGGAACGGAGTACTTGGGGTCGTTCTCGAAGGCAGTTGCGAACGCACGTTGGCTTGCGGCTTCGATGCGGTAGTCGAGTTCGTCCTCGGTGCGCGCAATCAGTTCGTCGAGCACGGGCTTGACGTCCGCACCGGTGAAGATGGCGCTGAAGGTGTTGGCGAAGCGAGACATGGTTTTGAGGTCCGCACGGAGTGCATCGTCGGCACCCGGATATTGCACCTTGACCGCAACGTCGCGTCCGTCCGACCACACTGCCCGATGAACCTGACCAATGCTGGCCGACGCCACCGGGGTGTCCTCGAACGAATCGAATCGAGAACGCCAGGCGGTGCCGAGCTGGCGGTCCAGCACTCGGTGAACCTTGGCCGCGGGGAGGGGAGGCGCGTCGGCTTGCAGCTTGGTGAGCGCTTCTCGGTACGGTTCCGCGAACTCCTCCGGTACGGCGGCTTCCATCACGGACAGAGCCTGCCCGAACTTCATTGCGCCGCCTTTGAGTTCGCCCAGGACCGAGAAGAGTTGTTCGGCGGCTTTGGCTGCGAGCTCGGAATCGATCTCGCTGCGGTTGCCGCCGGCCAACTTCTTCCCGAAGCCAACGGCGGCTCTACCCGCGATCCCGATGGGGATACGAGCGAGCTTGGCGGTTCGGGCTGAGCTCCGGCGTGGAATGTCTGGCACATCTCCATCATGTCGGACCAGAGGCCATCCTGCCCACAGCGCAGGCCACAGAGGTGCACGCGTCCGTTTTGTCACGCTGCGCAATCACATCCGGGGTGGCGATCCCACCTCCGGCGATTCATGACGTGTCGACGTAGATCGATCTCCACTGTCGTGTCGGCCAGGGGAGTGCGGCGATCGACGACGTAAGCGGCGATCGATTCGAGTGCAACTGCGGCAGTCGCGAGAACAGTCGGCTTCGCCGCCTCGCCGACCCGTCCGAGAAGTTGCGCGGCCAGATGGGGCCAGTGCCGGTCCAACCCACCTCTCACGAGGTCCGCGCACCGGAGACAACTGGTCGTTCCCGGCAGCACGAACGGACCAACGATCCCCAGGTGATCTCGAAGCCGAACCTGCAGGTGCGGTGTCCTGCTACGAACAAGTCCGGTCACCACCCGTGGGTCGGGGGTCATGTCGTCGGTGAGAACGACCATGTCGCAGTCCCACTCGCGTTCGGACACGATGAGTTGAGTGGGCGCTACGGCCGATCGCGTGAAGGTGATTGCGGCAGACGGGGTCGACCCGGCGATGATGGCGTCGGACAGAGGGCCACGTCCCAAGATGTTCACGACCGTGCTCGCTGCGGCAGCAGTGCCTTCGTCGGCAGGTCGGAGGACTCCTTCGACCAACAAGCCGGCCTCGGAGAGTTCGGCGAGAAGGGTGGACATCGAGTTCGCCGACAGGCCGACAGTTCCGGCGTACCAGATCATGTGGGCCCGCGAATGGACTCCGTCCAGACGGCGAAGCAGGTCGATGAAGACGTCGTGCCCGATCGGGGGCGGCGGGGTGATCGAAAACGACCGATCCGGATTCCAGCCGAGTCGTACGGTTCCGTCGCGTTGGGAGAAGACCGGCACGGCAAGGTTCGGTCGGCGGATCATCTGTGTGCGCACAGCGTGAACAATTGCACGGCGAGGCTCGTGGACAGGGCCCTGGACGGAAGGTTATCCACAGGCGCGCAAGGCGCTGAGCTGTGTTGATATCCAAAAACGCCGGTGCTACCGAAAAAATCGGTAGCACCGGCGTCACCGCGTGGTTTCGAGCGGTCAGCTTGGAGAGTCCTTGCCGTCGTCTCCCTCTCGCTCGGTGTTCTCCCGAGCGATTCGTTCCTGTGCTTCGGTGGCCTCGAGTTGCGCGATGGGATCGTCGAAATTGCTCGAACCCCCGCCGACGACGCCGTCGATGAACGACGCAGAATCGTCGAGATCGGACGAGACGGGCAATAGATCCGGGTGCGCCCACACACCGTCGCGTCCATCGATCCCGGCGGCCTCGGTGAGCCTTCGCCAGAGGGCGCCTGCCTCACGGACCTTGCGAGGTCGCAGTTCGAGACCCACGAGTGTCGCGAACGTCTGCTCCGCGGGTCCGCCGGAAGCTCTTCTTCGTCGAATAGTTTCTCCGAGCGCGCTCGCGCCGGGCAGGCGGTCACCCAACGCCTCCGCGACGACGGTCTCGACCCACCCTTCGACCAATGCGAGGAGCGTCTCGAGGCGTTCGAGCGCCTGCTTCTGCTCGGGCGTCGTCTGAGGTTCGAAGGCTCCCTGTTGCAGGATTTCCTCGATCTTGGACGGGTCCGTGAGGGCGGACGGATCGAGCCCGGATGCGGCTTCCTCTATCGCTGAGAAGTCCATCCGAATTCCGCGGGCGTATTCCTCCACCGTCGCAAGTACTCGCTGACGCAACCACGGAACGTGGCTGTACAGCCGTTGGTGGGCCGCCTCACGTGCTGCGAGAAAGACGAGGACCTCCCGCTCGGGCTGTTCCAAGCCCTCGGAGAATGCTGCAATCGCTTCTGGCAGGAGCGCGGAGACGCCGCTCGGCCCGAGCGGGATGCCGATATCGGTCGAAGTGAGAACTTCTTTGGACAGTTGGCCGAGAGCTTGACCGAGCTGCGAGCCGAAAGCCATTCCGCCCATTTGCGTGAGCATGCCCATCATCGGACCCGCCGCCTGCTGGGCCTCCGGCGGCAAACCGGCAGTCCACATGCCCGAAATCTGTTCGGCGACTGGATCGCACAAGCGCTTCCACGTGTCGATCGTGTTGTCCAACCAGTCGCCTGGGTTCCACGCGGCAGTCTTCGACGCGCCTGCAGGCAGCGTGGTCGCGCCGTCGATCCACAGCTCGGCGAGATGGGCGGCCTCGGAAATCGCCTCGGCTTTACCGGAGCCGACGGGAGAGATCGTTCCTATCTGCTGGCGGGCCAACTGTTTGGCCAGGTCGTAGTTGACCGGGCCCGCCGCGCTGCCACCCGCACCTGGAGCGCCCATCCCGCTGAGCATCTGGCCGAACTGAGTGAGCATCTGGCCGAGAGCTGCCGGGTCGAAGCCCTCACCGCCGAACCCGAACCCACCGGGAACCCCGCCGGAGGAATCGCCGCCCTGATCCTTCTTCTTGTCCGGATCCTCGTCGGAGCCCTGGAAACCAAAATTGCTCATAGGCCAACGGTACAAGGCGTACGGACACCTGGCACCGTCGGTGATCACGCTGACGGCGAACACGACGCTCCCGCGTGGGCCTGCTCGGGAGGGGTCTCACACGTTGGTCACAGCCGACGGTTCTAATGTTTGTCGAGTGAATCGTCGGATTGCCACTCTTGTCGCCGCTCTCGTGCCCGTTGTCGTACTGGGCGTCGTGGGCACCGTCATCACCGTGCCCTTCGCGGCCCTCGGCCCAGGACCGACCTACAACACTCTCGGTGATGCCGACGGTAAGCCAGTCGTCCAAATCGACGGGACCAGTGTCGACCCCACGACGGGGCATCTGAACATGACGACGGTGGCGGTGCGCGACCAGCTCAACCTCTTCGAGGCGCTCGGCTTCTGGGCAAGCGGACGGCAAGGGCTCGTCCCTCGCGAAGAGGTGTATCCGCCGGACAAGTCGAAAGAAGAGGTCCAGGAGAGCAACCAGGCAGACTTCGAGCAGTCCGAGAACAGTGCGCAACTCGCCGCACTCCACCATCTGGGCCTACCCATCGTCCTCGTAGTCGGTGCGGTCGCGCCTGATGGGCCGGCGGCCGGCTTGCTCAACGACGGCGAACGGCTGATCTCGGTCGGAGGCGTCGCCGTGGACTCGGTCACGGCAGTGCGCGAGTCGGTCAGCGCCCGGACGCCGGGCGAGTCGATCGACATCGTGGTCGCGAAGGACGGCGTCGAACGAACCGAGAGTGTGGTGCTCGGCGCACGTCCAGACGCGCCCGAGAAGGGCTACCTCGGTGTCACCCCTGCCGAGGAACCCGACGTGCCGTTCACCGTCACCTTCAATCTCGCAGATGTCGGAGGGCCTTCGGCTGGACTCATGTTCAGCTTGGCCGTGGTGGACAAACTCAGTCCGGGGGAGCTGAGCAACGGTGATTTCGTGGCGGGGACAGGAACGATCGACTCAGGTGGGACCGTCGGTCCGATCGGTGGAATTCCGTACAAGCTCATCGCAGCCCGCGAGGCGGGCGCGACCACATTCCTCGTCCCGTCCCAAAATTGCGACGAAGCTGCCGCGAACGCACCGGACGGACTGCGTCTGGTCAAAGTCGATTCGCTCGACGGCGCGATCGACTCGTTGGAAGCCCTCGGCTCAGGCGGCGACGCACCTAGTTGCTGAGGCGCAGCGCCGCTAGTCGTCCTCGACCACGTCGAAGGTGGCGTGGAGGGCGCTGACGATGCCGGGCGCCAAGTCGTCGTAGAGCAGCAGTTCGACGGGCGCGAACGGGTCTGCGTCCTCGTCGGGTCGTAGCTGGAGCAGGGTCAACGACGGCCCGTCCTTCAGAACGGCGGCGATGAGTCGCCCGTCCTTGCGGTCGGGGTGGGTGTGCGCGGCCCGGCGGGCTGCGTCGTCGGCTGCGTCGCGGTCCGCGAGGAGGGGGACGAGTGCTTCGTCCAAGGCGGTTTCGGCCGCAGGCGGCAGAACGACGATCTCCTGAACGAGAGCGCATCCGATCACGCCTTCCGGCCACGTCGTGGTGGCCAGGAATTCGTCGAGCGCGTGCGATGCGCCGCTGAGATCCTCGGGGAGCGAATGCTGCTGGATCGGTGTGAGCAGGGCGCCGTCGGCAAGGTCGTCCAGAAGTCCCGGTTCTGCGGCGGCGAGCAACGACGTCGGTACGAGCGCGAAGAGTTGCGGCGGCTGACCCCAGCCTTCGCCGTCGACGAAGTCGACCACTTCTCGCGCGCATCGGGCCAGGGCGTCACCGAGCGCTTCGGTGTTCGGATCGGGGTCGACACCGTCGCGGAACAGATCGTCGCTGAAATCACTCACCCCGCCATCTTCTCACTGACGAGCCCTCGCCTAAGTCACGGCCTTCGTGAACCCGAGCACCCCGCGGCCGTGTGAGAGCTAAGAGCGGAGGCAGCGGATGCGCTGTCGGCACTCGGGTGTTGCGTTCCGTACAGTGGTCCTCAAATCGGACATGGCGACGCATACAGTGCGTCGCCGACCCATCAGCGATACCTAGGTGTATCGCCCGAATTTGGAGTGTGGCACGTGGGCATGAGGGCCCCCACCGGTCTACCGTCGCTGTCGCGGCGCGGCCGGGTATTACTTGTTCTGGCCTTGGTCCTCGCAGCATTGCTGCTAATCGGTCCACGCCTCATCGACACTTACACGAATTGGTTGTGGTTCGGGGAAGTCGGATTCCGTCAGGTCTTCACCACCACGCTCTTGACGCGACTGGTGATTTTCCTGATCATCGCCGCTGTCGTCGGTGGCATCGTCTTCCTGGCGCTGCTGCTGGCGTATCGAAATCGCCCCGTCTTCGTACCCGTTGCAGGGCCGAACGATCCGATCGCTCGCTACCGAACGACGGTCATGAGCCGGCTGCGTCTGTTCGGAATCGGAATTCCGGTTGCGTTCGGTCTGATCTCGGGTCTGATCGCGCAGTCCAGTTGGACCACGGTTCAGTTGTTCTTGAACGGTGGAGATTTCGGCGTCACGGATCCGCAGTTCGGGTTGGATATCGGTTTCTACTCGTTCGACCTGCCGTTCTTCCGCTTCGTTCTCAACTGGCTGTTCGTCGCCACGCTGATCGCGTTCTTCGCGAATCTGTTGACGCAGTACGTGTTCGGGGGAATTCGACTGGCAGGTCGCGAAGGTGCACTTACCCGCGCCGCACGCATCCAGTTGGCAGTTATTGCCGGGTCGTTCGTGTTGTTCAAGGCCATCGCGTACTGGCTCGACCGGTACTCGCTGTTGTCGAGCAGTCGCAAGGAACCGATCTTCAGCGGTGCAGGCTTCACAGACATCAATGCCGTGCTTCCGGCAAAGCTGATTTTGCTGGCGATCGCATTGATCTGTGCCGCAGCGTTCTTCGCTGCAATCTTCCTCCGCGATCTCAGGGTGCCTGCTCTTGCCACCGCACTGCTCGTCCTGTCCTCGATTCTCGTCGGCGCGGTGTTCCCTCTGCTGATGGAGCAGTTCTCGGTTCGGCCGAACGCCGCCGAGAAGGAACGGGCGTACATCGAGCGGAACATCGACGCGACGCGCGATGCGTACGGCATCGGCGACGATGTCGTCGAATACCAGGACTACTCGGGCGAGGGCTCGCAGAATCCGCGTGAAAGCCAGGCGGACATCACCACCATCGCCAACACTCGCTTGCTCGATCCGAACGTGTTGTCCCGAACGTTCACCCAGCAGCAGCAGCTGAAGAACTTCTTCGGATTCCCGTCGACGCTCGATGTCGATCGTTACGAGATCGACGGCCAGCTGCAGGACTACATCGTCGCTGCCCGTGAGCTGTCTCCGGAGTCCTTGACCGGCAACCAGACGGACTGGATCAACCGGCACACCGTGTACACCCACGGAAACGGGTTCGTCGCGGCACCGGCCAATCGCGTGAATGCAGCGGTTCAGGACCCGACGGCCGAGGGTGCCAACAGCAACAGCGGTTACCCGATCTACACCGTCAGCGACATCGCGTCGCAGGGCACCGAACAGGTCATTCCCGTCGACCAGCCGCGCATCTACTACGGCGAGGTCATCGCGCAGGCCGATCCGGATTACGCAATTGTCGGTGCCTCGGGCACGGGTGATCGTGAGTACGACACCGACGACTCGAACTACACCTACACGGGTTCAGGCGGTGTATCCGTCGGCAATTGGTTCAACCGCCTTGCCTTCGCTGCCAAGTATGCCGAGCGCAACATTCTGTTCTCCGGCGCCATCAGTGACGATTCCAAGATCATCTTCAATCGCGATCCTCGTGACCGCGTCCAGAAGGTGGCGCCGTGGCTGACCACCGACACGGATTCCTACCCGGCCGTGGTCGACGGCAAGATCGTGTGGATCGTCGACGGTTACACCACATTGGAATCATTCCCGTACGCCCAGCGCGCGTCGCTGGACGGTCTCACCGCCGACAGCGTCGAACCGACGACGGGCCGGCCGCTCCCACGTGAAGAGGTCTCCTACATCCGTAACTCGGTGAAGGCGACCGTCGACGCGTACGACGGCAAAGTCACGCTGTACCAGGTCGACGAACAGGACCCGGTGCTGAAGGCGTGGATGGGTGTGTTCCCGGATTCGGTGAAACCGCAGTCCGACATTTCTCCGGAACTGCGTTCGCACTTCCGCTACCCGGAGGATCTGTTCAAGATCCAGCGCGAGATGCTGGCCAAGTACCACGTCGACAACCCAGGTGAGTTCTTCACCAACAACGCGTTCTGGTCCGTTCCGAGCGACCCGACGGTCGACGGTGGCACCGATCTGAATCAGCCGCCGTACTACGTCCTCATCGGCGATCCGGATTCGGGTGAGCCGTCGTTCAGGCTGACCAGCGCGATGGTCGGATTCAATCGCGAGTTGCTCTCGGCGTACATCTCGGTTCGATCCGATCCCGAGAACTACGGAAAGTTCACGATTCTGCAGCTGCCGACGAATACGCAGACCCAGGGTCCGCAGCAGGCACAGAACTCGATGACGTCCGACTCGCGAGTCGCGTCGGACAGGACGTTGCTGCAGCAGTCCAACACCATTCAGTACGGCAACCTACTGACGTTGCCGATCGCGGACGGCGGAATTCTGTACGTCGAACCGCTGTACACGGAGCGAAATACCGCGTCGACATCTACGTTCCCGCAGCTGACGAGGGTATTGGTCAGCTACCGCGAACCAGGTTCGGGTGGCGGGGTGCGCGTCGGATATGCGGCGACGCTGTCCGAAGCGCTGGACCAGGTCTTCGGATCGGGCACGGGTACGGCCGCGACTGCTCCTGGTGGTGACGCAGCGGATCCGCAGCCGACCGAGCCCGAGAACGGAAATCAGGAGGGCACGGTAACTACTCCTCCTGCGACTCCGGCTCCGGCTCAGCAGGGTCAGCCGAGTGCGGCGGAGGTTCAACGTCTGAATTCGGCTCTTGCCGACGTCAGGTCCGCGCAGACCAGTGGTGACCTGGGTCGACTCGGTGATGCGTTCGATGCGCTTCAGCAGGCAATCGACGCGTACAACAGCAACTAGTTCACGCAAGCCAAGAACGAGGCGCCCGTCGCCACTTCTCTTCCTGAAGTGGCGACGGGCGCCTCGTTGCATGCGGTGCTGGTTGGTGTCCAGCCGGGTCTATCGACCGATCGAGGTAAGTACGGGCGAGTTCGCGCTGACGAGCTGCTCGAACTGCGCGCCGAGGCCGTACTGGTCGGCAAGTTTGGATGCCGCGTCGAAGCCCTGCTGTGCGGCGGTGACGGCCTGCTGAGCCGGTGCCTGGTACTCGGGAGCAACCGGCAGTGCCGGTGCTACGGGCGCGGGCGCGGCCGGCGCGGCCGGTGCGGGTGCTTCGGCCTCGGGCTCAGGAGTCGAAGCACCTGTGGTCAGCTGCTGGCCACACACTGGCCATGCGCCAACACCCTGGCTCTGCAGGGTGTTCTCCGCGACGCGGATCTGCTCGGCCTTGGAGGCGCCGTGCGGTGACCCGGTGCCGCCGTTGGCGGTCCAGGTGCTCTGCGAGAACTGCAGGCCGCCGTAGTAGCCGTTTCCAGTGTTGATGCTCCAGTTGCCGCCGCTCTCGCACTGTGCAACGCCATCCCAGTTGTGCTCCGCAGCGTTCGCGGTGCCTACGGAGAGGCCGAGCGGAATCGCAACGACGGCGCCGGTGACGGCGACCCATCCGAGTGCACGCTTGCTGAACTGTGTTTGTTTGGTCATGCGGGGTGAATCCTCTCCGCGCTTGCCGGCGCAACCAGCCGTGAGACACGTCGTACTCCTGTGTCCCGGCACCGTGTACGAGTGGCCGTCCACATTGCGAGTTCGGCGTCGTACGTGTTGCGGCTCTGCCCCCGTGCGTATCGGGGAACCATCTCCCGCGGGGCAGAGCGATGCAGCGGCGGGGGAGGTACTGACCCTGCGTTGTAGGGCCGACAGCGAAGGTAGCGGAGGATTTTCGTGACGTCACACTAAGAATTGGGAGCCGCAACGCTCACATGCTGAGACGTTCTGGGCTGTTTCAGCAGGTCGGACGGGCTCGCGACCCATTCGTTTCCGCTTCGTTACACCACTGTTATGTGGGATGAATCACCAAGAAAATGTGACTCGGTGCACTGGTAGGTTGGCGTCGACTGCGGTAGTTCGCGCGGCAAAGAATCATCGAACCTGACCGACGCTTGCCGTACACGCGATTTGCATCCAGGCGATGCCGTCGGGTAACTTGATATCTCGCAGCGCGGGGTGGAGCAGCTCGGTAGCTCGCTGGGCTCATAACCCAGAGGTCGCAGGTTCAAATCCTGTCCCCGCTACTAACGAAAAAGCCAGCACTCTTTCGGGTGCTGGCTTTTTCGTGTTCTCGACCGCTGTGCTCAGAGCGCGGTCGCGCGGCAAACGTCCAAGACACCGTCGCCGATGACCACTCCGGACGCTCGGTACGCGGGGGCTTTTCGACTACGCGCGATCCTGGGGAGGATCGGAATCCGGCTCGGTGTCGTCCGCGGTGAGGTCGACTGTGTCGCCGCCCTCGAGGACCGTCAACTCCTGCTCTGCCTCGGCGATCAAACCCTTCGCCTCGTCCTTGATCTTCTTCGCCCAATCGGACATGGTGACTCTCTCCTCCGCTTGAAACGTGTACCCCATTCTCTACCAGGTTCGCTCGGTGCGGGAGCGGCCGGTCTCGTCGACGGCCGTGAGACCGCGCCTAGTTCGGCGGCGACCCTCCAGGGCGACTCCCATCTGCAGGTCTCTCACCGCCCCGATGAGGGCACGCAAGAGCGGACTTCTGTGTTTCCTCCAGACGCCGCCGGAGGTATCGGCGCTCCGGCTCGGACCCGGCCAGCTCGAGGGCTCGACGAAACCCGTCGGCAGCCTCGTCGAACCGGGCCATCCTGTGCAACAGATCCGCTCGCGCGGCGTGGAACGGGTGGTAGCTGCTCATTGCTGGGTTCCGGGCCAGAGTGTCCAGGAGGCGAAGTCCGGCGGACGGACCATCGCGCATCGCGATTGCGACTGCTCGGTTCAGTGACACGATCGGCGAGGGCGCAGTTCGGACGAGAACGTCGTAGAGCGCGACTATCTGGGGCCAATCGGTGTCCGCGACGCTCGGCGCTTCGTCGTGCACTGCCGCGATCGCGGCCTGGACAGCGTAGGGGCCAGGGTTTCCGCCGGTGAGAGCGAGAACGACCAGCGCACTGCCCTCCGATATGGCGCCTGGATCCCAGAGGCTTCGGTCCTGCTCGTCCAGGAGAAGGAGTTCGCCTGCGCGTTCCCTGGCTCGATGACGTGCATGGGTCAGCAGCATCAGGGCAAGGAGTCCCGTTACTTCGCGTTCGTTCGGCATCAACTTGTGCAGTATTCTGCCGAGACGAAGCGCTTCTTCGGCGAGATCCAGACGGACCAGATCATCGCCCGACGATGCCGCATATCCCTCTGTGAAGATCGAGTACACCACCTGCAGTACACCGGGCAGGCGGTGTGCGAGTTCGTCGTGGTCGGGTACCCGAAAAGGAATTCGGGTGCCCGCGATCTTTTTCTTGGCCCGCGAGATACGTTGGCCTGCTGTGGATTGCGGAATCATGAAGGCGCGCGCGACCTCGGACGTCGTGAAGCCTGCGAGACAGCGCAGCATGATGGCGACTCGGTCGTCCGCATGCAACGCCGGGTGCGCGCAGGTGAAGAACAACTGAAGGCGTTCATCCGGGAAATCGCCCGACGCCGCGTCTACGGCCGGGGCCGCTCGATCCTGTTCCACGTGGAGGATCGCAAGCCGTGCTGCGTACGCTTGGTCGCGGCGTAGGCGGTCTACAGCCCGGCGCCTGGCTGTCGTCAACAGCCAGGCACCGGGTTTGGTCGGGACTCCGTCGATAGGCCAGCGCACCAGCGCGGTCTCGATCGCCTCGGACGTCACGTCCTCCGCGAGCTCGAGATCGCCGTACCGACGAACGAGAGCCGCGAGGAGTAATCCTCGCTCCTCCCGAAACACGGCCTCCAGCGACGTGGACGCACTGTCGCTCATCCGCGGTCCGCTCGGGTCAGAATTCGGCGATGGGACGAACCACGACCGAACCGCCGCCCCGAGACCCCGGGCAGCGGGCGGCCCAGTCGAGTGCGGCGTCGAGATCGGGGACGTCGATCACCTCGAAACCACCCAGGACTTCGCGAGCCTCGGCGAACGGTCCGTCGGTGACGCTGCGCTCGCCCGTCGAATCGACCTGTACGGTCGTCGCGGTCGTGAGGTCTGCCAAAGCGTGACCGGTGACCCACACGCCCGCGTCCTGCATTTCCTTGCCGTACTGGACCCAGTCCGACACGGTGCAGCCGTTGTCGAAATCGGCACTCGGTGCGTTGATCAGCAGCATGTACTTCATGATGGTCTCCCGTGTTCGATCGTCTCGTTGCTTTACATGATGACGACGAACGAGCACCGTCGCTTTCGACACGACGAAACAAAGTTCTGTGGGAACGGCGAAACCCCGCGAACCGAGGGTGCGCGGGGTTTCGGCGGTCGAGGATTGCGTCGACCGAAAATTACTTCAACTGTGCCGAGGTTTTTCCGAGTACGCGGCGAGCAACGATCAGCTGCTGAATCTGCTGAGTGCCCTCGAAGATGTCGAGAATCTTCGAGTCGCGGCTCCACTTTTCGAGCAGCAGTCGTTCGGAGTAGCCGTAGCTACCCGCGAGCTCGACGGCCTTGAGGGTGATGTCGGTAGCCGAACGGCCCGCCTTCGCCTTTGCCATGGATGCCTGCAGCGAGTTCGGCTCCTTGTTGTCGGCCATCCACGCAGCACGCAAAGCGAGGAGATGGGCGGCCTCCCAGTCGGCTTCGAGTCGCAGGAATTCAGCCGCAGCGGCGTGCTGGTTGTACGCAGGCGTGGTGTACGAGATCTCCACACCGGCTTCGTCGAGAATCGAGCGAAGCTCTTCCAGCGCCGCGCGGGCAACACCGATGGCCATACCCGCGACCAGAGGCCGCGTGTTGTCGAACGTCTGCA
Organism: Rhodococcus sp. P1Y; assembly: GCF_003641205.1. Taxonomy (NCBI): domain Bacteria; kingdom Bacillati; phylum Actinomycetota; class Actinomycetes; order Mycobacteriales; family Nocardiaceae; genus Rhodococcus; species Rhodococcus sp. P1Y. The sequence goes on from NZ_CP032762.1 coordinate 3,099,880, forward strand.
TGACGCCCGCGAATCCCTTTTCGGTGTTGACCTCGGCCGATCCGAGAAGGTTGTCCTTCGGGATGCGGCAGTCCTCGAGCAGAAGGGCGGCGGTGTCCGACGCCTTGATGCCGAGCTTGTGCTCCAGACGGGCCACACTGAGTCCAGGAGCGTCACGAGGAACCACGAAGGACTTGATCGCGGCGCGGCCTGCCGACTTGTCGACACTTGCCCACACCACGATGTGCGTCGAGCGCTCACCTGCGGTGACGTAGATCTTCTCGCCGTTGAGAACCCACTCGTCCCCGTCGAGGACGGCTGTGGTGGTGACGGCGGCCGAGTCGGATCCGAAGCTGGGCTCGGTGATAGCCATCGAGGCCCACACCTTGCCGAAGCGCTCGAGCTGCTCGTCGGTGGAGACGGCGGCGATGGCCGAGTTACCGAGTCCCTGGTAGGGGATGGAGAGAGTCAAACCGACGTCGCCCCAGCAGGTCTCGATGACGTTGACCAGTGCAGCCATGTTGCCGCCGTTGGCATTTGCCGTCTTGCTCGGCTTCGGCGCGCTCTCGCTGTCCTTGGCGCGGCCGCCCGATGCACCGCCTACCTCGTTGCCCGCGTCGGCCATTCCTTCGACCATGGAGGCCATGGTGTCGAGTTCGACGGGGTACTCGTGCTCGGCGAGATCGTACTTACGGGAGATGGGGCGAAAGATCTCGGCCGCGACCTGATGTGCCTGATTCGCTTGCGCCCTGAGCTTCTTGGGTAGTTCGAGATTGATCATGGTGTGTCGATTCCTTGGCGGGGTTCTCGAGAAATGGGAAGCGAATCAGATGAGGACGATGCCCTCGGTGACACCGACGGCGCGGAGATCGCGGTACCAGCGCTCCACGGGGTGTTCCTTGGTGAATCCGTGTCCGCCGAGCAGCTGAACGCCGTCGGAACCGATCTGCATTCCCTTCTCGGCTGCGAGGCGCCTTGCAAGTGCTGCTTCGCGGGCGAAGGACTTGCCCTGCTCGGCCCTCGATGCGCCACGCAGCGTTACCAGACGCAGTCCGTCGAGTTCGATTGCGATGTTTGCGACCATGAAGGCGACCGCCTGGCGATTGCTGATCGGCTCACCGAAGGCTTCGCGCTCGTTCACGTAGGGGATGACGTAGTCCAACACGGCTTGTCCGGTACCGACAGCCAAGGCCGACCATCCGAGGCGCGCGAGACTGATCGCGTCTGCATAGTCGAGCGCACGCTGATCAGCATCACCGTCTCCCAGCAGTGCCGACTCGGGAACCGCGACATCCGTCAGCACCAGGCGTCCTAGGCCCGCTGCGCGCAGTCCCATGCTGGGATCGGCTTCGACAACGAGGCCCTTGGTGTCGGACTCGACGATGAAGAACGAGGGGCGGCCTTCGAGTTCGGCTGCGACGATGAACAACTCGGAGCTTCCAGCAGCGGGAACCACGCTCTTGACGCCGTTGAGCTTGAAGCCGCTGGGGGAGCGCACTGCTTTCGTCTTCAAGACGAACGGATCGAACAACGCACGTGGTTCGTTGACTACGACGGATGCACCCGGCACCTTTTCGCCCACGAAAGCCGGAAGGTACGTCTTCTGCTGAGCGTCTGTGCCCCACTGGGTAAGTGCGACCGCCACACCGCTCGGCGCGAGGATCGGAAGAGCCAGGCCCATGTCGCCGTGCGCGAGCGCCTCGGCGACAAGCGCGTTGGTGACGGCGCCGCGTTCGCTCGCCGCTCCGTCGAGTTCTTCCGGAACGTTGATGAAGGTGATGCCCAGCTCTGCAGACCGTCGGACGAGATCCTCCGGTGATGCTGCTGCCTCATCCGCGTCGTGTGCTGCCGGCCGAATGATCTCTTCGGCGAACTCCTTGACCGTCTCGACGATCATGCGCTGTTCGTCGTCGGGCGTCAGATCGAAGTAGTCGAGATTCTTGACGGACGCGTCGTCGAGGCGCTTGGGCTTTTCGTTGCCACTGACCTTCGCGAAGGTCCGAGTAGCAGCACCGAGGGTTTTGAAGCCCGTCTTGGTGCTCTCGTACGTGACGCGGTCGATCGTCTGGCGGAGGTTGTACTTCTCCGCGAGGTCGGATCCGGTGATGGCCGTGAGCACGCGCATAGCGGTGCCGATGGCATCACGCTTGTACGGATTGAGGCCAACCGCGGATGTGTCGCGAGGCGCTGTGCGCTTCGTCTCGATCACACTGTCTTGCTTGCTCATGATCACCAGCTGTTTCTCGGTGTCGGTCTCGGACTTGCACTATCTTACTCCCGAGTAAGTTAGCTGTCTACTCCCGAGTAAGAAGTGAACGCAATCGCCGGGCCTGCGGGATGTGGCAGCATGTGCGTTCGTGCCTGTCATCGCTCAGATCTTTGCGGCCGCTGCGGCTGCCCTCCACGTCGTGATCTTCGTGTTGGAAAGTGTTGCCTGGAGCAAGCCTGCCGTGTGGAAGAGGTTCGGTGTCACAAGTCAGTCGGACGCTGACGTGACGAAGCCGATGGCGTTCAATCAGGGCTTCTACAACCTGTTCCTGGCCGTTGGAATCGTGGTCGGCTTGATCGTCGGTGGCGCGGCCGGAGATGCGATCGTCGTATTCGCGTGTCTGAGCATCGTCGGAGCCGCGCTGGTATTGGCCACCGGCGGCAAGAAGTACTTCCGCCCGGCGATCGTCCAGGGAATCACCCCGCTGATCGCGTTGGTGCTCACAGCTCTCCTCTGACCCTCTAGGTGACCGGAAATATCTAGAGGGTTATGTATTTCCGCTCACGGGCGGCGAAGCCGACCAATCACGTCCTCATGCAGGATCGAGTTGGTCGCGACTGCACTTCCGCCGTGCGGGCCTGCATCTCCGTCGAGCGAGGTGAATCGGCCGCCTGCCTCCCGGACCAGAATGTCGAGGGGTGCCAGATCCCACAGCGAGACCTCCGGCTCGGTCGCGATGTCGAGGGTGCCCTCGGCGAGCAGACAATACGAGAAGAAGTCGCCGTATCCCCGTACACGCCACACGGAGTCCGTGAGGTCGATGAACCGGTCGCGGATCCCGCGCTCCTTCCACCCGGACAGACTGGCGAAACTCAAACTCGCCGAGGCGAGTTGGCGTACCGATGACACGGTGATCCGACGAGGTGCGCCGCCGTCGTACGACGTCCAGGCTCCGCCGTCCTTCGATGCCCACCAGCGACGGTTGAGCGCGGGCGCGCTGATGACTCCGACGACCGGCACGCCGTCCTCCAGCAATGCGATCAAGGTTGCCCAGATGGGGACACCGCGTACGAAGTTCTTGGTTCCGTCGATCGGATCGACAACCCATTGGCGCCCGTCGAACACTGCGTCGCCGCCGAATTCTTCCCCGAGAATCGCATCGTCGGGGCGCTGCTCGGCAACGATCGACCGAACTTTCCGCTCCACCGCAAGGTCGGCGTCGCTGACCGGACTCAGATCCGGCTTGTCGTCTACTTTCAGATCGAGAGCGAGGAACCGGTCACGGGTGATGTCGTCCGCCTGGTCGGCGATCGACAGGGCGAGTTGCAGGTCAGCGGCAGAGAAAGTCACGCACCAACAGTAGTGCCCAGGGTGGCAGAGGCACCGTCACCCTGGGCGCTCCCGGCATCAGGCGGTGACTTCGTTCGACTTCCCGGTGGAGGGCAGCCGCAGACCCGTGGGTGAAGGACGCGGGCGAACCTGCTCACGCCGTGGATGGGTCCGATGCGGTCGGGAATTGTTCGACGCGGGGCGGCTCGATGGTCCGCTGCCTCGGCGACTGCCGGTAACCTTGACTCTCGTGCATCCTGACGTATCCGCGGACCTGAACGAACTCGACATCACCCTCACGACTATCGAGTCGGTTCTCGATGTCGAGGAGCTGCGTCGGCGCATCGACGAGCTAGAACATCAGGCCGCGTCTCCGGACTTGTGGAACGACCAGGAACACGCGCAGCAAGTGACGAGCCAGCTCTCGCATGCGCAGGCGGAGTTGCGCCGAGCGGAGGAGCTCCGCAGCCGTCTCGACGACCTCCCTGTCCTCTACGAACTCGCCGAGGGCGAGGAAGGCGAGGCCGCCGTGTCGGCGACGGCGGATGCGGACGCAGAGCGGTTCTCGTTGCGCGAAGACATCGCCGCCGCCGAGGTGCGCACGCTCCTGTCCGGTGAGTACGACCAGCGCGACGCCCTCGTCAACATCCGATCCGGTGCAGGCGGGATCGATGCAGCGGACTGGGCAGAAATGTTGATGCGGATGTACATCCGCTGGGCCGAGAAGCACGGCTACGGCGTCGAGGTCTACGACACGTCGTACGCGGAGGAAGCGGGCATCAAGAGCGCGACCTTCGCCGTCAAGGCCCCGTACACCTACGGCACCCTGTCGGTCGAGCAGGGAACCCACCGGCTCGTGCGCATCAGCCCGTTCGACAACCAGGGGCGTCGTCAGACGTCCTTCGCCGAGGTCGAGGTGCTGCCGGTGGTCGAGACCACCGACCACATCGAGATTCCCGAGGGCGACATTCGCGTCGACGTCTACCGGTCGTCCGGGCCGGGAGGACAGTCGGTCAACACCACCGACTCTGCGGTGCGTCTGACTCATATTCCGACGGGCATCGTGGTGACCTGCCAGAACGAGAAGTCTCAGCTGCAGAACAAGGTGTCGGCGATGCGTGTGCTGCAGGCCAAGCTGCTCGAAGTCAAGCGCAAGGAAGAGCGTGCCGAGATGGATGCCCTCAAGGGTGACGGCGGCAGTTCGTGGGGCAACCAGATGCGCTCGTACGTGCTGCATCCGTACCAGATGGTCAAGGATCTACGGACCGAGTACGAGGTGAACAATCCCTCCACCGTGCTCGACGGCGACATCGATGGTTTCCTGGAGGCAGGAATTCGATGGCGTATGCGGGGGGACGAGTAGATCACCATGATCACAGCACTGTCGTTCGGTGTTCCGCCGGACTTGGAACGTTGGCTGACCGGCAGTGGACTGGAGATCGTGCTGTACATCCTCGGTGGGATGTTGATTGCGCGGTTGATCTCCTACCTGGGTTCGCGCATCACCGACCGAATCGATTCGAACTACCAGCACAGCGACGCGCTTGTGCGCTCGGAGGCCGCGAAGCACCGTCACGCGCTGGCCCAGGTGATCACGTGGGTCGCCGTCACCATCGTCTACGTCCTCGTAACCATCGAAGTGTTACGACGGTTCGGGTTCGCGGTCACCAGCCTCGTGGCACCTGCGACGGTGTTGGGCGCTGCACTCGGTTTCGGTGCGCAGCGAGTGGTCCAGGACATCCTCGCCGGCTTCTTCATCATCACCGAGCGGCAGTACGGATTCGGTGACACCGTGCAGATTGCGGTCAACGGATCGGCGGAGGACGCGGAAGGCACGGTCGAGGATGTGACCCTTCGCGTCACTCGGGTGCGGAGTGTCGACGGCGAAGTGATCACGGTGCCCAACGGCCAGATCGTCAAGGCCATCAACCTGTCGAAGGATTGGGCTCGGGCTGTGGTCGACGTTCCGGTCCCGTCCATCGCGGACCTCAATCGGGTCAACGAGATCCTGCGAACGGTCGGACGCGCAGCGTTCGATGACGAGCGTCTACGTCCACTGTTGCTGGACGAGCCGACGGTGATGGGAGTGGAAAGCATCGAGGTCGACGTGGTCAACGTCCGACTCGTTGCCCGAACTCTGCCGGGCAAACAATTCCAAGTAGGCCGTGAACTGCGTGTTCGCGTCGCTGCAGCTCTCCAGCCCGAAGGAATCAGCGTCAGTCCCGACGTATCGACGGCAGGTGTCGCACCGGACGGTGCGTCGCGAGACAGGGAGGGGGAGCTATGACCGAATCGGACTCCGATCCAGACCGTCCGAGAAGGAACTGGAAGATTCCCGCCCGCATCTACGGACGCGTCCGCACGTCGACGGTGTTGCTCGGCATCTGCTTCGTCCTTACGGCTCTGCTGTACGACCAGGTTCGGCCAGACCCCGAGCTGGTGCAGACTGGTCCACAACCGATCGACACGAGTCAGTACACCCAACAGCCGGCGTATCAACCGGAGTACACCGAGCCGTCGACGACACCCACGCCGAGCACGACCGAGGACCTTACGACCACCGAGGATCCGTCCGGTACCGGATCGACCTCCGGCGAGCCTGGTTCCACTTCGGGTGGGTCCGGTAGCTCCACCACGCAGGATCCGACGTACCTACCGGGGTTGACGGTTCCGCGGGAACTGAGATCGTTGTTCCCACCTGCTCCGCAGGCGCCGAGCGTCTCCGGAACTCCCTGAGCGCGACCGCATTGCCCAAAGCCGGCCCCTGCAGATCCTCAGGCGACACACATGTTCCGCCGGGTCGGTTACCGGCGGGTAAGGGCTACACTGGCGACCCGTGATCAGCACCACGAATGTCTCCAAGTCCTACAAGACCTCGACCAGGCCTGCCCTGGACAACGTGACTGTCTCGGTGGAAAAAGGAGACTTCGTCTTCCTCATCGGCCCGTCGGGATCCGGCAAGTCGACGTTCATGCGTTTGCTGCTCAAGGAGGAGACGCCGACGTCGGGTGACATTCATGTCGCCGATTTTCACGTGAACCGTTTGTCGTCTCGTCGAGTCCCGAAATTACGCCAGTCCATGGGCTGCGTGTTCCAGGATTTCCGGTTGCTGCAGCAGAAGACCGTCGTGGAGAACGTCGCGTTCGCGCTGGAGGTCATCGGGAAGCCCCGTTCGATGATCAAGCGGACGGTGCCGGAAGTGCTCGATCTCGTGGGTCTCGGAGGCAAGTCGGATCGTCTGCCGACCGAACTCTCGGGTGGTGAGCAGCAGCGCGTCGCCATCGCGAGGGCCTTCGTCAACCGGCCGTTGGTCCTGCTCGCCGACGAGCCGACAGGAAACCTCGATCCTGACACCAGTCAGGACATCATGATGCTGCTCGAACGGATCAACCGCACCGGAACCACCGTTCTGATGGCAACACACGACAACCACATCGTCGATTCCATGCGACGCAGAGTCATCGAATTGGACAACGGCCGCGTGGTGCGTGACGAGGCACGCGGGGTCTACGGCGTCGGTAGGTAGTGCCGCCGGTACCGCCTCCCACCTCGACCTTTTTCGTAGACACCGAAGGGCCCGGATTCTCCGATGCGCGCAAGTTTCATCTTCAGCGAAGTTCTCACTGGACTTCGACGCAACATCACGATGACCATCGCGATGATTCTGACCACGGCGATCTCGCTCGGCCTGTTCGGCGGCGGTCTCCTGGTGGTCCAGATGGCAGGCAAGACGCAGCAGATATTCCTCGACCGTGTCGAGGTGCAGATCTTTCTGACCGACGACATCTCGGCGACCGACGCCGACTGTGCCGAGGAGACATGCCGAACGATACGAACGGATCTCGAGCAGACTCCGTCCGTCGTCTCGGTTCAGTACCTCAACCGCGACGACGCTGTGAAAGATGCGACGGAACGCGTGTTCAAGGATCAACCTGAGCTTGCCGAATTGGTGAGCCCGGACAGTTTCCCGGCTTCGTTCAAGGTCAAGCTCAGCGATCCCGAGCGGTTCGGCGTCATCAACGACAACTTCGCAGGCCGGCCGGGCGTACAGAGTGTGCTCAATCAACGCGATCTCGTCGAGCGGTTGTTCAGCGTGCTCAACGGTGTCCGGAATGCAGCGTTCGCCATAGCGATCGTGCAGGCCGTCGCCGCTGTCCTGCTCATTGCCAACATGGTTCAGATCGCCGCGTTCACCAGACGGACCGAGGTCGGAATCATGAGGTTGGTCGGCGCGACCCGCTGGTACACCCAGCTCCCGTTCCTGCTCGAGGCAGTCGTCGCGGCCCTCATCGGGTCTGCGCTTGCGATCGGTGGGCTCTTCACTGCCAAGAACCTCTTCATCGACGACGTCCTGTCCGACGTGTACGAAGCCAATATTCTTGCCCGCATCTCCAACAGTGACGTATTGCTGGTGTCGCCGTTCCTCGCTCTCGTCGGTGTGGGAATGGCCGCCGTAACTGCCTACATCACCCTGAGGCTGTACGTCCGGGAGTAAATCCGGTTGCGACGCAGTTCTATGCTTGAGCGATTGCGCGACGGACGCGTACCGCGGTAGCAGCGCTCGAGAAAGGGCCCGTATCAAGTGAGAGAGAAGGGCCGCAAGGCCATCGCGACCAACCGAAAGGCGCGCCACAACTATTCAGTGGTCGACGTCGTCGAGGCCGGTGTCGCGCTCGTCGGAACCGAGGTCAAGAGCTTGCGCGACGGCAAGGCATCGCTGGCCGACGCGTTCGCGACGGTCGACGACGGCGAGGTGTGGTTGCGTGGCCTTCACATCGCGGAGTACACGCTCGGTAGTTGGACCAACCACGCTCCGCGCCGTACGCGCAAGCTGCTGTTGCACCGGCGAGAGATCGATCGACTGGCGACCAAGGTGAAGGACAGCAGCTATACGCTCGTTCCGCTGTCGATGTACTTCTCCGACGGCAAAGTCAAGGTCGAGTTGGCGCTGGCACGCGGTAAGCAGGACTACGACAAGCGTCAGGATCTCGCGCGCCGCACCGCCGAGCGCGAGGTCACACGCGAACTCGGTCGGCGAATCAAGGGCATGCGATGAGGAGAGTGCGCTGACCGCGATTCTGCTGGCGCTCGTCGCCGCAGTGGGCTACGGCGTCAGCGATTTCGTCGGTGGAGTGGCGTCCCGGCGGGTGGCCGCGCTGAGGGTCGTCATCGTGTCTTACCCCTTCTCGCTGGTGATCGTGTTGCTCATCGCGCCATTCGTGGGCGGAACGATCTCGTTGACGCCGATCTTGTGGGGACTGGCCTCGGGGGTCGCGGGCGGCCTTGCAGTCTGGTGGTTCTACCTCGCCCTCGCGTCGGGTCCGATGGCCGTCGTCTCGCCGTTGACAGCAGTGCTCGTGGCGGGAATTCCAGTCCTGGCGGGGTTCGCGCTCGGCGAGCGTCCGGGTGCGCTCGCGTTCGTGGGAATCGGCCTCGCCTTGGTAGCGGTCGTTCTGGTCAGCAAGGAATCGCCGGACGAGACGACGGGTGAAGTCTCGGGTGGGCGAGAGATGAAATTCACCAGGACGGTCGCGTGGCTGACCGTGGGATCCGGGGTGACCTTCGCGGTCGCGTTCATTTGCCTGCATCGGATCGGCGACGGATCGGGCCTGTGGCCGCTGGCGGCGTCTCGCGCGTCCGCGACCGCAGTGGTGTGGTGTGTCGCCCTCGCGTCCGGCCACTTCTCGCCGCCGCACGGAAGTGTGCTCAAACTGGCAGCCTTCGTCGGAGTTCTCGACGTTGTGGCCAACGCTGCGTTGCTGTACGCCTACCAGGGTGGACTGCTCTCGCTCGTGAGTGTCATTGCGTCGCTGTACCCGGCCGCGACGGTCCTGCTCGCGATGGTGATGTTGGGTGAGCGAGTGGGGCGTCTGCAACAGGCCGGCATGGTGCTGGCGCTCGGTGCGGTGGGTTTGATCGCACTCGGTTGACGAGCGGGTTGAACAGGGCGAACGGGGGTATCAATACCCGATGACCGCCAACAGCAATGCACACTCCCGCCGAGCCCTCGTCACCGGAGCGACGGGATACCTCGGCGGCCGTCTTGCCCCAAGGCTGCTCGACGCCGGTTTCACCGTCCGGGTTCTCGCCCGCAATCCCGACAAGTTGCAAGGAGTTCCGTGGGCGGACGACGTCGAGATCGCCCGTGGGGATCTGGGTGACCGGGACTCCCTGAAGGAAGCCTTCGCGGACGTCGACGTCGTCTACTACCTGGTGCACTCGATGGGGTCTGGTGGCCACGACGACTTCAAGAAGACCGAACGCGAAAGCGCCGAGAACGTCGCTGCAGTGGCGTCCGAGGTCGGAGTGTCTCGCATCGTGTATCTGGGTGGGTTGCATCCGGAGTCCGGTGAGCTCTCGGAGCATCTCGAATCGCGGGCCGAGGTCGGACGCATTCTGATCGAATCGGACGTGCCGACCCTGGTGCTCCAGGCCGGGGTCGTCATCGGCGCCGGTTCTGCATCGTTCGAAATGATTCGACACTTGACGAACCGTCTGCCGGTGATGACGACACCGCGATGGGTGCACAACAAGATTCAGCCGATCGCGGTGCGCGACATCTTGCACTACCTGATCGAATCTGCGACAGCGGAGCTACCGGAAAGTCGCACATACGATGTCGGTGGCCCGGACGTCATGGAATACGGCGAGATGATGAACATCTACGCGGACGTGGCAGGTCTTCGCAAACGACAGATGGTGGTCCTTCCGGTTCTCACTCCGCGTCTTGCCGGTCACTGGATCGGATTGGTGACGCCGATTCCCCGCGGTCTGGCAATGCCGCTGATCGAATCGCTGCAGTACGACGCCATCGCGCACGAGACCGACATCGACGCGATCGTCGCGCAGCCGGAAGGGGGCCTGACGCCGTACCGGGACTCCGTCAGGTTGGCCTTACGCACGATCGACGACGGCGAGCCCGAGTCGACCTGGTCCGGCACGGTGTCCGCGCCGTCCGATCCGTTGCCGTCCGATCCGGACTGGGCGGGTGAGACGGTGTTCACCGACGTCCGCAGCGTCTATCTCGGCAGTGGACCGGACGAAATCCGCCGCCGTCTGCGTGACGCGGTGAAGACCGGCGGTTCGAAGAACTGGCGAATAGACGACGACGGTGAGTCCGGCGACGTCAGACTCCGATCCACGGTAGCGGTGCCCGGCAATGCGTGGGTGCAGTACACGGTCGGATCTGCAGGCGGCGGAACGAAGCTCGAGCAACGCGTCGACTTCTTTCCGCGTGGACTCGCCGGACGTGCTTTCTGGTACGCATCCTTGCCTGCTCGTAAGGTGATCGCCGGACGTCAACTCCGAGCGGTTGTGGCGCAAGTCGACCGCGCGTAGAACGCGTCCGCTATCGGCATGATTCTCTTCCCTGAATATCGGGATGATTCTCCCCGAGGGACGCGTTACACTGACAAGCCCGGACAACGTGTCCGGGACATACGGGGCTGAACGGTTTCGACTTTGTATGTTGAGTCAGGGGAAGCGTGTCGGTGCAGGCGAGAGACCACCGTAAGCGTCATCGCAAACATATAAGCGCCGATTCCAATCAGCGCGACTACGCACTCGCTGCCTAAGTAGCGACTGCGTGTCTGTCAGTCCGATCTTGCCCTCGGGTCGGGTACTGGCATCAGCTAGAGGGCTTACCGATTCACTCGGCCACGGAGTGATGAGGAACATCAAACAGTGGCTGGGATCGTCATCCTGGCTTGTTTGCGAGATCAGGAGATCCAAGTAGAGGCATAGCAGACTGCACACGGAGAAGCCCTGGCAATGCAGCAGAGGACCCGGGTTCGATTCCCGGCAGCTCCACCGCGAAGACCGGGTCGGCGAGTACACGCTCGCCGGCCCGGTCTTTCTTTGCGCCGGGCATCTCTGTAATTCACGTCACAGTCGAGCGGCTTGGCACGAACCCAACCCGAGCCAACGGTGGTAACGAATAGTGGTTATGAACGACAGTGCCCCACCGAAGTTGTGGCTTGGATCCAAGGTCGAAGGGCCCGTACGAGGTGTGGTCCTTGTACTCCACGGCGGCAAAGTGAACAGTTTCGCTCGCAGCAGGCCGTGGCATCTCTCGGCGGTACGCATGTGGCAGTTCACCTGGTCACTGCGCCGCGCAGGCCGTTCGCGGGGGATCGTCGTAGGCCAGCTTCAGTATCGGTTTCGAGGGTGGAACGGCGTCGAGCGGAGCCCTGTCCGTGACGCGCGGTGGGCCTTGATTCGACTTCACCGCGAGTATCCCGGCGTTCATGTCGTCGTCGTCGGCCATTCCATGGGTGGTCGGACTGCGTCTGCAGTTGCAGACGATCCTTTGGTCAGCGGGGTCGTTGCGCTTGCGCCGTGGTGGCCGGACGGAGGCGAGTTGAATTCGGTGAGGCCGGACCAGATCGTGCGCGTGGCACACGGCGCCTCCGATACCTGGACCGACTCGGAGAAGTCTCGTGCCGAGGTCGATCGTGCCGCCGCACGTGGCCTGGATGCACTTTTCTTCACCATGCGCGGCGGTCATTTCATGATTCGGCGCCCCCGGTCGTGGATACGGCAGACAACGAATTTCGTCCTCGAGGCGGCAGACCGAATCCCTTCCGACGCAATCGAGTGTCTTCGTGACGCATAGATCGGTCGCAGTGGTCGGAAGCGGTGTGGCCGGCTTGACGGCTGCATACGTACTCTCGAAGAGTCACCACGTCACACTCTTCGAGGCGGACTCCAGGCTCGGTGGCCACGCAGACACCCATGAGGTGCATGGCACCTCTGTCGACACTGGATTCATCGTGCACAACGACCGCACGTATCCGACACTGCTCCGCTTGTTCGCCGAATTGAACGTTCCGACGCAGGAGTCGGACATGAGCATGTCGATTCGGTGCGACGGGTGTGGACTGGAGTATTCCGGCGGACAGGGGATCGGCGGAATCGTTCCGTCTCTCCGGACGCTGGCGCGGCCGAAGTATTTGGCGATGTTGTTCGAGGTCAAGCGCTTTCACCGCGAGGCGACGGTGCTGCTGCAGACCTCGGCACCGAGCGAAGACGAGACTCTTGCCGAATTCCTCGGCAGGAACAAGTTTTCCGACTACTTCTCCTCTCATTTCATGGCGCCGGTCGTGTCGGCTGTGTGGTCGTGCGATCCCGGAACCGCGCTGAACTATCCGGCACGCTACCTCTTCTCGTTCCTCGATCATCACGGAATGCTCAGTGTCACAGGCTCTCCCGTGTGGCGAACAGTGACGGGGGGCTCAGTGGAATACGTTCGACGCGTGGCTGCGAAGATCGACGAAATCCGCACCGACACACCCGTGCGGGCGGTATACCGACGCGAAGGCGGTGTCGACATACGCGACGGCTCGGACCGAGTCCGATCGTTCGACGCCGCGGTGATCGCCGTACATCCCCAGCAGGCATTGAAGATGTTGGCCGAACCTACTGCGGACGAGCATCGGGTGCTCGGCGCGATGCCGTATTCGACCAATCACACACAACTGCACACCGACGAGTCGGTACTGCCCGCGACGCAGAGGGCGCGGGCGTCGTGGAACTACCGCATTCCTCAGTGTGGGGCAGAACCGGAGAATGTCCTCGTCACCTACGACATGACCCGATTGCAGCGTCTTGGAGGCCGGACGCGTTTTCTGGTCACACTCGGCGGTGCTCATGTGGTGGACTCCTCGACCGTGCTGGACGAGATGACCTACGAGCATCCGCAATACACTCCCGATTCGCTGACTGCGCAACGTCGTTTACCAGAATTGAATAGCGACACTCTCGCGTTTGCGGGTGCTTACCATGGGTGGGGTTTCCACGAGGACGGTGCCAAGTCGGGGTTGGTCGCCGCAGAACGTGTCGGCGGGCAGTGGGCGTGACCGGCGCCATCTACTCGACCACCATCGAGCATGTTCGAGCAGCTCCCATCCGAAATCGCTTCCGATACAAGAGTTACAACTGGTTTGTCGACCTCGACGACCTACCCAGTTATTCGCCGTGGATTCGCCCCCTCGCGAGTTTCGATGCTCGCGATCATATCGGTGATCCAGCTCGATCGATTCGCCAAAACATCGATACGTTCCTCGGTGAACACGACATCGATCTGAACGGTGGACGGGTCACAATGCTCGCCAACGCGCGAGTCTTCGGCCATACCTTCAATCCGTTGAGCGTCTTCTGGTGTCACGACGAGAGCGGTCGGCTCGTCTGTGTGGTCGCCGAGGTGCACAACACCTACGGCGAGCGGTACGCGTACCTACTCGATGCCGACGACCGTGGAGTAGCGCGAACACCCAAGCAGTTCTATGTCTCGCCGTTCAACGACGTGGACGGCGAGTACGCGATGCGTCTGCCCGAACCCACGGACAGACTCAGGCTCTCGATCGTTCTCGAACGAGATGGTTCGCCGCCGTTCGTCGCGACGGTCGTAGGTGCCCGTAGGCAGGCGACCGCCGGTGCGGTGATCAGATCCGCCGTGGCCGTTCCGTTTGCGCCACTGCGTGTGGTCGTACAAATTCGCTGGCAAGGAATTCGGTTGTGGGCGCGGGGTCTGCCCATCAAGCCGCGGCCGAAGGTACCCGTTGTAGGAAAGGCAGCACGATGACAACCGTTGTTCGATCTACGTCCGATGTGGACACTCGCAACTGGCCGGGAATTGCGTACGTGCCTGCCGGCACCAAGACGAGGATCGCAGCCCCCGTGGCCGACTTCCTGTTCCGGCGTGCGGTGGGAATGCTTCCGGTTCGCGCGCGATTCGACGACGGAACCGAAATCGGCGGCGGAGGAACCGGTTCGCCGGTGATGGTGATCAAGCGTCCCGCGGATTTCGCAGAACGCGTAGGCCAGAGCGGGCTCATCGGATTCGGCGAAGCGTATATGGCCGGAGACTGGGACGCCGCGGATCTCACAGCGGTGCTGGAAATATTCGCAACGCGAATGGCAACCCTGATCCCGCAGTCGCTTCAGCGTCTGCGTGGCCTGTACGTCTCCAAACCTCCGCGGGCGGAGAGAAACACGACCAAGAACACCCGATCCAATATCTCCAGACACTACGATCTGTCGAACGAGTTGTTCGAGCTGTTTCTCGACGAGACGATGACCTACTCGAGTGCGTTGTTCTCGGAGACCGGCCGCGTCGACGACGGCGAACCGCTGGCGGACGCGCAGCGCCGCAAGATCGACCGGCTTCTCGATCGCGCGGGAGTACGTGAAGGAAGTCGTGTTCTCGAGATCGGAACGGGCTGGGGGGAACTGGCGATCAGAGCTGCTGCGCGAGGTGCAACTGTTCGCTCGGTGACGTTGTCCACCGAGCAGCAGGATCTGGCAGCACAACGCATTGCAGCGGCGGGATATTCGGAGCGTGCCCAGGTTGACCTCCTGGACTACCGACTCGTCGACGGTGAATACGACGCCGTCGTGTCGGTCGAGATGATCGAAGCCGTGGGACACCAGTACTGGGGCACCTACTTCCAGACGATCGACAAGGTCTTGGCCCCGGGTGGACGGGTAGCCATACAGGCCATCACGATGCCGCACGACCGAATGCTCGCCACGCGAAACACCTACACGTGGGTGCACAAGTACATCTTTCCCGGGGGATTTCTGCCGTCGGTGCGTGCCATCGAGGAGGTCACCGAGACTCAGACGAACCTACGAGTTCGTGAGCGATTGTCGATGGGCGACCATTATGCGCGCACGCTGCGCCGCTGGGACGAGAAGTTTCGGGCGCACTCCGCCGCGACCGCCGAACTGGGGTTCGACGATGTCTTCGCCAGGATGTGGCACTTCTACCTCTGCTATTCCGAGGCCGGGTTCCGGTCCGGCTACCTCGATGTTCAGCAGATCGTGCTCGACCGAAGGGGCGACAAGTGACTTCCACCCGAAGCTCCGGGGTAGCCCTCCGAATCGCAGACCTTCTCCAACCGTACGTCGGCGGCGTGCTACCGGTGCGACTGCGTGCTTGGGACGGCAGCGTCGCCGGCGACCCGGATGCGCCCGAAGTGCATCTGAACTCGCCGAACGTTCTTCGTCGTCTGCTGTGGAGCCCCGGTGAACTCGGCGCGGCGCAGGCGTATGTTCTCGGCGAGCTCGACGTCGTCGGCGATGTGGGCGATGCCCTCGACCACGTGTGGGGAGAGGTACGTGCCCGGCGGTTGACTGCTGTGCGTCCGAAGCCCACTGCATTGATTGCTTTGGCGAAACTGGCCCGCGAACTCGGTGCCCTCGGCCGTCCGCTTCCCGCACCGGCCTCGCAGGCCGTGGTCAAGGGTCGGCTGCACTCTCTGATACGGGACAGAGCCGCGATCAGTCACCACTACGACCTCTCGAACGACTTCTACGAATTGGTGCTCGACTCGCACATGGCCTACTCCTCCGGGTACTGGACCTCGAAATCGCCCGAGTACACACTCGACCATGCGCAACGCGACAAGCTCGATCTGGTCTGCAAGAAGATCGGTCTCGACCGCAGACCAGGACAGCGTTTTCTCGATGTCGGTTGTGGTTGGGGTTCGTTGAGCCTGCACGCAGCACAGGAATACGGCGCACAGGTGGTCGGCGTAACCATCTCGCGGGCGCAGAAAGCGTTCATCGACAAGCGAATTGCCGACCGTGGACTACAGGATCGAGTCGAGATTCGCATCCAGGACTATCGTGAGATACCCGACGGACCGTTCGACGCGGTGGCGTCGATCGAGATGGGTGAGCACGTAGGCGAGAGCAACTACCCGACGTACACGGCTGCGTTGTTCTCCAACGTCCGCCCCGGTGGCCGAGTGTTGATTCAGCAGATGTCCCGCAAAGAGGGTGACAATCCCGGCGGCGGCGCGTTCATCGAACAGTTCATCGCGCCTGACATGTACATGCGCCCAGTGGGGCGCACTGTCGCGATGATCGAGGAAGCTGGTCTCGAAGTGCGGGACGTGCACGCCATGCGTGAGCACTACGTTCGCACGGTGGACGTGTGGACCGAGCGTTTCGAAGCACGGTGGGACGAGGTCGTTGCCCTTGTAGGGGAAGAAGTCGCGAGAGTGTGGCGCCTCTACCTCGTCGGCGGTGGTATGGCATTTCGTGATGGACGAATGGGCGTCGATCAAATCCTGTCGGTACGGCCGGGTTCGAAAGGCCGGGTCGACTTCGAACCTGTCAGACCGCAATGGGTCGGACCGACGCGATGAGGTCGTTTCAGTGGTCCGATTTTCTTCTTGTTTCAGGTGGGTCGCTTCTGGCCACCGCAGTGTTGATGGTCGTCACCGCACTCATCGGCGCCCGGGTCGGTAGGCACAGCGTCGTCGACGTCACGTGGGGTGGAGGTTTCGTCCTCATTGCACTGGTCTCGGCGACGGTCGGAACCGGCGAAGCGTGGCGGCGAACGTTGATGCTCGCGATCGTCGGGATCTGGGGACTTCGACTGGCGTGGCACGTGTTCCGGCGATCGCTCGGGAAGGGGGAGGACCCGCGATACGAGGAATTGCTGTCGAAAGCAACCGGAAACACCACGCTCTATGCGTTGCGCAAGATCTACCTGACTCAGGCCGTCGCACTGTGGTTCGTGTCGCTACCGATCCAGGTGTCCGCCGTCGCGGGTGACTCGGTCGGCGTCGTGGCGGCAGTGGGCGTCCTGCTGTGGGTTGTAGGGCTCACGTTCGAGGCGGTGGGGGACGCTCAACTGAATGCCTTCAAAGCGGATACGTCGAACAAGGGCAAGATCATGGATCGCGGGCTGTGGTCGTGGACCCGCCATCCCAACTACTTCGGTGACGCGTTGGTCTGGTGGGCGATTTTCCTGGTGAGCGCCTCGGCGTGGCCGGGAGTGGCGACCCTTCTCTCGCCGATCGCGATGACGTACTTCCTCGTGTTCGCCACCGGAGCTCGGTTGCTCGAGCGTTCGATGGCCGAGCGCCCTGGCTATCGCGAGTATCAGCGACGAACGAGTTATTTCCTTCCGATGCCACCGACAAACACGTGAGCACAGTTCCCTCGGGTCCACTGACGGTGACATGGCGCGCCAACTAGTGTTGTGGACGGTGTTGGTCGGGCGAGAAGAAGGAGGCGCATCGTGGCGCACGACAGAGCAGGAACGGTTGCCCTACCCGAGGATCTGGTGGACGTTGCGCAGCTGATCACAGCGTATTACGCGCGTAAGCCCGACGTCTCCGATCCCAGCCAGCAGGTAGCGTTCGGTACCTCGGGTCACCGTGGTTCCAGTCTGGACGGTGCGTTCAACGAAGAGCACATCCTCGCGACCACGCAGGCGATCGTCGAATACCGAGCGTCGCAAAGTATCACCGGTCCGTTGTTCATCGGGCGTGATACCCACGCACTGTCGGAGCCGGCCTGGACCACTGCGCTGGAAGTGCTTGCAGCGAACGATGTCTCGGTCATGGTCGATTCGGGCAACCGATACACGCCGACGCCTGCGGTCAGCCATGCGATCCTGCGGTACAACGCGTCGGGGTCGTCCGCGAGAGCGGACGGCATCGTCGTCACACCGTCGCACAACCCTCCCCGTGACGGTGGCTTCAAATACAACCCACCGCACGGTGGTCCGGCGGACAGTGATGCAACGTCGGTCATCGCTGCGCGTGCCAACGAGCTTCTTCGGGATGGACTGCAGGGAGTGAAGCGTGTGTCGCTGGCCCGTGCTGTCGCCACGACCGTCGATTCGTACGACTACCTGGGCACCTACGTGGACGACCTACCGAACGTGGTCGATCTCGACGCGATCCGCGCCGCCGGAGTGCGCATCGGCGCCGATCCACTCGGCGGTGCGAGCGTCGATTACTGGGACGCCATCGCCGAGCGTCACAATCTCGACCTCACAGTCGTCAATCCACTCGTCGATGCGACGTTCCGCTTCATGACCCTCGACACCGACGGGAAGATCCGGATGGACTGCTCGTCGCCCAATGCGATGGCGTCGCTGATCGAAGCTCGGCAGTCCTACGACATCGCGACCGGCAACGACGCGGACTCCGACCGACACGGCATCGTCACACCCGACGGCGGCCTGATGAATCCCAATCACTTTCTCGCTGTCGCAATCGATTATCTGTTCACCCACCGATCTGGCTGGTCACCCACGACGAAGGTCGGTAAGACGCTCGTGTCGTCCTCGATGATCGATCGAGTCGTCGCTGGTCTCGGGCGACAACTACTGGAGGTCCCCGTCGGCTTCAAGTGGTTCGTTCCGGGGCTGCTCGAAGGCGACCTCGGGTTCGGCGGCGAGGAAAGTGCAGGAGCGTCGTTCCTGCGGCACGACGGGCGAGTCTGGACGACGGACAAGGACGGCATCATCCTCGCGCTGCTGGCATCGGAGATCACCGCGGTTACGGGTAAGACGCCCTCACAACGCTACGGTGAGTTCGCCGACCGGTTCGGAAGCCCGGCCTACGCACGTGTCGACGCCCCCGCCACGCGTGAGCAGAAGGCGGTACTCGCCAAGCTGTCGCCGGATCAGGTTCAGGCCACCGAGCTCGCGGGAGAGAAGATCACGGCGACTCTGACGTCGGCGCCCGGCAACGGCGCGGCTATCGGCGGACTGAAGGTAACCACCGAAAGTGCGTGGTTTGCTGCGAGACCGTCGGGAACCGAGGACGTGTACAAGATCTACGCCGAGTCGTTTCGCGGTAAGGAACATCTGTCGGATGTTCAGGCCGCAGCGAAAGAACTGGTGTCGCAGGCCTTGAACGAATCGTGACGAAGGCGTCACCCGCCGACAGCAGCGACTCCTCCCTTCCCTCCGAGATCTGGGTCCTCATCTCGGCAAGTTTCGTCATCGCACTGGGATTCGGGATAGTCTCGCCCGCCCTGCCTCAGTTCGCGACGGAGTTCGGGGTCGGGGTTTTCGCTGCCTCCGCGGTCATCAGCACGTTTGCGTTCATGCGCCTGATCTTTGCCCCGGCCAGCGGCACTCTTGTGCAGAGGCTGGGGGAGCGTCCGGTGTATCTGTCCGGGTTGCTGATCGTCGCTCTGTCCACCGGTGCATGCGCGTTCGCGCAGACGTACTGGCAACTTCTGGTCTTCCGGGGACTCGGCGGTGTCGGTTCGACGATGTTCTCGGTCTCGGCACTCGGTCTGCTGATCCGCATGAGCCCCAGCCGAAGTCGGGGTCGGGTCTCGGGTCTCTACGCGACGAGCTTTCTCCTCGGATCCATCGGCGGGCCGCTGCTCGGTGGAGCTGTCGTCGGACTCGGACTGCGTGCACCGTTCATCATCTACGCAGTAGCGCTCGTTATCGCTGCAGCGGTGGTCTTCTTCAGTCTCGGCGACATGAAAGAAACTGGTGTCGAGAGTGATTCGTCGGTGACGGTACTCACGCTCCGGGCCGCGCTCCGCGTACCGGCATATCGGGCAGCGCTTGCATCGAACTTCGCGACCGGGTGGGTCATATTCGGGGTGCGCGTCGCGCTCATTCCGTTGTTCGTGATCGCAATTCTCGAACGGTCAGCAGCCGTGGCAGCGGTGTCGCTGGCGGTGTTCGCGGTGGGGAACGCACTGGTTCTCACTACCGCGGGCCGGTTGTCGGACGTCCGTGGGCGCAAACCGTTCGTGGTAGTCGGACTCGTCGTATCCGGGGTCGGCACCGCCGTACTCGGCCTCACCGAGAACCTCGTCATCTTCATGGTCTTCTCCTTCGTCGCGGGAGTCGGATCGGGACTGATGACACCCGCCCAGCAAGCGACCATTGCCGACATCATCGGATCGAGAGCCAGGGGCGGACCAGTGCTCTCCACGTTCCAGATGTCTGCGGACGTCGGAGCCATCCTCGGTCCCGTCGTCGCGGCAAAGATCGTCGAGGGCTACTCGTACGGAACAGCATTCGTGATGTCCGGTGCAATTCTCCTGCTCGCGGCAGCATGGTGGTTACTCGTTCCCGACTCGTCTCCTCGGGCACGTGAGCACGAAGAATCGACATGACGAACGAACTCGGCAACGGTGCTTTCGTATCATGAGTGCGTGAGCGAAAAGAGAACCTCCGGTGCGAAGTACACACCGCAGCCGACCTCGAATACTTTCACCTACGTTCTGGCGGGAATTGCCGTCGTCGTCGTGATCGTCGTCGTGACCGTTGCGATCCTGTGGCAGCGAGGCGGAGACGAGCCTCGGAACGACGGTTACGGCTCGGTCTCGAACTCGGCTGTCGAACTTGCCGTCCTCGACGACGGCGTAGTACAGCTCGGCGTCCCTGGGGCTGGGCGGACGGTCGACATCTTCGAGGATCCGATGTGCCCGTTCTGCGGGCAACTCGAGGTCAAGCACGGCCAAGAGCTCGCTCAGAAGATCGACGAGGGAACGATCTCGTTGCGGTACCACATGGTCGTGCTGCCCCAACTGAATCAGGCGTCCGCCAGCGGGGATTACTCGAGCCGAGCCGTCGCTGCGTCGCACTGCGTTGCCGCATCATCGAATGCCGTTGTGTATTCCGCATTTCACGCAACGCTGTTCTCCGCCGAGTTCCAACCTGAGGAGAATTCGGACACCGACCACACCGACGCCGAACTGGCGGACATGGCAACGCAGAGCGGCGCCAACAGCTCTGCGGCCGAGTGCATAACGTCCGGGGAGCGATCCGCAGCAGCTGCTGCGGACGCGGACACCGCCCGCGCAGCATTGGCGGCAGCCGGCGCAGCCGGCACACCAGGCGTCCTCGTCGACGGTGAACTCGTGGACGCGCTCGGCAATTCGGAATGGGTCCAGTCGATCGCCTGAGCTTGTGGCCCTGCGGGACCAGCGGATTTGTAGCTGCAAGCGGCGATGGTGTAACTTCGTCAAAGCAACCGCGTGGTTACGCGGGAGTGAAGTACGGGGCTATGGCGCAGCTGGTAGCGCACCACACTGGCAGTGTGGGGGTCAGGGGTTCGAGTCCCCTTAGCTCCACCATGTAACGATCAAAGGGAATCACCGCGAGGTGATTCCCTTTGTGCGTTCACGCTATTTCGCGCAGCCGGATAGGTCAGTGCGCTGCATCGAAAGCGTGCTCCACATCGGCTGGAATTCGACCGCGGGCGGAAATGGTGTACCCATTCGACTTGGCCCATTCTCGGATCGCTTTGGTCTGATTCGCGTCACGCTTCGATGCCGGCGCGACCGAAGATGCGGACTTCTTGGGTCGTTTGCCACCGACGCGAGCGGAGTGCTCGATGTAGTAGTTCAGTTTGCGATGGAATTCTTTGGCGTTCTTGTCGCTGAGGTCGATTTCGTAGCTTGCACCATTCACCGAAAAGGTGATGTGTTCGCCTCCGGAATCGATGGGCCTGTCATCGATATCATCGACAAGTTGGACGTAAACTTTCTTGGCCATTCCTCAGTTCTCCAATGATCATTTGGGCTGCGTGCGCATCCAACTGCTGGCGACTATACGACGACCATCGATAATTATCCACGCATGTGGCCTGGGTGGGTAGAGGTAAGCGATTTCCGGTAACCATTGTTTCTCCGTAATCGACGAAAGCATAGACCGCGACGGTAAAACAATTGCGAATCGATAACGATCAGCTTTCGCGCTGGCGCGCAACCTCACGTATGGCATCTGGGTCGACGAACTTGATCCGCGGTCTTCCCGACGGCGCTCCGGCAGCGATTTCTGCCGCATCCACGACGGTCCACTCGGAAAAGTCGATCGTAGAGGGCGCGTGTGCGGCTATGAAGGCGTCGAGCTCGTCCCGCCCGGGGTGTGCGCGAGGAATCCGGCCGGTCGCAATGTCGTCGAGGAGTGCGCGAACCGTGTCCGTTGCGCACTTTCGGTTACTTCCGATCACTCCGCTCGGGCCTCGTTTGATCCAGCCGGCCGCATACACTCCTGAAACTACGTCGTGGACGTCGTTGACCACCCTGCCTGCCACATTCGGTATCACGCCGCGGCCGTCGTCGAACGGCACGCCGGGAATTTCGAGTCCTCGGTACCCCACCGAACGCACGATCAGAGTGGAGTCGATCGTCTCGCCGCTCACGGTGGATTCTGCCCCGACAGTGTCGCCCCCGTCGTCTATCGACGCGGTCCGAGCCAGCTCGATGCCCGTGGCGGCTCCGTCGCCGCGAATGGCTACGGGCGACAAATGGAACCGCAGGACGATCCTCCGGCTGTCGGAATCGGTGTCGACGTTGCTCGGTGTCCGCTCGGCAGATCGGCGAATCAGAGCCAGCTTGGCGGTGGCTTCGACTCCCAATTCGGCCGCTGAGTCTTCGTCGGCGTTGACTTCGTTCGGAAGCGACACCAGTTCCACTCCGGACAGGGAGGACAATTCGACGAGCTCGGGCATTGTGAACCGAGCTTGAGCTGGGCCCCTCCTGCCGATCACCACAACTTCGCGAATTCTGCTGTTACGCAGCGTTTCCAGTGCATGGTCTGCAATATCGGTCTGCGCCAGCGTCTCCGGATCGGTGGTGAGGATTCGCGCGACATCCAGCGCAACGTTGCCGTTGCCGATTACCACTGCGCGAGGTGACGACAGATCGAACGTGAGATGTCGGAAATCGGGGTGCCCGTTGTACCAGCCGACGAATTCTGTCGCAGCGTGACTTCCCGGCAAGTCCTCACCCGGAATGTCGAGCGTCCTGGCTCCCGACGCGCCAGTCGCGTAGACGACTGCATCGTGGTATTCCATCAGGTCGTCATGTGTGACGTCGCGGCCGATCTCGACTCCAAGATGAACACGCACGGAGTTCTTTCCGGCGACCGCTCGAAACACGTCGGCGATGGTCTTCGTGGTCGGATGATCCGGTGCGACTCCGCTACGCACGAGACCGTACGGCGTGGTGTCACGGTCGTACATATCGATCTCGATTCCGCGTACCGCCGCAAGTTCTAGTGCGGTGTAGAACGCAGCAGGCCCAGTTCCCACGATTGCGACCCGGGTTCCGCTGAAATCGAACCCGGCGTTGCTCGGGCCGTTATCCGAATAGTCGGGTCCGATGCGAGGATTGTCAGCGAAGTAGCCGGCATTGAGTTCGAAGTAGATGTCCTGGCCCGCACCTACTTCGTGATCTGCTCGAATGGCATCCACTGGGCACTCGTCTACACATGCACCGCAGTCGATGCAGGTATCCGGGTCTATGTGCAACATCTCCGCGCTCATGAACTGCGGTTCGTCGGGAGTGGGGTGAATGCAATCGACGGGACAGACCTCCGTGCAGGACGCATCGTTGCAACACGACTGCAGAATCAAATACGTCATAACCTGTTCTACCGCTCGTCGGGGCGGCAGGGACTGGGATCGGGAAGTCGATTTCGTACGGTGTGCAACGGTTCGGTCACGGCGCGCTCACGATTCACTATCGACTGTGCTGCGTGTGGTGACTCGGACCGTTCTCTGCTTCACTGGTTGCTGATGTGACTGTTGGTGCCTGTGTGACCTGCCGCCCGTTGGGGTCAGCGGGCCGCGTGAAGACCTATGTGGAAGGGGAGCGGCCCGCCCGACCGATACGTGGGTGCGCCCAACACCGTAGATGAACAGATCAGTTGCCTTCGGCGCGTTGGTTGCCGGAGCCCTCGCGGTATCGCTCTCGTTGCCGGCGACAGCCCTTGCCGCGCCCGCCGAGACGGCGGCGAACGGAAGTGAGCTGTCCGCCAAAACCGTGTTTCTCGACCCGGGGCATCAAGGAACTGGACATTCCGAGGATCTGAATGCCCAGGTCGACGACGGTCGAGGCGGCACCAAGAACTGTCAAACCACCGGAATGACGACCCTCGACGGGGTCGCCGAGCACACGATCAACTGGAAGGTGTCGCAGCTCGTCGAATCGAGCCTCGAGAGTCTGGGCGCCACCGTCGTCACCTCGCGAGCCGACGACTCGGGATGGGGTGGATGCGTCGACGACCGCGCACGAGCGGCGACGGAGTCGGGGGCAGATGTTGCCGTGAGTATCCATGCGGACTCGACGTCGGCGGGTGCCGACACCGACAAGCACGGATTCCACCTGATCATCCCGACGCTCCCGATCCCCGACGCCGCGGCGAACGCAGCGCAGTCCGAAGGCGGCCGATCTGCGTCGACGCTGATGCGGGACGCCTACCAGCGTGCGGGGTTCACCCCAGCCAACTACGCGGGCGTCGAAGAAGGTCTGCAGGAACGCTCGGACGTGGCAGGTCCGGCGCTGACCGGCGTGCCTCTCGTGTTCGTGGAAATGGGGAACGGATCGAATCCAGACGACGCTGCGGTGCTCGAAAGCCCGGAAGGTCAGCTCCAGCATGCGATAGCTCTCTCCACCGGCATCATCGACTACCTGCTCGGGCCGGACACCACCGTTACGGCGACCGAGGAGGATGTGCAGTCCGACTCCTCGACCGACCCGGGTGAGACAGCATCCACTCCGGCAATTACGGCGTCCGCTCCGGCCGCTACAGCGTCAGCGCCGGCCAAGTCCGGCGGCAACGCGTTGTCTCGGTTGCTGTCGGGCATCTCGCCCTACGTCGAGGCGGTCGGTGTCGGCGGACTGTCGGATCTTGTGACGGAGGACCGCGTTCGGTCGGTGTCGAATGTCGCACAGGGACTACTCAAACAGTTGCTGGCCTCCTAGTACCCTCGCTGCGTGGCAGCAGCACGAGAGCACCGATCGATTCCCGTCGTATTGATCTCCGGTTTCCTGGGGTCGGGTAAGACGACTCTGCTCAACCACCTGCTTCGAAACAATCGGGGTATCCGAATAGGCGTGGTGGTCAACGATTTCGGGTCGATCAACATCGATTCGATGATGGTCGCAGGGCAGATCGACGAGGTGGTCTCACTCGGCAACGGCTGCCTGTGCTGTGCGGTCGACGCCAGCGACATGGACTCGATGTTCGATGTGCTCGCCGGAAGCACGTCGAACATCGACGTTGTCGTCGTCGAGGCGAGTGGACTCGCCGAACCCAGGAACTTGATCCGAATGGTGCTGGGTAGCGAGAACCCGAGAATCTACTACGGAGGTCTCGTGGGAATGATCGATGCGGTCGAATTCGATGCCACCCGGTCGAAACACCCCGAGATCGATCAGCACGTTCAGCTCGCAGATCTTGTCGTGTTGAACAAATCCGATCTGCTCGAATCTTCCGACCTCGACTCCGTTCGAACCACGGTGCGTGCGCTGGTGGACGACACTCCGATACTGACCACCGAGCGCGGCCGGGTCGATGCGGAGTTGTTGTTCGACGTTCCCAAGCGGGTCGAGAATCTCACCGAAGCGCGTCAGATGTCACTGGACGAATTGCTGTACGAAGACGACGATCACGCGCGACACATTCACGCCGGGTACTCCGCGACGAGCTTCGAAAGTCAGGAACCTCTGGATCCGAGAAGGTTCGTCGACATGCTGGAGAACCCTGCAGGCGAGGTCTATCGGATCAAGGGGTTCGTCCATTTCGGAATCGACGGATTCGATGGAAAGTACGTGCTGAACACAGTGGGCAGGCATATAAGCCTGCAGCCCGCGTCCTGGGACGCCGGAGAGATCCCCGCCACTTCCATCGTGTCCATCGGAACCGACATCGACGAAGAGCTCATCCAGATCAGGCTGCTCGACTGTGTTCGACGTTCCGGTGATCCGATCGACGAGTCGGCGATGCTGCCTGTGCACCGCTACAGCTGAGCGCTTTCTACAGTCCGACCCATTCCGACGCGCCGGATGCAAAGTGCTGGCGCTTCCAGATCGGGACCTCTTTCTTGATGCGTTCGACGAGCACAGCGCACGTCGCGAATGCCTCGGCGCGATGCGGTGACGCGACGGCCGCGACGAGAGCAAGGTCGCCGACGGTCAAGCTACCGACGCGGTGTACGGCGGCCACGGGAAGTCCCGATTCGGCGGAGACCTCGGCGCAACACTGCTCGAGGAACCGCTCGGCATCGGGGTGTGCTTGGTACTCGAGCGCGGAAACCGCTTGTCCGCCGTCGTGATCGCGCACCACGCCATTGAAGATCACGACTGCGCCGTTCGCGGGCCCGGAGACGGCGCGCTCGACTGCAGACGTGTCCAAGGGTTCGCCGTCGATCCGGGCGAGTATGTCCGTCATCGTGTGCTCACTTCTCCACTTCGGCTTCTTCGTGCAGTCCGTCTCCCGCAACCTGCGCGAGCAGATGGTCGAGGATCGGAGCCAGCACCGACAGTCCATCTTTCACTCCGCCGGGGGAACCGGGGAGATTGACTACCACGGTACGACCGGCGACGCCGGTCAATCCGCGACTCAGGCTCGCGTGTGGCGTCACTTTGGCTCCTTCGAGGCGGATCGCGTCGGCGATGCCAGGCAGTTCGCGGTCGAGTATCGACCGCGTCGCTTCCGGTGTCGCGTCGGTGGGGGAGACACCGGTTCCCCCTGTACTGACGACCAAGGACGGCCCGCCGGCCAAGGCGTCACGGAGCCCGTCTGCGATGTCGGCGTCGGCGTACACGAGTGGACCGCGCACCACGAAGCCTCGGTCGGTCAACCATTGCGCGATACGAGGACCCGTCGTGTCCTCCCGTGTGCCACGGGCGCCACCGGTCGATGCGACGAGAACTGCGGCCGTTCGGTCCCCGGTGGTGTTGTCCACGTGCATGTCAGGCTCGCGCGACCACCGGCCGCGTTTGCCTCCGTCCTTGCGCACGAGTCGCACACCGTTCATGGTCGCGGCAGGGTCGACCGCTTTCACCATGTCGTGCAACGTGAGTCCGGCAATCGCGACCGCCGTCAGCGCCTCCATCTCGACTCCGGTCGGACCGGTGGTCTTGGCCGTCGCTTCCACGGTGATGGTGGTCTCGGTGAATCCGAACACCACATCGACCTTCGACAAAGCCAGCTGGTGACACAACGGGATCAGTTCCGAGGTCTTCTTTGCGCCTGTGATGCCTGCAATTCTCGCCGTGGCCAGGACATCGGCTTTGGGCATCCCGTCTGCTCGCACCAATGCGATCACCTCGGCCGTCGTCGCGAATTCGCCTGTTGCAACGGCAATTCGCGCGGTGTCGGCTTTGTGCGAGACGTCCACCATCCGCGCACGTCCTTCGGAGTCGAGGTGTGAGAACCGAGTGTGCGATTCTGCTGGGACGGTGCGATCGCTCATAGCGGGATCACCCTTACGTCGGTGCCGGCATCCAGCGATGTCGCCTCTTCCGGAACGTCGACCAAGACATCCGCCCATGCCATGGCGGCCACGAGATGTGAACCGGGCCCGGCGATCAGCTCGACGCCTGCGCTGCCCAGCCTTCCTCGGAGAAGTTGCCGCTTGCCTGCGACGGAGGTTATGGAGTGCGCCAAGGGCGCGCTGCGGGCGGAGATAGGTGGCAAACCGGCTGCCTGGCGAAGAGCGGCCCGCGCGAACATGAGAAACGAGACGACGGTACTCACCGGGTTACCTGGAAAGTCGAGAACGGGAACGCCGTCGATCGTTGCCGTTCCCTGTGGGCCACCGGGCTGCATGCGCACGGATCCGAATTGCCCGCCCAGGGGTTCGAGTACGTCCTTGACCACTTCGAAGTCTCCCATCGACACCCCACCGGACGTGATCACGAGTTCGGCTACAGCGGTGGACTCGCGCAGTATTCGGCGGAACTCGTCCGCATCGTCGGAACTGCGATTCACGGCAACGACATCGGCACCGTTGGCCGTGAGGTGCGCCGCCAACGTGACGCCGTTGGAATCGTAGATCTGTCCCGGCCGCAGCTGTGACCCAGCATCGACGAGCTCGGCTCCGGTGGTGATGACCGCGACCTTCGGTCTGCGTCGAACATCGACCTGGGACAAACCGACTGCCGCGAGCACCGCGATATGACGGGGCTCCAACATTTGTCCGGCACGGATCAGCAGGGTCCCGGCGGTGATGTCGCTTCCTTGCTCGCGAATGTAGTCGCCTGCTGCGCGCGAAACGTCGACGGTGACGTAGCCGCCGTCCGCCGTTGTGTTCTCGACGGGTACCACTGCGTCGGCGTTCTGCGGGATCGGCGCCCCGGTCATGATCTTGACCGCTGAGCCGACGTCCAGCCGGATCTCCTCGTACGGACCGGCGGGCACCGTGGCGCTCACCTTCAGTGTCACCGGCACGGTCGATACGTCTGTTGCGAGAACGGCATAGCCGTCCATCTGCGAATTTCGAAACAACGGCAAGTCCACCGGTGACAGCACGTCGGAGTGTGCAACGCGTCCGAGTGACTCGGCCACCGACACCGACTCGGCCGGCCTGTTCTGCAGCGGCTCCAGTAGACGTGTGACGAGCTCGAGATGCTCCTCGACCGACGCCGCCGCGCGTCGGGTTCGCGGCCCCTGGTCCTTCGTTGCCAGGCCGGGGCTGTCGGCTCGATTCGACCCCGCAGATCGGTTCGTCATGTCACGATCCTATGCGCGCCGTGACGCCGCAATGTTCGGCGGATCGCACGGAATTTCCCATGGGCGGCATACTGGAACGTAGTTCGTTGTTGTGCATATCACCGAAGAGTCGAAGGAGGGTTCGTGACATCGAGCAGCATCGTAGGTCTCGGCATCCCCTCGATCAGCCGGATCTCGCCGATCGCGGTCGACGATCGCCCGGACGTTCCGGTACTTATCGACAAGTTCGGTCGCGTCGCACGAGACCTGCGCGTGTCCATTACCGAGAAGTGCTCGCTTCGCTGCACGTATTGCATGCCGGAAGAGGGACTGCCCGCGATTCCGACGTCCGATCTGCTGACCCCTCAGGAAATCGCGCGGGTGGTCGGGGTGGCGGTGCACAGCCTCGGGGTCGAGGAAGTTCGCTTCACCGGCGGGGAGCCGCTCATGCGGGCCGATCTCGCCGACATTCTTCGCCTCTGCTCGACCGTTGCACCGGGAATTCCGCTCGCCATGACCACCAACGCGGTCGGGCTGGAGCACCGCGCTAACGCGCTGGTGGCTGCGGGTCTCAGCAGGGTGAACGTATCGCTCGACACGATCGATCGCGAGCACTTCGCCGAGCTGACCAGGCGGGATCGTCTTCCCTCGGTGCTGGCGGGGGTTCGCGCGGCCACGCGGGCGGGACTGTCACCGGTCAAGATCAACGCCGTGCTCATGCCCGAAACGTTGCACGGGGCCGCGGACCTGTTGGAGTGGTGCTTGAGCGAGGGTGTTGCACTCAGGTTCATCGAGCAGATGCCCCTGGACGCTGATCAGGAGTGGGCGCGTACGAACATGCTCGACGCGCAACGCCTCCTCGACGTCCTGTCCGCCCGGTTCGACCTCCGTGAGATCGGCCGAGCAGACCCGTCGGCGCCTGCAGAGGAGTGGGCCGTCGACGGCACCTCGGCCACGGTGGGGATCATCGCGTCGGTCACCAGGTCGTTCTGCTCGGACTGTGACCGCACGCGCGTCACGGCCGAAGGCACTGTTCGTTCCTGCCTGTTCAGTGACGAGGAGACGGATCTTCGCGCTGCGCTTCGCGGCGGCGCGAACGACGCCGAGCTCGCCGACCTGTGGCGCGGAGCGATGTGGAACAAATGGGCAGGCCATGAAATCGACGCTGCGGACTTCGTACCGCCGGCGAGGAGTATGGGAGCGATCGGTGGTTGAGGTTCGTTATTTCGCAGGCGCCGCGGACGCATCCGGTTGTGAGAAGGAGATGTTCGACCTGCCTCGTGGCAGCGATCTTTCCGCGCTCAAAGCCGCAGTGCTGCACAGGCACGGCGATGCAGTCGTGGACGTGCTGCGCGTGTCGGCATTTCTCGTGGGGGAGAACTTGACCCGCGATCCGAGCACGACGCTCGGCGACAGGGTGGACATCCTGCCGCCGTTCGCCGGTGGGTAGTACTCAGATTTCGGTAGTACTCAGTTCTCCGTAGTGCTCAGTTGTCGGTGGTCCACCAGTCGTCGAACGGAGTGACTGGAACCGCCCGCTTATGGCGCGTGTTCGTATACATGAGCTCGAGCTTGTCGGCGACGTCGTCGGTCACTTCCTTGCCCTCGAGGTAGTCGTCGATCTGGCTGTAGGTTACTCCGAGTGCTTCCTCGTCCGGGAGCGCCGGACGGTCGTCCTCCAAGTCGGCCGTCGGCACCTTCTTCCATGTGCTCTCCGGTGCCCGCAACTCTCGGAGTAGCGCGGCGCCTTGGCGTTTGGTGAGGCCGGTGAGCGGTGTGATGTCGACGCCGCCGTCGCCGAACTTGGTGAAGAATCCCGTGATCGCCTCCGCGGCATGGTCGGTTCCGACGACCACGTACCCCAGTTCGCCGGCCAAGGCGTACTGCGCAACCATGCGTTGACGGGCCTTGATGTTGCCGCGCACGAAGTCTCGAACTTCGTCGGTGCCCAGAGCGTCGGCCGTCGCCGCAGCCGAAGCGTCGGCTGCGGCTTTGATGTTCACGGTCACCGTCCGATCGGGAGCGATGAACTCGAGTGCGATCGCAGCGTCGTCCTCGTCTGCCTGAACGCCGTAGGGAAGCCGGACCGCGAGGAATTCCGCCTCGGCGCCTTCACTGCGCAATTCGGCGGCGGCGCGCTGGCACAGCGCGCCGGTCAGAGTGCTGTCCTGTCCACCGCTGATGCCGAGGACGAACCCGGTGGCGGGCGTCGACCGAAGGTAGGTCTTCAGGAAGTCGACGCGGCGGGTGATCTCGGCAGCGGGGTCGATCGAACTCTGGACCGCAAGCTCGCGCAGTATGCGTGTGCGCAGTTCCGAACGTAGTAGTGACATCCGGCCATCTTATGTGCCGCACGTACAGTGGGCTTGAAATGTCCTACGACCTGTTCTCCAAAACCGATCCGCAGGCCCACGCAGACTTCTTCGCGGCGGAGGCCGCCGGATTGGCCTGGCTTCGAGACGCGGGTGCGACGGTCGTCGACGTCGTGGATGTCGGGCCCACCCGTATCGATCTCGCTCGGCTCACGTCGTCCTCGCCGACAGTCGGCGCCGCGCGCCGATTCGGGTCCGAACTTTCCGTGATGCACGACGCAGGTGCTCGTCGATTCGGCTGTCCGCCAGACCGTTTCGATGGGCAGATGTTCATCGGATCGAGGCCGATGTCGAGCGTCGAATACGACTCGTGGGGCGAGTTCTACGCTGCCGAGCGGGTGCTGCCGTTTCTGCGGTTGGCTGTGAAAGCGGGCAACATCTCCGCACGCGATGCCGCAGACGTCGAACGTGTCTGCGCTGCGGTGGGTGACGGAGCGTTCGACGACGGCGACCCGCCGAGTCGAATCCACGGCGATCTGTGGTCAGGGAACGTGGTCTGGACGCACGGGGGAGCGGTGATGATCGACCCGGCAGCCCACGGCGGTCATCGTGAAACGGACTTGGCGATGCTTGCCCTCTTCGGTCTTCCGCTGCTCCCCGAGGTTCTCCAGGGCTACTGCGCGACTCGAGCTCCCCGCGATGGATGGGAGGAACGGGTGCCGCTGCACCAGCTGCACCCGCTTGCCGTCCACGCCGCGGGTCATGGGCCGAGTTACGGATCGGAGCTGCACCGCGCCGCCCGCGCGGTCGAACGACTGCTCTAGCGAGTTGCCCGCCGTATCAGGCACTCCCAGCCGTCGGCCAGTCGTTCCATGGTCATACCGAGGTCGCGGAACTGGTGCAGAACAAGCGTGGCTTCGAGCGGGGTGAGCAGGTTGTACGCCAGCAGTTCGACGTCGCCCTCGACACCCGCGGCACGAAGCAACGTGAGGACGTGAGTGTGGTTGACCATGTGCGCGGGCGCCGAGTACCGGAATTCGGGTGAGTTCTCTGCGGCGCGCATGACTTCGCCCTGCACTTCGACCAGATCGAGGCGGGCACGTCCGAAAGCGACGAGCCGCTCGATGGGGTCGGCGCCCGGACCGAGGGGCGGCGGTCCGAAGAGGAAGGCTTGTTGAAGTTCTTTCTCGGTGTGGTCGAGCAACGCCTGCATCAGGCCCGATCGACTGCCGAATCGCCGAAAAACTGTGCCCTTGCCCACACCCGCCTTGGCTGCAAGGCCGTCCATCGTGACGGCGTCGACTCCGATGGTGGCAACCAGTTCCGACGCCGCGTCCAGCAGCAGGCGGCGGTTGCGAGCTGCATCGCAGCGTTCGGTCTCCTCGCCCGCGATGGGAAGCATGAAGTCGGTCACAACAGACACTCTACCTGCTCAGGAATGAAAGTGGACCGCGGTCCGTTTGGATGGTAAGAATTGGTCGACCCCGGCTGTCACTCGAACTCTAAGGAACTCGCCATGTCGCAAGCACACGTACTGATACTGGTCGGAAGCCTCCGCGCCGACTCCGTGAACAAGCAGATCGCCGACACCGCTGCCGCACTCACCCCGGAGGGCTCGACGGCGGTTGTGTACCCCGCGCTCGCCGAGGTCCCGTTCTACAACGAGGACATCGACATCGAGGGCAAGGTCCCCGCTGCTGCGCTCGACCTGCGTGCTGCTGCCGAGAAGGCCACTGCCTTCTTGCTGGTCACACCCGAATACAACGGCACGATCCCCGCAGTGCTCAAGAACGCCATCGACTGGCTCTCGCGTCCGTACGGTGCAGGCGCTGTGAGCAGCAAGCCCGTCGCAGTCATCAGCGCCTCGCCCAGTGGCAACGGCGCGAAATGGGCTCATGACGACGCACGCAAGGCCGTCGGGATCGCCGGCGGCAAGGTTCTCGACGATGTCGAGCTCACTATCGGCGGCACAATCGACAAGTTCGGCTCCGCGCACCCACGCGAGAACGTCGAGGTCTCCGCCGATATTTCGAACGTCGTCGCGGAACTCGTCAAGGCATCGGACGAGCTCGTCAGCGCCTGAGCTCGCTCGTGTGCCGTAAGCGGTGTGATCCAGGCGATAGCAAATGGAAATCGTTTTCATGTAGCATCGAAGCATGAAAGTACGAAATTCTCTGAAATCCCTGAAGGACAAGCCCGGCGCTCAGGTTGTGCGTCGACATGGCACGGTGTTCGTCATCAACAAGAAGGAGCCACGTTTCAAAGCGCGACAGCGCTGAGGCGAGCGGCCCAAAGCCCCCGAGTCGATCGACTCGGGGGCTTTTCGCGTCTCGGGCACGCCGTCGATCTCGGGGGTGGACGACTATTTCACTCGTGGTTGATCGGCGTGTCGACTTGCTGTGATCGGTCACCGCTACCCAAGGGCTTATATGTGACGCACGACACGAATGGACTGTGACCTGCGACACGCCGTTGCGACCACCGCGTTCTCGAGTGTGCACGACTCTGACCAGCGAATACCACGGATGTTGTTCGCAACATCTCGTGTTGTAGGCATATGTCGGACACAAGGTGTAGTGTCTGAGCAGTCGAGAGGACACAAGCCGACGGCCCCGAAAACGGGTTGAAAGCAGGTGAAATCTCGCCGATGATCATCCAGGTACTGCTCGAATCCGGGTCGCCGCTCGGGTCGGAACGTGCAAGAGAATCAACCACGCAGCGCACATCGGAACACAGGTGAAAACCGACGGTTCCGGTCTCTACGTCACAGCCGGGCAACGCTCACGAGAGTCTCGGAACTCGTAGGTCGCAGCCGGTAGGGAGAAGGGAACCCTCATGAGCATCACCGTTTACACCAAGCCCGCCTGCGTTCAGTGCAATGCCACCTACCGCGCCCTGGACAAAGAGGGCATCGAGTACGACGTCATCGACATCTCGCAGGATGCGGAGGCGCGCGATTACGTCATGGCGCTCGGCTACCTGCAGGCGCCCGTCGTCGTCGCCGGTGAAGACCACTGGTCGGGTTTCCGTCCCGATCGCATCAAGGCACTCACCGCCAGCGTTGCTTGAACAGAAGATGGAGATGAGCACGCGTGACTTCTGCTCTCACTCCGCAGTCGACGCACCCGTTGGTCTACTTCTCGAGTGCGTCCGAGAACACGCATAGATTCGTCGTCAAGCTCGATGTGCCGGCGAGTCGTATCCCACTACGCGATCCAGCGAGTTTCCTGGTCGATCAGCCGTATGTGTTGATACTTCCCACATACGGCGGGGGAACTACTTTCGCTGGACGTGACACCAACTACGTTCCCAAGCAAGTAATCAAGTTTCTCAACCAGAAGCACAACCGGTCCCTCATCAGGGCTGTCATCGCTGCGGGCAACACCAATTTCGGTGATTCCTTTTGCTTTGCAGGCGATGTCATTTCACAGAAGTGCGCAGTTCCGTATCTCTACAGATTCGAGCTGATGGGAACTCCCGAAGATGTCGCCCGGGTCCGCGAGGGTCTGGAGGACTTCTGGGAGCGGGAGTCGCGACGAGCAGCGCACACACATTAAGTAACCAGAAGCGTACGAGGAACTGGAGCGAAAGCCGTGGCACCGACCATCACCGAGGTAGAACCTGTCAACTCCGTTCGATCCGGCGGTGATCTGGACTATCACGCGCTGAACGCCATGCTCAACCTGTACGGCCCGAACGGCGAGATCCAGTTCGAGAAAGACCGCGAAGCGGCCAACCAGTACTTTCTCCAGCACGTCAACCAGAACACCGTGTTCTTCCACGACCTGGACGAGAAACTCGACTACTTGGTCGAGGAGAACTACTACGAGCCAGAGGTTCTGAACCAGTACTCGCGCGACTTCGTGAAGTTTCTGATCAACCACGCGTACTCGAAGAAATTTCGGTTCCCGACGTTCCTGGGCGCGTTCAAGTACTACACCTCGTACACTCTCAAGACGTTCGACGGCAAGCGTTACCTCGAGCGCTTCGAGGATCGTGTGTGCATGGTTGCGCTGACCCTCGCGGCGGGCGACGAAGCACTCGCTACCGATCTCGTGGACGAGATCATCGCCGGACGCTTCCAGCCGGCGACTCCGACCTTCCTCAACTCCGGTAAGAAGCAGCGCGGCGAACCCGTGTCGTGCTTCCTGCTGCGCATCGAGGACAATATGGAGTCCATCGGTCGCTCCATCAACTCGGCCCTGCAGCTGTCCAAGCGCGGTGGCGGTGTTGCGTTGCTGCTGAGCAACATTCGTGAGCACGGTGCCCCCATCAAGCGCATCGAGAATCAGTCCTCGGGCGTCATTCCGATCATGAAACTGCTCGAGGACTCGTTCTCGTACGCAAATCAGCTCGGTGCTCGTCAAGGTGCGGGAGCGGTGTACCTGCACGCTCATCACCCCGATGTCTACCGTTTCCTCGACACCAAGCGCGAGAACGCCGACGAGAAGATCCGAATCAAGACCCTCTCGCTCGGAATCGTCATCCCGGACATCACGTTCGAGCTGGCGAAGAAGAACGAGGACATGTATCTGTTCTCGCCGTACGACGTCGAACGGATCTACGGGGTCCCGTTCGCCGACATCAACGTCTCGGACAAGTACTACGAGATGGTCGACGACAAGCGGATCCGTAAGACGAAGATCAAGGCACGTGAGTTCTTCCAGACCCTCGCCGAGTTGCAGTTCGAGTCGGGCTACCCGTACATCATGTTCGAGGACACCGTGAACCGGGCAAACCCGGTGAAGGGCAAGATCACTCACTCGAACCTGTGCTCGGAAATCCTGCAGGTGTCGACACCGTCGGAGTTCAACGACGACCTCACCTACTCGCATGTCGGCAAGGACATCTCCTGCAACCTCGGTTCGCTCAACATCGCGAAGACGATGGACTCGCCCGACTTCGGCAAGACCATTGCCGTCGCGATTCGTGGACTGACTGCCGTCTCCGATCAAACACACATCTACTCGGTTCCATCCATCGAGCAGGGCAACAACGACTCTCACGCCATCGGCCTCGGTCAGATGAACCTGCACGGATACCTTGCTCGCGAGCGCATTCACTACGGATCGACCGAAGGCATCGACTTCACCAACATCTATTTCTACACAGTGCTGTTCCATGCGCTTCAGGCGTCGAACCAGCTCGCCAAGGACCGGGGAACGTATTTCAAGGGATTCCCCGAGTCCAAGTACGCGTCGGGTGAGTTCTTCGACAAGTACACCGATCAAACGTGGGAGCCGAGCACACCGCGTGTCGCTTCGTTGTTCAGCGCGGCCGGGGTGCACATCCCAACGCAGGCTGACTGGGCCACGCTCAAGGCGTCGGTCCAGGAGCACGGAATCTACAACCAGAACCTGCAGGCCGTTCCGCCGACCGGTTCGATCTCGTACATCAACAACTCGACCTCCTCGATCCACCCGGTGGCGTCGAAGATCGAGATCCGCAAAGAAGGCAAGATCGGACGCGTCTACTACCCGGCGCCGTACCTGGACAACGACAACCTCGAGTACTACCAGGATGCGTACGAAATCGGGTACGAGAAGATCATCGACACCTACGCCGCCGCAACGCAGCACGTAGACCAGGGTCTGTCGCTGACGCTGTTCTTCAAGGACACCGCGACGACACGTGACATCAACAAGGCGCAGATCTACGCATGGCGCAAGGGCATCAAGACGCTCTACTACATCCGTCTGCGTCAAATGGCTCTCGAAGGCACCGAGGTGGAGGGTTGCGTTTCGTGCATGCTGTGAGCGGCGCTCTCCGATCTACTCCCAACTGAACTCATTCAAGGACATCTCATGACCGCTGCACCGCACTCGCCCGCGGACGGGGCAAAGATCAAGCTGATCGACCGCGTCTCCGCCATCAACTGGAACCGCGTTCAGGACGACAAGGACTCCGAGGTCTGGGAGCGTCTCACCAGCAACTTCTGGCTTCCGGAGAAGGTGCCTGTATCCAACGACATTCCCTCGTGGGGCACCCTCAATGCCGTCGAGAAGCAGTTGACGATGCGCGTGTTCACGGGACTGACCCTGCTCGACACGATCCAGGGCACAGTCGGCGCGGTCAGCCTCATTCCCGACGCCATCACACCGCACGAGGAAGCGGTGTACACGAACATCGCGTTCATGGAGTCGGTGCATGCCAAGAGCTACAGCTCGATCTTCTCCACCCTGAGTTCGACGCGCGACATCGACGACGCGTTCCGCTGGTCGGAGGAGAACGTCAACCTGCAGCGCAAAGCCGAGATCGTCCTCGATTACTACAAGGGTGACGATCCGCTCAAGCGCAAGGTGGCGTCGACCCTGCTGGAGTCGTTCCTGTTCTACTCCGGCTTCTACCTGCCGATGTACTGGTCCTCGCGGGCCAAGCTGACCAACACGGCCGATCTCATTCGTCTGATCATTCGCGATGAGGCCGTGCACGGGTACTACATCGGATACAAGTACCAGAAGGGCCTGGAGAAGGTCAGCGAGGCACAGCGCGAAGAGCTGAAGAACTACACGTTCGAGCTGTTGTTCGAGCTGTACGACAACGAGGTCGAGTACACCCAGGACCTCTACGACGAAATCGGACTCACCGAGGACGTCAAGAAGTTCTTGCGCTACAACGCGAACAAGGCACTCAACAACCTCGGCTACGAAGGCTTGTTCCCCAAGGACGAGACCGACGTGAACCCGGCAATCCTCTCGGCACTGTCTCCCAATGCCGACGAGAACCACGACTTCTTCTCAGGGTCGGGATCCTCGTACGTCATCGGCAAGGCAGTCAATACCGAGGACGACGACTGGGACTTCTGAACATCTCGGCCAAGGAAGGCCCTCCGGCTACGAGCCGGGGGGCCTTCCTTGTTTCCTGATGTCGTTCGCGTTCTTCGGCATGCGTCCCTGCTCGGTCAGTGCGCGGCGAAGCAGGAACTCGATCTGCGCGTTGGTACTGCGCAGCTCGTCGCCGGCCCAGCGGGCCAGTGCATCGTGCACCGCTGGATCGAGCCGAAGAAGGATTTTCTTACGTTCGACGCCCATGAGTCACTGGTACAGCGATCCGGTGTTGACCACGGGCTGTGTGTCACGATCACTGCACAACACGACGAGCAGGTTCGAGACCATGGACGCCTTGCGTTCTTCGTCGAGCTCGACGACGTGCTTGTCCTCCAGCTTCGTGAGCGCCATCTCGACCATTCCAACCGCCCCCTCGACGATCAACTGACGGGCGGCGATGACTGCACCAGCTTGCTGGCGACGCAGCATGGCTTGGGCGATCTCGGGTGCGTACGCGAGCCTGTTGATTCTGGTCTCGATCACCTCGACGCCCGCCGACCTGACCCTGGCATGAACTTCCTCGGACATTGCGCCGGTGATCTCGTCGGCGTTCTCCCGCAACGACATCCGGCCCTCGGCGTCGTACGGGTAGCTGCCGGCGATGTGCCGGACGGCGGACTCGGTCTGGACTGCGACGAATTCCTCGTAGTCGTCGACCTGGAACGACGCCAACGCTGTATCCGCGACCTGCCAGACGACGATCGCAGAGATCTCGATCGGATTGCCATCCGCGTCGTTGACCTTGGACTGGCCGGTCTCATGGTTGCGGATCCGCGTCGAGATCGCCCTGCGGTAGGTCAGCGGGTTGGTCCAGCGTAGGCCCGGGGTTCGGAGCGTTCCGCTGTACGAGCTTCCCAGAAGTTGTAGTACACGAGCTTGATTGGGCTGAACCAGTGTCAGTCCGGCCAGTACCGGCAGTGACACGACGAACAGCACGACCCCGGCGACGATCAGTCCGACAACGGTGAACACAATGCCGAGCGCGAATGCCGCTACGCCTGCAAGGAACAAGGCCAGACCGACGCCGAGCATCGACCATCCGGGCAGATCCCACCCTGGTCGTTCGGCAATGGTGGTCGTCGGTGTTCCCGTTGGCTTCTCGGCAACGGTCGTGGGTGCGGTCATGAATACCCCTCCTTCTTCGGTGATACTAAAGTGATATCACATTTCGCGCGCTTGGGGTGACCGAAAGGCTCGTTCGCTCCCGTGAGGTGACCGAAAGGCTCATTCGCGCACTCTGAGTGACCGAAAGGCTCGTTCGCACACTCTGAGTGACCGAAAGGCTCATTCGCTCACGTGAGGTGACCGAAAGGCTCGTTCGCTCCCGTGAGGTGACCGAAAGGCTCGTTCGCACACTCTGAGTGACCGAAAGGCTCATTCGGTCCGTGAAAGTGACCGAAACAGACATTCGGTCACACCCGGGGGAGCGGCTTCAGCGCCGAAACCACGCCTCGGGAGTGCCGCTGAGTGCGTGCTCGATGCGCAGACGCGAAGTGCCCGTTAGGTTTTCGGGCAGAGCGGAGGGAGTGAACCACTCGACGGCAAGGTTTTCGTCGTCGGCGACGTAGGCGTCGCCTGCGATGTGACGAGCGAGAAAGGTGATGTCGAGGTACTGCGCGACATCACCGTTCGGATAGGTGATCTGCTCGGTGACGTCGACGCCCGTGAGTCGGACCAGTTCGGCGTCGACACCTGTTTCTTCGCGGATTTCGCGAAGGGCTGCGGGTCCCGGTTCCTCGCCGGGTTCGAGAATGCCGGATACGACGGCCCATTGACCGTTGTCCCGTCGACGAGTGAGGAGAATGCGACCGTCGGCGTCGACCACGACTGCGCTCACACCCGACAGCCAGAGGGGTGAGGTTCCGACCTTCTCGCGCAGAGCGAGCACGAACTCGGGGATCGGCACGTCAGGACACGTACGCGTTGAGTGAGTTCGACACATCCGCCAGGATTGCACGGGCCGCGACGATTCCGCTTCCCGACCACACGGTGTCGTCGACTACGAAGATGCGCCCGTCCTTGGCCGACCCGAGATCCTCCCAGGCTGCGTTGGTCATGACGGACTTTCCGTAGGTCTCGCCGTCGTCGCCGTCGAAACGGACGTACACGATGTCACCTTCGGCGGGAGACAAGTTCTCGGCCGTCACCGAGGCAGAGTTGTCGCGCTGCGAAGGGGGTCGCTGGACGCCTACCTCGGCGAGCACCTCACTCGCGAACGTTTCGGGGCCGTCGGTTTCGGCAGAGTCCGAAAGAAATCGGACGACCGACGCTTGAGTCTGGGTGGCGTTCACGTCGCGGCCGACCTGCTCGGCGTCCGCGCTGAAACTTGCCAGTTCCTCGAAGGCTGTGCCGCCCCGTCCGAGGGCAGCCGCGGTTTGGAGAAACGCGCCTTTCCATCCGTCGTCGGTCGAGGTGAAGACAGTGGGTGCAATGTCGGTCAGCGAGTTGTACAGATCGGGCCCCAGCGAGTCGGCGCCGAGGATCAAGTCGGGAGCAAGTTGAGCGATCGCGTCGACGTCAGGGGTGCCGACGGGTCCCACCGAAGGAATCTCGGCGATTCCGGTACCCAGATACAGCTCCTGATCGCCGTCTCCGCGGAACGCCGGATCGAGCGTCGATGCGCCTACGACTCGCTCCCACACGCCCAATGCGCAGGTGGCGTCCAGTGCGGCAGAACCCAGCGCCACGACTCGCAGTGGATCGGCCGGCACATCGGTGATTCCTTCACTGTGGCCGACGGGTCGGACGTCGCCGTCGACGCCGGTCGGGTCGAGGGGTGCGGTTTCCGGACACAGTCCGACGGTTTCGCGATCGTTTCCGACCACGCCTGCGCCTGCGATGTTGGTGGTGCTTCGTACGATCGTCGACGCATCGTCTCCGGTCGAGGACGCGCCCGCACAGCCAGAAGTCAGCACGAGTGCGCCAACTGCGATGGCGATGGCGATGGCATGCACAGACGACTTTTCGGTCAACAGTGAGGTTCCTAACGCGAGTGGGATGCGGTCACACCCTATCCAGCGTGTCCGACGCCCGCGGAATCGCCCGCAACCGAACGCGGACGAGATTAGTGGAGCCTTACTCGGAGACTGCGTATCTGGCCCCCATGCTGGCGTGACACCCCAATACGACACACGGTAGGACCGGTTCGGCGTGCTGCATCCGCACGGTCTAGGATTCGAGGAGCGCAAGACACCAGGACGTGCTGTCTCCAAGTGGAGACGGAACGCATCTTCAGGAGGATCAGTGACTGCCCTAGCGCCTAGGCCAACTCCCGCTGTAGAGGCGGTGAGGCCTTTTCCGCCGCGGATGGGACCGAAGGGTTCTTTTCTTCACAAGGCGGTGACGACGACTGATCCCAAGGTGTTGGGGATCATGTACATCGCGACGTCGATCGCGTTTTTCTTGGTCGGTGGGTTGATGGCGTTGTTGATGCGCGCCGAGTTGGCTGTGCCGGGGATGCAGTTCTTGTCCAACGAGCAGTACAACCAGTTATTCACCATGCACGGCACGATCATGTTGCTGTTGTATGCGACGCCGATCGTGTTCGGGTTCGCCAATTACATTCTGCCGTTGCAGATCGGTGCTCCTGATGTGGCGTTCCCCCGGTTGAATGCGTTTTCCTACTGGCTGTATCTGTTCGGTGCGTTGATCACCACTGCAGGGTTCATCACTCCTGGTGGTGCTGCTGATTTCGGGTGGACTGCGTACACCCCGCTCACCTCGGCGTTGCATTCGCCGGGTGTGGGTGCCGATCTGTGGATCATGGGGTTGGCGGTTGCTGGTTTGGGCACCATTTTGGGTGGTGTAAACATGATCACCACGGTCATCTGTTTGCGTGCTCCGGGTATGACGATGTTCCGGATGCCGATCTTCACCTGGAACATTCTGGTCACTTCGATCCTGATTCTTCTTGCGTTCCCGTTGTTGACGGCGGCGTTGTTGGGGTTGGCGGCGGATCGTCATCTCGGTGCGCACCTGTTCGATCCGGCGACCGGTGGTGTGTTGTTGTGGCAGCACTTGTTCTGGTTCTTCGGTCATCCCGAGGTGTACATCATCGCGTTGCCGTTCTTCGGGATCGTGTCGGAGATTTTCCCGGTGTTCTCGCGTAAGCCGATGTTCGGGTACACCACGTTGATCTACGCGACGATCGCCATCGCGGCGCTCTCGATCGCGGTGTGGGCGCATCACATGTATGCCACCGGTGCGGTGCTTCTTCCGTTCTTCTCGTTCATGACGTTCCTGATCGCGGTGCCGACGGGTGTGAAGATCTTCAACTGGATCGGCACGATGTGGCGTGGGCAGGTGACGTTGGAGACTCCGATGTTGTTCTCCATCGGGTTTTTGATCACGTTCCTGTTCGGTGGTCTGTCCGGTGTGTTGCTCGCCAGTCCGCCGATCGATTTCCATGTCACCGACACCTACTTCGTGATCGCGCACTTCCATTACGTGGTGTTCGGGACGGTGGTGTTCGCTACGTATGCGGGTATCTACTTCTGGTTCCCGAAGATGACGGGGCGGATGATGGACGAGACCCTCGGGAAGTGGCATTTCTGGTTGACGTTCTTCGGGTTCCACGGCACGTTCCTGGTTCAGCATTGGCTCGGTAACGAAGGTATGCCGCGTCGGTACGCGGATTACTTGTCCTCGGACGGGTTCACGACGCTCAACATCATTTCCACGATCGGTGCGTTCGTGCTCGGTGCGTCGACGTTGCCGTTCGTGTGGAATGTGTTCAAGTCCTACCGGTACGGCGAGGTCGTCACCGTCGATGATCCGTGGGGGTACGGCAATTCGTTGGAGTGGGCCACCTCCTGCCCGCCGCCGCGGCACAATTTCACCGAACTGCCCAGGATCCGTTCGGAGCGGCCGGCGTTCGAGTTGCATTACCCGCACATGGTCGAACGCCTACGCGCCGAAGCCCACGTCGGGCCTGGTAGCCATGGCGGACACACCACCGAAGTCCTCGAGAAGGCACGACGCGAACCACTCGCCACCAGCGACCACGAACATTCAGGCGATCCAGATCCGAAGTAGACATACGACAGTCGCGAAGAGCCCCTCCCGGTCCCCGGGCGGGGCTCTTCGCTTGCAAGAATCTCAGGCGAGAAGAACCAGACTTCGAGAGCGCCCGTATGCGGACGCCTTCGCACAGGGAAGGGAGAACCGGTGCCGGCATCGGACACCGTCGTACTCGTGACAGTGACAGGCCCGGACAAGCCGGGCGTCACCTCGGTGCTGTTTGCGGCGCTCTCGCGCCATATGGTCAGCTTGCTCGACGTCGAGCAGGTCGTGATCCGAGGCCGACTCACCCTCGGAGTGCTCCTGTCGTGTCCGAACGATCCAGAGGCACTTCAGGAGGAATTGGAAGA
Source organism: Rhodococcus sp. P1Y (assembly GCF_003641205.1). Taxonomy (NCBI): domain Bacteria; kingdom Bacillati; phylum Actinomycetota; class Actinomycetes; order Mycobacteriales; family Nocardiaceae; genus Rhodococcus; species Rhodococcus sp. P1Y. The sequence continues at coordinate 3,143,133 of NZ_CP032762.1, forward strand.
AGCGATGTCCACCGTCGGCGTTCACGTCGATGTCGAGATCGGGGCTGATCCTGTCGGCAAACGCGTCCTGGCGACACATGTCGTCGTTGTGTTGGGGCGCCCGGTCACCGCACGGGCGTTCAGCACCATCTCACGTGAGTTGGCGAGGCAGGGCGCCAATATCGATTCGATCAGAGGGGTCGCCGACTATCCGGTGACGGGCCTCGAACTACAGGTCACGGCAACCAATACGTCGCCGGACGCCGATCGCCAGCTCCGGACCGGTCTGTCCGAGATCGCTGCGGGTGTAGGGGTGGACGTCGCTGTCGAACGCGCGGGAATTGCCAGACGATCCAAGCGACTCATCGTCTTCGACGTCGACTCGACGCTCGTCCAGGGTGAGGTGATCGAGATGTTGGCGGCTAAAGCAGGCCGAGAAGAAGAAGTTCGGCTGGTGACGGAATCCGCGATGCGCGGCGAGATCGATTTCACCGAGTCGCTGCATCAGCGTGTGCAAGCCCTGGCTGGCCTCGACGCGTCGGTGATAGACGAAGTCGGCGAGGAACTCGAACTGACTCCGGGCGCGCGCACCACCATCCGTACCCTCCGTCGGCTCGGGTTTTCCTGTGGCGTCGTGTCGGGCGGCTTCCGTCAAGTCATCGAGGGGTTGGCCCACGAACTGGAGTTGGATTTCGTCAAGGCGAACACGCTCGAGATCATCGATGGAAAGCTGACCGGTCGCGTCGTCGGCGAGGTCATCGACCGCGCTGCCAAAGCGACAGCTCTGCGCGAGTTCGCTGCTCAGTCCGGCGTTCCCATGGAGCAGACAGTGGCCGTCGGCGACGGAGCGAACGACATCGACATGCTCACCGCCGCCGGCCTGGGCGTGGCATTCAATGCCAAGCCCGCGTTGCGGGAGATTGCGGACACGGCGATCTCGACCCCCTACCTCGATGCCGTCCTGTTCATGCTCGGAGTTACCCGCGGAGAAATCGAGGCAGCCGACGCGATCGACGGTGGTGTCCGACGCGTACCGATCCTGTGAGTGACGAGTTCGGAGACGAGCGTCCGCTGAGCACACTGGCCCAGCGGCATGCCGTTCTTGCCCTCGGGTACGGAGGACGCACCGATCCACCGGATCCGGCAGACGTTTTGGCGATGCCCGTCGTACTGCATATCCCGAAGATCGATCCGCCCGCCCGAAGCCGACTCCTCGAAGCCGCGGCATCTGCAGCAGTGGCACTGTGCCTCGACGAACGGGTCGGCACTGGCGGCGCCTGGGAGGACCAATTCCTGGCGTGGACCGGCGCACGAATCAGAAAGGTCGCCCGTCGCGCGCGTGGCGCGCAGTGGGATGCCGCGCAGAAAGTGCCAGGAATCACGATCGACGTCGGCGGTGCTCAGGCGAGGGCTCTGGTGCCGGGACGAGTTGGGGATCTCGACTCACGGATCAAGCGACTGCAGATCGGGGGCACCGACCTCGAACCAGACGATGCGGGGCCCGCGCTCGACGGCGTCCCGGTCTTCTGGGTCGATCCGGCGTTGAAGATGACCGTCGGAAAAGCAGCCGCGCAGGTCGGTCACGCGTCCATGCTGCTTGCCGGAGCAATGACCGAGCAGCAGTGTGCGCACTGGGCAGCGGCCGGCTTCGTGTGCTCGGTACGCGAGGCCGACGAGGCACAATGGCGGCGTGCACGGACCTCGGCGGAGTCCGGTTTGGCCGTAGCAGTTCGGGATGCGGGCTTCACCGAGGTGGCCCCAGGTTCGATGACCGTCATCGCCGCTCTGGAACCCTGAGTACGAGACACTTCTCGTCGGGGTCCACTGAGTCGAAACTGGATGTTTCTGTGAGCGCCAGTGGAGGTCCAGACTGGGTGCATGCGATCGTTCGAACGAGTCCGGGAATTGACCCTCCGTCTGTCGGCGCTCTACGTCGGCCTGTGGCTTTACGGGTTGTCGATGGCGCTCATGGTCACCGCAAGTCTGGGACTGAATCCTTGGGATGTCTTTCATCAGGGGGTCAGTCGGCATCTGCCGTTGAGCTTCGGCGCAATCACGGCGCTGACCGGCCTTGCAGTTCTCCTCGCGTGGATCCCCTTGCGCCAGATGCCGGGTCTCGGAACGGTGAGCAACGTGGTCGTCATCGCGATCGCAGTCGACGTGTCGCTTGCGTGGTTGCCCGAGGTCGACGCACTGCCTCTGCGGGCAGCGTTGTTGGTCACAGGGATCGTCATGAACGCGTTTGCGACCGCCCTCTATATCGGCGCAGGCATGGGACCGGGGCCCCGGGACGGATTGATGACGGGGTTGGTGGCGCGAACTGGTTTGTCCGTCAGGCTCGTTCGAACACTGATCGAGCTCACCGTCGTCGCCACCGGATGGCTGCTGGGCGGCAACGTCGGAGTGGGAACGGTGCTGTACGCATTCGGTATCGGTCCGCTGGTGCAGGTGTTCATGACCTACTTTCCATCGCTCCGCAGGACCAGCACCGTCGAACCTGTCAGTGCAATCGTCGAGCCTGCTTCCACAGCCGATGTATCGGCCGGAACGCCCTCGGGAGTGGAAGAATCGAAGACGGGAACGAACCTGCGCGCAGCCCAGGCCGGGCAGGCCAGTGATATCTCGGTAGGCCCGCCGGAGTGCACGATCAACAATGAGCTGGCGTCGTCGACGGGTAAGCCGTCCGGTTCGTAGGAGCGCACGTCGCCGCCGTCGACCCAGGCCTGAAGCGTCCGAACGGATTCGTCGTTCCACGATTCGGTGCTCAGCTCGTTGCCCGTGGCGTCGAACCACACGAGATCCGGGCGGCCGGTCGGAGTGTCGCGGCCGATGAAGAACTCCTGCTGCCGGAGGGACGGCGCGCTTGCGCGAATGCGGAGCAATCTGGAAACGAACGCGACGAGTTCGGTGTCCGCAGTCGACCAATCGACCGCCCACGACTCCGCCGCCGGGGAGTCGGCCCGAACGCAGTATGCGTTGTTGTTTCCGAACTGACTGTGGCCCAACTCATCTCCCGCGAGCAGCATCGGAGTGCCCGTGGACAAAGTCAGCGTTGCCAGAAGTGCGCGCGTATGCCGTGCGCGTGCTGCGAGGATGTCCGGGTCGTCCGTCGTCCCCTCGACACCGTGGTTGACCGAGATGTTGTTGTCGGTTCCGTCGCGGTTCTCTTCGCCGTTGGCCTCGTTGTGCTTGTGTGAATACGACACCAGATCAGCTGCGGTGAAGCCGTCGTGCGCTGTGACGAAGTTGACCGAAGCCCAAGGCTTTCGGGTTCCTCCGCCGTAGATGTCCTCGGAGCCCGCAAGTCTCGACGCCAATTCTCGTACCCCTGTCTGTCCCGACCAGAACCTACGGACGGTGTCGCGGTAGCGGTCGTTCCATTCGGACCACATACTGCCGAATCCACCGACCTGGTACCCAGCTCCCGTCGCATCCCACGGTTCTGCGATCAGTTTGGCCTGCGAGAGAACCGGATCGGTCGTGATGGCGGTGAGAAGTGGTGCACGTGAATCGAATCGCCATCCGCCCGGACGGCCGAGCGTACTGGCGAGATCGAAGCGGAAGCCGTCGACGCCCATCTCCTGAACCCAGTACCTGAGACTGTCGCACACCATGCGTACGACGGCAGGAGATGCCGAGTCCAACGTGTTTCCGCATCCGGTGAGGTCCACGTCGTATCCGCGACCGTCGAGCAGGTAATAACCGGGTGCGTCGAGCCCTCGCCAACTGATCGACGGCCCCGAGACCGACGACTCGCACGTGTGGTTGTAGACCACGTCGAGGACGACCTCGATGCCGGCGGCGTGCAGGGCGTCGACCATTGTTCTGAATTCGGTGATCTCTTCACCGGGTACCGACGCGAACCGAGGATCGACCGCGAAGTATGCGCCCGTGGAGTACCCCCAGTGGTTACGCATTCCGCGTGCTCGCACATCGGGTTCAGTCAGCATCGCCTGCACTGGAAGCAGTTCGACAGTGGTGACGCCGAGGCGAGTCAGATGGTCGAGTACGGCGGGCGCTGCGATGCCCAGGTACGTACCTCGGTGTGCGTCGGGAACCTCCGGGTGGCGAGCGGTGTAGGAACCGACATGGAGTTCGTAGAGCACAGTGCGATCCCAGGGGACCGCGGGCCGGCGCTGGGCAAGCCCGGGCAGTGAACCTGAGGTCACCACGGACAGAGGCATGTGGCCGAGCGAGTCGACGGAGCTCGGTCTACCGAAAGGTTCGTCTTCGTAGGGAAGCAGAGTTGCGGCGTCTCCGAAACGACCGGTGATCTTTCGCCCCGACGGGTCGAGGAGAATCTTGTGCTCGTTGAAACGACGGCCGCGAGAAGGATCCCACGGTCCGTGCGCGCGGATGCCGTACGTCGCGCCCGCCTCGACACCGGGTACGAATCCATGCCAGATTCCGAAGGTCCGACTGCGCAACTCGACACGCTGTTCGCCACCGGCGTCGTCGATCAGGCAGATTTCGATGCCGTCGGCCTCGGGCGAGTGGACCGCAAATTGAGTACCACCTTCCACGGCGGTAGCGCCCAGAGGGAACGGCGATCCAGGAGCTGGTCTGCTGGCGGAGGCGGTGTGATGAAAATTCGACGACACGCATGGAGATCCTGCCGTGTAAGCAGCTCGGATGTGCGACAAGATGGACATCGTGTCTGAACCGGATCCCGATTTGCTCATCGACTTCAAGGACGTTCTCATTCGGCGAGGCGGTGTGACCCTCGTCGGTCCCGTCACCTGGCAGGTGGAACTCGACGAACGATGGGTGGTGCTGGGACCCAACGGCGCAGGAAAGACATCCTTGATGCGTATCGCGGCTGCCGAGGTGCATCCGACGTCCGGCGTCGCCCATGTTCTCGGTGAAGTGATCGGCAAGGCCATCGTCGCCGATCTGAAGCCGCGCATCGGGCTTTCGTCTTCCGCGCTTGCCCACCGCATCCCGGCAGACGAGACCGTCAGCGATCTCGTGGTCTCGGCGGGTTACAGCGTCCTCGGCCGCTGGCGTGAGCGGTACGACGACATGGACACCGAACGGGCGGTGGAGATGCTCGAAAGCCTCGGCGCCGAGCATCTCGCGAATCGTACGTACGGCACGTTGTCCGAAGGTGAGCGCAAGCGCGTTCTCATCGCACGCGCCTTGATGACAGACCCCGAGCTCCTCCTCCTGGACGAACCCGCCGCCGGTCTCGACCTGGGTGGACGCGAAGAACTGGTGGCCCGCCTCGCCGATCTCGCGGCCGATCCCGACGCACCCGCCACCGTCCTGATCACCCACCACGTCGAAGAGATCCCGCCCGGCTTCAGCCATGCGCTGCTGTTGAAAGAAGGCGGTGTCGTGGCGCAGGGACTGGTCGAGGACGTGATCACCGCGAAGAACCTCACCGAGGCATTCAGCCAGTCGATCACTCTCGATCGCGTGGACGGTCGATTCTTCGCACGGCGTACACGGGCGGCCGGTCAGCACCGCCGGTGAACACCCCCGCGGAGCGGCGTTGTAGTTTCCGAAGATGGTCTCCACCGAAGTTCCGCGGCCCGAACCGGCGCCAGTCCGCGATGCGTCGACCGTGATCCTCGTGCGCGACGCGGCCGACGGCATCGAGGTCTTCCTACTCGAGCGTGTCGGCGGTATGGCCTTCGCCGGTGGAATGACGGTGTTCCCCGGCGGAGGCGTCGACATTTCCGACGCGGATTCGGAACTCGCCTGGGCAGGACCTGATCCAGCGTGGTGGGCAGAGAAGTTCGGCGTCGACGAACGCAAAGCTGCTGCGCTCGTGTGCGCTGCAGCCCGCGAAACGTTCGAGGAATGCGGCATTCTGCTCGCCGGACCGACTGCCGACAGCGTCGTGTCCGACACGAGCAGCTACGCCGACGACCGCGGCAAGCTCGAGCGGCGTGAGCAGACGTTCGGTGAGTTCCTCACCCGGAACGGGCTCGTACTTCGAGCCGACCTTCTTCGTCCATGGTCGAACTGGATCACCCCGGTGGGGGAGAAGCGCCGGTACGACACCAGATTCTTCGTTGCAGTGCAACCGGCAGGCCAGCACGCCGACGGACAGACGAGCGAAGCTGCGTCGGTGGGGTGGCGGTCGCTCGACGCTGCGCTCGGCGAGTGGCAGGACGGCCGCACGATTCTCCTGCCGCCGACGTGGAGTCAACTTGCTGGGCTCACGGAGTACGCAAATGTCGCCGATTGCCTCGCGGCGTCACCCGAAATCCGGGCGATTCAGCCAGACCTTTACCACGTGGACGGTCAACTGCGTGTCGACTTCCCCGGCCAGGATGCGTACTACGCCGGGAGCGCACACCCGTGGACCGATCGCCGGACGCCGCACCGGTAGCGTGTGCGCACATGGCTGAGTTCGTGAAGTTAGAGGTATCCGACGGCATCGGCGTCATTCGCCTCGACCGCCCTCCGATGAACGCGTTGAACCGTCAGGTGCAGGAAGAGATCAGGTCTGCGGCGCGCGCGGCGACCGTCGATTCCTCCGTGAAGGCAGTCATCGTCTACGGCGGGGAGAAGGTATTCGCGGCCGGTGCGGACATCAAGGAGATGGCCGAACTGACAACGGCTCAGATGACGGACATCGTCGGCGATCTCCAATCGGCCCTCGGTTCGCTCGCGGCAATCCCGAAGCCGGTCGTTGCCGCGATCACCGGGTATGCCCTCGGCGGTGGCTTGGAAGTCGCGCTCGGCGCGGACCGCCGCATCGCAGGCGACAACGCGAAGCTGGGCGTTCCCGAAGCGCTACTCGGAGTCATTCCCGGCGGCGGCGGAACGCAGCGCCTCGCTCGCCTCGTCGGTCCAAGCAAGGCGAAGGACATGGTGTTCACGGGCCGTTTCGTCGGTGCCGAGGAAGCCCTACGCATCGGACTGGTCGACGAGGTCGTCGCGCCGGACGACGTGTTCGACGCGGCCAAGAAGTGGGCGTCACAGTTCGTGAAGGGCGCATCGCGTGCACTCGCCGCGGCCAAGGCGTCGATCGATCAGGGGCTAGACACCGACCTCAACACCGGATTGAAGATCGAGGCGCAACAGTTCGCAGCGCTCTTCGCGACGAAGGACCGGACCATCGGCATGGAATCGTTCATCGCGAACGGACCGGGCAAAGCCGAGTTCACCGGGAACTGAGCACCGCGCGCCAAACTAGAACTTGTTCATTTTCTACCGGATAGTAGGCTGCCCTCATGACTGCAAGCCCCCACGACGGCAAGTCCGACACCACGCTGCATGTGGTACCGGATGCGCCCGCCGACCCCGCACCCAATCCGCACGCCACGGCTGAACAGGTCGAGGCGGCGCGAAGCGACACCAAGCTCGCGCAGGTCCTATACCACGATTGGGAAGCGGAGACGTACGACGACAAATGGTCGATCTCGTACGACGAGCGTTGCATCGACTACGCGCGCGGACGCTTCGATCAGGCGGTCATCGGTCAGCCGAGTGCCCACGACGCACTCCCGTACGGACGCGCGCTCGAATTGGGTTGCGGCACCGGATTCTTCCTGTTGAACCTGATGCAAGCCGGTATCGCCGACAAGGGCTCGGTGACCGACCTGTCGCCGGGCATGGTCAAGGTCGCCCTCCGCAACGCAGGGCACCTGAAGCTCGATGTCGACGGCCGAGTCGCGGACGCCGAGACCATCCCGTACGAGGACAACACATTCGACCTCGTCGTCGGCCACGCCGTGCTCCACCACATTCCGGACGTCGAGCAGTCTCTTCGTGAGGTTCTTCGCGTGCTCAAGCCCGGCGGACGTTTCGTCTTCGCAGGCGAACCCACCACGGTCGGGAACTTCTACGCACGATGGCTCGGGCGGCTCACCTGGGAAGCGACCACGCGAACCACGAAGCTGCCGTTCCTGGCGAGTTGGCGCAAGCCGCAGGAAGAACTGGACGAGTCCTCGCGCGCCGCAGCACTCGAAGCCGTCGTAGATCTGCACACGTTCGATCCGAGCGACCTCGAGAACATCGCGCGTAGCGCCGGTGCCGTCGAGGTTCAGGCACAAACCGAAGAATTTGCAGCCGCTCTGCTCGGATGGCCGGTACGTACGTTCGAAGCAGCGGTACCCGCGGGCAAGCTCGGATGGAACTGGGCGAAGTTTGCCTTCGGCGGGTGGAAGACCTTGAGCTGGGTGGACGAGAACGTACTCAAGCACGTGGTCCCGCGAGGATTTTTCTACAACGTGATGATCACCGGAGTGAAGTCCGACTGATCCTCGGCACTTAGATGCCCTATCTGTTCACCGACGCCGACATCGACTTTCTGATCAGCGATGTCGGCGTCGCAGCATTGCGCCGGGTCGACCAACTGCCTCTGACGAAAGCGTCGATGATCAGTGATCTCGCCGCCGTCCGTCGCTCCCACGACGACCATGCGGCGCCGTTGGTGGAAACGACCACACTCAGGCGGCGAGCACGCACCAAACTCGCGCAGGCAGACGAGTGGTTGCTCACCGACGAGGCTGTTCAGCAGGCGACCCCGTCGATCGTTGCCGCACGTCGTGCAGAACGGTTGTCCGGTCGAGACGTACACGACGTCACCTGTTCGGTCGGCTCTGAGCTCGCGGCATTGGCAAAGACGCCTGGGGCCGTTCTCGGAAGCGATCTCGACCTCGTACGGTTACGGATGGCCGCGCACAACGTACCGGCGGCGGCGGTGTTCCGTGCGGACGCACTGACTCCGACGAGTCGCGACACCGTGGTGCTCGCCGACCCCGGTCGGCGAACGGGCGGACGTCGTACCCACGACCCGGCACAGCTCGAACCTCCGCTTCCATCGTTGCTGCAGCAGTACGCGGGGCGGGATCTCGTCGTGAAATGCGCTCCGGGACTGGACTTCGACCGGCTCGGCTGGAGCGGTGAGATCGAACTGGTGTCACTCGACGGTGGTGTCCGCGAGGCGTGTCTGTGGTCGGCTGGTCTCGCGGGCACCGGGATAACCCGTCGGGCATCGGTGCTGTCCTCGAACGGATCGAGCTTCGAGGTGACCGATGCCGAACCGGACGACATCGAGGTTGCCGAGCCCGGCGCGTGGATCGTGGACCCGGACGGCGCGGTGGTTCGCGCGGGCCTGGTTCGCCATTACGCGGCCCGGCATGGACTCTGGCAACTCGACCCTCGAATTGCCTACCTCACCGGCGACACGGTTCCCGACGGTGTCAACGGATTTCGCGTCCTCGAACGGATCAAGTTCTCGGAGAAGGCGCTTCGCCTCGCGCTGGCAGCATATCGGTGCGGATCGGTCGAGATTCTCGTTCGAGGAGTCGACGTGGATCCCGCGAACCTGCGACCTCGACTCAAGCTAACGGGCGAGGTTCCGTTGTCGGTGATCATCACCCGCATCGATCGATCGGCGGTGGCGTTCGTGTGCTCGGCCCGGGAACCCGGACGATCCGATCACGGTGTGTAGGTGTATATCTCGCCGAGATAGCTGGAAGTGACCACTTGCGAGTCGGGTCCGACGGACGTGCCGACCGTGAATCCAGTTGCGCTCGGAAGCGGTTGCTCCGACTCGGTGTCGCCCGATGCGGAATCGAGCGAGGTCAGCACCAGTTCGTCGCCCCGTCCGATCACGGTGACGATTGACCCGTCCTGCGTCTGAATCGGAGTTCCCGACTGCCGCAGCTCGTTTCGCTCCCAGATCACACTGGCGCGGTCACCGTCGTCCTGCACGGCGCGCATGCCTGTGCCGCCCGAGGGGACGATCGTTCCGTCGGACGAGACCGACGGAGCGCCCGACGCACCGAATCCGGCACCGAACGTCCACCGGGAGGATCCGTCGGAGGTATCGAACGCGGTGAGCCGTCCGTCGACGTCGGCGAGGTACACAGTCGAGCCATCGCTCGACAGAACGGGACTGGAGATCGCCGCTGCCGGGAGTAGTTCGGAGGACCACCTTTCGGTGATCGCGGGCGTTGCCGTCGCGTCGTAATGGAGCGAGACCAGCTGCGGCGCAACTGCACCGTTGCGCCAGAGAACGAGGAAAATGTCCGACGCATCGAGGTCGACCGCCGGCGCCGCCGCAATTGGGCAAGCCGGCGAACCAGTGCCACACTCGGCCAGACCCGAGTTGGGCGGAAGGAAATCGGTGTCGGGGGAGGCGAGAAAGTCCGGCAGCCCGATGAGATCGTGGATCGGTACGACGGTCTTCCCGGTTTGTGTGTCCAACACGTTCAGTTGGCCTAGCTGAGTGACCGCGAGAACGCTTCCGTCGCCGAGGAACTGAGCCGAACGTGGTACCCCGTGGGTGGGAGTGCGCCACCGTAATTGGCCGTGCTCGTTGAACGAGGAGAATCCACCGTCGTCGCCGATGTAGACATTCGCAACCGAGTCGACGAGAGGCGTCGCGGTTGCCACCGACGGGCCGACACGATTGCACCAACGCTTCCTGCCCGATTCGATCTCGAACGAGAAAAGGTTGCACCCCGACTCGGTGTACGAACTGACGAACATCTGGCCGCTGGCCGCGATCGACACCGGCGAGACGACGGCGCCGCCCAGTGGGCGCGACCAGTCGAGCGAGACTTCCGACAGACCCTCGTGTTCGGTGGTGTTGCTGTTACGGGCATCTCCGTGAGCCGCCGGCCATCCCTCGGGCGCGAGCGCGTCGATCGATCCGGAGTTGCCGCCGCACGCGACGACCGCCAGCGCAGCGACCGTTGCGAGTCCGGCCGCGCGCACGAAGTCAGCTCTGCCGCCAAACACCTTTTCTCGCTCCCTCGTCGTTCACTCGCCCACACGCGTCAAGGGAGAAGACTATCCCGCCCGCCCGTGGCAACGGGCACGCGCCTCGACCGGCAAGTTGGTCCGGGAGCAACTTGATACCTGGGTCATTCCGCAGGCTCCACTCCCGGCTTGCCTGGGTCATTCCGCAGGCTCCACTCCCGGCGAACTAGGGTGACTCGGTATGACGAGCATGTGGAACGCGCCGCTGCGTACACGCTGGCGAGGATCCAGACGACGCGACGAGGATCAAGCACGCTTCCTCACACTCGACTCCCTTCGGTGGGTTCTGAAGAACAAGGCCTACACGCCTTGGTACCTCGTGAGGTACTACCGACTCGCGAAGTTCAAAGCGGCCAATCCGCACGTAATTCTTCGAGGAATGCTGTTCCTGGGCAAGAACGTCGAGATCCATTCGACGCCGGAATTGTCGAGGCTGGAGATCGGCCGTTGGGTGCATATCGGGGACGGCAATGCCATCCGGTGTCACGAAGGTTCCTTGCGTATCGGGGACAAGGTGGTCTTCGGCAAGGACAACGTCGTCAACACCTATCTCGACATCGAGATCGGTGCGTCGACTCTCGTCGCAGATTGGTGCTACATCTGCGATTTCGATCATCGGATGGACGACGTGACGACGCCGATCAAAGATCAGGGAATTGTCAAGGGACCGGTGCGTATCGGGCCCGACACCTGGATCGCGGCGAAGGTGACCGTGTTGCGCGAGACCAGCGTCGGACGCGGTTGCGTCCTGGGAGCGCACGCCGTCGTCAAAGGCATCATCCCGGACTACAGCATTGCCGTCGGCGCGCCCGCGAAGGTCGTGCGCAATCGCAAGGCGGACTGGGAGGCCGGTGCAGCAGACCGCGCGAAGTACATCGCGGCCCTCGAGGACATCGAGCGAAAGAAGGCTCTGCGGGCTGCGGACGCGGCCAGGGGTGACTCAGCTTCGCTCGGGTAGCGCTCGTTCGACGATGACTGGACGGGCCAGCGGGTAGCGGACCTTGCGCTTGGCCGCCAGGTAGACCTGGGCTGTCTCGTCGGCCACGTGCTTCCAGTCGAAGTCGACGGTGAGGCGGTCGCGCGCTGCTGCTGCCCGCTCCTGTGCGGCGTCGACGTTGTCGAGAACCCGACGCACAGCTGCGGCGAGACCGGCGACGTCGGCGGGCTCGAACGACAGACCGGTGACGCCGTCGACGATGGCCTCGCCGAGGCCGCCCGCCGTCGACGCCACGAGAGGCGTTCCGGACGCTGCCGCTTCGAGTGCGATGATGCCGAACGGCTCGTACCGACTGGGGAGGACGATAGCGTCGGCTCCGTGCAGCCATCCGAGCAACTCGGCGTGGTCGAGTGAGCCGAGAAACGACACCGAGCGCGACACGCGGTGGGTGCGCGCCAACTGCGCGAGCCAGGCGAACTGGGTGCCTTCCCCGGCTATGTGCAAGGTGGTGCCGGGATGGCTGCGACGAATCCGGGGGAGCGCTGCGATCGCATCCTGGATGCCCTTCTCGTACTCGAGGCGCCCGACGTACAGCAACTTCGCCGGCTCCTGCCGCGGCTCGCGGCGTCGGTAGCTCCAGGTCCGGATGTCGATGCCGTTCCTGATCACTGCGACGGAGGCGTCGCGGACGCCGAACAACCTGGTCACCTCGTCCTTCATGGACGCAGAGCAGGTGATGAGGGCGTCGGAATCATTGGCAAGCCACCACTCGATCGAATGGACCTGCCGGTTGACCGCGCCCGAGATCCATCCGCTGTGGCGACCGGCTTCGGTGGCGTGAATCGTCGAGACGAGAGGAACGTCGTAGTGCTCGGCGAGTGCAATCGACGGGTGCGCCACCAGCCAGTCGTGTGCGTGCACCACGTCCGGCTGCCAGCCGTCACCGAGGCCCGGTTTGCCGAGCGCGATTCCTGCACGCACCATCGCATGCCCCATGGCGAGAGTCCACGCCAGCATGTCTTCGCCGAACACGAAGTGCGCCGGATCCTCGGATACCGCAACGACGAGAACGCCGTCCTCGATTCGATGCTGGGTCGGGTGTGTCGATGCATCGGTGCCCGTGGGCCGGCGCGCGAGGACGACGACCTCGTGGCCGCCGCGGACGAGCTGGGTCGCGAGGTGATGAACGTGCCTACCGAGCCCACCGACCACGACCGGCGGGTATTCCCACGACACCATCAGAATCTTCATTCAGCGCTCTCCTCCGAACGGCCGATCCGTGCGCAACCGCCTGGCGTCGAGCGACGGAAAGAGCCCGTCGGCCCGATTCCATCGATCCGCGAGCTCGGTGGCGAGTTCTGCCCGACCGCCGGTCGCCGCGTCGGCGATCTCCCGGAGCGCGTGCGCGTGAACGTGCGCTCGCTGGCGTGCATAACCTGCGGCCGAGTCCTTGCTGACCATGAAGGCCCAGTCGCTTGCGATCGAGTTGAGTGTCTCACGCAGAATCTGGTCGTTGACCCGGTTGCGCAATTCGGGCTCAGGGTTCCCGTTGCGGCTCGCGTGCACGGTGTCGATGGCGGTCGTGACCACTTCGGCGTTCAGCGCGACCAGATCCGACACGGCGTCGCCGTTCCACACGCGCCAGTCCTTGCCCGAACCCCACGAAGATTTCTCCAACTCGACCGGTGAGCCGACATACCCCCTCGATCGGGCGTTCTCCAGGGTTCCCACATCGATGCCGGCCTCCGGCAGAGCGCGCAGGACACGTTCGAGCCATACCGGCCCTTCGAACCACCAGTGACCGAAGAGTTCGGTGTCGAAGGCTGCGACGACAAGTGCGGGGCGGCCGATGCGAGCGGACTCACTGCGCAGTCGAGAACGGACGGTAGCGACGAAGTCGGCCACGTGCTTGTCGATCGCAGCGGAGGCCGCGGCCGGGTCGTAGGGCGCCTTGTCGGCCGAGTCGACGGTTCGTCCCGTCACACGCTTGTCCTTGAGGCCGGTCGCGTGATCGTAGGTGTGAAAATCTCGGTACGCCGCATGGCCGGGGTAACCGGACTTCGGAGACCACACTCGATAACTGACATCGAGATCGCGACCGAAGGCGACCACATCGGAATCGCGCACCGTTCGACCGAGCGACGTATCGCCGCGTAGTGCAGGACCGTCGACCATGAAGTGAGTGATTCCCGCGTCGGCATAACCGATTTCCATTCCAGGGTCGTACGCGCATTCGGGCGCCCAGATGCCGCGTGGCCGCGTACCCCACCGCAGGTGCGCGTCGGACAACCCCTGGGAAAGCGAGAACTCTCGGAGTCGCGGGTCGAGCAATGGTTGGAATGGATGTGCCAGCGGGCCGCCGAGCAATTCGACGGCTCCCGAGTCGACGAGCGGACGCAGAACCGGAGATCCGCCATGTCGCCAACGTTTCTCGAACAGTTCGAGTGCTGCTGCAGCAGAACGGTGTTCACGAATCGACAGTTCGCGATCTGCGGCCTCGTGTGCTCGCAGCTGCCAATTCGCGAGCCAATGATGCATCCCGGACAAGCAATGCGGGTCGTCCAGTTGGGCTGCGAGTACAGGCGTGATGCCGAGCGACAACAAGTTGGTGCGGCCCTCCTCGGCAAGCGAGGTCAGCATGTCGGTCAGCGGGAGATAAGAATCCGCCCACGACTGGTAGAGCCACTCCTCGCCGACGGGCCACCGACCGTGGTTGGCGAGCCATGGGAGATGGGAATGCAGAACCAGCGCGAACATTCCTGGTTCGGTCACCTGGGCCTGGGTTGTGCTCACCCGCTCACCGGTGCGATCGGGCTCGCCGACGAATTCGAAGAAGGCTTCACCGCAACGGCGACGAGGTCGAGGCTCGCATCCATGTCGACCGGGTGGATGTCGAAGTCGGCGGTGGTGATCGCGGCTACGTCGGCCGTCAGCTCCTCGGGCCAGGGTTCGCCCGCGAGAGCGCGCTCGATCTGTGCGTCGATGAACGACCCACCGTGTTTCGCGTCGAGCGCACGCAGTGATTCTCCGTGGTGAACGCCGGTCATCGTCTGCACCTCGAACTGGCTGTCGACGAGAAGTTCGGTGAGCTCGCCTGCGTTGAGTTCGCGAGTGTGGAACGGATTGAGCGGCGTGTCGCGGCCCGGTGAAAACGTGATGCGATTGGGGGTGCTGATCAGCAGCACACCTCCAGGTTTGAGCACCCGGAAGCACTCGTCGAGGAATTGTCCCTGATCCCACAGATGCTCGATGACCTGAAAATTGACGACGACGTCTACGGAGGCGTCCTCGAGAGGCAGCTGCGCCAGATTGCCCCGGAGCATGCCGACCCGCGGGTAACGATCACGCACGTGCGCGGCTGCTGAGGCGTCGTAATCGACGCAGGTGACCGAGGCTGCTACGTCGGCAATCATGTTGGCGCCGTAGCCTTCTCCCGAACCGGCTTCGAGCACCACCTGGCCAGCGCACTGCGCGAGCAGCTGCTCGTACACGACCTCGTGACGGCGGAACCAGTAGTTCTCCTCAGCGATTCCGGGAACGGTGCGCTCGCCGGTGAGGGGGAGTGGCTCGGACTGGGGGATCCCAGTCTGCTCGGCTGATGATGAATCGGTCACCGACGAGAGGGTAGTGCCTCGTGCGACGCGACAACCATCGGCAGTGCGGTCGGAGGGGGCGGGGCGGATGTATGGTCAGATCGGAAATGCGGTAAGTTACCCACCAGTAACTAAACATGGGGTAATCTACGGCAGGGCCTAGAACAGCAAGAACCCATAAGCGCCACACGATTTACCCGACGAATCAGCGGCACATGACCAGGAGGTCGACGCAGACCCATGACGAACATCGTTGTTTTGATCAAGCAGGTTCCCGACACGTGGTCCGAGCGCAAGCTCACCGACGGCGACTTCACGCTCGATCGTGAAGCCGCCGATGCAGTGCTCGACGAGATCAACGAGCGTGCAGTCGAAGAGGCTCTGCTCATCAAGGAGTCCCAGGGCGGCGAGGTGAAGGTTCTCTCCGCAGGCCCCGATCGCGCCACCGACGCCATCCGCAAGGCGCTTTCCATGGGCGCCGACAGCGCGGTACACCTGAACGATCCTTCCTTGCACGGCTCGGACGCGATCCAGACCGCGTACGCACTCGCCGCAGCACTCGGCAACGTCGCGTTCGAGAACGACGAGCCCGCCGATCTCATCATCGCGGGCAACGAGGCGACCGACGGTCGCACCGGTGCAGTTCCGGCAATCATTGCCGAGTACCTGCAGATCCCCGCGTTGACGCAGCTGCGCAAGATGAGCGTCGCAGATGGCAAGGTCACCGGCGAGCGTGAGACCGACGAGGGCATCTTCGGACTCGAAGCACCTCTCCCCGCCATTGTCAGCGTCACCGAGAAGATCAACGAGCCGCGGTTCCCGTCCTTCAAGGGCATCATGGCCGCCAAGAAAAAGACGGTGCAGACCATCACTCTCGCCGATATCGGCGTCGAGGACGGAATCGTCGGAGTCGAGAACGCGGGTACGACCGTGACGTCGTCCACGCCGAAGCCTCCCAAGACTGCAGGCGAGCGGGTTGTCGACGAGGGCGACGGCGGCGACAAGATCGCTACCTACCTCGTAGGCCAGAAGATCATCTGATCCCGCCCCAACCAGCGCCGCAGACCACTTAAGGAGAGCAAGCCATGGCAGAAGTACTCGTGCTCGTCGAGCACGTCGAAGGAACACTCAAGAAGGTCAGCACCGAGCTCATCACCGCGGCACGCGCTCTCGGCGAGCCGTCCGCTGTCGTCACCGGCCCGGCGGGAACCACCGACAAGCTGGCCGACGCACTCACCGAAGCGGGTGCGGAAAAGATCTACGCCGCAGAGTCCGACGACATCGACGGGTTCATCATCACCCCGAAGGTCGACGTTCTCTCCAGCCTGGCCGAGTCGGTCTCGCCCGCCGCGATCATCACGGCAGCCAGCATCGAGGGCAAGGAAGTAGCGGGACGCCTCGCTGCTCGGTTGGGTTCGGGACTGCACAACGACGTCATCGCAGTAGCGGGCGACGGAAGTGCCACCTACTCCATCTTCGGTGGCGCGTTCACCGTCGAGGCCAAGGCCAACGGCGACGTACCGGTCTTCTCTCTGCGTCCAGGCGCGGTCGAGGCCGAGCCGAAGCCAGGTGCGGGCACCCGCGAAACCGTCGACGTTCCGGCTCAGGAAGACGGCGTCGTCAAGGTCACCTCGCGTGATCCGATCGTCGGCGGAGACCGCCCGGAGCTCACCGAAGCCACCGTTGTCGTGTCCGGTGGACGCGGCGTCGGCAGCGCGGACAAGTTCAGCGTCGTCGAAGAACTGGCCGATTCGCTCGGCGCAGCGGTCGGCGCATCTCGCGCGGCCGTCGACTCCGGCTACTACCCGGGGCAGTTCCAGGTCGGTCAGACCGGTAAGACGGTCTCTCCGCAGCTCTACGTCGCACTGGGCATCTCCGGTGCCATCCAGCACCGCGCAGGCATGCAGACCTCGAAGACAATCGTCGCAGTCAACAAGGACGAGGAAGCACCCATCTTCGAGATCGCGGATTACGGCATCGTGGGCGACCTGTTCAATGTCTCTCCACAGCTCACCGAAGCAGTCAAGAAGCACAAGGGCTGACCTACTTCGATCACTCGGCCCCCGCATCGCTTCGATGCGGGGGCCGAGTGCTGTGCCCAGCCGTTCATACAACGTGTTCGGACGCTTTACCCACCTGACGCGCTGACGCCGCACTGGCTCGATAGACACAGCACCATGACCAGTTCAGTCATGACCGCGTCACCCGCAATCCCCACAGGCTCCACTCCCGCCAACCTGGGTCATTCCGCAGGCTCCACTCCCGCCACCGACCGGTATTCGCTCGTCCTCTCCACCGACGCCGCCCACCGCACGGCCGCCCAGCGTCTTCGCTACGACGTCTTCTCCTCGGAGCCGGGCTTCGCCATACCGCCCGGTGCCGACGGTCGCGACGAAGATCGATTCGACTACTACTGCGATCACCTGCTCGTCCGCGACAACCGAACCGACGACTTCGTCGGGTGCTACCGTATGCTCCCTCCCGATGCCGCGATCTCGGCAGGCGGCTACTACACCGCCACCGAATTCGACCTCACCGCTCTCGACCCGGCCTCGTCCCGCGTGGTCGAAATGGGTCGGGCGGTGGTACGGCCCGAACACCGATCGGGATCCGTTCTCGGTCTGATGTGGGCTGGGATTCTGCACTACCTCGAGGTGACCGGCCTCGAATGGGTCATGGGCTGCGTATCGGTTCCGATGCAGGCAACAGCGGCCGACCAGCCAGGCGCAAACGTCCGCGGAGTCCGAGACCTCCTTCTCGCCAAACACGGGTCGTCGGAAGACCGTCGGGTGACGCCGCTGAACCCGGTGGTCGTCGACGGTCGGACACTCGATGAGATCGCTCCGCCCTCGCGTACGTCCATCCCACCGCTGTTGCGCGGATACCTCCGTCTGAATGCGGTCATCTGCGGAGAACCGGCTCACGATCCGGACTTCGGTGTCGCCGATTTCGTCGCATTGCTCGGCTTGCACGAGGCGAACACTCGCTACCTGGACCGCCTGAGGAGCGCCGCCATGACCTACGAGACGAAGACCGGCGCATGATCGAGCCCACGGTCGACCATGCGTGGATGCCGTCGAGCCCGTGCGGTGCAAGCTGCATCGCGCGCGATTCCGATGCGGTCTCTCGCCTGTTATTGATGTTCAGGTTGCTCGTGGCGTTCCTCGCCGTCGCGTTGCTTCCCGTGCTCATCGCGGTCGGCATCGTGTCGCCGCGGTGTCGCAGGCAGGTGACACGGGGTGGAGCCAGGCTTCTCCTGTTCGCCGTCGGCATCGGTCTCAGTGTCGACGACGCTCGTTCCCCGCGCGAGCGGTCGAGAACCGACTCCGGAGCATTGTTCGTCGCCGGGCATGTTTCGTGGACGGACGTACTCGTTCTGACCGCACTGCGCCCCGCGACGTTCGTTGCACGCGGCGACCTGGTGGACTGGCCGGTGCTCGGCCTCCTCGCTCGGGCGATGAAGGTACTGCCCATCCACCGCAGAAATCTACGAACACTCCCGACCACTGTCGACCAGGTCTCCGAGCGCCTTCGGGCCGGCGGCACGGTCGTGGTATTTCCCGAAGCGACGACATGGTGTGGAACGGCCTTCGGGTCGTTCAGGCCCGCCATGTTCCAGGCTGCGATCGACACCGAGACCTGGGTACAGCCGGTGCGTCTGCGCTATGTCGACGCGCACGACAAACAGACCACGGCGACGTGCTTCGTCGGGGACGAGACCATCGGCGAATCCATCAACAGGATCTTTCGGCTCCGGAACATCGTTGCGCAGGTCGAGTTGATGGCCCCCGAAGCGCCGGGGAGCGATCGTCGTGACCTGGCGCGACGCTGCGAGGCCGCCGCGCGAATGGGTGATCGATTCGACCTGACCGTGCACGGCGCCGCCGCCATCGACGATGTCGAGGCAACCGGTTCACCGGTAGCTCGCTGACAAGCGTCGCGGTGGGCGGAGCAGTCGCCGACACCGGCTATCCTTGATGTCGTTATGCCTTCTGCCCGCAGTACGGCTGCTTCCCGCCAACCGAGCGCACCGGTGTACCTCGATCATGCAGCGACGACACCGATGTCGCCCGCTGCGATCGAGGCAATGACGGCTGTGTTCGCGACCGTCGGCAATGCGTCGTCGCTGCACGGATCTGGCCGCGCGGCACGTCGCAGAGTCGAGGAATCCCGTGAGTCGGTCGCGGCCTTCCTCGGAGCACGACCCTCGGAAGTGATCTTCACCTCAGGTGGAACCGAGAGCGACAACCTCGCGGTCAAGGGAATCTACGCTGCACGACGCGACGCCGATCCGGCTCGCACACGAATCCTCGCGAGCTCCGTGGAGCACCACGCGGTGCTCGACGCCGTCGAGTGGCTGGCTGAGCACGAAGGCGCCCAGGTCACCTGGCTGCCGGTCGACCGCGCCGGCCGAGTCCACCCAGACACGCTTCGCGCCGAGCTCGCGGTGCACGCCGACGACACCGCACTGGTGACGATCATGTGGGCGAACAACGAGATCGGCACGATCATGCCGATCTCGGAGCTCGCTGCGATCGCTCGTGAGTACGACGTACCGATGCACAGTGACGCGATACAAGCTGTCCCGCACCTTCCGGTCGATTTCACCGCGAGCGGCCTGTCCGCGATGAGCGTCGCGGCACACAAGTTCGGTGGACCGCAGGGCGTCGGCGCGCTACTCCTCGGTCGAACCGTCGGATGCGTGCCGTTGCTGCACGGCGGTGGACACGAGCGCGATGTTCGCTCGGGCACCCACGACACGGCGTCGGTGGTCGCTATGGCCGCTGCGCTGAAGGACACCGTCGGTGCTCTGGCGTCTCGGCACATCGAGTTGACGCGCCTGCGCGATCGAATGATCACCGGAGTTCGAGAGGTCGATCCCGACGTCGTCGTCAATGGCCCCACGGACGAAGATCGACTGCCTGGCATCGCACACTTCACGTTTCCGGGGTGCGAGGGTGATTCTCTGTTGATGTTGCTCGACGCGGCTGGAATAGAATGCTCGACGGGTTCGGCGTGCACCGCCGGCGTCGCGAGCGCGAGTCACGTCTTGATCGCGATGGGAGCCGACCCGTCCACCGCGCGAGGATCGCTGCGATTCTCGCTGGGTTCGGAGTCCACGGATTCGGATGTCGATGCTCTGCTGGCAGCGCTGCCGCAAGTAATAGAACGTGCCCGCGCTGCGGGTTTGGCGAGCGTAGGAGCTCGGGGAGGACAAAGCTGATGCGTGTACTGGCTGCAATGAGCGGCGGAGTGGACTCGGCAGTGGCCGCGGCCCGCGCCGTCGACGAGGGACACGACGTCGTCGGCGTCCATTTGGCGCTGTCCACCGAACCTGGAACGCTGAGAACCGGCTCCCGCGGATGCTGCTCCAAGGAGGACGCGGGAGATGCTCGCCGCGCCGCCGACGTGCTCGGCATCCCGTTCTACGTCTGGGACTTCGCCGACCGGTTCAAGGAAGACGTCATCGACGATTTCGTCGAGTCCTACGCGGCGGGCGAAACCCCGAATCCGTGCTTGCGTTGCAACGAGAAGATCAAATTCTCCGCCCTCGCAGACCGTGCGTTGGCCCTCGGGTTCGATGCCGTGGCCACCGGCCATTACGCGCAACTGCACGATGGCGTTCTCCGCCGTGCGGTGGATGCCGACAAAGATCAGTCCTACGTGTTGGCCGTCTTGACGCAGGGTCAGCTGTCCAGGGCTATGTTCCCCATCGGTGACACCCCGAAGTCGGAGATTCGCGAAGAAGCTGCCGCCCGCGGACTTGCAGTCGCCGACAAGCCGGACAGTCACGACATCTGCTTCATCCCGTCAGGGGACACCCGCGCTTTTCTCGGCGCAAAGATCGGTATCCGCCCGGGCAAGGTGGTCGACGCCGACACCGGAGCCGAACTCGCGGATCACGAAGGTGTGCACGGCTTCACCATCGGTCAACGCAAAGGGCTTGGTGTGCAGGGTCCCGCCGCCGACGGCAAGCCCCGTTACGTGACGGCCATCGAACCCGAGAGCGGCAACGTGATCGTCGGCTCGGCGACGCGTCTCGACGTGTGGGGGATTACCGGTGATCGAGCGATATGGACCGAAGGGATCGCGCCCGTCGGGCCGATCGAATGCGTCGTGCAAGTGCGTGCGCACGGCGGGTTGACCGAGGCGGTGGCCGAAGCTACCCCTGACGGCGGTATGGAGATTCAGCTCCGCAGCGCGCTCACCGGTGTGGCGAAGGGTCAGGCCGCGGTTCTCTATCGCCGCGACGTACAGGGCGACGTCGTTATCGGCAGCTCGACAATCGCCGGCACCCGTTCCGAGAACGAGTGAGCGGGAGCGTCTTCGGCGCGCTCGCAACGGGAATCGGCTCGTGGCCGGGTACCGATGTCCGGGAGTCGGCGTCGGTCGTACTCGGTGAACTACCTGCACTGCCGCACGTGGTCGAACTGCCCGCGCGTGGACTCGGCGCCGATTCGATCGGCCGAACCGGCGCGCTCATGGTCGATGTCGAACTGGATGTGCGCACGTCCGGATATCGTGTCGCGCAACGTAAATCATTGTCGGGCCGTCGCGCCGAGGACCTTCTGCACTTCGATCTGGATGTTCTCGAAGAGCTCTGGGAGACCGGAGGATTCGGGAAGACGCACCGTGTCTTGAAGGTTCAGGCTGCGGGGCCGTTCACGATGGCAGCTCAGGTCGAGCTGCGAAGCGCACACCGCGTGCTCACCGATCGAGGCGCGGTTCGAGATTTCGCGGGTTCACTCACCGAAGGGCTGAGGCAGCACTGCGCCGAACTGTCGTCGCGGCTGGGAGTCGACGTCGTCGTCCAGCTCGACGAGCCCAGTTTGCCCGCCGTGCTGGCTGGGTCGTTGTCCGGTGTGACGAGGTTGGATCCGGTACGAGCGGTTCCCGAGCCGGAAGCACTCGATCTGTTGGACTCCGTTCTGTCCGGCGTGGGTGTTCCGACCGTGGTGCACTGCTGCGCCGCGGGGGCGCCGCTCGAACTGATTCGCCGAAGTAGCGCGGAGGCCGCCGCGATCGACGTCGCTCTTCTCACGGCACGGGATCTCGATCCCGTCGGCGAGTTCCTGCAGGCAGGAAAAACTCTGCTGCTCGGTCTGGTTCCATCGGTTGCGCCCGACCGAACGCCGACCTGGCGTGAGATTGCGGAACCTGCCGTCACCCTCGTCGACCGGCTCGGTTTTCCTCGGGCCGTTCTCGCGAGCCAGATCTCGGTCACCCCGCCTGTGGTTTGGCCGGAGCGTCACCGGAGTGGGCCAGAACGGCGCTCGAACTCACGAAGAACGTCGTCGACGCATTTCAGGACTCCCCGGATTCGCTCTAGCCTCGGTCCGAGTGTCGGTGGTGTCCGTTAATCTTCGGGGTGTGGACGAATCGACTGCACCGCCTTCCGCCGACACCTCCCAGCTCGATGCGCAAGGGGCTCCCGCGTCGAGCGAGGACCGGGATCGGTGGCAGAAGCTGGCCGAGGAAGTTCGCGGGCACCAGTTCAGGTACTACGTGCGTGACTCACCGGTCGTATCCGACGGCGAGTTCGACACATTGCTGCGCGAGTTGAACGGCCTGGAGGACGCGCACCCCGAGCTTCGGACAGCCGACTCACCCACGCAGCTCGTCGGCGGGGGATTCGCGACCGAATTCACAGCCGTCGACCATCTCGACCGAATGTTGAGTCTGGACAACGTATTCGACTACGACGAACTCCGCGCCTGGGCCAAGCGCGTAGAGGCCGAGGTGGATGGTCGCTCCGCAGGCTCCGATCCCGGGACGGGTCCGAACCTGCACTACCTGTGCGAGGTCAAGATCGACGGCGTCGCACTCAATCTCGTGTACGAGAACGGCAAACTCGTGCGCGGCGCGACACGCGGCGACGGTAGGACCGGCGAGGACGTCACCCTCAATGCCCGCACGATCTCCGACATCCCGGAGACGCTCACCGAAAGCGCCGACTACCCGACGCCGACGCTTCTCGAAGTTCGGGGCGAGGTGTTCTTTCGGCTGGCGGACTTTCAAGCACTCAACGCCGCCCTCGTGGAGGAAGGCAAGGCGCCGTTCGCGAATCCACGTAATTCTGCTGCGGGTTCCCTTCGCCAGAAGAATCCGGCCGTCACCTCCAAGCGGCGGCTGGGGATGATTTGTCACGGATTCGGTCGGATGGAGGGATTCTCGCCCGATTCCCAGATGCACGCGTACGAAGCGTTGAAGGCCTGGGGTCTGCCGGTATCGACCCACACCACGCGCGTGGAAGGCATCGACGCGGTAGTCGAGAAAGTGGCGTACTGGGACGACCACCGCCATGACGTCGAACACGAGATCGACGGCCTCGTGGTCAAGGTCGACGAAATGTCGTTGCATCGCAGGCTGGGAACTACCTCACGCGCCCCGCGGTGGGCGATCGCATACAAGTATCCACCCGAAGAAGTCACCACCAAGCTCCTCGACATCCGGGTCAGCGTGGGCAGGACCGGCCGGGTGACGCCGTTCGCGTACATGGTGCCGGTCCTCGTCGCCGGATCGACGGTGTCCCTGGCGACGCTTCACAACGGTTCCGAGGTCAAGCGTAAAGGCGTGCTGATCGGAGACACGGTCACCATACGCAAGGCCGGTGAAGTGATTCCCGAAGTTCTGGGTCCAGTGGTGGACGCGCGGGACGGCAGCGAACGGGAATTCGTCATGCCGACCAACTGCCCGGAATGCGATACCGTGCTCGCGCCCGCGAAGGAAGGCGACGCCGACCTGCGCTGCCCCAACTCGCAGTTCTGCCCGGCTCAGCGCCGTGAGCGGGTGTTCTTCGTCGCCGAGCGCGGTCGATTCGATATCGAGGGACTCGGATACGAGGCTGCCACCGGACTCCTCGAGGCCGACGCGATCGAGGACGAGGGCGACATATTCTCCCTCACCGAAGAAGATCTGCTGAAAACCACTATCTTTCGCACCAAGGCGGGTTCGCTGTCCGCGAACGGTAAGCGCTTGCTGGCCAACCTCGACAAGGCCAAGGACCGACCGCTATGGCGCGTCCTCGTGAGTCTGTCGATCAGGCATGTCGGGCCATCCGCCGGTCGCGCGCTCGCAACGGAGTTCGGCAGTCTGGAGCGAATCGAGCAGGCGACACAAGAAGAACTAGCGGCGGTCGACGGGGTCGGCGGCACCATCGCCACTGCAGTCGCCGAATGGTTCGGTGTGGACTGGCATCGAACGATCGTCGAGAAATGGCGTGCAGCGGGCGTGCGCATGGAGGACGAGCGCGACGAATCGATCGTGCGAAACCTCGAAGGATTGTCCATCGTTGTCACCGGATCGCTCGAAAACTACTCGCGCGATCAGGCGAAGGAAGCGATCCTCGCCCGCGGTGGTAAAGCGGCGGCGTCGGTGTCGAAGAAGACGGCATTCGTCGTGGTCGGAGAGTCTCCAGGGACCAAGCACGACAAAGCAGTCGAACTCGGAGTGCAGGTCTTGGACGAGGAGGGCTTCACCCTTCTGCTGACAGAGGGACCGGATGCGGTGCGCCCGGCCGAGCCGGAGGCGGATCCGCCGGAGGCGGACTGAGTCAGCCGAGGACGGTGGCCACGATGCCGGCAAGGTAGCCGAGTCGTGCCACCTCCGACGCCCGAAAGTCGGGTCCGCCCGGTCGACCGAGCATCAGAACTGTTCCCGTGGAGCCGAGGGGCGCAGCGGCGATCTTCGTATCCATGTCCTGCCACACCTGCGGTACCCACGCAGCGTCGCCGTCGAGGGCAGCGGGGTGTGTGAGCGGCATCCACGGCATCTCGGTGGCGTGTGTCTCGGGAGCTCCCGAGCTTCCGACGAGGCGGTATGCGCCGTGTTGTCCGGTCGCGATCACCACGCTCCACCCCACGCGTAGGACGCGAGGAGCTCCGTCGACGAGAACCTGAAGACGGTCGTCGGATGCAGCAGCGACGCGGTCGATGAGCTCGAGTTCGCGGTGAGTGTCGAGTACACCGGTGTAGGGACGGATCGAGTCGACAGAGACGTCGCGGAGGTTCTCGGCGGCGGTGATGAGGGTGTCGGGCAGCGCGCCTTGCGCTACCTCGACGACGAGGTCGTCCACCGCATAACCGTCGCCTCGTTCGATGACGTCGAGCGACAGAATGTCCGCGCCGACCGCCCCGAGAGCAACGGCGAGTGAACCGAGGCTGCCCGGGCGGTCGGGCAGCTTGACTCGGAGCAGGTACGACATGTCGCTCCCTTTCGCTGACTCGGATGTGCAAGACCCTCGAGTACGCGAGCGCCGCGAGCCATCCTTGCATTGTCGACGCTTCGGATCGCAACCGCAGCGCGGCGCGTGACCTTCACGACACCGCGCACGAGCTCGTGACCGGCCGATGATGCGTCCAGCGGCGCGGCAACTAGGCTTGCGTGGGGTCGCGTGCCTGTGCGGCTGCATTCGAACATGTGTGAAAGGGGTCTACGCGGTGCCTGATATCTCCCGCGACGAGGTGGCTCACCTCGCCCGGCTGTCTCGGTTGGCTCTCAGCGAAGCCGAGTTGGACGAGTTCGCCGGCCAGCTGGATTCGATTCTTCACCACGTGAAGGCGGTGGCCGAGGTTGCCGCAGACGACGTCCCGCCGACGGCGAATCCGAGTGCCATCACCAACGTGACGCGTCCCGACGTGATCGTGCCGGGGTTGACCCCGAAGCAGGCATTGGCCGAGGCGCCCAACGCCGAGGAGAACCGTTTTGCAGTGCCGCAGATTCTGGGAGAGAGCGAATGACCGACCTGACTTCTCTCGATGCGTCCGAACTCGCGACGCGCATCCACTCCGGCGACGTGTCCGCAGTCGAGGTCACACAGGCCCACCTGGACCGCATCGAACAGGTGGACGGTGACATCCACGCATTCCTGCACGTCTCGGGAGCCAATGCGCTCGTTGCGGCAAAAGAGGTCGACTCAGCCCTGGCCGCCGGGGATGCCCCGGCGTCGGCGCTCGCCGGGGTGCCCCTCGCGTTGAAAGACGTCTTCACCACGACGGACATGCCGACCACCTGTGCGTCGAAGATGCTCGACGGCTGGATCTCTCCGTACGACGCCACGGTTACCTCCAAGCTTCGGGCCGCGGGGATTCCGTTGTTGGGCAAGACCAACATGGACGAGTTCGCGATGGGATCGTCCACCGAGAATTCCGCGTACGGTCCGACGAAGAATCCATGGGACACCACTCGCATCCCTGGTGGTTCAGGTGGCGGAAGCGCCGCGGCATTGGCGTCGCATCAAGCTCCCCTTGCCATCGGCACCGACACCGGCGGATCGATCCGACAGCCGGCTGCCCTGACGGGAACCGTCGGAACCAAGCCGACCTACGGCACGGTGTCGCGCTACGGACTCATCGCATGCGCTTCGTCGCTGGATCAGGGCGGCCCGTGTGGTCGAACGGTTCTGGATACGGCATTGCTGCACGAGGTCATCGCCGGGCATGATCCGCGTGACTCGACGTCGGTGGACACATCGGTCGCGTCGGTGGTCGCGGCCGCACGTGCGGGCGCAGCAGGCGATCTGACCGGCGTGCGCGTCGGCGTCGTCAAGGAGCTCCACTCGGACAGTTACCAGCCAGGGGTCATCTCCTCGTTCGACGCTGCTGTAGCGACGCTGACGTCGTTGGGCGCCGAGGTCGTCGAGGTGTCTTGCCCCAACTTCGTGCACGCGCTCGCCGCGTACTACCTGATTCTGCCCTCCGAGGTGTCCTCCAACCTCGCGCGTTTCGACGGAATGCGTTATGGAGCACGTGCAGGCGACGACGGCACACACAGTGCCGAGCAGGTCATGGCCATCACCCGGGCCGAGGGATTCGGCGCAGAAGTCAAGCGACGCATCATGATCGGGACCTACGCACTGTCGGCGGGCTACTACGACGAGTACTACGGTCAGGCGCTCAAAGTCCGAACTCTGATCGCACGAGACTTCGATCGAGCGTACGAACAAGTCGACGTTCTCGTGTCGCCGACGACACCGACTACGGCGTTCCCGTTGGGGGACAAGGTCGACGACCCGATTGCGATGTACCTCAACGATCTGTGCACATTGCCGACCAACCTGGCCGGCCACTGTGCAATGTCGGTGCCATCGGGGATCGCTGCGGAAGACGGACTTCCGGTCGGCCTGCAGATCATGGCTCCGGCATTCGCGGACGACCGGCTCTATCGTGTCGGTGCTGCGTACGAGGCAGCACGCGGACCTCTGCGGTAGGGCGGGCCGGGTGTTCCAGTGGATGCACGACGCGTTGCTTGGCGTCGTGCACCTCCGGATTACCGGTGCGGTGCCCTCGGTCGTCACGGTCGTCGCGATACTGACGGTGGTCGGCTGGGTCGTGTTTCGGCGTCGAAGCGCTGCAGTGCTGGCGGGTTTTCTCGTGATCGCCGCGGCGGCTGCGCAATGGAACACGTTGGTGCTCGGATACCCGACGACCGCGGCTGTTCTCGGACATCCGCCGGTGGTGGACGCCGATCTGGATGACGTGGAATCCGCTGTGGACAACGTCGTGCGTGGCTGGCCGCTCGAGGATCAGTGGACGCCACCCAAGTCGATGCCACCGGTGGGCGATGTAGTCGAGGCGGACATCCCCGGAACCGTATCCGGTTTTCGGGCTCGGCCGGCGTCGATCTACGTCCCTCCTGCATATCTCGCCGAACCTCGCGCAGACCTACCGGTCCTGGTTCTGCTGACGGGCCAGCCCGGTCACGTGACCGACTGGATACAGGGCGGCCACCTTGCGCGGACGATGGACACATTCGCAGCAGCACACGACGGCCTCGCTCCCGTCGTGGTGGTGGCCGACGGACTCGGCGACACGGATGCGAACCCGATGTGCATGGACTCGAATCTGGGCAACGCATTCACGTACCTGTCGGTGGACGTTCCGAGCTGGATGAAGGAACACCTTCAGGTGTCCACCGACGCCAGCCGGTGGGCGATCGGCGGATACTCCTACGGCGGTACATGTGCTTTGCAGACTGCTGTTCTCGCGCCCACTGTGTATCCGACGTTCCTCGACATTTCCGGCGAGGACGAACCTCGCCGCGGAACGCGCGCCGATTCGATCGCGTCTGCCTTCGGCGACGACGACGAGTCGGTGCGTCGATTCGATTCGGTAGCACCGTTGACAGTGCTCGGTCAACGTCGATTCGACGGCAGCGCAGGCGCTTTCGTTGTCGGCGCTCAGGACGAAGAATTCCGTCCTCAAACAGCTCGTGCGTTCGATGTCGCCGAAAGGTCTGGCATGGACGTGCATTACAGCGAACTACCCGGCGGACACTCCATGGATGTGTGGGCGCCCGCGCTCGAGCAAGAGATGGACTGGCTCGGTGCGCGGATGGGGCTGGTGGACTAACAGTCGGGAAGAGAAGTTCCTTGATCGTCGCCGTACCGATGCCCGTGTCCGGCAGGCGCACTCAGCGCCGAGATCAGATCGACCGTCGTCTGTACGTAGCTGACGAGTGGAATCCATCGAGGCATCGGCGCGTCCACACGTGCCTCGTCGAGATCCGGCGGCGACGTGATCAGGCCGCTCGTCCACCTGATCACCGGGTCGGAGGTGTTGGCGAGAATCACTGCCTGTCCCGACGCCACCTCGCCCGCAGGCGGGCCTGCCCAGAGCGCCCCGCAGATGCCGTCAGGGTCCTCGGCCACAGCAGCGCTGCCCCCGATGGCCCCGAGACTCTGGCCGTAGACGTACAGGTCCGGTCTCGAATCGGGCGGTAGGGCAGCGATGCGGGTCCGCACAGCGTCGAGCATCGATTTCGCGGAATCTCTCGCCTCGGATTTCGCGAACAGGAAAGTAGCCCAGCTGGGTTGGTACGAGTACTGCAGGCCAACGGTGGCCACGTCTCCGCCGAATCGATCTTCGATTCCGGACACGGCGTTGGCGTCGATCCAACCGGAACCGGTGGGAACAGCCAGAACCACGTGAGATTTGGTGAATCCGCCTGCTCGTTCCATCTCCTGAACGGCGATCGAGGCGCGAAGCGCTGTCGTGGGTGCAGCGTCGACCGGAACGTAGGTCCTTACAGCGCCCACGTCGTCGCCTCCCGTCGTGAACTTGCGGCCCTCTCGTCCCAATGAGTCCCAGCCGATCGACGACTGCGCGCTGCCCGAGTATCTCGGCGCCGCAGGAACGGGTAGCGACAGGTCCACGGACGCATTCGCGACGGCAAATCGATCGGACAGCGACGTCAAGGTCATGGGGATGATCACTCCGTACCCGAGGAGACCGGCGACGACCACAGCGGCCGTGGTCCGTACTGCTCCGAGGGCTCGGACGCCTCGAGCGAACCCGACGCCGAACACGACCAGAATCGCGCAGATCGACACCGCTCCGCACCACATCTCGGCCCAATGCAACGCAGACGTCGGCTCGGTGCCCATCGCCGCGCGCAGACTGTTCTGCCATCGCGCGTCGGCGACGGTTGCGGCCGCGATCGCGGCTATCGCGCCGACCGAGCAGATCCGACGGGCGGGCAAGCGTACTGTCGGAGTTCCGATGCTGCAGACCATGCGGTGCAGTGCCGCCGACAGGACGAGCCCGAGTGCCGCTGCCACTCCGGTGACGATTGCCTGCGTGAGCGAAGAGCGAGGAAGCAGTGACGGAGCCAGCGACGCAACCACCATGATCGCAAGCAAAATCGAAGTGGCAGAACGCGGCACGGCGGGATGCGGTGCCCGGGTGTTCGCCGCGGTCGGGGTTACTCGGTGGATCGAGAGGTCCGTACTCACGCCGTTACCTCGTTCTGCTCGAATCGAATACGGCGCGGTAGGCCGCATGCGGCGAAACCGACGACGGTGACACCGATGCTGCCCGCGATCAGATACGGCAGAGCAGGTTCGGGTGCCGGTACACCGAAATGCTGGCGCCAGGAGTTGAAGCGGACTGCGGTGACCGCAACGTCGGCCATGACGTGGCACGAGTATCGAGAAAGGAGATCGGGCTGCGGTGAGCAGCGCTCGCGCATTCGAATCCCGAGTAGATTATCGAGATCTTTTCGGTCGGCTGCCCTCGCCGCGTCGCCACCGAACCGGAGCAGATCGTACCCGAGATCATGTGCCTTGCAGGGTATGTCGAATTCCGATGGCAGCGGAATCGGTGACGAGCAGTCGCCGTCGGGGTTGACGAGAAGGCCGTCCTCGATCGTCGGTGTGTAGAACCGTTCGGTGAACTCTGCCGGCATCGCGGTCTGGGCCGCAGCCGAACTCGGTTGCGTCAGTGCATCGAGTGCGTCTCGGGTCTGACTAGGTCGGTCGACAGTTGCGTCGGCCTGCGCCCTCGGCGCTCCGATCGTGCTGCCGATACCGAGAGCGATGCCGATTCCGACGATGCCTAGCCAGACAAGTCCTGTGCGTTTCCCCGCGCTTGTGTGCATGGCGACGACGTTATGAATCGCGGACACTGGGGGTAATCGGTCTGCGGTGCCGACTGTGTCTGCCTACTCGGTCCCGGTGCGGGCGTGCTCTAGCACTGCAGAGTCACATCGATCTCACCCCTGGGTACGATGACTTATCGGTCGCAGGTTCCTACAGTTGACGCTTGTGGGCATCAGACGTAAGACCGAGAAGAGCGCTCAGCGCGTTGCCAGTCGCGGCATCGGTTCGCGCGCAGCGAACCTGATCCCTCGTGGGCGCAGAATCGACATCGCCGTTGTCACCGTAACCGCCATTCTGTATTCGATCGCGTGGCCGACCCTGCAGGTAACCCACGATGTGCCGAGCCCGCTCATGCCCATCGTGTCCGCTCTTGCGGTTTTCCCGTTCGTCCTGATACGCGCCAATCCTGCTCTTGGATGGGCAATTTCGGCCGCATCCGCTGTTGTCATTCCGGTCGCGTTCGATCGGGTGCCCGGGTACGACTACCCCTGGCAGGTCACTCACATCATCGTGTTGCTCGCGCTCGTACTGGCTGTGAGCCTTCGATGTCCGGTTCCGATCGTCGGTGTCACGTGGGTCGCGACGGTCCTGCTCTTCTTCGGATACACCCCGGGTGACGACGGAATCGGTTGGGGTGTCGGGCTTACTGCCATCGTCGTGTTCGGGCTCCTGATTCGTTGGCTCGTGCTGTCCAGGCGCGAACTGGCGAAACAGGAGGAGGTCAGCGAACTCGAACGCGCACGCCGCACAATCCTCGAGGAGAAAGCAAAAATCGCCCGCGATCTACACGATGTCGTCGCTCACCACATGTCTCTGGTTGTAGTGCAGGCGCAGAGCGCCCGGTACCGAATCGACGATGTTTCACCCTCAGCCGCAGCAGAATTCGAGTCGATCGGTGCCACCGCGCGAGAAGCACTGAACGAGATCAGGGGGATGCTCGGGGTCCTTCGAAGCGACGGCGTCGCCCCGGCCGAAGACGCTCCACAGCCCGGCGCAGGTGATGTGCACGACTTGCTCGAGAACACCCTTCGGGCGGGGGTGCGGCTGAAGTGGGAGTCGGCTGGAAGTCCGGATACCGTGTCTGCGGCGACAGGTCTTGCGTTGTATCGAATCCTGCAGGAGTCGCTGTCGAACGCATCTCGGCACGCACCCGACTCCGAGGTGAGGGTGCGCCTCCAGTTCGGAGCCGACATCACGTTCCTCGAGGTGACGAACGGCCGATCGCGCGGCGTCGTCCCGTTGGCGTCGGGTACCGGCGGACACGGAGTACAGGGGATGCGCGATCGCGCGGCTGGAGCATCGGGCTGGCTGGACGCACGGCAGCGCCCCGACGGCGGCTTCGAGGTCGTCGCACGGCTCCCGTCGAAGGCAGGTACGGTCGCTGTCGCCGACACTGCGAGCTGACCGCCGAAAGACATAGGGTGTCAGCTGTGACCATCACGGTGTTCATCGCAGACGACCAGGCGATGGTTCGACAGGGGTTCGGAGCGCTGCTGGCAGCGCAACACGACATTTCCGTCGTCGGAGACGCGGACAACGGTCTGAGCGCCGTCGCCGAAGTCGACCGCCTTCGGCCGGACGTCGTACTGATGGACGTACGGATGCCCAAGATGAACGGGCTCGACGCGGCACGCGCAATCCTCGGCGCCTCGCTCGACCCTCCGGTCAGGATCCTGATGTTGACGACGTTCGACATCGACGATTACGTCTACGAAGCGTTGACGATCGGCGCGAGCGGTTTCATGCTCAAGGATGCCCCGGCCGACGAACTGATCCGCGGGGTGCGTGTCGTGGCGGCGGGGGAGGCCTTGCTCGCACCGTCGGTGACGCGTCGCCTCATCGCCGACGTGACCTCGAGACGGGGGACTCCGCGTACGCACCCGTCGAAGTTGACGGTCCTCACTCCGCGCGAACGAGAAGTTCTCGAACTGATTGCGAAGGGGCTCTCCAACACCGAAATCGCCTCGACCCTGTTCGTCGCCGAGCAGACCGTCAAGACCCATGTGGGCAAGGTTCTGGGCAAACTCGATCTTCGGGATCGCGCCCAAGCGGTCGTGCTGGCGTACGAGACGGGCGTCGTCACCCCGGGATGAGGGGCTCGCACTGCCGACGCAGGCCGTAGGCGGCAAGATTAGCGTGATGAGTATGGAACCGACGAGAGGCGAAAAATTGCGCATCGGAGTTCTCACCGGAGGAGGCGACTGTCCCGGCCTCAATGCGGTGATCCGAGCCGTAGTCCGGACCGCGGACGCGCGATACGGATCCACCGTCGTCGGCTTCCAGGACGGCTGGCGGGGGTTGCTCGAGAACCGTCGGATCCAACTGCGCAACGATGACCGCAACGACCGGCTGCTCACCAAGGGTGGGACGATGCTCGGCACCGCGCGCACCAATCCCGATGTGCTGCGCGCAGGGTTGGATCGAATTCGACAGACATTGGACGACAACGGGATCGACGTGCTGATTCCAATCGGCGGCGAGGGCACGCTGACCGCGGCGAATTGGTTGTCGGAGGAGGGCGTCCCGGTGGTGGGAGTCCCGAAGACCATCGACAACGACATCGATTGCACCGACGTCACTTTTGGTTTCGACACGGCGTTGACCATTGCTACCGACGCGATCGACCGGCTGCACAGTACCGCGGAATCACACCAGCGCGTGATGCTTGTCGAAGTGATGGGCCGTCACGCGGGTTGGATCGCACTGCACGCCGGTCTGGCATCGGGATCACACATGACACTCATCCCGGAGCATCCTTTCGACGTCGACGAGGTGTGCGATTTGGTGCGCAAGCGATTCCAGCGAGGTGACTCACATTTCATCTGTGTCGTTGCCGAAGGGGCCATGCCGAAGGAAGGTTCGATGTCGCTGGTCGATGGCGGGATCGACGAATTCGGTCACGTCAAGTTCACCGGAGTTGCACATCAACTGGGCCAGGAGATCGAGCGGCGCATCAACAAGGAGGTGCGTACGACCGTGCTCGGTCACGTGCAGCGCGGAGGCACTCCGACGCCGTACGACCGAGTGTTGGCCACCCGTTTCGGCGTGAACGCAGCCGACGCGGCACACGCGGGTGACTTCGGCAAGATGGTCTCACTTCGAGGCACCGAAATCGGACTGGTGTCGCTGTCGGAGGCTGTGAAGCAGCTCAAGCGCGTCCCCGAGAGCCGATACGTCGACGCGGCAGCGTTCTTCGGCTGAGCGCAGCAACACGCCCCTGGAGTCGAATCCTAGATCCGGCCGGCGTCCTGCCGGATCTCCGACTCCCGCTGCTCGGTTTCCCGGCGCAGTTCACGCCTGCGCCTGGCGGCTTCGAACCGTTGCTTTTCGACAGGGGTCTCGGGAGTGAGCGGGGGGAGCTCGAGTGGTTTGCCGTCGTCTCCGACGGCAACCATAGTGAAGTAGCAACTGTTCGTGTGACGGGTCTCGCCGAGCTGAATGTTCTCGGTTTCGACGCGAATGCCCACTTCCATCGACGTTCGGCCGGTGTAGTTGACCGATGCCGAGAAGGTGACCAGTTCGCCGACGTGAATCGGCTCCCGAAAAACCACTCGGTCGACGGACAGGGTGACGACGTAGGCCTTCGCATAACGACTGGCGCACGCGTAGGCGACCTGGTCGAGAAATTTGAGAATGGTTCCGCCGTGTACGTTGCCCGAGAAGTTCGCCATGTCCGGCGTCATGAGCACGGTCATGAACAGGGTTTGCTTCGGTGCGCTGGTCACTGCCCAACCGTAGCGAGCACCCGTGGTTACTCGCGCGTTCTTCGGACCGCATAAACTTCTCTGCATGACTGCTGCCTTGGTCGACCTGATCGATTACGACGACGTGCTGGCCCGTTTCGACCCCGTGCTGGGTATGGAGGTCCACGTCGAGCTGGGCACAGCCACCAAGATGTTCTGCGGCTGCCCCACTGCATTCGGTGCCGAGCCCAACACCCAGGTGTGCCCGGTGTGCCTGAGCCTGCCCGGCGCACTTCCGGTGGTGAATTCGGCGGCCGTCGAATCCGCGATTCGCATCGGCCTTGCGCTCAACTGCTCTATCACCCCGTGGGGCCGCTTCGCCCGGAAGAACTACTTCTACCCCGATCAGCCGAAGAACTACCAGATCTCGCAGTACGACGAGCCCATCGCGACCGAGGGCTATCTCGATGTGCTGCTCGACGACGGTTCGACCTTTCGCGTGGAGATCGAGCGTGCGCACATGGAGGAAGACACCGGCAAGTCGACGCACGTCGGCGGCGCGACGGGCCGCATCGAGGGCGCGAGTCATTCGCTTCTCGACTACAACCGGGCAGGCGTGCCGTTGGTCGAGATCGTCACCAAGCCCATCACCGGAACCGGTGCCCGTGCACCGGAGGTCGCTCGGGCATATGTCACCGCTCTGCGTGATCTTCTGAAGGCGCTGGCGGTGTCCGACGTCCGGATGGATCAAGGTTCATTGCGGTGCGATGCGAACGTCTCGTTGATGGAGAAGACGGCCACCGAGTTCGGCACCCGCACCGAGACCAAGAACGTCAACTCCCTCAAGAGTGTCGAGGTCGCGGTTCGCTACGAAATGCGGCGGCAGGCAGCAGTTCTGCAGAGCGGCGGCGAGGTCACCCAGGAAACGCGCCACTTCCAGGAAGTCGACGGAACAACGTCCAAAGGTCGAAAGAAAGAAACTGCCGAGGACTATCGATACTTCCCAGAACCCGATCTCGCGCCAGTCGCACCCGACGCTGCATGGATCGAGGAACTCCGAGCGACACTCCCCGAGCTTCCGTGGTTGCGACGGGCGCGTATTCAGGCTGATTGGGGTGTATCCGACGAAGAGATGCGCGACCTCGTCAATTCCGGTGCCCTGGAACTGGTAGCAGCGACGGTCGACGCCGGAGCGACGCCGCAGGCAGCTCGGTCCTGGTGGGTTTCCTACCTGGCGCAGCAGGCGAACATCTCCGGAGTCGAGCTCACCGAACTGGCCATCACCCCGTCCCAGGTCGCCGAAGTGGCGACACTCGTCGCCGACGGCAAGGTCAACAACAACGGTGCCCGTCAGATCGTGGACGGCGTACTTGCAGGTGAAGGCGAGCCTGCTGCAGTCATGGCCGCTCGTGGTCTCGTCGTGGAGAAGGACGACACCAAACTCCAGGCTGCCGTCGACGAGGCACTCGCGGCCAACCCAGGCGTGGCCGACAAGATCCGTGCCGGCAAGGTTCAGGCTGCGGGCGCGATCGTCGGCGCCGTCATGAAAGCCACACGTGGACAAGCAGATGCCGCCCGCGTCAAAGAACTCGTACTCGCCGCGTGTAGCTGAGACCGATGGCCGGCGGGTCGCCCCGCCGGCCATCGGAATTTCACTAGTCGAATCCGCCGCCGCCCGCCGGGACCGGGATCTTGACGACACGGTCGTCGTTCGGGCCAGGCGCGTTTCCGTTCTTGTTGACGGTGCTCACCCAGATCTGGCCGTCGGGAGCAAGAGCGGCTCCGTTGAGTTGGCCGTACCGATCCTGCACCAGTAACGAGGGCGCCGCAGTCACCGCGCCGGTGTCCTGGTCGGTCGCCAGTACAGCTACAGCTTTCGCGTTCGTCAGGGAGATCGCGACGGCGCCCGGTCCAGCGCCGCAGCCCGCAACGCCAGGGCGATCAGGCCATGTCCACACGGGCGAAATCACTGCGCCGAGCGGATCGATCCGCTGCAGCCTGTCCTCGACGATCGTCCGGTCGGTGACCCAGATGCCGCCCGACGGGTCGATGCACACA
The DNA here is from genome assembly GCF_003641205.1 of Rhodococcus sp. P1Y. Lineage (NCBI taxonomy): Bacteria > Bacillati > Actinomycetota > Actinomycetes > Mycobacteriales > Nocardiaceae > Rhodococcus > Rhodococcus sp. P1Y. The sequence continues at coordinate 3,179,487 of NZ_CP032762.1, forward strand.
TCCCCTGCAGTTCCGATGCCGCTGAGGGCGATCTGGGGGGTAGGCCCGCTCTGGTCGGGAACGAGGGATTCGACGCGCAGAAGCTTGCCTGCCAGCGACGACGGACTTGCCGCAGCGGCGGGATCGCCTGCGTCCCCGGTCAGAACCAGGAGCTGGCTGGGGTTGTAGAAATCGAGTGCGCCGCGGTTGCCCTGCGTGCCACGCGGTATTCCGGTGAGAACGTTCTTGGGGGTATCGCCCGCCGCGATGCGAACCACACGGTTGTCCGACTGCGTCGTGATGTAGGCGTAGAGCAACCCGTCCTCGGTGAAGCTGGGGGAGAGCGCGAGATCGAGAAGTCCACCGTCACCGCTGGAGTCCACGTCGATTCGAGCGATCTCGATCGGTGACTGGCCCTGTGTCACCTGCATGATGCGGCCGGTTCGCCGCTCGGCCACCAGAGCGGACACGCCGCCGGGCAGCATGACGAGTCCGCCGGTGGTGTCCAGGCAGGTCGCGATCACGTTCGGGTCGAGGTCGACGCACGGCCCCGGAGGTGGTCCAGGAACGCTCGGTGTGGTGGAGGTCGGTGGGGCGTCCGGGTCGACGGGGTCGATCTCCGCAGCACCGAACGACGGCTCTGGGGTGAACGGGGAGGCCGTGGAGTCGTCGAAACGGGCGCAGCCGACGGCGAGGGCTGTCGTTACCGCCATGGCGGCAGCGACGGCCATGGTTCCAGGCGATGCGCGCATGTACGAAACGTTACTCGAGAGCGTCACCGGCGATGTCGGTGCGGCGCGGTCACACGCCGCGACATGCACCGATTGCGGCTGATTGCGGCCCACTCGATCTACTGTTGGGTCCGTGACCGACAAGCCTCGCGAACCCGAACGATCCGACACAGGCTACGAGCCTGCGTCGAGTCCGTACGACCAGCCGACAGAAAAACTACAGCCGAGAACCGAGGACGAGCTGGATTTCGGCAAGAGCGGTTCGGGGACCTACCCGACCGAGCAGATCCCGTCGTTCCGCCCGTCGCAGTTCGACGAGCCGATCGCACCGGACAGCCGGTCGGCGTATTCCGAACAGCCGACCGAGTTTCTCGGAACGACGCCTGCGCCTGCCTATGAGGCCTCGCCCGCCGAACCCGCCGTGCGCACCGAGACGGTGGAGGTGCCCGCGAAGCGCGGGACCACCGACCTCGGACTGTTGCTGCTCCGTCTGGTGATCGGCGGAATCTTCCTGGTTCACGGTCTGCAAAAACTCGTCGGACTCTGGGGCGGACCTGGACTCGACGGCTTTCGGTCGTTGTTGGAGGACACCGGCTACGAGCAGGCGAACCTCCTCGCGATCGCAGGTGCGGTCGGCGAAACAGCCGGTGGGGCTTTGCTCATCCTCGGTCTTGCGACACCGTTCGCAGGCGCTGCGGTGCTCGGCGTCATCATCAACGCGTGGTGCTTCAAGCAGGCGGCCGAGCCGGGTCTGCAGTTCTTCGCCCCGAACGGCGTCGAGTACGAAACCGTGCTCGGAGTGGCTGCAGCTGCCATCATTCTCACCGGTCCGGGAAAGATCGCATTCGACGGTCGCCGTGGGTGGGCGACGCGTCCTCGCTTTGGTTCGTTCCTCGCACTCGTGCTCGGAATCGCCGGCGGCGTCGTCCTCTGGATCTTCCTGAACGGTGCAAACCCTCTGGTGCGTTAGGCCGCTTCGCGGCTTGTGAACGGAAATACACAGAGGGCTGTGTATTTCCGTTCACATGCGCCGGAGGCGCCTCAGGGCACGTACCGGACCGCACCCTTGTCGGCCGAGGTGGCCAGCGCTGCATACGCCCGCAGGGCGGTGGTGACCGTTCGCTGACGGTCGACCGGCTGCCACGGACGCTCGGATGCATCCATTTTCGCGCGGCGCTCGGCGAGAACGTCGTCGTCGACGAGTATTTCGAGAGTTCGAGAGGCGACGTCGATGCGCACCTGGTCGCCGTTCTCGACGAGTCCGATGACTCCGCCCGCTGCAGCCTCGGGGGAGATATGGCCGATCGACAGCCCCGACGTACCGCCGGAGAACCGCCCGTCGGTGATCAGTGCGCAGACCTTACCGAGTCCAGCACCCTTGAGGAACGCGGTGGGGTGCAACATCTCCTGCATCCCCGGCCCGCCCTTCGGCCCCTCGTAGCGCACGACGAGAACATCGCCGGCCTTGATCTTCTTCTGCAGGATCGCCGAGACGGCTTCTTCCTGTGATTCGACGACGAGCGCGGGACCCTGGAACGAGAACAGATCCTGGTCGATGCCCGCCGTCTTCAGGATCGCTCCGTCGAGAGCGATATTGCCGCGCAGAACCACCAGACCGCCTTCGACGGTGTAGGCGTGTTCCTTGTCGCGGATGCATCCGCCCGCGGCGTCGGTGTCGAGGGACGACCAGCGGTTCTCGGTGGAGAACGGTTCGGTGGTCCGGACGCCGCCCGGTGCGGCATGGAACAGTTCGAGCGCCTCGTCGGACGCCGCGCCCGACCGGATGTCCCAGGTGTCGAGCCACTCGTCGAAGCTCTTCGTATGCACGGTCGAGACATCGGTTTCGAGCAGATTCGCACGCCGGAGTTCACCGAGGAGGGCTGGGATTCCGCCTGCTCGGTGCACGTCTTCCATGTGGTAATCGGAGTTGGGCGAGACCTTCGACAGGCACGGCACCTTGCGACTGATGGCGTCGATCGTGTCGAGGTCGAAGTCGACCTCGCCTTCCTGGGCGGCGGCAAGCGTGTGCAACACCGTGTTGGTGGAACCTCCCATTGCCACATCGAGCGCCATTGCGTTACGAAATGCGGCGGGGGTTGCGATATTGCGCGGAAGAACCGACTCGTCTTCGTCGCGGTAGTACTTCAGTGCGGCCTCGACGATGGTGGTGCCCGCGCGCTCGAACAGGGCGTAGCGCGCCTTGTGGGTGGCCAGCGTGGATCCGTTGCCGGGCAAGGCGAGCCCGAGCGCCTCGGTGAGGCAATTCATGGAGTTCGCGGTGAACATGCCCGAGCAGGATCCGCACGTCGGGCATGCACTCCGCTCCACCTCGTCCAAACCTTCATCCGAGACCGCGTCGTTTGCGCTGGCCGAGATCGCGGTGATGAGGTCGGTCGGTGCCTGCGCGACGCCTCCCACCACAACTGCCTTGCCTGCTTCCATCGGCCCGCCCGAGACGAAGACCGCCGGAATATTCAGTCGCATGGCGGCATTGAGCATTCCCGGCGTGATCTTGTCGCAGTTCGAGATGCACACCAGCGCGTCGGCGGTGTGCGCATTGGCCATGTATTCGACCGAGTCGGCGATGATCTCGCGGCTGGGAAGCGAGTACAGCATCCCGCCGTGGCCCATCGCGATGCCGTCGTCGACGGCGATCGTGTGGAACTCGCGAGGGACGCCGCCCGCTGCCCGGACGGCGTCGGCGACGATCTCGCCCACGTTCTTCAGGTGTACGTGTCCCGGTACGAACTGGGTGTAGGAGTTGGCAATCGCGACGATCGGTTTGCCGAAATCGGAATCCGTCATTCCGGTGGCGCGCCAGAGCGAGCGTGCGCCCGCGGCGTTGCGTCCGACAGTGGTAACTCGTGACCGTAACGGCGGCATGTTCCTGTATTCCTCAATCCCGACAGCGGTTGTCGCTGGGACGAGATTACTCCCGCGTCAGGGGGCGTCGTCCTCTGGCGTATCGAGGACTTCGGCAGCGGCTTCGGCGGCTGCGGCGGCCGCGTAGGGATCGGTGATCCGTCCACCGCTCGCTGCAGCCAACAGCGGCAAGCGATCGAATCGGACCAACGGTAGGGACTTCTCGGATTTGTCGGTCAACACCACACGCGCCCAGCGCCGGTCCGGGAACGCGATCCCTCGGACTCGGTCCCAGGGGACGAACTCCGACGTCACCGGTCGACGGATGGACAACCCGTCGGGGCCGACGACGGTACGGACTCGAACGACCCAGACTGCTACGGCAATCGGAATGACGAAGAGCCAACCGAAAGCCGCAGGCCAGCTGATCGCGGGGAAGCACACTCCGAAGAGCAGGAGGGCGACACCGACCAGTGCGAGACGCGGGAGCCGGATGACCTGCGGTGACGGATCGGGCGTGTGGGATGATGTGTCCGGTGGTTCGGACTGCTGCGAGGGTGACACCCCTTCATCTTCGCATTGCATCTACGCGATCTCACATAATGGGATTGCGTCGTGACGAGTTTGACTGTTCCCTATGCGCGCGCCTACCGTCGAGCGCGTGAAGCGGAATTGGATACTCGTAATCGGCCGGCGCGTCAACGCCTGAGCCGGTTCTCGACCAACTCGCATCGACGCGCCACCCTCGTACAGCCTCGGCTGACGGGGGTTTTTTCTTGCCCAGAGATCGCCCAGACATCTAAATCCTGAGGAAGCAGCAGTGAGCGCACCAACCGCACGCCCAGGGCCCACGACGCGTAAGTCGGGGGCAGCCATCAGTTCGTCGGCGCCCGAAACCAACGGCGCCATCGACGGATCCCGCCGCCACGTCGCCCCTGAGAAGGTGACCGGCGCACAGTCCGTCGTACGGGCTCTCGAAGAGCTCGACGTCGACACGGTATTCGGCATTCCGGGTGGCGCCGTGCTTCCGGTGTACGACCCCCTCTTCGACTCGAAGAAGGTTCGCCACGTTCTCGTTCGTCACGAGCAGGGCGCAGGGCACGCGGCAACCGGGTACGCGCAGGCTACCGGCCGCGTCGGCGTCTGCATGGCGACGTCCGGACCCGGTGCGACCAACCTGGTCACTCCGCTCGCCGACGCCCAGATGGATTCGGTTCCCATCGTTGCGATCACCGGACAGGTCGCGCGCAGCCTGATCGGAACCGACGGTTTCCAGGAGGCCGATATCTCCGGCATCACGATGCCGGTGACCAAGCACAACTTCCTGATCACCGACGGCGCCGACATCCCGCGCATCATGGCCGAGGCGTTCTACATCGCGTCGTCCGGTCGCCCCGGCGCCGTTCTCGTCGACATCCCCAAGGATGTCCTCCAGGCTCAGACCACGTTCTCTTGGCCGCCTGAGATGCGTCTGCCCGGGTACCGCCCCGTGACCAAGCCGCACGGCAAGCAGGTCCGCGAAGCTGCTCGCTACATCGCCGACGCCAAGCAGCCGGTGCTGTACGTCGGCGGCGGTGTCATCAAGGCGAACGCGTCGGCCGAATTGCTCGAACTCGCAGAGCTGACCGGAATACCCGTCGTCACGACGTTGATGGCGCGGGGCGCGTTCCCCGACTCGCATCAGCTGAATCTGGGCATGCCGGGTATGCACGGCACCGTCGCGGCCGTCGCTGCCCTGCAGCGAAGCGATCTGCTCATCACACTCGGCGCACGTTTCGACGACCGGGTGACCGGTCAGCTGTCCTCGTTCGCGACGGGCGCCAAGGTCATCCACGCGGATATCGATCCGGCCGAAATCGGCAAGAACCGCTACGCAGACGTGCCGATCGTCGGCGACTGCAAAGAGGTCATCACCGAACTGATCGAAGCGATCCGCGCAGACCGAGCAACTGGCACCACCCTCGAACTGGAGGACTGGTGGAAGTACCTCGACGGAATCCGTAAGACGTATCCGCTCAGCTACGACCGCCCGAGCGACGGCAGCATGTCGCCGGAATTCGTGATCTCCGCTGTCGGTAAGTTCGCCGGACCCGATGCGATCTACTGTGCGGGAGTCGGTCAGCACCAGATGTGGGCAGCTCAGTTCATCAACTACGAGAAGCCCCGCACGTGGCTCAACTCGGGTGGGCTCGGCACGATGGGGTACGCCGTTCCCGCGGCCATGGGCGCCAAGATGGGTCTTCCCGACGCCGAGGTGTGGGCCATCGACGGTGACGGTTGCTTCCAGATGACCAATCAGGAACTCGCGACGTGCGCGGTCGAAGGTATCCCGATCAAGGTTGCTCTGATCAACAACGGCAACCTCGGCATGGTCCGTCAATGGCAGACATTGTTCTACGAGGAGCGCTACTCCAACACCAATCTCGGAACTCACGGCGCCCAGCGCATCCCGGATTTCGTGAAACTGGCCGAAGCCCTCGGCTGCGTCGGGATCCGCTGCGAGCGTGAGGAAGACGTCGACGCCGTCATCGCGCAGGCTCGGGCGATCAACGATCGTCCCGTCGTCATCGACTTCATCGTCGGCGCCGACGCTCAGGTGTGGCCGATGGTCGCAGCCGGGACGGGCAACGACGAGATCATGGCTGCCCGCGGGATCCGTCCGCTGTTCGACGACGACGAAGCTGCCGGTACCAACCCGAGCGTGGCGGAAGCGCTCGAGCGCGACCAGGCACATGGCGATGCACTGCAGGAGAAAGGCACTGACAAGTGAGCACGAGTCATACCCTCAGCGTCCTCGTCGAGGACAAGCCAGGTGTCCTGGCTCGCGTCGCGGCACTGTTCTCCCGCCGAGGATTCAACATCTCCTCGCTTGCCGTGGGCGGGACCGAGCTTCCCGATATCTCCCGTATGACCATCGTCGTCACGGTCGACGAATTCCCGCTCGAACAGGTGACGAAGCAACTGAACAAGCTGATCAACGTCATCAAGATCGTCGAGCAGGACGACGATTCCTCGGTGGCACGAGAGCTCGTGCTCATCAAGGTTCGTGCCGACGCGAGTGTGCGCAGTGAGGTCATCGAGACCGTGAACCTGTTCCGCGCCAAAGTGATCGACGTGTCACCCGAAGCCGTGACGGTCGAAGCGACGGGCACCCGCTCGAAGCTCGATGCGTTGCTCAAGATGTTGGACCCCTATGGAATTCGAGAAATAGTTCAGTCGGGAGTCGTTGCCGTCGGACGTGGACCGAAATCGATCACCGCGTCGCGCTAGCGACCTCGCGTGATGAACAGCGTAAAACCCCCAGAGGAAAGGTATTAACCAGTGGCAGTCGAGATGTTCTACGACGACGATGCTGATCTGTCGATCATCCAGGGCCGCAAGGTCGCCGTCATCGGCTACGGAAGCCAGGGCCACGCGCACTCGCTGAGCCTGCGCGACTCGGGCGTCGACGTCCGCATCGGCCTGAAAGAAGGATCGAAGTCCCGCGCGAAGGCCGAGGAGCAGGGCCTGACCGTCGGCACCCCGGCCGAGGTTTCGGCGTGGGCCGACGTGATCATGGTGCTGGCACCGGACACGGCGCAGGCATCGATCTACAAGGAAGAGATCGAGCCGAACCTCAAGGACGGCGACGCCCTGTTCTTCGGTCACGGCCTGAACATTCACTTCGATCTGATCGAGGCACCGGAGTTCGTCACCGTCGGCATGGTCGCACCGAAGGGCCCCGGCCACCTCGTCCGTCGCCAGTTCGTCGACGGCAAGGGCGTTCCCGCGCTCATCGCCATCGACCAGGACCCCAAGGGTGAGGGCCAGGCGCTCGCTCTGTCCTGGGCCAAGGGCATCGGCGGAACACGCGCAGGCGTCATCAAGACCACATTCAAGGAAGAGACCGAGACGGACCTCTTCGGCGAGCAGGCTGTTCTCTGCGGTGGCACCGAAGAGCTCGTCAAGGTCGGCTTCGAGGTCATGGTCGAGGCCGGCTACGCACCCGAGATGGCGTACTTCGAGGTTCTGCACGAGCTCAAGCTCATCGTCGACCTCATGTACGAGGGCGGTATCGCTCGCATGAACTACTCGGTGTCCGACACCGCGGAGTTCGGCGGCTACCTCTCCGGACCTCGCGTCATCGACGCAGGCACCAAGGAGCGCATGAAGGCGATCCTCGCCGACATCCAGTCCGGTGAGTTCACCCGTCGTCTCGTCGCCAACGTCGAGAACGGCAACACCGAGCTCGAAGGCCTGCGCAAGGCCAACGCCGAGCACCCCATCGAGGTCACCGGCAAGAAGCTGCGCGATCTGATGAGCTGGGTCGACCGTCCGATCACCGAGACGGCCTGATCTCGAGCCGACTTACTCGAAGGGCATCCTCGCGCGAGGATGCCCTTCGGTATTCGGCCCGGTAGTTCGGCGAGGGTGAAACCCTGCGCCGTCTCCGCGGGCTCTAAACTTGCTTCGCACCGCACAATCGAAACCCAGCTCGACCTATACAAAGGGGAGTTCTTCACGTGAGCCAGCCAGGCCGTCCTGTCGTACTGATTGCCGACAAACTTGCGCAATCCACCGTCGAGGCACTCGGCGACGGCGTCGAGGTTCGTTGGGTCGACGGCCCGGACCGCCCGGCACTTCTCGCCGCGGTTCCCGAGGCCGACGCGATCCTCGTTCGTTCGGCCACCACGGTCGATGCAGAGGTCCTCGCAGCCGGAACCAACCTGAAGATCGTCGCCCGTGCGGGCGTGGGCCTGGACAACGTCGATGTACCCGCGGCGACCGAACGTGGTGTCCTCGTCGTCAATGCGCCGACGTCCAACATTCACACTGCTGCCGAGCATGCCGTGACGCTGCTGCTGTCTGCTGCACGCCAGATCCCGGCCGCCGACGCCACCCTGCGTCAGCACGAGTGGAAGCGCAGCAAGTTCAACGGCGTCGAAATCTTCGGAAAGACAGTGGGTGTCGTCGGACTCGGACGCATCGGACAGCTGTTCGCTCAGCGCCTCGCAGCATTCGACACTCATATCATCGCGTACGACCCCTATGTCTCCGCTGCCCGCGCAGCTCAGCTTGGCATCGAACTCGTCAGTCTCGACGAACTGCTGACGCGCGCAGATATGTTCTCCGTGCACCTTCCCAAGACGCCCGAGACCAAGGGCATCATCGGCAAGGAAGCACTTGCCAAGACCAAGCCCGGCGTCATCGTCGTCAACGCAGCCCGTGGCGGACTCGTCGACGAGCAGGCGCTCGCCGACGCGATCACGAGCGGTCACGTCTTCGCGGCGGGTATCGATGTCTACGCTTCCGAGCCGTGCACCGACAGCCCGTTGTTCGAACTTCCTCAGGTCGTCGTGACCCCGCACCTCGGAGCATCGACCACCGAAGCTCAGGACCGCGCGGGGACGGATGTCGCAAAGTCTGTATTGCTGGCTCTCGCAGGTGAATTCGTTCCCGATGCCGTCAACGTCAAGGGTGGCGCAGTCGGCGAAGAGGTCTCGCCATGGCTCGAGATCGTCCGCAAGCAAGGCGTCCTGCTCGGCGCCCTGTCCGACGAACTCCCGGCATCCCTGTCGGTCGACGTACGCGGCGAGCTCGCCTCCGCTGACGTCGAGATCCTGAAGTTGTCGGCTCTGCGTGGATTGTTCTCGGCCGTCATCGAGGATTCCGTCACCTTCGTCAACGCTCCGTCGCTCGCCGAGGAGCGAGGCGTCACCGCCGAGGTGACCAAGGCGACCGAGAGCGAGAACCACCGAAGCGTCGTCGACATCCGCGCTGTCTACGGTGACGGTTCCGTCCTCAACGTCGCAGGAACGCTCACCGGCACCACCCAGGTCGAAAAAATCGTCAACATCAACGGACGCAACTTCGATCTGCGTGCCGAGGGCAAGAACCTCATCGTCAACTACGCGGATCAGCCGGGCAGCCTCGGCCGCATCGGTACGTTGCTCGGCGACGCCGGCATCGACATCCAGGCCGCTGCACTGAGCCAGGACTCCGAAGGCGACGGCGCGACGATCCTGCTTCGCGTCGACAAGGACGTTCCGTCCGAGCTGAGCGCCACCATCGCTGCTGCGGTGGGCGCGTCGACCATCGAACTCGTGGATCTTTCCTGATCGTCCCTCACCCCTGATCGCTCGAAAAAGAACGAGGAGTACATGAAGCTCGCCGTCATCGCTGGAGATGGAATCGGCCCTGAGGTCGTGGACCAGGCGCTACAAGTGCTCGACATAGTCGTGCCAGGCGTGGAAAAGACCGAGTACGACCTCGGTGCTCGACGCTACAACGCGACCGGCGAGCTTCTTCCGGATTCGGTGTTGGACGAGATCCGCGGACACGACGCAATTCTGTTGGGCGCCATCGGCGATCCATCGGTTCCGAGCGGTGTGCTCGAACGCGGTCTGCTGCTGCGCGCGCGCTTCGAACTCGATCACCACATCAACCTGCGTCCCGCGAAGCTGTACCCGGGTGTGGTCGGACCGCTGGAAGGCAACAAGGACATCGACGTCGTCGTCGTCCGTGAGGGAACCGAAGGCCCCTACACCGGCAACGGTGGTGCGTTGCGGGTCAACACGCCACACGAGGTGGCCACCGAGGTCAGCGTCAACACTCGCTACGGCGTCGAACGGGTCGTTCGTGACGGATTCTCACGGGCACTCGGCCGTCGCAAGCACGTCACGTTGCTGCACAAAACGAACGTACTCACCTTCGCGGGCAGCTTGTGGGCTCGCACCGTCGAGGCGGTCTCCAAGGACTTTCCCGACGTCGAGGTCGCCTACCAGCACATCGACGCCGCGATGATCCACCTTGTTACGGACCCGGGCCGTTTCGACGTCATCGTGACCGACAACCTCTTCGGCGACATCGTGACCGACCTGTCTGCAGCGGTCAGTGGCGGAATCGGCCTTGCCGCCAGCGGAAACATCGACGCGACGGGCACCAACCCGTCCATGTTCGAGCCCGTACACGGAAGCGCACCGGACATCGCAGGTCAGGGAAAAGCAGACCCGACGGCAGCAATCCTGTCGGTGTCGTTGTTGCTGGCGCACCTGGGCGACACTGCGAACTCCGAGCGGGTGGAAGCAGCCGTCGCCGCCGACCTCGCGTCACGCGGATCAGCCGTTGCCAGCACCTCCGAAATCGGTGCCAGGATCGCTGGGAAGCTGTAGCAGGATTCCGACTTACGGACCGAATGTCCCATTCGGTCACCTTGCGGGGTGACCGAATGGGACATTCGCTGTTTCTGCGTGCTCGCGGGGTGACCGAATGAGTCGTTCGCACACTCTGAGTGACCGAATGAGTCGTTCGCACACTCAGAGTGACCGGAATAGACATTCGCTCCCGCTAAGTGACCGAATGGGACATTCGCTCCCGTCGGGTGACCGAATGAGACATTCGCTCCCGCTGGTGACCGAATGAGACATTCGCTAGTGCTCGGGTGACCGAATGAGACAGTCGCACACTCAGAGTGACCGGAACAGACATTCGGTCCCGTCACAGGTGACCGAAACAGACATTCGGTCACCGCCGGGGCGCCAGAATCCCTATTCGTTCGGCTCGTGGTCGTCGGGGATCACGGGGATGGAGAGGGCGGGGAAGAGCGCGGAGACGAGGAAGGCTATTGGGAAGCTGACGGCTGCGAGGGCGCCGAACGCGGGCGGAACCAGTGATGCGGCGATGTACTGCCCAGTGTTCTGCACGCCGAGGGCACGCCCACTCCAGTACGGTCCGGAGAATTCGGCGACGGCGGTGAACGCGAGCCCGTTCGGTGCGACGGTGACGATCGACGCGACGACGAGAAGCACAACGGAAACGGGGGAGTCGAGCCAGTCGGTCACCGCGAGTGCGAGCATGCTGACCGTGGCGGACACGGCGACCCATTTGAGGGGACGCATTCGACTCCCGACGCGATCCGACAGCGCGCCGACACCCATGCGTCCGAACGCACCCAAGATTTGAGATGCGGTAACGAGGAGACCGGCCGATGCAGCCGACCAACCGCGATCGGTCATCAACCAGACGAGGGCATAGGTCCAGACGACGTACTGCGGAACAACGAGCAGGATCGACGTCGAGTGGATTCGCCAGAGCTGGCGGCTCGTGCGGTACGGATTCGCAAGCAGTCCCTGCCGTTCGGCAGCGGCACGGCTCGGCCGGGGTGGATCGACGACGCCGAGGCACAGAACAGCTCCGAGGAGGCAGATGCTCGCGGGCACCAGCAACGCAGCCGAGACGCCATGATCACGGGCGATCGACGGGATGGTCAGTGCTGCGATGGCGACCCCAAGAGGTACTGACATCTGCCTGATGCCCATCGCGAGACCGCGACGCTCGGGGGGGAACCATCCGACGACCACTCGGCCACTGGCGCTGTTGGCGCTCGCCGCAGCCATTCCTCCGAGGAGTAGACACAGGCCGAGCAGGATGAACGAGGTCGTGAAATACGCTGCGAGACTTGCTAGTGCAGTGAGACCGAGTCCGATTGCCAGGACGAGTCGTTCACCGATTCGGTCGACGAGAACACCCCACGCGATGAGTGTGAGCATGATTCCGACCGTCGGCATTGCCACGACAATGCCTGCCCGGGCCAGGCTCAACCCGCGATCGTCGTGCAGGGCGGGTATGAGGAATGCAGCGCCGTTGATGAACACGGCACCTGCCGTCTGAGCGAGCATTCCGAGAGCAAGCATGAGCCACTTGCGCGCGCTGCTCGTCTGCCGAACTCTGTCCGTCGTGGTCATGGCTACTCTTCAATCTCACTATGTGGAACAATGATCTTGCAATGTGAACTTCGCATACAGACTGTACACCCGATGCAGAGAGTCGAGCGGAAGGCCGCGCCTGCCTCTGCAGGGCCGGGAGCGTAGCGGGCGGAGTGACCCGTTGGGGCCGGGAGCGTAGCCGGCGGAGTGACCCGTTGAGAGGTCGATAGACTTGACTGCATGCGTCTGGGTCGAATTGCAAGTCCTGATGGTGTGGCATTCGTGAGTATCGAGGGAGAAGGTGAGCAGCAGACGGCGAAGGAAATAGCCGAACATCCCTTCGGGACACCGACCTTCACCGGTCGGTCGTGGCCGTTGGCTGACGTGCGTCTCCTCGCACCGATCCTTGCGAGCAAGGTGATTGCCATCGGCAAGAATTACGCAGCCCACGCCGCTGAAATGGGCGGCGAAGCGCCCAAGGATCCGGTCATCTTCATCAAGCCCAACACCTCGATCGTGGGTCCGGGCGCGCCGATCGTACTGCCGCCTACCTCGACCGAAGTCCACTTCGAGGGAGAACTCGCAGTCGTCATCGGTCGCCCGTGCAAGGACGTGCCCGCGGCGAAGGCTCTCGACGTGGTGCTCGGGTACACCGTCGCGAACGACGTGTCGGCGCGCGACCATCAGCGTCACGATGGCCAGTGGACCCGCGCGAAAGGGCATGACACGTTCTGCCCGCTCGGACCGTGGATCGAAACCTCACTCGATGCATCCGATGTCGAGATCAAGACCGAGGTCGACGGAGAAGTGAAGCAGCGCAGCCGTACTTCGCTGCTGCTGCACGACATTCCGGAGATCATCGAGTGGATCTCCGCGGTCATGACGCTTCTGCCCGGGGATGTGATTCTCACCGGCACCCCGGAGGGCGTGGGACCGATCACCGATGGGCAGTCGGTGTCGATCACCGTCGAGGGCATCGGAACTCTGACCAATCCCGTCGCAGCCAAGAAATAGACATTTCACCATCGAACGTGAGCGAGACATGACCTCCACCGAAGTACGAGTTCGATTCTGCCCGTCCCCGACGGGCACGCCGCACGTCGGATTGATCCGCACGGCACTGTTCAACTGGGCGTTCGCTCGGCACCACGGTGGAAGCTTCGTCTTTCGCATCGAGGACACCGACGCAGCTCGTGATTCCGAGGAGTCGTACGCCGCCATCCTCGATGCGTTGCGATGGCTCGGGTTGTCCTGGGACGAGGGCCCTGAAGTGGGAGGTCCGTACGAGCCGTACCGTCAGTCGCTGCGCCGCGATCAGCACCTGGAGATCGTGCAGAAGTTGCTCGACGCGGGGGAGGCGTACGAGTCCTTCTCCACGCCGGAGGAAGTCGAGGCCAGGCACAAGGCGGCGGGACGTGATCCGAAACTGGGTTACGACAACTTCGACCGCGACCTCACCGACGATCAGAAGCGAGCATTCCTGGAGGAAGGCCGCAAAGCTGTTGTCCGTCTGCGGATGCCGGATCACGACTTGTCCTGGGTCGACCTCGTGCGGGGTGAGACGACGTTCAAAGCCGGGACCGTGCCGGACTTCGCGCTGACTCGGGGCAACGGTATTCCGCTGTACACATTGGTCAACCCCGTCGACGATGCCCTGATGAAGATCACCCACGTGCTGCGCGGCGAGGATCTGCTCTCGTCGACGCCGAGGCAACTCGCACTGTACGAGTCGTTGATTCGTATCGGTGTAGCTGAGAAGACGCCCGAGTTCGGGCACCTTCCGTTCGTCATGGGTCAGGGCAACAAGAAACTGTCCAAGCGAGATCCCGAGTCCAATCTTTTCATCCACCGGGATCGAGGATTCATTCCGGAAGGCCTTCTGAACTACCTGGCGCTCCTCGGGTGGGGCATCTCCGACGATCATGATGTCTTCTCCCTGGACGAGATGGTCGCAGCGTTCGACATCGGCACCGTCAATTCGAACCCCGCGCGTTTCGATCAGAAGAAGGCCGACGCGATCAACGCCGAGCACATCAGGTTGCTCGAACCTGCGGACTTCTCTGCGCGTCTCCGGGCATTTCTCACCGCGAACGGACACCTGCCCACCGATATCGACGAGGCCCAGTGGGCCGTCGCAGCCGACCTCGTCCAGACTCGGATCGTCGTATTGTCCGACGCGTGGGGGCTGCTGAAGTTCCTCTTCGTCGCCGAGGGTGAATTCGAGATCGATCCCGCGGCTGCTGCGAAGAACCTCGGGGCCGATGCAGTGCCGGTGCTCGACGCGACGATCGCTGCATTGGAGGCACTTCCGGAATGGCGTACCGCCGATCTGGAGGATTCGCTCAAGTCGGCTCTCATCGACGGGTTGGAACTCAAGCCACGAAAGGCCTTCGCACCTGTGCGGGTCGCGGTGACCGGTTCGCACATCAGCCCACCGTTGTACGAGTCGATGGAGCTGCTCGGTCGCGAGAAGACTCTCGCCCGCCTCGGTGCGGCACGCGCCGGCATCGTCTGATTGCCGTGATCACGTGAGCATTTCCGGCCGTGTCGACCGGCTGCAGCGTCGGCACCCGGTCCTGGGATTTCCGCTCGCGGTGGTCTACAAGTTCGTCGACGATCAGGGCGGCTACCTCGCCGCCTTGATTACGTACTACGCATTCGTGTCGCTCTTTCCCCTTCTTCTACTGGCCAGCACGATCCTTGGATTCGTACTGGGAGGGAATCCGCAGCTGCAGCAGCAGATTCTGGATTCCGCGCTGAGCCAGATTCCGATCATCGGGGAAGATCTCGGTGAACCGGAGAAGATCGGTGGCGGAACGATCGGTCTGGTCGTCGGCGTCCTCGGCTCGCTCTACGGTGGACTTGGCGTCGCGGTTGCGGTTCAGAACGCGATGAACACGGCGTGGTCGGTTCCCAAGAATCTTCGCCCGGACCCGATCTTCGCTCGTGTGCGCGGCCTCGCGCTGCTCAGCACTGTGGGAGTCGCGGTATTGGCCATCACTGCGGTGAATGTCGCGAGTTCGGCCGGGTACTTCGGACGTGTGAGTGGCGCCGTGGTGCTCGTGGCGGTGATCTTGCTGAATGTCGGCGTGTTCGTGGTCGCGTTCCGTCTCGCCGCGGCCCGCACGTTGTCGATTGCCGAAGTACTGCCCGGAGCCATCGTCGCGGGAGTCGTTTGGCAACTGTTGCAGACGTTCGGGGGCGTGTACATCAAGTACGTCGTGTCGAAGTCGTCGATTACCAATGGGGTGTTCGCGGTAGTGCTCGGCGTCCTCGCGTTCATGTACGTCGCAGCGGTACTGGTTGTCATTGCCGTCGAGATCAACGTGGTGCGGGTCGACAAGCTCTATCCGCGAGCGCTTCTCACCCCATTCGTCGACGACGTCGATCTGACCGAGGGCGACAAGCTGACCTACAGGGGACAGGCAGAGGCGCAGCGAAGCAAAGGGTTCGAGGAGATCGACGTCACCTTCGACGGGCCGCGCGGCGACGATCAATCGGGTTCGGCGTAACACTCCCGGACAGCGACGTCCATGGGGAATCGAACCTTGGTGTTGCCGAACAGGAGTCGGGTCGCGGCCGCCGCAGCGTCGGTGACGTGCCGGGCGGCGCGGTCCGGTGTGCGGCTGTGGACGACGACTTCGTCGTGTTGGAAGAACACCAATTCGCCTGCCTCGCGATCCTCCGCCAACCTCCTTCGTAGATCGGCGAGAAGACACAGTGCCCATTCCGATGCCGTCGCCTGCACGACGAAATTGCGGGTGAACCGACCGCGGGCGTGCGCGTCGCCGTCCGACCACCACGAGTCGGGAGGAGGAGGGCAGCAGCGACCCAGGAGTGAGTGCACCACCTCGCCGCGTTCACCCGCACGTGCTGCTCTCTCCACGTACTCGACCGCGACCGGAAATCTCCGTCGAAGTAGAGCGAGCAGAGAACGCGCTTCTCCCGCAGTCGCCCCGTACAACACGCCGAGCACTGCGACCTTCGCTTTGCTTCGATCTCCGTCGAATGCTGCGGCAGCAACCGGGGCATACAGGTCGTCCGAACCCGCTGCATCCATCATCGCCGGATCGCGGCTCAGCGCGGCTAGGATTCGGGGCTCCAGCTGGCCCGCGTCGGCGATCACCAACATATGACCGGGTTCCGCGACGACGCTGGCGCGCAGCGGTTTCGGGATCTGTAGCGCACCGCCGCCCCTGCTCGCCCACCGACCGGACACGACCCCACCGGGTACGTAGACGGGCCGAAACCTGTTGCCGCGCACCCAGGTGTCTGCCCACGCCCATCCGTTGGTGCTGAACAACTTCGACAGATCTCGGTGCCGCAGAAGCAGCGGAACCGCGGGGTGGTCGACTTCGCGTAGGACGTGCGCCCGTGTCGAGGTGACCTCGATGTCTGCGCGCGCGAACGCAGCCGTCACCTCAACCGGTGAGCTCGGGTTGACGGGACGCCCAAAAGCCTCGCCGATTGCCGCTTCGAGCTCTTTCATCGCAAGCGGAAGATGACCGTCCGGAGGTCGCACGCCCAGCGCAGACTGCAAGTAGCGGAAGTGCGCCTCGGTCGAGAAGGGCAGTCCGACGTGCGTCATCTCTGCTGCGGCAAGGCCACCGGCCGATTCCGCGGCGATCAACAAGCGAAGGTCGCCGCAATCGCCGATTGTCTGGACTTGATCGCGGTGCCAGTCGACCACGGAATCCACACTCGGATAACGGTAAGCGTCGAACAGGCCTGGACGGTCGTCGACGGCACTGTCGTCCTGAACGTATGGCTCACCTCGACGCAATCGGAGAATGGCCTCGGTCAGCGACAGATCGTGGCTTCGTGAAACTCGCACCCCCGCGTCCAGCAACCTGGGGTAGATGCGGGACGTCGTGGCCCACACCCATCGTGGACGAACCTCGTGTTCTATTCGAGCGACCGTGCCCGCCACATCGGTGCACTCGACGATGTCGCCGGCGCGAACGCCCCCGTCCGTCGTCGGGACGAGAAAGGTCGTCGCACCGGCGGGTGCCACCACAATCCTCATCGGGTCGAACCGGCAGTTCTCATCACCACCGAGTCTGCGCCGAGCCGATCTGGGTGGCGAATGCGGGGTCCGCTGTTGGGTGGGACCCGAATGCACCCTCTTGACCTGGCGATTTGGAGAAACACCTGTGTCCTTTGATAGTCTCTATCCCGGCTCGAAACGCGGTTCACATCGCAGCTGATGTGGATATCGGAGAAGGTCATTGGGGTATGGTGTAATTGGCAACACAGCGGTTTCTGGTACCGCCATTCTAGGTTCGAGTCCTGGTACCCCAGCAAGCGTTCGGAGGCGATTTGGTCGCCGGACGTCAGCCGGTTAAGCTGGCTGAGCTTTCGACTGGTCGACATAGTCGAAAGCAGGTAGTAACCAGAATTGGAGCAAGACCCAGAGTTCGAGCAACACCCAGAGTTACAGTGAAAGTTCCTGGCCCCGTCGTCTAGCGGCCTAGGACGCCGCCCTCTCAAGGCGGTAGCGCGGGTTCGAATCCCGTCGGGGCTACTCAGTACAAATACCCTCCCATCGCGTGCGATGGGAGGGTATTTGTCTATTCGGACCGGTGCCCGGTGCCGTCAGCAGCTGGTGTCGTCAGACGCTCTTGCGTCGGAACATCTTCTGATGATCGGCTGGGCCATGCACATTGCCCACCTTCGACCCGGCGTCCTTGTGGTCGGTCGAGACGGCCGAGCGGTGGTTCTTCTTCTCCAGTGCCTCGCGGAACTTCTTCTTCAGATCTTCGTTGGTCGGTTCGGCCATGATCGCTCCTGACGTCGGCGGTGAGAGAAACGTACCGCACGTGAGGAGCCGGTTTCACCCGAATTTGTGCGTCTATCGGGTCGTGAACTCCGCCGTGGTGCCCGAGACCGGCATCTCGGGGATCCCGAGTTTGCGGTGGTCCCACGACCTGACACGGTCGACCGATACTCGAACTGCAATTCGCTTGTTCATCATCTGGTCCACGAGGGGCTCGACTTCCTTCGAGTAAGGACCGGTGTAGCGCTCCCAGACGCTGATCCCGACGCGACGGATCGACTCGGCATCGTCGACGATCTCGGCACGGCCCTCGATCGACACGCCCCGCAACGAGTCGTAGGTGGACCCGTCCTCCACCAGCACGGTCACTCGCGGATCGCGGCGGAGGTTGACTGCCTTCTGCGATTTGGACTTCGTCTCGAACCACACCTCGCCGTCGATCAAGGCGTACCACATCGCGACCAGGTGAGGTGTGCCGTCGCGTCCGATCGTCGCTAGGTTCGCGATTCGGCTGCGTTCGAGAAACGTCTCGATCTCCGAATCGGCCATCGTGATCTGTGCCCGCTGATTGATTCCCATGACGACATCAGTAACAGACTTCGGTACCCGTCACAGTCTTTCGCGATACGTCATCGATCGATCGAGGCGCGAACTTGGCTCACAGGCGCTTGTGGATTGCCTCGGCTGCTGCGAGTAGGTCGGCGGCCCACCGCGCGCCCGGCCGTCGGCCGATCCGGTCGATCGGTCCCGAAACAGATACGGCGGCAACGACATTGCCCGTCGAATCTCGTACGGGAGCGGCAACGCTCGCAACACCGGGTTCGCGCTCGCCTGCACTTTGCGCCCATCCGCGCCTGCGAACCTCGGCCAGAACACGTTCGCCGAATTCGGCGTCGGGCAGAACTGTGCGCTGGGTCTGAACGTCAGCCCACGCGAGCAGAACTTTGGCTCCCGATCCGGCGCTCATGGGCAGCCGCGCGCCCACGAGAACCGTGTCACGCAGGCCCGTCGGCGGTTCCATGGATGCAACGCAGACACGCACTGTGCCTTCCCTGCGGTAGATCTGGACGCTTTCGCCGGTGATCTCACGCAAACGAGGCAGCACCGACGCGGCTGCGTCGACGAGTGTGTCGGCTGCAGTCGCGGCGAGTTCGGCGAGACCCGGGCCGGGTCGCCACAGACCGTTGGCATCTCGGGTGAGTAGCCGATGAACTTCCAGCCCGACGGCCAGGCGGTGTGCAGTGGCCCTCGGCAACCCGGTTCGGGCACAGAGGTCACTGAGAGTGCAGGGTTCGTCAGCCACCGCGTACAGGACACCCATCGCTTTGTCGAGAACGCCGATGCCGCTATGCTGTCTCATAGGTCGATATTAGCGTCTCGCATAGTGGGAACAACCCTTCGGGTCGTTCTCGCGGCCCCGGGCTGGTGTCGACCCGACAACGCGACGTGGGCCAGCCCGTAGTCCACCGGCGCGACGCACTCGAGAAATGGTTGGTGTTCCTCATGGCCGGCACAGCACGCACACTGGCAGAAAAGGTATGGGATCAACACGTCGTCGTTCGCGGCGGGGGAGAGGGTGGTTCGCGCGAGCCCGATCTGATCTTCATCGACCTGCACCTCGTTCACGAGGTCACCAGTCCGCAGGCATTCGACGGACTCAGACTCGCCGATCGTCCACTGCGTAGGCCTGATCTGACCATCGCGACCGAGGACCACAACGTACCGACGGCGGACATCTTTTCGCCGATTGCAGATCTCGTGTCGCGTACGCAGGTGGATACGCTTCGACGAAACTGCGAAGAGTTCGGCGTCAGGCTGTATCCGATGGGCGACTTGGATCAAGGCATCGTTCACATCATCGGCCCCCAGCTCGGGCTCACGCAGCCAGGTATGACGGTGGTGTGCGGCGACAGCCACACCTCGACGCACGGCGCTTTCGGTGCGATCGCCATGGGCATCGGTACCAGCGAAGTGGAACACGTGATGGCTACACAGACGCTTTCCCTTCGTCCCTTCAAGACGATGGCCATCACGGTCGACGGCACACTCGCACCAGGCGTGACGAGCAAAGACCTCATCCTGGCTGTCATCGCGAAGATCGGGACGGGCGGCGGGCAGGGTTACGTGCTCGAGTATCGCGGCGAGGCCATCAGCGCTCTGTCGATGGAAGCCCGAATGACCATCTGCAACATGTCGATCGAGGCAGGTGCGCGTGCGGGGATGATCGCACCCGACGCGGTCACCTACGAGTACCTGAAGGGTCGCCCGCACGCGCCACAGGGAAGCGATTGGGACGCAGCGGTTGCGGCGTGGGACGAACTGAGGACCGACGACGACGCCGTCTTCGACAACGAAGTGCACATCGATGCGTCCTCGCTCACGCCGTTCGTCACCTGGGGTACCAATCCCGGTCAAGGTGCGCCGCTCGGCGATTCCGTGCCGAACCCGGCTGACATCGTCGACGAGAGCGAAAAGATCGCGGCCGAGAAGGCGTTGCAGTACATGGGACTCGAGGCCGGGACCCCGCTGCGGGACGTGGCCGTGGACACGGTGTTCGTCGGATCGTGCACGAACGGGCGCATCGAAGATCTCCGCGCGGTGGCCGAGGTTCTGGACGGCCGCAAGGTTGCAGACAGCGTGCGGATGCTGATCGTCCCTGGATCGATGCGAGTGCGTGCGCAGGCCGAGAAGGAGGGCCTCGGCGAGATTTTCACGGCGGCCGGCGCAGAATGGCGTCAGGCGGGGTGCTCGATGTGTCTTGGTATGAATCCCGATCAGCTGGCAGTCGGGGAGCGTTCGGCGTCGACGTCGAATCGAAACTTCGAAGGCAGGCAGGGCAAGGGAAGTCGAACGCACTTGGTTTCACCGTTGGTTGCAGCAGCTACTGCCGTGCGTGGAACGCTCTCCTCTCCCTCGGATCTCGCGTAGCCCAGGGGACGCAGAGCACCAGTAAGTACTTCCGATACCCGTCAAACGTAGGAGAATTTTCGATGGAACCCTTTACAAGCCATAAAGGAATCGGTGTTCCGCTGCGGCGGTCGAACGTCGACACGGATCAAATCATTCCTGCCGTGTACCTGAAGAGGGTGACGCGCACCGGTTTCGAGGACGGTCTCTTCTCTGCGTGGAGGAACGACCCGGAGTTCGTTCTCAACGTTGCTCCGTACGACAAGGGTTCGGTGCTCGTCGCCGGTCCCGATTTCGGCACAGGGTCCTCGCGCGAGCACGCGGTCTGGGCTCTATCGGACTTCGGGTTTCGGGTTGTGATCGCCTCCAGGTTCGCCGACATCTTCCGCGGGAACGCCGGAAAAGCTGGTCTGTTGGCGGCCGAGGTCGAGCAAAGTGACGTCGAATTGATCTGGAAGGCGCTCGAGGAGCAGCCTGGTTTGGAAATTTTCGTGGACCTCGTCACGAAGACGGTGACGGTTGGAACCTTGGTGGTGCGCTTCGCCATTGACGACTACACCAGGTGGCGTCTTCTGGAGGGTCTGGACGACATCGGATTGACATTACGCCAGGTCGACGCCATTGCCGAGTACGAAAAGTCAAGGCCGTCATGGAAACCTGCGACCCTCCCGGCACGCATCGAGGAGCCGGTGGAGGGGTAGCGATTTCGGCCCTGCGACACGCATTGTGCCGGTGAAACTTTCCGCCACGCCGAATGAGATTTGGCGTGGCTCATAGACTCTTGACGTGTTGGGGTTTACCGTTGTAGTAGTCGGTCCGACGATGGGCCACAATATTGCGGAGGAAATCCATGAACAAGGCAGAGCTGATTGACGCCCTGACCGAGAAGTTGGGGTCTGACAGGAGGAGCGCCACAGAGGCTGTCGAGAACATCGTCGACACCATCGTGCGCGCCGTTCACCGTGGCGAGAGTGTCACCATCACCGGATTCGGTGTATTCGAACAGCGTCGGCGTGCGGCACGTGTTGCTCGCAACCCACGCACCGGCGAGACCGTGCGCGTCAAGCCGACCAACGTGCCGGCCTTCCGCCCGGGCGCTCAGTTCAAGGCTGTAATCGCGGGCGGCCAGAAGCTTCCCGCCACCGGCCCGGCCGTCAAGCGTGGATCCTCGGCGGCTCCGGCCAAGAAGACCGCAGCTGCCAAGAAGACCGCAGCGAAGAAGGCTGCAGTCAAGACGACAGCTCGCAAGACCACCGCGGCAGCGAAGAAGGCGGCTCCCGCAAAGACGACTGCCCGCAAGGCAGCTCCCGCGAAGACCGTGGCAGCGAAGAAGGCAGCTCCCGCCAAGACGACGGCTCGTAAGACCGTCGCGAAGAAGGCTCCGGCAAAGGCCGCAGCCAAGAAGACTACGACTGCCGCAGCGGCCAAGAAGGCCCCCGCGAAGACCGCAGCCAAGAAGACCGCAGCGACCACGACCGCTGCAGCCAAGAAGGCTCCGGCCAAGACCGCAGCCAAGAAGACCGCAGCGAAGAAGGCTCCGGCCAAGCGCGCTGCACGCAAGTAGGTTCCGCGAACTCAGCGGCGACACAGATCGACGAGAAAGGCCCCGGACTCCAAGAGTCCGGGGCCTTTCTGCGTACGCCAGTTCAGCCGTCAGTGGGAACCTTGGGCAGCGGACTGGCCAGATGGTCCGCAGCAATCAAAGTCCCGTTGTGCAGTGACAGAACCCAGACACTGCCTTTGCGGTTTCTGTTCGGCGGCAGCTTGACGCCGTCCCTGTCCGCCCACCACTGCAGCAAATCTGGAATCACCTTGCCCTGACTGCATATCGTTCGGACTCCGCCGAGTGTCGCGATCTCCACCGCGCGTCGACGAGCGGCGTCCAACGAGTCCCAGTAACCCTCCTCGGACAGCAGCGGTTCGAGCGTGATGGACACCGACAACTCGTCCGCCAAGGGTTGGACGGTTTGTACGCACCGTCGACGGTTCGCGGCGTGCACCGAGTCGGCGCCGAATGCAGTGAGCTCCGCTACAAGAGCTGTAGCCTGCGCCTCGCCGACGGCATCGAGTGGCCGCAGGGCGTCGTCCCCCTTGTATCGGGACCGGCGTCCGGCCTTCGCATGGCGGACGAGAAGGACCGTCGTCGTATCGGGTGGTTGCTTCAGGAATCGACGTAAGATCTTGTGGTCCATCGGGTAGGACAGCTGAGACTCGGCCTGCTCGGGGGTTACCCAGCGCAGCTCGTCCACCTCGGAGTTGGGCTCGAACTTGCCGTCGAGTGCATAGGCCGCCCAGTAGTCGACCTTCTTCATTTTCCGATGGCCCGGGATGGGATAGGTGACCGTGGAGAGATAGCGGCCGAGTCGAGCTTCGAACCCGGTCTCCTCCGCCACTTCTCGAACGGCGGCGTCGACGGAGGTTTCACCCGGGTCGATCTTTCCCTTGGGAAAGGACCAGTCGTCGTATTTCGGACGATGTACCAGCGCGACGGAAATCTCGTCCGGACGATGGGGAGAGTTTCGCCACAGGACGGCTCCGGCGGCGAAGATGTTCGCGCGCAATGGATTTTCGCCGTCCGACATCAGGACGCCTGGTTCCGCCGGCTACGCATCAACTCGACCTGATGCTCGCGAACGTTTTCACCCTGAGCGGGCGATGCCGCCCATCCGCCATCCGCTCGCAGAATCCAGCATCTGGTTGTCGGGTCCAGCGCGGACTCGAATATGTCGTCCAGTTGGCCGGTCAGACGCGGATCCTTCACCTGTGCCATGACTTCCACGCGGCGGTCCAGATTCCGGTGCATCATGTCGGCACTGCCGATCCAGAATTCGTCTGCACCGCGGAAGTTGAGGACACGTGAGTGCTCGAGGAATCGACCGAGGATGGACCGAACCTCGATATTCTCGCTCAGACCCGGTACGCCCGGCTTGAGGGCGCAGATTCCTCGGACCACGACCTGGACCGGCACACCCGCCGCCGACGCACGGTACAGCGCATCGATGACCTGTTCGTCGACGAGCGCATTGGCCTTCAACCGAATTCCGGCCTCACGACCGGCCTTCTGATGTTCGACCTCTGCTTCGATCCGCTCGATGATGCCGCGCCGAACTCCGTACGGAGCGACGAGGAGGTTGCGATAGCTCGTCTTGCGCGAGTATCCGGTGAGGGAGTTGAACAGGTCGGTGAGGTCGGCGCCGATCTCCGGCGAGGAGGTCAACAAGCCGACGTCCTCGTAGATCCGGGCCGTCTTCGGGTTGTAGTTGCCGGTTCCGATGTGGCAGTAGCGGCGGATGACCGATCCCTCACGCCGTACGACCAAGCATGTCTTGCAATGTGTCTTGAGGCCGACGAGACCGTATACGACGTGAACCCCGGCTTTCTCGAGCTTTCGCGCCCACTCGATGTTTGCCTGCTCGTCGAAACGTGCCTTGATCTCGACGAGGGCGACAACCTGCTTGCCCGCGCCTGCGGCGTCGACGAGCGCGTTGACGATCGGTGAATCTCCGGAGGTGCGATAGAGAGTCTGCTTGATGGCAAGCACCTGCGGATCTGCTGCCGCCTGCTCGATGAACCGTTGCACGCTGGTGGAGAAGGAGTCGTAAGGGTGATGGACGAGCACATCGCCGTCGCGCAACGTGGAGAACACGCTCTTGGGTGTTTCGCGCTCACCGAACGCCGGATGTGTCGCCGGAACGAAAGGCGCGTCCTTGAGGTGTGGCCGGTCGACCCCGTAGACCTGCCACAGGCACGACAGATCGAGCAACCCCGGCACCTGGATCACGTCGCTCGGATCGACGTCGAGCTCACGTAGAAGCAGTTCCAGCATGTGTTCGGTCATGTCGTCGGCGATCTCGAGTCGGACGGGCGATCCGAAGCGGCGACGCGCCAGTTCCCGCTCCAGCGCCTGCAGGAGATCCTCGTCGCGGTCTTCCTCGACCTCGAAATCCGCGTTTCGGGTGATGCGGAACGCGTGACTCTCCACGACATCCATGCCTGGGAACAGAACATCGAGGTGGGCCGAGATGACCTCTTCCATCGAGAGGAAGGCGTCGACGCTCGAGCTGCCGTCCCCGCGCCGTACCCGCACGAAACGATCGACGTTGTCCGGAACCTTCACGCGGGCGAAGTGCTCGCCCGAAGTCGCGTAATCCTTCACTGTCACGGCGAGATTGAGGCTGAGCCCGCTGATGTACGGGAACGGGTGCGCCGGGTCGACGGCGAGCGGCGTCAGTACCGGGAACACCTGCTCGTGGAAATACCTGGACAGTCGCTCCCGTTCGTCACCGTCGAGATCGGACCACCGAATGATCTCGATTCCCACCGAGGTGAGCTCGGGCAGAATCGCGTCGAGGAGTATCCGCGCATGACGGCGAGCCAACTCCTGTGTGCGTTCGCCGATCAAGGCGAGTTGTTCGCGCGGGGTCAAGCCGTCGGCAGACCGAACGGACAGTCCTGTCTCGTCGCGACGTTTGAGGCCGGCGACGCGAACCATGTAGAACTCGTCCAGATTCGACGCGAAGATTGCGAGGAACTTGGCGCGCTCGAGCAACGGAAGCGACGAATCCTCGGCGAGTGCAAGAACGCGCGAGTTGAAGTCGAGCCAGCTCAATTCCCGGTTCAGATAACGGTTTTCGGGCAATGCGCCTTTGGCGTCGGGCGCGTGTGGTTCCGTCGCTGCCGGCAGTGCAGCAGGACTGGCCGCAGTACTGGCTGCGGAGGTGATGGGGGGCGGCGGACTCACCTGACCGTCCGAACCGTGCTCCCGGGCTGGAGTTGCGTCGGCGTCGGCCTGGGTTTCGCTGTTGCTCACTGGTCGATCATCCCCCATTGCGGTGGCCGGTGAAACTCGGATCGGTGAATTGTGTCTTACTCGATTCGGTGGGAATGGATTTCACCAGCCGAGGGACTTCAGGACCGCGGCTGTCGCGGGTCCGACGCCGAGGGTGTAAGCGCGTCGGACATCGTCGATCGTGTCGACGTCGAGTCGCAGGCCGGGCCAGGTCCCGTTCAGGTCGTGAGCGCCCGAGTCTCGGTGTCGTTGGGCCGAAGAGGGCCCGAACAACGGCGTGAAGCGGCCCGAGCGACCGCCGACGATCAACGCAGCGGTTCCGGTGCCGTGATGGTCGGTCACGACCGATCTGGCGTGACCGACGGACATGTCGTGGGCCTCGGCGAGTTCCTCGGTGCGGAGTGCCGGGAGGTCGGCTTGCAGGGCGATGATGTCGTCGCTTCCCTCCGCCCACGCGCTCGACGCCGCGGCCTCGAAGGCGGAATTGAGTCGCGCGACGGAGTCGTGTGGATCGCGATCGCACGGTTCCTGGACGACTCTGGCTCCCAGGTCCAGCGCCGCGTCGGCAACGGATCGGTCAGGGGTGACGACGGTGACCGCAGCGACGGCCTCGACGGCACGAGCAGCGACGACGGTGTCTCGAAACATCGCGACGACCAGTCGGGCACGGTCGATGTCGGCGAAGGCGTCGGCCAAACGCGTCTTCGCGGCGGCGAGGTCCTTGACTGCGATCACCACGTGCGCGTTGCTCATACCCTCGATCCTGCCAGCGTGCCCACCGCCGGTGCCGTTCGACCTCGCCGCGCGGGTTCTCCACGTTAGTGTGGGGCGGCGGTGCGCCCGGCGCACTGCGGTTCTTCGATTCGGCTGATCGAGAACCGACGGATCGATGAAGGTGGCATTCGATGACCAAAGCAGCGGTACTCGGTTCCGGATCGTGGGGGACCGCGTACGCCAAGGTGTTGGCTGATGCAGGAACCGACGTGACGATGTGGGCTCGGCGGTCGGAACTGGCCCAAGCCATCGACGAGGGGCACGAAAATTCCGATTACCTCCCGGGAATCACCCTGCCGAACAATATCTCGGCCACGAGTGACCCCACGCGTGCGCTCGACGGAGCCGACATCGTCGTTCTGGCCGTGCCGTCGCAGTCGCTTCGGGCGAATCTCGCCGAATGGACCGACTCGATCCCCGCGGACGCAACACTTCTGAGCCTTGCCAAGGGGATCGAGACCGGAACGCTGCTGCGCATGAGCCAAGTCATCGCACAGGTGACCGGCGCTGATCCGAGTCGAATCGCCTCGTTGTCAGGTCCGAACCTCGCGCGGCCGATCGCCGAGGGGCAGCCGGCTGCCACGGTCATCGCGTGCTCGGACTCACGACGCGCGCTCGAGGTACAAAAGTCCTGTGCCACAGGATATTTCCGGCCGTACACCAACACGGACGTCATCGGTTGCGAGATCGGCGGCGCGTGCAAGAACGTCATTGCACTCGCCTGCGGAATGGCCAGTGGGGTCGGATACGGCGAGAACACTCTTGCATCGATCATGACGAGGGGCCTGGCCGAGATCATCCGCCTCGGCACCGCGCTCGGAGCCAAGCCCGCAACGTTGGCGGGCCTTGCCGGTGTGGGCGATCTCGTCGCGACGTGCTCGTCCACACTCTCCCGGAACCGCACGTTCGGCGAACGGCTCGGCGCGGGCGGTTCGATGGAGAGTGCGCAGGAGGCCGCCCATGGTCAGGTCGCGGAGGGCGTGAAGTCGTGCACGTCCGTGCGAGCGCTGGCCGAGAGCTACGACGTGGAGATGCCGTTGACCGACGCCGTTCACCGGGTGTGCCACGCGGGCTTGTCGGTGCCCGACGCAGTGGGCCATCTGCTGGGACGCAGAATCAAGCCGGAATAGAGAAGGCAGGGTGAGCCGTCGTCGGGCGTTTCTTCGCCGACGGTACGGTAAGTGACCGTGAATCAAACGCGTACCAAAGTCGCCGTCGTCTTCGGCGGCCGTAGCAACGAGCACGCGGTCTCCTGCGTCTCCGCAGGCAGCGTTCTTGCGCACATCGATCATGACCGGTACGACGTCGTTCCGATCGGAATTACCGTCGACGGTGCATGGGTCCTGGGCTCGGCCGATACTGCCGAGCTGGCCATTCGCGGACGTGTACTTCCGAGTGTGGACAAGAACTCGAAAGCCCTCACGCTGTCGGTGGACCCAGGTCGGAGCGGGGATCTACTGTCCCTCGACGCTGTCGACGCAGGGGCGGTTCTCGCATCCGTCGATGTGGTGTTTCCTTTGCTGCACGGTCCGTACGGGGAGGACGGAACCATCCAGGGCTTGCTGGAGCTCGCAGGCGTCCCCTACGTCGGACCAGGTGTGTTGGCCAGCGCTGCAGGCATGGACAAGGAGTTCACCAAGAAGCTTCTTGCAGCAGACGGCCTCCCCGTCGGCAAACAGGTCGTGCTCCGGCGCGGCCAGGACGCTTTGACCGCCGAACAGCAGGACTTTCTCGGCTTGCCCGCATTCGTCAAGCCCGCGAGGGGCGGATCGTCCATCGGAATCAGTCGGATCACCGGGTGGGACCAGCTCGACGGCGCTGTTGCGCACGCCAGGAAGCACGATGCGAAGGTGATCGTGGAAGGAGCAATATCCGGTCGCGAGGTCGAGTGCGGGGTGCTCGAATTCCCGGACGGTTCCGTATCGGCGAGTGTCGTGGCGGAGATCCGCATGCCGGATGCACCTGAAGACGACCACACCTTTTACGACTTCGACAGCAAATACCTCGACGACGTCTGCGAATTCGATGTTCCGGCCGTCTTGCCGCTCGACACGAGCGAGGAGATTCGTCGAATTGCCGTCGCCGCCTTCCGCGCGCTGGATTGCCAGGGACTGGCACGAGTCGACCTCTTCGTCACCGAGGACGGGCCGGTGATCAACGAGATCAACACGATGCCGGGGTTCACGTCGATCTCGATGTTTCCGAAGATGTGGAATGCCGCAGGGGTCGACTACCGCACGCTCATCGGCACTCTCATCGAGACTGCACTCGCGCGCGGCACCGGACTGCGGTAGCACGCCCTATTGGAGGGGAGCCGGATCGAGTGGTGTCTGTGGAAGCGCGGACGAAATCGAATCGGACGCGTCCTGCAAGGGTGTCGGACCCGACCCGTTCGGAATGGTGAGCGCTGTGTACACCGGTCGGTCCACGGTGTACCAGGTACTGGCCTCGATCCCGGACTCGGCGCCTGAGGCCTCGAACCACTGAACGCCGTTGATCACCTGTAGCGAAGATGCGACGTCGAAACCGAGCGGCCGCGGCAGGCCACAGCGGAGAACGATCGCGTCGGACTCCTCGTCTTCGGGCGCATAGGCACGTGCTCCGGCGGGAGCCGGGTCGACCAGTTCGGCTCGGCTGTAGTCACCGAGAGATTCGGGCAGCGCGTCGAGCAGAGTGTTGCAGTCGGCGCTCTCGGCCGAAGGCGCGTCGACCGGTCCGAGTGCTTCGGGCGACCGCGTCGACTCTCCTGCGACGGTGACCGCTGCCACGATCACCCCGACGAGTAGCGCGACCGGGAGGGCCACTGCTGTAGCGATGACTGCCGGATGTCGCCGATGCTCCGGTGAATCGTGTTCGGGCGTCATCGGGACGGTGTCCCGTGTGGTGACCTGGCATCGGCGTGAGCGTCGGCGATGGGGCAGGTCAAGGTTCGCGTGATGGCGTCGACCCGCTGTATGCGGCCGACGATGTCGGCGAGAGCACCGTCGTTCTCGCCCGAGATGCGGACAACGACGTCGTACGGACCGAGAACGGCTTCGGCTGATTCGACGCCCTCGATGTCGTGCAGCGTTCGGCTCACGAGAGATGAGCGCCCTACCTCCGTCTGTACGAGGATGAATGCTTGCATCATCGTGGGCCCTTTCCCAATGTCGTGCCCGCACCCGAAGGTAGTGTCGCAGAGGTCTCGTGTGAGACGTGCCTTCACATCCGACGAGTGCAGTTGTCGGTAAGAAGGTACCGCAGAGGTGGAGAATCGCTGCGCGCCAGAGCCGAGACATCATTCAACGACGCGAAAGAGGAAGACCATCGACACCGGTGACGACCGAGATCCCCTCAGCGGTTCCACAGTTGCTCAGGTCGGAGAATTCAGTGTGATTGCCCGGTCGCTGGCCGGGCGCGTCCAGTCGAGGAATACCGTTCTCGGGCCCGGAGATGACGCTGCTGTGGTGTCCGCTCCGGACGGACGCATGGTCGTCACGACCGATATGTTGGTGCAAGGTCGGCATTTTCGGCTCGATTGGTCCGATCCGGAGGACGTCGGCCGTAAAGCCGTCGCTCAGAACGGCGCAGACATAGCGGCGATGGGAGCTCGGTGTACCGGATTTCTCGTCGCAATCGGGTGCCCGTCCGAGACGCCCGTGGAGGTGACGGACGCTCTGTCCGAAGGACTCTGGCGTGAAGCAGTTCGAGCCGGGGCGTCCATAGTCGGCGGTGACCTGGTAATGACCGACTCACTCGTGATTTCCATCACCGCGTTGGGCGACCTCGAAGGACGTGGGCCCGTACTACGGTCGGGTGCGCGGTCGGGCGACGTCGTGGCAGTAGCGGGGAAACTGGGGTGGTCTGCGGCCGGTCTGGATCTGCTGCTCGCCGGGCGGTCCGGGTATTCGGCACTCGTCGCGGCGCATCGGGTCCCTACGCCCGACTACGAACAGGGAATTGTCGCGGCTCGGAGCGGCGCAACTTCTCTCACCGATGTGTCCGACGGACTTGTCGCCGACCTCGGTCATATAGCGCAAGCGTCGTCGGTCACGATAGATCTCGACAGTGGTTCCTTCGATATAGCGGACGAAATCGCCTCGGCCGCTCTGGATCTGGATGTATCGCCATTGTCGTGGATCCTCGGCGGTGGCGAAGATCATGCGTTCGCTGGGACCTTCCCCAGTGACGACGTGGTTCCGGAAGGGTGGTCGGTGGTAGGGCGTGTCTCGGCGAACGGCGGGGATGCAGTGACCGTAGACGGACGAGAGTTCTCGGGGCACGCAGGATGGTCCAGCTTTCAGGCATGATCTGCGTGATCTCAGAAGCATTCACATAAAAGTCGAAACGGAGAAGGGGCATCGCGTATGACGGCACAGCCATTGAGCGCCATCGTCGAACAGGGTTGGGCCGCAGCGCTGGAACCAGTGCAGGACCGGATCACGGCGATGGGTGACATGCTTCGCACGGAGTTGCGCGAGGGCCGCGAGTATCTTCCGTCCGGTGAGAACGTCCTTCGCGCCTTCACCCGGCCGTTCGACCGAGTGCGGGTATTGATCGTCGGGCAGGATCCCTATCCCACGCCGGGACATGCAGTGGGACTGAGCTTTTCGGTCGCACCGGATGTGCGGCCGATTCCGCGCAGTCTTGCCAACATCTTCAAGGAGTATTCGGACGATCTCGGATTCCCGACGCCCGCCACCGGTGACCTGTCGCCGTGGGCGGATCGCGGTGTATTGCTCCTGAACCGGGTTCTCACGGTGGAGCCCGGTGCCGCTGCCTCGCATCGCAAGAAGGGTTGGGAAGCGGTAACCGAGCAGGCCATCAGGGCCCTCGTCGCTCGAAACGAACGCGAGGATTCAGCAGGTCTGGTCGCCGTTCTCTGGGGTCGAGACGCCGCGACGCTCGTGCCGATGCTCGGCGACACACCGACCATCCAGTCGGCCCACCCGTCGCCGTTGTCGGCGTCGCGCGGGTTCTTCGGTTCGAAGCCGTTCTCGCGGGTGAACGAACTTCTCGTTGCAGGCGGGCACGATCCTGTCGACTGGGAACTACCCTGACGCCCCCTACGAGAAGTCGGGTCGACGTTTCTCCACGAAGGCGTCGACCCCTTCACGTCCGGTAGGTCCGTTGGCTGCCGCCGAAATCGATGAAGCCTCGGCTTCGAGTTGCTCTGCGAGAGTTCGAGTTTCGGATGCGAACAGTAGTGCTTTCGTCCCCTTGAACGCCTGGGTCGGACCAGCTGCGAAGGTGCGAGCAAGACGCTGTGCCTCGGCTGCGATGATGTCGTCCCCGACCAGGCGGCTCAGGATTCCGAGCCTGACCGCTTCTTCGCCGTTCAGAATCGAATCGCTGAGCAGGATGTCACGTGCACGAGCAGGACCGACGATTCGGGGAAGAGTCCAACTCAAGCCGCCGTCCGGGGTGAATCCGATACCAGGGTATGCGGGGCGGAGTTTGGTGGCACGTCCGCCGATCGCCACGTCTGCGTGGCATACGAGGCTCATGCCCGCGCCGGCTGCCCACCCGTGCACGCCGGCAACGATCGGAATTTCGACGGCAGCGAGTTCGAGCACGAAACGATGAAACTCGTCGGCGACGCCCCGTACGTATTCGCCTCGATCGGGAGCGCTCGCGAAGGCACGGACATTGCCTCCCGCGCAGAAATTGGATCCGGAACCGATGAGGAGAATCGATCCGGCCGCGAGATCGCCTGCGTTGAGCGCATGCAGCGCTCGGGCGCCGTCGGCCATGGCATCACTGCTCAACGAAGTGCCCGCGTCAGCGGTGGCTACGGTGATCTGCAGTACGCCGTCGACGACCTCGACGGAGTCGGTACGTTCGAAGTGGTTCACGTATCGCACTGTAACCCGCACGCCCGATGGGGCCTCATATCGGATCCTTCGCACGCCGAACCGGGCTGTCTCCGAACACTACTGGTTCCGAACACGACTGTGCCCCGCTGCTTCGTGAAGCGGCGGGGCACAGTCGATGCTCGTGTCTCGGGGGCTGTATCAGCCCCGAACCACCTTGCCGGCCTTCAGGCAAGAGGTGCAGACGTTCAGGCGCTTGGTGTTGCCGGGAGCAACCTGAGCGTGAACGGTCTGGATGTTCGGGTTCCAACGACGGTTGGTCCGTCGGTGCGAGTGCGAGACCGACTTACCGAAGCCGGGCCCTTTGGCGCATACGTCGCAGACGGCAGCCATAGTCGCGAACTCCTTGATAGATGATTGATCATTAACATGAGGGCGGTTACGCCGATTAACAACGGCGCGAACGAACACGCCGCTCCTCATCGGGCAACCCTGCAAGAATAGCCGGGCACCCCGATTTCACCAAACCGTCACCTCGGACATCAGCTGACCGGCGTCGACACCCGCACGAGTCTAGGCTGACCGTGGTCGATCCTGGGGGCGAAGCGAGGGGGAACGAGGGCCTTGACGGACATGGGTGACGTGGTCGGCAGCCGGACGCACTCGATCGAGGCACATCTGAGCGTCGATCAGGTCAGGACGTGGGCGTACCGCTGTGTCGACGGTCTCACCGACCGCCGCGTCGAGATCAACGATCTGAACGTGTTCCCGATTCCGGATTCCGACACCGGCACCAATCTCGTGTTCACCGTGCGGGCGGCGGTGGAGAGCATGAGGAGTGCAGGGCCCGAGGCCGATCTCGCGACGGTCACGGCCGCGCTTGCGCATGGCGCGGTTGCCGGTGCCCGTGGCAACTCCGGAGTAATCGTCTCGCAGGTGATGCGCGCCTTGGCCGAGCATTGCAGTACGGGTCGGCTCGACTGTAGAGGTGTACAACACGTCCTCCGTCGGGCGTCGTCCCTCGTCGTGGAGGTTGTCAGCGTGCCCGTGGAGGGCACGATCCTGACGGTTCTCGGCGCAGCGGCGGACGCGGCAGCGCAATCCTCGGCCGATCTCGCGGGCGTGGTGCGGGGTGCTGTCGATGCAGCCGCGGCCGCGTTGGAGCGGACTCGCTCACAGCTGCCGGTGCTCGATGCTGCAGGTGTCGTCGATGCGGGCGGTCTCGGCCTGGTGATCATGCTCGACGCATTGGCTGCGGTCGTCACCGGCACTGCGCCGACTCGCGCTCGGTACCACCGCGGTGCAGCCGCCGCTCGCCCCGCGAGGGTGCCTGTGTCGGGGAGCGTTCAGCCCGACGCGCGGAAGGTGCTGCCGATCGGGTACGAGGTTCTCTATCGAGTGAACGACATCGAGGTCGGCGATGTCGAGAAGCTTCGGTCGGCGCTGGCCGACCTGGGGGATTCTGTGGTCGTAGCAGGCGACGGGGCAGGCACGTGGTCTGCGCATGTTCACACCGCAAATGCAGGCCTGGCGGTGGAGGTCGGTTCGAAATTCGGAACCCTCCACGAGATCAGGATCGACGCTTTCGACCCGAGCGAACATCGGGATGGGGCCGCGAGCAGTGCGCAGGAGGGGCGAGCAATCCTCGCCGTAGTCGCAGGTGACGGAGCCGAAGAACTCTATGCGAGAGAGGGCGCAACGGTTCTTCGTTGCGACACGACGCGGATCGGTACTGCAGAGCTCGTCGCGGCCATCGTCGACACTACGGAGACCGAGGTTCTGGTCCTGCCGAACGGTGCATTGTCGGCTTCCGAACTCGTCTCCGTCTCGGTCACGTCGCGTGGTGCAGGAAAGGACGTCCTGATGCTTCCGTCGTCGTCCATGGTGCAGGGACTGGCAGCCCTCGCGGTTCACGGCTCGTCGCGCGCCGCAGTCGACGACGCGTTCACGATGTCGGAGGCAGCGGCCGGTACACGCTGGGCGTCTCTTCGAATCGCCGACGAGAAATCGTTGACGTGGGTCGGTACCTGCGAGCCTGGGGATGGCCTGGGTCTGGTCGGCCGCGAGGTCGTCGTGATCCGCCCTGACGTCTTCTCGGCTGGTCGCGCCCTGATCGACCAACTCCTGTCGGTGGGTGGTGAGATGGTGACGATGCTCAGTGGTGAGGTCTGCCCGCCGCCGGAAGGCTCGTCGGCGGACCACTCCTCGAAGCACCGGTGTGCGAACAACCCGCGTGAGGTCGCGAGTCTTCTTGCCGATTACGTCGCAGATCGGCATCCCGGCGTGGAAGTGATCGTTTATTCCGGAGGCCAACCGGGCGATGTGCTTCAACTGGGTGTCGAGTGACCTGGCACCCGGGCGACCGAAGACCGAGAACACCGACGGGATGTCGGTGCGCACAGGCGGGCAGACAAGTACGAGAGGACGAGGCGTAATTCAAGATGGTCGGCTTATCGGATCGACTCGACTTCGTACTCGGCAAGAAGGTTGCCGATCCGCTGTCGGAACTCTTCGACATCTCCACCGTCGAGGATCTCCTGCGGCACTATCCGCATCGCTACATGACCCAGGGCGGCGAACTCACCGAGAAGGAACCGGCGGAGGGCGAGCACATCACCATCGTCGCCACGATCTCGACCGCGACGCTGAAGACGATGAAGTCGCGAAACGGCCAGTACCTGGCGGTGGCGCTCGCTGCCGAAGGTCAGCAGATCGACGCGACATTCTTCAGCCCGCACAAGCTGAAGCACGTGCTCGTTCCAGGCAAGAAGGGGATGTTCTCCGGGAAGGTCAAGTACTTCGGTCGACGATGGAGTCTGAGCCATCCCGGCTATGTCATCCTCGGCGGCGACGACGAGGACGGATCGGTGGTGCCGTCGGGCAGGATCGTCGGTGGTGGGTCGCTGGCCGGTGTGGCACGCGGTGCGGTCGATGCGACGGGCAGCGTGGACATGTCGGTCTTCGACCGTCGGTTCGTTCCCTTGTATCCAGCGTCCAAAGAGGTGGAGAGTTGGACCTTCATGCGGGCTGCTCGTCAGATTCTCGATCAGCTCGACACCGTCGAAGACCCAGTTCCCAGCGGAGTGCTCGTCGAACGAGGTTTGATCGCCCTCGACACCGCCTTGCACTGGATCCATTTCCCCGACTCGGTGGAGCAGAAGGAGCAGGCGCGTGAGCGTCTGAAATTCGACGAGGCCCTCGCCGTTCAGCTCGTTCTCGCCGCAAGGCGCCGGGACGTCTCGACCCGCTCGGCGCCTGCTTGCCCACCCTCGGCCGACGGGGTGGCGGCAGAGTTCGAGAGCCGACTGCCGTTCACGCTCACGGCTGGTCAGCAGCGCGTGGCTCAGGAAATCTCCAACGATCTGGAGCGCGGGCACCCTATGTCGCGCCTGCTTCAGGGCGAGGTGGGTTCGGGAAAGACGATCGTCGCACTGCGGGCGATGTTGCAGGTCGTCGACTCCGGTCATCAGTGCGCGCTGTTGGCACCGACCGAGGTTCTAGCCGCCCAGCACGCACGGTCGATCACGATGATGTTGGGAACTCTCGCGGGTGCGGGTGAGCTCGGCGCCGACGAACGCGCGATCGGAGTGACGTTGCTGACGGGGTCGATGGGTACTGCTGCCAAGAAAAAGGCACTTCTCGACGCAGTGACCGGCGACGCGGACATCGTCATCGGAACGCATGCGCTCATTCAGGATCGTGTCGAATTCATGGATCTGGGCATGGTCGTCGTGGACGAACAGCACCGATTCGGCGTCGAGCAACGAGATGCCCTTCGGTCCAAATCGCGAGAAGGCATCAGTCCCCACCTTCTCGTGATGACGGCCACACCGATTCCTCGCACCATTGCTATGGCGTCGCTCGGCGACCTGGAGACGTCGACCCTCGACGAGCTTCCACGCGGGCGTGCGCCGATCATCAGCAACGTCGTGTCGTCGAAGGACAAGCCGGGGTGGGTCGACCGCGCGTGGGCGCGCATTCTCGAGGATGTCGGGCAGGGCCGACAGGCCTACGTGGTGTGTTCACGCATCGGCGGCGACGAAGCGGACAAGAAGCCGCGCACTCGCAGTGCGACGGACGACGGAAAGAACCTTCCCGAAACCAAGGCCGCACTGGACATGTACGAGATGTTGAGCGGGGGACCGTTGTCGAGCGTTCGGGTCGGGTTGCTCCACGGCCGCATGCATCCCGACGACAAGGACGCGGCGATGCAGGATTTCAACGCCGGCGAGATCGACGTGTTGGTGTGCACGACTGTCGTCGAGGTCGGTGTGGACGTACCGAACGCGACCGTGATGGTGATCGTCGACGCCGATCGGTTCGGTATCAGTCAGTTGCACCAACTTCGCGGACGGATCGGACGAGGGGGACATCAGGGGTTGTGCATCATGATCAGCCAGCTCTCGTCGAACGGGATGTCCTTCGAACGCTTGAAGTCGGTGGCGGCGACGAACGACGGATTCGAACTGGCCAAGCTAGACCTGGCGACAAGACGGGAAGGGGACGTGCTCGGCGCAGCGCAATCGGGCACCGTCAGCAGTATGAGGCTGCTGTCGCTCTTCGAGGACGAGGACGTCATCGCCGACGCGCATGCGTGCGCGCGTGCGCTGTTCGACGCCGATCCGGAGATGAAGGACCACCCCGGAATCGTGGCGATGATGAAGTCGGCGTGGCGATCGGACCGTGCGGAATTTCTCGACAAGTCGTGAGTGCATGTCTCCTGCACCGTTTCAGAAGCCGATTCTGCGATTTTGTTCCCACATCTCGAGACAAGCGTCATATCGAGATGCAACCGCGGCGGTAGGTTTGGCGAATGTTCTCCAAAGTGTTGGTTGCCAATCGCGGCGAGATCGCCATCCGCGCGTTCCGCGCTTCGTACGAGTTGGGTGCCGCTACCGTGGCAGTTTTCCCGTTCGAAGACCGAAATTCGGTCCACCGGACGAAGGCCGACGAGGCCTACGAGATCGGCGAGAAGGGTCACCCCGTTCGCGCCTATTTGTCGGTGAAAGAAATCGTCGCTGCGGCGCAGCGTGCAGGCGCGGATGCGATCTACCCGGGCTACGGCTTCCTATCGGAGAATCCCGACCTCGCTGCGGCATGTGCCGAAGCGGGCATTACTTTCGTCGGGCCGTCCTCGGACGTGCTGGAGCTGACCGGTAACAAAGCACGCGCAATCGCCGCGGCCAAGCGCGCTGGACTTCCGGTGCTCGCGTCCTCGGAGCCGTCGAGTGACGTCGACGAGTTGATTGCGGCGTCGGAGTCGATGACGTTTCCGCTGTTCGTCAAGGCGGTCGCAGGGGGCGGCGGGCGCGGAATGCGCCGCGTCGCGGAACCGTCGGTGCTACGTGAGTCCATCGAGGCCGCGGCTCGTGAGGCCGAGTCGGCCTTCGGTGACCCGACGGTGTTTCTCGAGCAGGCCGTCATCGACCCGCGCCACATCGAAGTTCAGATCCTCGCCGACGGCGAGGGCAACGTGGTGCACCTGTTCGAGCGCGACTGTTCGCTCCAGCGTCGCCACCAGAAAGTCATCGAGATGGCACCTGCGCCGAACCTCCCGCAGGAGATTCGCGAGAAGATGTGCGCGGACGCGGTCGCATTCGCGAAGGAGATCGGTTACTCGTGCGCGGGAACCGTCGAATTCCTTCTCGACACCCGCGGCAACCATGTGTTCATCGAGATGAATCCGCGTATTCAGGTCGAGCACACGGTGACCGAGGAAGTCACCGATGTCGACCTCGTACAGGCTCAACTCCGTATCGCGTCGGGAGAAACCCTGGCCGATCTTGGACTGAGTCAGGACAACATAGTGCTACGCGGTGCAGCCCTGCAGTGCCGGATCACCACCGAGGACCCAGCCAACGGATTCCGACCGGACACCGGTCGGATCACCGCCTATCGAACGCCGGGCGGCGCCGGGGTTCGACTCGACGGTGGAACCACGCTCGGCGCCGAGGTAGGTGCCTACTTCGATTCGATGCTCGTCAAGTTGACCTGTCGCGGTAGGGACTTCGACACTGCCATTGCCCGTGCACGCCGAGCGGTGGCAGAGTTCCGCATCCGCGGTGTAGCGACGAACATCCCGTTCCTGCAGGCCGTCCTGGTCGATCCGGACTTCACCCAAGGCCGGGTCACCACCTCGTTCATCGAGGAGCGACCCGAACTACTGACCTCGCGCAGCTCGGGAGACCGTGGCACGAAAATCCTCACCTACTTGGCCGACGTCACGGTCAACAAGCCTCACGGCGAACGCCCGTCGCCGGTCTACCCGCAGGACAAGCTTCCGCAGGTGGACTTCGCGGCCCCGATTCCCGACGGCAGTCGCCAGCGATTGCTCGCGCTCGGACCGGAGGGTTTCGCACGAGACCTACGCAACCAGCAGGCGCTCGGGGTCACCGACACGACCTTCCGCGACGCGCACCAGTCGCTGCTTGCAACACGTGTCCGAACGTCGGGGCTTCTGATGGTCGCGCCGTACGTCGCGCGCACGACACCGGAGTTGTTGTCGATCGAGGCGTGGGGCGGTGCGACATACGATGTGGCGCTTCGATTCCTGCACGAGGATCCATGGGAGCGCCTGGCCGCGCTGCGTGAGGCGGTGCCGAACATCGCCCTGCAGATGTTGCTGCGTGGACGAAATACGGTGGGCTACACCCCGTACCCGGAGAAGGTGACTCGCTCGTTCGTGGCCGAAGCAACCGATACGGGAATCGATATCTTCCGCATCTTCGACGCGTTGAACAATGTGGATCAGATGCGACCAGCCATCGATGCAGTCCGCGAGACCGGCACTGCCATAGCCGAAGTCGCGCTCAGCTACACCGGGGATCTGTCGAACCCGAACGAGAAGTTGTACACACTCGACTACTACTTGAATCTCGCAGAGCAGATCGTCGACGCGGGTGCGCACGTTCTGGCGATCAAGGACATGGCAGGTCTGCTTCGTGCGCCGGCCGCCCGCACGTTGGTCACCGCTCTGCGTAGCAACTTCGATCTTCCTGTGCACGTGCACACGCACGACACTCCCGGCGGACAGCTGGCGACGTACCTTGCTGCATGGGAGGCGGGGGCAGACGCCGTGGACGGTGCGAGTGCGTCCATGGCGGGGACGACGAGTCAGCCCGCACTGTCGGCGATCGTGGCCGCAGCAGCGCACACCGACCGTGACACCGGATTGGATCTGCAGGCGGTGTGCGATCTGGAGCCGTACTGGGAGGCGCTACGAAAGGTGTACGCACCGTTCGAATCCGGGCTTCCCGCACCGACCGGCCGTGTGTACACC
Organism: Rhodococcus sp. P1Y; assembly: GCF_003641205.1. Taxonomy (NCBI): domain Bacteria; kingdom Bacillati; phylum Actinomycetota; class Actinomycetes; order Mycobacteriales; family Nocardiaceae; genus Rhodococcus; species Rhodococcus sp. P1Y. The sequence continues at coordinate 3,219,060 of NZ_CP032762.1, forward strand.
CATGAGATTCCGGGCGGGCAGCTGTCGAACCTTCGGCAGCAGGCAATCGCACTCGGCCTCGGCGATCGCTTCGAAACTGTCGAAGCGAACTACGCTGCGGCGGATCGCATGCTCGGTCGGCTCGTCAAGGTAACGCCGTCGTCGAAGGTCGTCGGAGATCTCGCGCTGGCGCTGGTCGGCGCCGGAGCGTCAGCGGAGGAGTTCGCGGAGAACCCGAGCAAGTTCGACATCCCGGACTCGGTCATCGGCTTCCTTCGCGGCGAGCTCGGCACGCCTGCAGGTGGGTGGCCGGAACCTTTGCGGACCAAGGCTCTCGAAGGTCGAAGCGACGCAAAGCCGGAAACTCCGCTGTCCGCCGAGGACGAGAAGGCCCTGGACGGAACGTCGGCTCAGCGCCGAGACACGCTGAACCGGTTGCTCTTCCCCGGTCCCACCTCGGAGTTGGCGACGCACCGCGAAAAGTACGGCGACACATCCAGGTTGTCGGCCAATCAGTTCTTCTACGGACTGCGCCAGGGCGACGAGCATCGAGTTCAGCTCGAGAAGGGCGTCGAGCTACTTATCGGCCTCGAAGCGATTTCCGATGCCGACGAACGCGGAATGCGGACGGTGATGTGCATTCTCAACGGGCAGCTGCGTCCGGTGTCGGTTCGCGACCGCTCCATCTCCAGCGATGCGCCTACGGTCGAGAAAGCAGACAAGTCCAACTCGGGGCATGTGCCCGCGCCGTTCGCCGGCGTTGTCACCCTCGCCGTAGGGGAAGGTGACAAGGTCTCAACGGGTGACGTCGTCGCAACGATCGAGGCGATGAAGATGGAGGCCGCGATCACAGCACCCAAGGGCGGCACCATCTCCCGACTTGCCATCGGTTCGGTCCAGCAGGTCGAAGGCGGCGATCTTCTGGTCGTTATCGGGGGCGGATCCACGGGCGAGGATGCTGCGACGGATTGAGTAAGCTCCTGTAGATGACTCGGATCGTCGCCGGCATCGCAGGAGGCAGGAAGCTCAAGGTGCCGCCTCGCGGTACGCGCCCCACGTCGGAGCGCGTACGCGAGGCGGTGTTCAGTTCTCTGCAGGCCCGAATGGATATCGAGGGCGCTGCCGTCCTCGACCTCTTCGCAGGCTCGGGAGCGCTTGGGCTCGAAGCGCTTTCGCGCGGAGCTGCGAGGGTAGTTCTCGTCGAATCCGATGCGCGAGCCGCGGCAGTGGTGCGGGAGAACATCGGGGTCCTCGCCCTGCCGGGTGCCGCGGTTCGCTGCGCACCGGTTGCCTCGGTACTCGCGGGCGCAGCAGATCCGGTGTTCGATCTGGTGTTCGCCGATCCGCCGTATGCGGTCACCGAGGTGGCAGTCGAGCAGATCCTCGGCTCGTTGATCGCCGGAGGATGGCTTGCGCCGGATGCTGTTGTCGTACTGGAGCGTTCGTCTCGATCGGCTGATACGAGCTGGCCCGACGGGCTCGTCCCCGAGAAGGTGAAGAAGTACGGCGAGACGCGCATCGAGATCGCTGCTCGGGTGGAGCGCTTGCCCGGTGATACCGTGCACCCATGACTGGTGCTGTGTGCCCTGGATCCTTCGACCCGGTGACGGTGGGCCACCTCGACATCATTACGAGAGCGGCGACCCAGTTCGACGAGGTCGTGGTGACGGTCATGATCAACAAGAGCAAACGCGGTCTGTTCACCGTGGACGAGCGCATCGAGATGATCGCCGAAGCGACAACGCAGCTGAAGAACGTGACGATCGCGTCATGGCACGGGCTGCTCGTCGACTACGCGAAGCAGGAGGGGTACACGGCGATCGTGAAGGGTCTCCGTAGTGCCAACGATTTCGACTACGAACTTCCCATGGCACAGATGAATCAGAAACTCACCGGCGTCGACACCCTCTTTCTCACCGCCGATCCGGCGTACAGCTTCCTCTCCAGTTCGTTGGTGAAAGAAGTGGCGACCTTCGGGGGAGACGTGAAGGACATGGTCCCCGCGAGTGTGCACGCTCGCCTTCTCGCCCGAATCGCCGAGCGCAAGGCCGAGTAGGCACACCCGTCACCGGTCGGGTGGGCGACACACCGAGACGCTCCGATCGCACAGACTGAGCAATCACCAGGCAAACTGACCAGTGTCGGATCCACAGCAGCCGGCATCAGCTTTTCCATAGATCGGACGATTGGGGTTACCGGTGTACCGCGTATTCGAGGCACTCGACGAGTTGGTCGCCATTGTCGAGGAGGCTCGCGGTGTTCCCATGACCGCGGGCTGTGTCGTTCCTCGTGGGGACGTTCTCGAACTCCTCGACGATGTCCGAGACTCCATCCCGGGTGAACTCGACGACGCGCAGGACGTGCTCGATCACAAGGACAAACTGGTCGGTGATGCGCGAGCGACCGCCGACAAGACCGTCACCTCGGCGAACAACGAGGCGCAGGACACCGTCGAGAACGCCCGCGATTCGGCCGACCGCATCCTCGCGGACGCCAAGGCTCAGGCCGACCGGATGGTCGCCGAAGCCAAGGCGCACGCCGAACAACTGGTCGACGACGCCACCGACACGGCCGAGCGCACCGTCGAGCAAGGGCAGCAGGAGTACGACGCGTTGACGACCCGAGCGCGCTCGGAAGCCGACCGTGCGATCGAGGCCGGGCAGGCTTCCTACGACAGGTCGGTCGCCGACGGAGAAGCCGAGCAGGCACGCCTCGTCGCTCAGACCGAGGTGGTCCAGGCCGCGCACGCGGAGTCGGCTCGGGTGATCGACGCAGCGCACGCCGAATCGGATCGAATGCGTAGCGAGTGTGACGTCTACGTCGACACGAAGCTTGCCGAGTTCGAGGAGTTTCTCACCGGGACGATTCGGTCAGTAGGGCGTGGGCGTCAGCAATTGCGCACCGGGTCTGGCGTTCCCGACTACGGATCCGATCAAGGCGAGGACTTTCGTCGGCCGCGTCGCTAGATGCGAGGATTTGCTCAACACATGCGCAGCTGCGTATCGTTGAGTGGTTGCTCGTTGCCAGTTCGACCGGGCGGGCAACGGGAATTGTGTACCTCCATTCCCGTGAATTCCCAGTCCTGCGGACTTCACTGAGTTGGTCGATGAGCAGAAAGTAGTGTTGTGTCATCCCGCCGTCGTACTCCCCGTCCCGAACCGGGCACGGGTTTCGTTCTGGACATCGACAGTCTCGGCCGCAGGCCGGGGTCGATGAAACAGATCCAGCGCACGGTGGCTGCACCCGCACGGATCGGGCTCGATGCCATCGCTATCGAGGCCGGATCCCCTGTGGAACTCGACCTACGGCTCGAAGCAGTGTCGGAGGGCGTGTTGGTGACCGGCACCGTCCGTGCTGACACAGCGGGGGAGTGCACGCGCTGTCTGGAGCCGGTGACCGGCTCGGCTGATGTATATCTGACCGAGTTGTTCGCGTACCCCAACAGCGTCACGGAGGACACGACCGACGAGGACGAGATTCATCGCATCCTCGACGACCAGATCGACCTCGAACCAGTCATCGTGGACTCAGTCGGGTTGGAGCTTCCGCTGCACCCCCTCTGCCGCGAGGACTGCGAGGGATTGTGCCCCGAATGTGGCGTTCGCCTGGCGATTGCTGAATCTGGGCACAGTCATGACATACTTGATCCTCGCTGGGCTGGTCTTGCAGCCAAATTTGGCGTGGATTCAGAACCGAGCACAGAACTTGTGAACAACGAAGCCGAGGAGAAGTAGAAGTGGCTGTCCCGAAGCGCAAAATGTCGCGTTCCAACACGAGGTCGCGTCGTGCACAGTGGAAGACCACTGCGCCCACCCTCGTGACTTGCCCCAACCGTAGTTGTGGCGAGAAGACGCTGCCCCACATCGTGTGCCCCTCGTGCGGCACCTACAAGGGCCGCCAGGTCGCTGCAGCCGTCTGATCTCCAGAAGGAGCGGACGCACTGTGACGAACAAGGGCAGTTCTGCCGTAATGAACAGCTCGAACGCCGACAGCGGCGGGGACGACCGAAAGTCGCTCCTCGCCGCTCTTGGCGTTGTACTGCATGATTCGTTGTTGACGTTGGCGTTGACGCACCGGTCGTACGCATACGAACAAGGTGGTCTGCCCACCAACGAACGTCTCGAGTTTCTGGGTGACTCCGTCCTTGGCCTGACAATCACCGAACGCCTGTACACAGCGCACCCGGCCAAGTCCGAAGGTGAACTCGCCAAGATCCGTGCCAGTGTCGTGAACATGCATGCGCTCGCCGAAGTTGCGCGCAGTCTCGGCGACGGAGGACTGGGTCGGCACCTGCTCCTGGGTAAAGGCGAGGAGCAGACGGGTGGGCGCGACAAGCCGAGCATTCTTGCCGACGGCATGGAATCGCTGCTGGGTGCAATCCATCTCGAGCACGGTATCGACACCGCTCGCAGCGTCGTACTGACGCTGTTCGCGGAACTCCTCGATCGTGCACCGCGACTCGGAGCCGGACTCGACTGGAAGACCAGTCTCCAGGAACTCACCGCAGAGAAGGCGCTCGGGGTTCCGGCGTACGAAATATCTTCCACGGGGCCGGATCACGACAAGGAATTCACCGCCACCGTTCTCGTCGGCGGTCGGCCCCTCGGTGTCGGCGTCGGACGAAACAAGAAGGAAGCCGAGCAGAAGGCCGCGAGCACAGCCTGGAACGCGCTCTCGCCGGGTGTGGCGGCGGACAACGGCGACACTGCGAATCCGAATGCTGTCGACGGCTCGACGGACAGCGCCGCCTTGGATGCCTGAGCTTCCCGAGGTCGAGGTCGTTCGGCTCGGGCTCGAATCCCACGTCGTGGGGGCGACCATCGAGTCGGTGGACGTCCTTCATCCCAGAGCTGTACGGCGTCACTTCGCCGGCGGCATGGATCTGATCGGCCAGCTGCGCGGTCGTCGCATCTCGTCCGCCGAACGCCGGGGGAAGTACTTATGGCTCCCGCTCGAGCCGCGCGACGTCGCCATTGTCGTCCATCTCGGCATGAGTGGGCAGATGCTGGTGCAGCCGCCGTCGGTTCCGGACGAGAAGCACCTCCGCATCAGAGCAAAACTCGACAACGGAGCGGACCTCAGATTCGTCGACCAACGGACCTTCGGAGGGTGGGCGCTCGCTCCCCTGGAGGAAGTCGACGGCTCGATCGTTCCGGAACCGGTCGCCCATATTGCCCGAGATCCCCTCGATCCATTGTTCGACGCGGAATCCGTCGTGAACAAGTTGCGCGGAAAGCACACCGAGATCAAACGGGCGATTCTCGATCAAACAGTGTTGTCCGGGGTGGGCAATATCTACGCCGACGAGGCATTGTGGCGGGCGAAGATTCACGGAAATCGCATTGCCGAAACGTTGACGAGGCCGGCGCTGCGCCGCGTACTGACTGCGGTCCACGCGGTGATGGGTGAGGCCCTCTCGCAAGGCGGAACGTCTTTCGACGCGCTGTACGTCAACGTCAACGGCGAGTCGGGATACTTCGACCGATCGCTCGACGCGTACGGGCAGGAAGGCCTTCCGTGTTCCCGGTGCGGCAGCCCGATCAGGCGTGAGAAGTTCATGAACCGGTCCTCGTACAGTTGTCCCAAGTGCCAACCACGACCGCGGAGCACACGCTAGCGACGTAAGTCCCTACAATCGGCTTCCATGGCTGACGAGACCACTCCCACATCGCTCTGGGTCGAACGCACAGGGACCCGCCGCTACACCGGCAAGAGTTCACGCGGCGGCGAGGTGCTGATCGGATCCGAGTCGGTCGAGGGTGTGTTCACACCGGGTGAACTGCTCAAGATCGCGCTCGCGGCCTGCACCGGAATGAGTTCCGACCTTCCGCTGTCGAGGCGATTGGGAGACGGTTACGACGCCGTCGTGCGGGTCTCGGGGCAGGCGGACCGCGACAACGAACTCTACCCGGAACTGAGGGAAGTTCTCGAAGTCGATCTGAGCGCGCTCGATCCGGAAGCTCAGGAGCGTTTGCTCACCGTCGTTCAGCGTGCCATCGACAAGGTATGCACCGTTGGCCGCACGCTGAAGGCAGGCACGACCATCACGCTCGACATCGACGTGGACGCCTGACGTGAGGGCGGGAGCCGCCGTGGCGGTCGGCGCGATGGCTGCAGCCCTGCTGGTGTGCGCACCCGCGGCGGCATCGGCGGAACCCTCCTGTGCACCGTGGAGTACGAGCACGATGGCATCGGGATTCGGTCTGCTCGAGAATCTTGCGTTCGACGACGCAGGTTCGATGTTCCTGTCGGAGACGTCACCGGTCGGCCCGGGGAGAATTAAGAGACTCACCCCCGACGGGGGCCGATCGGTCGCGGTGGAGAACGTAGCCTCGCCTGGTGGCCTCGTCGTGGACGGTGACACGCTGTATTTCGCTACCGGAAACGGTACGGCCGCTGGACTTTTCGACCTACACGACGGAACGATCGATGCGTTCGATCTCCAGTCCGGGATCAGGTCGAGCTACGCGGGTGGACTGGTCATGCCCAATGGTCTTGCGAAGTCTGCGAACGGTGACTTCTTCACGACGCGCAATCTCGGTGCCACCACCGGTCTGACGCGGGTCCCGCACGATGCGCCGCAGGCACCCGCGGTGGTGCGCACCGACCTCGGCAGCGCAAACGGTATCGCGGTCGACGGTGACACGCTGTACGTGTCCAACACGTTCGAACCTGCCCTCGTGATCTCGGTTCTCGACGCGCGCGATCCCGGCGGCCCATCCAGAACGATCGGGGTCGACGGTTTCGGTCCGTTCACGGCGTCCGACGACATGACGGTCGGCCCGGACGGGATGATCTACCTTGCGCAGAATCTGGCCGGGCGCGTTCTGAGAATCGATCCGCGTTCCGGATCGGCCTGCGTGATCAGCACATCGGTGCCGCTTGCGAGTTCCGTCGAATTCGGTGGCGCGGGGTGGAATACGAACGCGCTGTACGTCACGAGTTTTGCCGGTTCGGTGTACGAGCTGACGCCATCGTGACGGACGAACGCCTGACCGCGTGGGTACACGGGCAGGTTCAAGGCGTCGGCTTCCGTTGGTGGACGCGCTCGCGCGCACTGGAACTCGGCCTCGTCGGGTCGGCAACCAACCACGCCGACGGCCGGGTCGTGGTCGTCGCCGAGGGCACACGCGAGCGGCTCGAGACCCTGTTGGGCCTGCTGCGCAGCGAGACCACCCCGGGATCGGTCACGCTCGTCGTCGAGAGCTGGGACCCTCCCCGCGGGGGAATAGCCGGTTTCGTCGAACGCTGACGCGCCGAGCAGCTAGCGAGACGTTACCGAATCGTGACCAGTGGCGTGTGGGGGCGCTGACGTCCCACCCACCCGGTACTGTCAAACGCCATGCATCTGAAGAGTCTGACGCTGAAGGGCTTCAAGTCCTTCGCTTCGGCGACGACTCTTCGTTTCGAACCGGGGATCACATGCGTGGTCGGGCCGAACGGATCGGGAAAGTCCAACGTTGTCGACGCGCTCACCTGGGTGATGGGGGAGCAGGGCGCGAAGGCGCTTCGAGGCGGCAAGATGGAGGACGTCATCTTCGCGGGCACGTCGGGGCGTGCAGCGCTCGGGCGCGCCGAGGTAACGCTGACCATCGACAATTCGGACGGCGCATTACCGATCGACTACACCGAGGTCTCCATTACGCGGCGGATGTTCCGCGACGGTGCGGGCGAGTACGAGATCAACGGCAACTCGTGCAGGCTCATGGATGTTCAAGAACTTCTCAGCGACTCGGGAATCGGTCGCGAAATGCATGTCATCGTCGGTCAGGGCAGGCTTGCGGCGATTCTCGAATCGCGTCCGGAGGACAGGCGAGCGTTCATCGAAGAAGCCGCGGGTGTGCTCAAGCATCGCAAGCGCAAAGAGAAGGCCGTGCGCAAGCTCGACGCGATGCAAGCCAATCTGGCGCGGTTGACCGACCTGACCGGCGAGCTGCGTCGCCAGCTGAAGCCGCTCGGCAGGCAGGCCGAGGTCGCGCGACGTGCGCAGACAGTCCAGGCGGATTTGCGCGATGCGCGATTGCGGCTTGCCGCGGATGATCTCGTGGCCCGGCGCGAGGAGTTCGCCAACCAAACCCAGGACGAGGCCGCCGCGCGGGAGCAGTACGCAGCGGTTCAAGACACACTGGAAGCGGGCAATGTAGCTCTCGGCGAACTCGAGCAGTCGGTTGCACGGTTGACACCGAGCGCCGAGGCCGCGGGTCAGACGTGGTTCCAGCTCTCCGCGCTCGCCGAGCGCGTCAACGCGACCATTCGAATCGCGAAAGAGCGTGCCCGCCATCTGGATTCGGCGCCAACGGGTGGTCGAGGTCAGGATCCCGACGAGCTCGAACAGCAGGCAGAGCGGGTCGCCGAAGAGGAGTTGGAACTCGTCGAGGCCGTCGAGATCGCCCGCGAAACCCTCGAGGCAGCACGTGAGCAACTTCTCGAGCGGGAAGCGGCTGCGGCGGAGGCGGAGCGGGCCCACATGGCTGCGGTACGCGCGGTCGCCGATCGCCGAGAGGGATTCGCAAGGCTGTCCGGGCAGGTCGACACGTACCGAACCAAAGCCGATTCCATCGACGCCGAAGTGTCGAGGCTGTCTGTTGCCATCGACGAAGCACGTGAGCGAGGCGACCTCGCACAGACCGAGTTCGAGAGCGTGCAGGACCAGATATCCGGCCTCGATGCCAGTGAACTGAGCTTGGACACCCACTACGAACGCGCCGTTGCTGCGTTGCGGAGCGCGGACGCGCGCGTCGTCGAACTTCAGAACGAGGATCGCGTCGCGGGCAAACGCGTGGCGTCCTTTCAAGCACGTATCGAGGCGCTCACCATGGGGTTGGAGCGCAAGGACGGGGCGGGCTGGCTGCTGGAGCAGGGCCAGCCCGGCCTGTCGGGGTTGCTTGCAGAGAAGATCACCGTCGAGGACGGATTCGATGTCGCCGTAGCGGTGGCGATGGGACCCGCAGCCGATGCAGTCTTCGCCGCGTCGTTCGCTCACGCACGTGATGCCGTGCGTGCACTGCACGACACGGACAGTGGCCGAGCAGCCATAGTGTTCGAGGAAGACGGTGTCGAGCGGCCCAGAAACATCACGCTCCCCGACGGTGCTCGATGGGCGATCGACGTGGTCGGGTACCCCGACACGCTGACGGCGTCACTGGAAGCGCTTCTGGGTGACGTGGCGATCGTCGCGTCGCTCGACGACGCCTACATGCTCATCGCGGCGGCCGCTGGAATTCGAGCGGTGACCAAGGCCGGGGACTACGTCGAATCCGGATGGATGTCCGGAGGCTCGGATCGTAAGCCGAGCACACTCGAAGTGCAGGCGGCGATCGACACGTCCACGGTGGAACTCGCCGCAGCCGAACGGCGTTCGGCTGAGCTGGAAGCGGCGCTCTCGGGGGCTCTCGCCGAGCAGGCCGACCGTCGGGAGTCCGCGGAACAAGCACTCGCCGCACTCAACGAGTCGGACGCGGCCATGTCCGCGGTGTACGAACAGCTGGGTCGCCTCGGGCAACTGGCACGGTCGGCACACGCGGAGTCTTCGAGACTGTCCGATCAGCGGGCGAAAGCCGAGAGCGGTCGCGAGGAGGCGCTCCAAGCCCTCGCGGAACTCGAAGAACGATTACGCCTGGCCGAGGACGAGCAATCGGGATCGGCAGCTTCGCCCGAATCGGAGGACTCGACTTACGCGCGCGAAGCGGCTGCGGCCGCACTGTCCGAGGTCAGATCGGTAGAGGTCGAAGCTCGTCTCAATGTGAGGACGGCAGAGGAGCGGGCACAGTCGGTGCGGGGCAAGGCCGACTCGCTCCGGCGCGCAGCACGAGCCGAACGCGAAGCGCGCGCCCGCGCGGAACGAGAAGGCATCGCGCGGCGCCATGCAGCTGCTGTCGCCGAATCCGTTGCCTCGGCGGGGGATCGGGTGGCCGAACGCCTGGCCCGCGTCGTGTCCGCCGCCGCAGCGCGGCGCGACGAACTCGCCGAGCAGCGTGCCACTACATCGGCGGAGTTGGACCGTGTGAAGGAACAGGTGCGCGCTTTGCAGGGCCAGCTGGCGTCGATCACCGATGCCGTCCACCGCGACGAAGTAGCGCGCGCGCAGGCAGCACTGCGTATCGAACAACTCGAAGCGACCATCCTCGAACAGCACGGTATCGGTCTCGAGGATCTGATCGCAGAATACGGTCCTGACGTCACGCTGCCGCCGACCGACCTGGAGATGTCCGAATACGAGGCCGCGAAGGAACGCGGTGAGAACGTGATCGCGCCTGCGCCCATGCCGTTCGATCGGACTACCCAGGAGAAGCGCGCGAAGCGCGCCGAACGTGATCTGGCGACCCTCGGCAAGGTCAATCCGCTGGCCTTGGAAGAATTTGCTGCTCTGGAGGAGCGGTACAACTTCCTGTCGACGCAGCTCGAGGACGTCAAATCCGCCCGTAAAGATCTTCTGGAGGTCGTTGCCGACGTCGACGAGCGGATCCTGCAGGTTTTCACGGATGCGTGGCTCGACGTCGAACGCGAATTCACCCAGGTGTTCGCGAAACTGTTCCCCGGTGGTGAAGGCAGACTCATCCTGACCGAGCCCGGAGACATGCTTACCACGGGTATCGAAGTCGAAGCGCGGCCGCCCGGCAAGAAGGTGAAGCGATTGTCATTGCTGTCCGGTGGTGAGAAATCACTGACGGCCGTCGCGATGCTGGTTGCCATCTTCCGAGCGCGCCCATCCCCGTTCTACGTGATGGACGAGGTCGAGGCGGCTCTCGACGATACGAACCTGCGGCGACTGATAGGTCTGTTCGAGCAGCTTCGAGAGAAGTCGCAATTGATCGTCATCACCCACCAGAAGCCGACGATGGAGGTGGCCGACGCCCTGTACGGCGTCTCCATGCGTGGTGACGGAATCACCACCGTCATCTCCCAGCGTTTGAACCGCGACCGTGTGGAGACGATCGGGAGCGTCACCTCTGACGAGGACGACACCGTGAGTGCACCTCCGTAGCTGAGAACGACCTCACCCGTGCCAGGGTGATCGTCTGTGTCCGGACGCGTCCTGACAGGATGGATCTCGTGAGTACCCAAGCGTGGATCATCGTCGCGGCCGTCCTGGCCATCCTGATTGTCGGACTCGTTGCCGGCTACGTCCTGGCTCGTCGACGCCGTGTGTCGCTGAAGTCCTCGGACACTGCAACCATCGAGGAAGCGCCCAAGGACCGGTCGGGCGGCTACAAAGCCGGTGGCGGATTCTCGTTCAGCCAAGGCCCCGCGACCGCTGAGCCCGACCTGGCCCCGCGGCCTCGTCCGACTCCGGAACCGGCAGCGACGCCGGAACCCGCCCCGACGCCGGAGCCGGCCCCGACGCCGGAACCTGCCCCGACGCCGGAACCTGCCCCGACACCAGAACCTGCCCCGACACCAGAACCTGCCCCGACGCCAGAACCCAGCCCTGAGCCGACTCCTGAGGCAAGCCCGGAGCCCGAGCCGCTGCCAGCCGCTGAGCCCACGATCCAACCGGCTCCTGCACCGGCTCCAACCCCGACCGGCAGCGCACCTGTTCTGGACGACATCGCGCCGACGGATGGCAGGCTCGATCGACTTCGCGGTCGGCTGTCGCGTTCACAATCCGCGGTCGGCAAGAGTCTCTTGGGACTTCTCGGCGGCGGCGACCTCGACGAGGACTCCTGGGAAGAGGTCGAGGACACGCTGCTCATCGCCGACCTCGGATCGTCGACGACCGAAGAGATCATGCAGGCCCTGCGCGAACAAATGGCTGCGAGAAGTATCCGCACGGAAGCGGACGCGCGCGGATTGCTGAAGGAAATTCTCGTGAAGCAGCTCCACCCGGAGCTCGACCGATCCATTCACGCGGTGCCACACGAGGGCACCCCGGCTGTTCTGTTGGTCGTAGGTGTCAATGGGACGGGCAAGACCACGACCACCGGCAAGCTCGCGCGCGTTCTTGTCGCCGACGGCCGCCGCGTGCTCCTCGGGGCCGCGGACACCTTCAGGGCGGCGGCAGCCGATCAACTGCAGACGTGGGCCGAACGTGTCGGAGCGGACGTCGTTCGCGGCAAGGAGGGGGCCGACCCAGCCGCCGTCGCGTTCGACGCGGTGACGAAGGGTATCGAGCAGGGTGTGGACGTTGTTCTGGTCGACACAGCCGGGCGTCTGCACACCAAGTCCGGACTCATGGACGAGCTCAGCAAGGTCAAGCGGGTCATCGAAAAGCGGGCACGGGTCGACGACGTTCTTCTCGTCCTCGACGCCACGGTCGGACAGAACGGGTTGACTCAAGCTCGGGTGTTCGCGGAAGTGGTCGATATCACCGGCGTAGTCCTGACGAAGCTCGACGGCACGGCCAAGGGAGGCATCGTTTTCCAGGTCCAACGTGAGCTCGGCGTGCCGGTCAAATTGGTTGGTCTCGGTGAGGGCGCGGATGATTTGGCGCCGTTCGAACCGGAGGCATTCGTGGACGCATTGCTGGGTTGAGTCGGGTGAAAGCGGGCGAAGAGCCAAATCTCGAAAACACGAAAGGCCTGCACGAAACCTTTTAGCAACAGTTTCGGTCCATGCGTTCACACGAGCGAAACACCAGAGTGTCATGGATGAAACTTCTTAAAACCACTCTTTGTTCTTAAGCGGCGGACCAACCGGTGCGCAGAAGAATATGGAGGGTGTACGTGAGTCCCGACGAACTAGCAGATTTGGCTGCGGTTTCCGGCAATTCCGCGTGGATGCTGATTGCAGCATCACTGGTGCTGCTGATGACGCCCGGCTTGGCGTTCTTCTACGGCGGCATGTCGCAGTCGAAGTCCGTCTTGAACATGATGATGATGTCCTTCGGTGCGATGGCAGTCGTCGTGATCATCTACATCCTCTGGGGATGGTCGATGTCGTACGGAACGCAGGACATCGGCGGAGTCTTCGCCAACCCGTTCGAGTTCTTCGGACTGAAGGACTCGATCACCGACGCCGACGGCGAGTTCATCGTCGGAGCGTGGGGCTACGCGAACATCATCGATGTCGCATTCCAGGTGACGTTCGCCATCATCACCGTCGCGCTGATCTCCGGATCCATCGCAGGTCGCGTCAAGTACGGAACCTGGCTGGCTTTCGCCGGCATCTGGGTCACGCTGGCGTACTTCCCCCTCGCTCACATGGTCTGGGGCGGCGGACTTCTCTCCGGGTCGGAAGACGGCCTCGCAGCCAAGATCTTCGGCACCACCGATGACGGTGACGGCGGACTCGTCGCCTCCGTTGCGCCGATCGACTTCGCCGGTGGCACTGTCGTTCATATCAACGCAGGTATCGCAGGGCTCGTTCTTGCACTCATCATCGGCAAACGAATCGGCTTCGGGAAGGTCGCATTCCGTCCGCACAACCTTCCGTTCGTCATGCTCGGTGCAGCCCTTCTGTGGTTCGGATGGTTCGGCTTCAACGCCGGTTCCGCCTTTGCCGCCGACGGTGTCGCCGGTCTCGCCTGGGTCAACACCACAGCAGCGACTGCGGCTGCGATCGCAGGCTGGCTCATCACCGAGCGCATCCGCGACGGACACGCAACGAGCCTCGGTGCTGCATCGGGCATCGTCGCAGGCTTGGTCGCCATCACCCCGGCCGCTGGCGCCCTCACTCCGATCGGCTCGATGATTCTCGGTGTCGTCGCAGGTGTTCTTTCCGCACTCGCGGTCGGACTGAAGTTCAAGTTCGGCTACGACGACTCGCTCGACGTCGTCGGCGTCCACCTCGTCGCAGGCCTCTGGGGCACCATCGCCATCGGCTTCCTCGGGTCCGAGACCGGACTGTTCTACGGCGGAGACTACAAGCAGCTCGTCGTCCAGATCGTCATCGCACTGTTCGCACTGATCTTCACAGCAATTGTCACCACGGTCATCGCGTTCGCTCTCAAGCCCCTCGGCTGGCGCGTGTCGGAGGAGGAGGAAGCCAACGGCATCGACGAGGCGGAACACGCCGAGACTGCGTACGACTTCGCCTGACAGGGTAGAGATAGGAGCGAGTTCTCGCTCAGTATGCAACCGTGCACTGAATGAGCCCCGAAGGGAAGTAGAAAATGAAGCTGATCACGGCAATCGTCAAACCTTTCACGTTGGAGGACGTCAAGACGGGCCTCGAACAGGCCGGCGTGCTCGGCATGACGGTCAGTGAAGTCCAGGGTTACGGACGACAGAAGGGCCACACCGAGGTCTACCGCGGCGCCGAATACTCCGTCGATTTCGTGCCCAAGGTGCGCGTCGAGGTCGTCGTCGACGACGCAGCAGTCGAGAAGGTGGTCGAGGTCATCGTCGAGGCCGCCCGCACCGGCAAGATCGGTGACGGCAAAGTATGGGTATCACCGGTGGACTCGGTCATCCGAGTACGCACCGGAGAACGTGGCGCCGATGCGCTCTGACCCACACGGGTCGCGGTCAGGCGGCTCCGATGCCACGGCGAAAGCCGCGGGATCGGGGCCGTCGGTCTCGAGAGGCTCTACGTCGGGGGGCTCCACTTCCAAGGGCATGAGCGATGCGGCGGCAGATCTCGCGCGCGCCCGAAAGCAGCTGCTGGACGGTGGAACACGCAACCGTCGTCTCGACGCACCGTCGCTGCGCCAAGCTCTGGTCGACCTGCACGAGTTCTGGTTGACCACCAAGGGTGCCGAACTCGGCATCAAACCGGACTCGGGATTCGCTATCGTGGCAGTCGGGGGTCTTGCTCGGCGCGAACTACTTCCGTATTCCGATCTCGACCTGATACTTCTCCACGACGACATGAGCCACGACATCGTGGCCGACGTTGCAGACAAACTCTGGTACCCACTGTGGGACGCCCACATCAAGCTCGATCACAGTGTGCGAACAGTTCCGCAGGCCCTTCAAGTGGCGGCTACCGACATGACCGCGGCACTGGGAATGCTCGAGGCCCGCCACATCGCGGGCGACGTCGAACTGAGCAACCTGCTCATCGGCGGCGTTCGCCGTGAGTGGCGCACCGGAATCCGAACCAGGTTCGACGAACTGATCACCCAGACACGGTCGCGATGGTCCCGAAGCGGTGAGATCGCTCATCGAGCGGAGCCCGATCTCAAGAGTGGCCGTGGCGGATTGCGCGATGTCCAGCTTCTCGACGCTCTTGCCATCGCACAGCTGACCGACGGTATGCCTGGCCTCGGGCCGGAATCGCCGGGCGGTGGCCTCGCTTTCGCACACGGGCGCTTACTCGACGTTCGCACGGAGTTGCATCGTGTCGCGGGACGCGCCCGCGACCAACTCCGAGCCCAGGATGCCGACGAGATCGGTGCCGCCCTGCGGATCGGTGATCGATTCGATCTGGCCCGGGTACTGAGTGATTCGGCGCGGACCATCAGTTACTCGGTCGATGTGGGATTGCGTACGGCAGGCAATTCGCTGCCACGCCGCGGCCTTTCACGACTGCGCCGTGTGCCGGTCAGGAGACCGCTCGACGAGGGAGTGGTCGAACACGCGGGCGAGGTCGTTCTCGCGCGCGACGCACGACCGAACAAGGATCCCGGCCTGATCATGCGGGTCGCCGCTGCGTCCGCACAGACCGGTATGCCGATGTCCGCATCTACGTTGAATCGGCTGTCGGACAGTGCGCCCGAGCTGCGTGAACCGTGGCCGAAAGAGGCGCTCAACGACCTGTTGGTCCTGCTCGGATCGGGACGTCGTGCGATCGCAGCGATCGAGGCTCTGGACAGAACGGGGTTGTGGGGCCGATTGATTCCCGAGTGGGGAGCGGTCCGTGACCTGCCTCCTCGTGATGCGGTCCACACCTGGACCGTGGACCGCCATCTCGTCGAAACCGCGGCGTACGCAAGTGCGTTGACGACCCGAGTAGCCCGCCCGGACCTACTGGTACTCGGCGCTCTCGTTCACGACATCGGGAAGGGGCGCGGAGGAGACCACAGTGTCGTCGGAGCCGAATTGGCAACGCAGATCGGTAATCGACTCGGATTGTGGCCGTCGGATGTCACGTTGCTCAGTGCGATGGTCCGGCATCACCTGTTGCTGCCCGAGACCGCGACACGCAGGGATCTCGACGACCCCGTAACCGTGGAAACCGTCGTGAACACCCTGGGGGCCGACCCTATTCTGCTCGAATTGCTGCACGCTCTGGCCGAGGCCGATTCGTTGGCCACCGGACCGGGTGTCTGGGGTGACTGGAAATCGTCGCTCATTCGAGAGCTGGTCAGGCGATGCCGCATGGTGATGGCCGGTGAAAGCCTCCCGACGCCCGATCCACTCGACCCTGTCCACATCGAATTGGCCGAGAAAGGTGGCGTGCACGTCGACCTGCAGCCCACGGACGGCTCGCACACCTACGTCGTCACCGTGGTGGCTCCGGATACACCCGGACTTCTCTCCGACGCAGCCGGTGTCCTGGCGCTCCATTCGCTACGAGTGCTCTCGGCGTCGCTCGGTAGTCACGACGGCTCGGCAGTCAATTCGTTCGCCGTCGCACCTCTGTTCGGTACTCCGCCGCAGGCAGGGTTGCTCAGGCAGGAAATCATTCGAGCGCAAGCAGGTGAATTGGACCTCGTCGCAGTGCTCGATGCCAAGGAAAGAGATGCGCTCCCAGCACCGCTCGATGACGAGGGCGACCTGTCGGTGCCCGTGATGTATGCGCAGGCGCCTCCACGTGTGTTGTGGTTCGACGGCTCCGATGACGGGCAGGTGGTCCTCGAGCTACGCGCGGAGGACCGACCGGGTCTGCTGTGCCGTCTTGCGACGGCACTGGAAAGTCTCGGTGCCGACGTCCGATGGGCGCGAGTGGCAACGCTCGGAACTTCGGTGGTCGATGCGTTCTGCATCGACATCACCGGTTCGGACAGTCGAGCGACCCGAGAGGAGATCGAGCGTGCGATCCTCGCGGTCGTCCCAGCGCCCGAACCTCCGAAACCGCCCGAGAAGCCCGAAGGAACCTAGCTCAGCCCGTCGATTCCGTTCTGTCTCACTGGTCGTATGTGAGTTTTCATAAAGATTCGGTTACGGTGTTCCGGAGCGAGACCGTTTTGTTACGTTCTTCGCCACAGGAACAATTTGTGTACGCAAGTGCAACACGCCACGAACGATCCGTGAATCGAGTCGTCGTGGTCGGGTGGCCGACGACGGATGAGGTACTGACTGTGGGAACCCACCAGCGCTCGAACATATATGTTCTGAACCAACAGATTTCGACAACACCGCGCGGGCGCCACAGGGCGAAGCAAGATCCGAAGGACGCCGGAATGAGAGCCGCGACGATAGTGGCGGCCACCGGTGCGATCGTCGCCGGTGCTGCCCAGATGGGCGCCGGAACCGCAACGGCCGCACCGGCACCCGCGCCCGATGCTCCCTCGGTCGGTCAGCAGTTCGAGCTCCGGAATCTACTTCCGGCCGGTTTCGAACTACCACCGGGCATAACGCTTCCCGAGAACGTGCAACTCCCGCCGGGCATCGAAATACCCGACACATCCGGCCTTGCGGCGCTGGGACTTCCCGATGTCGGGGCAGCGGCTCAAGACCTCCTCAAAGGTATTGCGCCTTTGAAGGAACAAGCAGTGCAACCGGTGTCGGGAGTACTCACCTCGACATTCGGGCAACGGTGGGGGTCCCACCACGGCGGCATCGACATCGCGGCACCCATCGGCACCCCGGTGCTGGCGGCGGCGGACGGTGAAGTCACAGCTTCGGGTCCGGCATCCGGGTTCGGACTGTGGGTGAAGGTGCTCCACGCCGACGGAACCGAGACGATTTACGGGCACGTCGACACCTTCTCGGTGGCACCTGGACAACACGTCACTGCCGGTCAGAACATCGCCACAGTCGGCAACCGCGGTCAGTCCACCGGCCCACACCTGCATTTCGAGGTGCACGATCCTTCCGGTGTGAAGGTCGACCCGTCGGAGTGGTTGGCCACTCGCGGAGTGTCCGTCACGTGGAGCGATGCAGCGCGCAACGCCTGAGAGGCACGCGCTGTCCACGCAGCGATCGGTCGGGCGCTAGTCTGGAGCCACGTAAGTCTGCTCGAACCACATGGCTCGACTCTCAATCGGCTCAGGAGTGCAATCGGTGTTCGAATCCCTTTCCGACAGGTTGACCGGAACTCTCAAGGACCTGCGTGGCAAGGGTCGACTCTCCGGCGCCGACATCGACGCCACCGCGCGCGAAATTCGTCTGGCCTTGCTCGAAGCCGACGTCGCCCTTCCGGTCGTCCGTGAGTTCATCAACCGGATCAAGACCCGCGCCAAGGGTGCCGAGGTATCCGGTGCGCTCAACCCGGCGCAACAAGTCGTCAAGATCGTCAACGAAGAGCTCGTCGGCATCCTGGGTGGCGAGACACGTCGGCTGACCTTCGCCAAAACGCCACCGACCGTAATCATGCTTGCCGGCCTACAGGGATCGGGAAAGACCACTCTGGCTGGCAAGCTCGCCAAGTGGCTCAAGGACCAGGGCCACACTCCACTTCTCGTCGCATGCGACCTTCAGCGTCCCGGCGCGGTCAGTCAGCTCCAGATCGTCGGAGAACGTGCCGGCGCAACCGTTTTCGCCCCGCACCCCGGTACGTCCATCGGCGGCGGTGACAACGAACTCGGCATTTCGGCCGCCGATCCCGTCGAGGTTGCGCGCGCGGGCGTTGCCGAAGCCCGCAGCAAGCAGTTCGACATCGTGATAGTCGATACGGCCGGTCGTCTCGGCATCGATACCGAACTCATGAACCAGGCTGCGGGTATCAGGGACGCCGTGGAGCCGGACGAAACACTGTTCGTCCTCGACGCCATGGTCGGTCAGGACGCGGTAAGCACAGCCCAGGCATTCCGCGACGGTGTCGGGTTCACCGGCGTCGTGCTGACCAAGCTCGACGGCGATGCCCGCGGTGGCGCGGCACTGAGCGTTCGTGAGGTCACCGGTGAGCCGATCATGTTCGCCTCGACCGGTGAGAAGCTCGAGGACTTCGACGTCTTCCATCCGGATCGCATGGCGAGCCGAATCCTCGGTATGGGCGACGTGCTCAGCCTCATTGAGCAGGCCGAACAGCACTTCGATGCTGAGCAGGCCGAAGCGACCGCCAACAAGATCGGGTCCGGCCAGCTCACGCTCGACGACTTCCTCGAGCAGATGATGGCTGTCCGCAAGATGGGTCCCATCGGAAACCTGCTCGGCATGCTCCCGGGCGCCGGGCAGATGAAGGAACTTGCCAACGTCGACGAGAAGCAACTCGATCGGGTTCAAGCGATCATCCGCGGCATGACGCCTCAGGAGCGGACTGATCCCAAGATCATCAACGCATCCAGACGCCTGCGAATCGCGAACGGCTCCGGAGTGAAGGTCTCGGACGTCAACCAACTCGTGGATCGATTCTTCGAAGCGCGGAAGATGATGTCGGCGATGGCCGGTCGCATGGGCATGCCCGGCGCGCGTAAGCAGGTCCGTAGCAAGAAGGGCAAGAAGGGTAAGAAGGGCGGTCGGGGACCTACTCAGCCCAAGATCCGCGGCGGGTTCCCCGGCATGCCGGGCGGCATGCCTCCCGGCATGCCTGACCTGTCGGGAATGCCCAAGGGACTCGATCAGATCCCACCGGGACTCGAAGGAATCGACCTATCGCAGCTGAAGCTGCCCAAGAAGTAGGTTTTGCAGTGGCGGTGTTCCACGTCCGGGGCCGAGTTCTACCCGGCACTGCGTACGTCGACCTCTGGATTTCGGGTGACACAATCTCGCTCCGACCGATCGCGAACGCCGAAACCTTGGCGGACGACGGATGGATAGTTCCCGGTCTCGTCGACGCTCACTGCCACGTCGGCATCAAATATGGTGGGGGACACGAGGACCTGGCCGGGTCCATCGCACAAGCCGAAGTCGAACGGGATGTAGGAGCGCTGCTCCTTCGCGATGCGGGCTCACCTGTCGACACCAGGTCACTCGACGATCTGGATGATCTACCGCGCATCATCCGGGCAGGCCGTCACATCGCGTCTCCGAAGCGTTACATACCCGGGCTTGCGGTCGACATCGAAGACGATTCACAGCTTCCCGAGGCTGTCCGACAGCAAGCACGAATCGGTGACGGTTGGGTCAAGTTGGTCGGTGACTGGATCGACCGGAGTGTCGGTGATCTGCGGCCGCTGTGGGACGACAAGATCGTGAAGGAAGCGATCGATGCGGCGCACGACGAGGGCGCTCGGGTGACCGCCCACGTGTTCGGGGAGGACGCTCTACCCGGTTTGATCGCCGCTGGCATCGATTGCATCGAGCATGGCACCGGTTTGACCGACGAGACCGTCGAGATGATGGTCGCCCACGGAACGGCGCTGGTCCCGACGCTCATCAACATCGAGACTTTCCCGTCGATCGCAGCGTCGGCGACGAAATACCCGGTGTACGCGAGGCACATGCTCGAGCTGCATGGTCGAGTGTCCGAAACGATCGCCCATGCCCACGACGCAGGCGTGCCGATCTTCGCAGGCACCGACGCCGGTGGATCGATCAGGCACGGAAGGATTGCCGACGAGGTACACGCACTCACCGGGATCGGAATGAGCCCGACGGACGCGCTGGGAGCGGCAAGCTGGTCGGCGCGGGAGTGGCTGGGTCGACGGGGGATCGAGCACGGCGCACCCGCGGATCTGCTCGTCTACACCCAGGATCCGCGTACCGGGCCCGACGTGTTGTCCTCGCCCGACATCGTCGTCCTTCGCGGTATCCCCAGCACGCGGTCTCGGTGAATATGGCCGAGGCCGATGGGGGCGACGGGCGACAGCCGAGCTGGTCCGGAATGGCGCCAATGAACGCAGTGCATCATTCGTCCGCGGGATTGTCGGACACGTATTGGCGGGCAGAGGTCGGGGCGACCCGTCGTCGGCGAGGTCAGAGATGGGGAATCCCGGCCGCTTCCGCCGTACTGCTGATCAACCTCGCCGGATTCCTTGCGCTGCCGTTCGTAGTGAACACTCGCGTCGCCGGGGTCTACGTCGTTGCGATCATGATTCCCAGCGTGGTTGCGATGGTCGTGTCCTTACTGGTCAGTCGGTATCGAGGTAACGGACCCGTCGTCGACTTCGGGTTTCCCACGACGGTCGCCGAGCTGGGAGGCCAGCTGAAAACGGGTTTTGCCTGGGGAGCCGCCGCTCTCGGAGGCGGAATCGTGCTGGCACTCGTGGTTCTGTCGCAGACCGACCTCGAGGACCAGGCGCCTCTCGCGGGCCTGTTCGACATCCCGTTGCCCTGGAAGATCGTGTTGGCACTGTGGATTTGGCTCGGTGCTCCGTTCTGCGAGGAAATCATGTTCCGAGGCATGGTGTGGGGCGCCCTCGAGCGGCGGAAGTGGGGCCTGCGGAATGGCCTGGGCGAGGTGGTGGCGCCGATGAAAGTCGCCTGGCTCGGCAACAAGTGGGTCGTGCTCGCCGTGACCGCAGTCCTGTTCGCTCTGTGGCACCGGGAGGGATGGCGGTTCGTGGTGCTCTTGTGGGGCGGCCTCGCCATCGGGATCGCTCGCATGAAGTCCGGTTCGGTGGCGTCGTCCGCGACCGCGCATTCGGTCAACAACACGCTGCCCGCATGTGCGATCTTGCTGGTCTCGTGACATCCGATTAACTCTGGATGTACATCGTCTGGCACAATGGGACGCTGTTCGCCCGTCCACCGGTTACGTACCGAACGGCGGTCACAACACCCATCAACGCAAAACCGGATGCGCAGTCCATGCGCATCGCCGAATTGCGCCGTGACCACTTCGAAAGGCTCCAATTTTCATGGCTGTCAAGATCAAGCTCATGCGTATCGGCAAGATCCGCACCCCGCACTACCGCGTCGTCATCGCGGACTCTCGTACGCGCCGCAACGGCCGCGCGATCGAGACCATCGGCAAGTACGAGCCCAAGCAGGACCCCAGCATCATCGACATCGACTCCGAGCGTGCGCAGTACTGGCTCGGAGTCGGCGCTCAGCCGACCGAGCCCGTCGAAGCACTGCTCAAGATCACCGGTGACTGGCAGAAGTACAAGGGCCTCCCGGGCGCGGAGGGCACCCTGCGTTTCGCAGAGCCCAAGCCGTCCAAGCTGGATATCTTCAACGCTGCGTTGGCTCAGGCCGACGCCGAGCCGCTCGGTGACGCCACCACGGCCAAGAAGAAGAAGGCCCCCAAGGCCGACGACGCGAAGTCCGACGACGCCGCGAAGTCCGATGACGCTGTTGCTACCGAGACGGCAGACGCGCCGGCCGCCGAGGCTGCTGAGAAGTGAGTGCCGTTGTCGCCGATGCTGTCGAACATCTCGTTCGCGGCATCGTCGCCAATCCTGACGCCGTTCGCGTCGAACTGATCACCGGACGCCGAGGACGCACCGTCGAGGTGCACGTCCACCCCGACGACCTGGGCAAGGTGATCGGCCGTGGTGGTCGTACGGCCACTGCTCTCCGGACCCTGGTGTCCGGTATCGGCGGGCGCGGTATCCGGGTCGACGTCGTCGACACCGATCAGTAGTACTGCGCGATGGAGCTTGTCATCGGCCGTGTCGCAAAGTCACACGGCATCAAGGGAGAAGTTGTCGTCGAGGTTCGCACCGACGCCCCCGAGGATCGCTTCTCCGTAGGAACCGCTCTGCACGGGCGCAAACCCCGTGCCAGCGTTGATACGACTCCATACGTGGTCGAAGCCGTCCGGGAACATTCCGGGCGGCTTCTGCTGCGACTGCACGGAATCGAAGACAAGACCGCTGCCGATCTTCTCCGCGGCACTCTGTTCGTCGTGGATTCGCAGGATCTCCCCCCGAGTGAGGATCCCGACGAGTTCTACGACCATGAACTCGAGGGTCTGTCGGTGCGGCTTCCCGATGGCACCGAGGTCGGGACCGTCCGCGAGGTTCTGCATTCCGCGGCAGGTGAGCTGCTGTCCATTCGGCCCGCCGACGGGTCTCGCGCCGAGATTTTGGTGCCGTTCGTCACCGCGATCGTTACATCGGTGAGCCTTGCCGACGGCATCGTCATCGATCCGCCCGAGGGCCTGCTGGATCCGGAGTAATCGTGAAAATCGACGTAGTGACGATTTTCCCCGAGTATCTGACGCCGCTCCGAACTGCACTGTTGGGTCGGGCGATCGACAAGGGCCTCGTGTCCGTCGGTGTGCACGACCTCCGAGACTGGACTCACGACGTTCACAAAGCTGTTGACGATTCGCCTTACGGGGGCGGGCCGGGAATGGTCATGAAGCCGACCGTGTGGGGGGATGCACTCGACGAGGTGCTCACGAACGAATCACTTCTCGTCGTTCCGACTCCCGCGGGTGTTCCTTTCACGCAGCGCACAGCGGAAAGATGGTCGCAGGAAACGCATCTGGTGTTCGCATGTGGTCGTTACGAAGGTATCGATCAACGGGTCTTCGACGACGCATCGACGCGAGTTCGTGTCGAAGAGGTGAGCATCGGCGATTACGTCCTGATCGGCGGCGAGGCGGCAGTTCTGGTCATGAGCGAGGCCGTCGTCCGTCTTCTGCCAGGCGTTCTCGGCAATCAGCTGTCCCATCAGGAGGATTCGTTTTCCGATGGACTGTTGGAGGGGCCGAGCTACACGCGACCGGTGAGTTGGCGCGGGCTCGACGTACCCGAGGTGTTGCGGTCGGGCGACCACGCGCGTATCGCGGCGTGGCGAAAGCAGCAATCGCTTGCCCGTACCTCCGAACGGCGACCGGATCTGTTGGCCGACTAGTCGATTCGTCCGTCCGGGAAGAGCATGGTCACGAAGCCGGTCAACGTATCGCGCGCATGTTGCGCGCTACTGTCGTCGGTCACGTCGACGACAGCAGTGTCCGGGTAGTGGTCCATGTCGTCCTCGTAGTGAATCTCCTCGTGTGAGGCCAACACCATCACGTAGCGGTTGTCGACGCCGATAGTTCCCGTGGAGAGGTGAATCCATCGGTCCGCGATACAACACATCCACCCTTGTTTGACCGCATACACGGGTTCGAGTGGAAGCGCATCGACGATGCCGAAGTGCTGGTGATATCCGTCCGTCGCGACGGGAGTCGATTCACGCAACAACCCGATCATCGTTGCTGTCGACGCAGGGGACAACCCGCCTGCTCTGTCGAGCAGCCTGGCGTAATACGCGACCAGGTCTGCAGCCGTTGTGGTTGTGTTCCACCACAGGCCGTCCCACGGAGGTTGTGTCGCGGTCAGCCCGTACCGCTGGGTGGTGCGGTCGATGATGTCGGTCCCGCCGTACTTGTACCACAGGGTGTTGGCCGCGCCGTCATCCGATGATCTCAACATCGTCGACATCGCCGCCATGTCGTCGTCTGCGACCGGAACCTGGGCTATTTCTGCGCCCCGCAAGACGTCATCTGCGATGAACAGCTTCGCGACCGAGGCGGTTTCGAACTGCTCGGTGTCGCCACTGGCGAAGTAGGCACCCGTGGTGCGGTCGAGGAGTGCGAAGTCGACGTCGGCGCCGCGGCCCAGCGCAGACTCGACGGCCTCGGGGATGCGTGAGTTGAGGTCGAGACCGTCCACCGTGTCGGTATCCGGGAACGGCGATTCGCTCGTTGTCTGCGTGTCCACGACAGAGGAGTCGTCGGGAACGGCACAGCCGGAGAAGAGGATGGCCACGGCTGCAAGGAGAGTTGCGCAAGATACAGCCAGGACTTGCATCGGCCTGGACATTTCGAGTACTCCCACACTGGTCCGTCGAACAACGTGTCCCACAGTAGCTGTAGGGTCGTGCGCCGTGACGAGTGCTCTGAAAACTGTGAACAAGCGCATAGCCGAAGAACTCGATGTTCGCGAGGGCCAAGTGGCCGCCGCGGTCGACCTCCTCGACGGTGGGTCGACGGTCCCCTTCATCGCCCGGTATCGCAAGGAAGTGACCGGAACCCTCGACGACGCGCAGCTGCGCTTGCTGGAGGAGCGCCTTCGCTACCTCCGTGAGCTCGACGAACGACGCGATGCGGTCATCGAATCGATCCGATCCCAGGGCAAATTGGACCCGGCGCTCGAACAGTCGTTGATGGTGGCCGAGACCAAGGCGCGTGTCGAGGACATCTATCTGCCGTTCAAGCCCAAGCGTCGGACCAAAGCTCAGATCGCCCGTGAGGCAGGGCACGAGCCCGTCGCGGACGCGCTGATCTCGGATCCGAACACCGATCCGACGAAGTACGACACCGAGCAACTCGACGGCGCGCGCGCAATCCTGGTCGAGCGGTTCGCCGAGGATCCCGATCTGGTCGGAGAACTTCGTGAGCTGATGTGGACGCGCGGAAAGTTGACCTCCACGGTACGCAAGGGAAAGGAGGACGAAGGCGCCAAGTTCGCCGACTACTTCGAGTTCTCCGAACCGTTCACCTCATTGCCGTCGCACAGGATTCTCGCTGCCTTTCGGGGTGAAAAAGAAGAAGTGCTCTCGCTCGGGCTCGAACCCGATCAGGAAGAGCCAGTTCCCGGCGTACCCACGGTGTACGAGGGACGAATCGCGACGAAGTTCGATATCGCCGACCGAGGCCGCGCTGCGGACCGTTGGTTGCTCGACACCGTCCGGTGGGCGTGGCGTACGAAGCTTCTCGTCACCATGGCCATCGATGTCCGCATGCGGCTCCGTCAATCCGCCGAGAAGGACGCTGTCGACGTATTCGCCTCCAACCTCAAGGACCTCCTCCTGGCCGCGCCTGCGGGCAACCGGGCGACGATGGGACTCGACCCGGGGTTCCGCACCGGCACCAAAGTTGCGGTAGTGGATTCGACGGGCAAGGTCGTCGACTACGACACGATCTACCCGCACAAGCCGCAGGGCAAATGGGACCATGCTTTGGCGACTCTGGCTGCGCTCGCAGCCAAGCATTCGGTTCAGCTCATCGCGATCGGGAACGGCACTGCCTCCCGCGAGACCGACTCGTTGGCAGCCGAGCTCATCGCCAAGTACCCGGCGGCTGGGTTGACCAAGATCGTCGTCTCGGAAGCGGGCGCATCGGTCTACTCGGCGTCGGCGTACGCATCGAGCGAGCTGCCGGAATTGGACGTGTCCATCCGTGGTGCCGTGTCCATCGCCCGCCGACTCCAGGATCCGCTGGCAGAGCTGGTGAAGATCGATCCGAAGTCGATCGGCGTCGGTCAGTACCAGCACGACATCTCCGAGTCGCTGCTCGCTCGATCCCTCGGGGCCGTGGTCGAGGATGCGGTGAACGCGGTGGGCGTCGACGTCAACACCGCCTCCGTTCCACTCCTGTCCAGGGTGTCCGGCATCGCAGGGTCCCTCGCCGAGAGCATCGTGGCCCACCGCGACCAGCACGGGCCGTTCGTCACACGCAGCAAGCTCAAGGACGTGGCGCGGCTGGGGCCCAAGGCTTTCGAGCAATGTGCAGGGTTCCTTCGCATCTCGGGCGGAGACGACCCGCTCGACCGCTCGAGCGTTCACCCCGAGGCCTACCCGGTGGTGCGCCGAATCGTGGACTCCGCAGGAGTCGGGGTACGCGAGGTGATCGGCAACGGTTCATTGCTGCGTACCCTCGATCCTCGGCAGTTCGCCGACGACCGGTTCGGAATCCCAACCGTCACCGACATCATCTCGGAGTTGGAAAAGCCCGGTCGAGATCCACGACCGGAATTCAAGACCGCCACGTTCGCCGCTGGTATCGAGAAGGTCACCGATCTGAAGCCGGGTATGACACTCGAGGGCGTTGTCACCAATGTGGCGGCCTTCGGTGCGTTCGTCGATGTCGGCGTACACCAGGACGGGCTCGTCCATGTCTCGGCCATGTCGCACAACTTCGTCAAGGACCCACGCGAGGTGGTCAAGTCCGGCGACGTCGTCAAGGTCAAGGTC
Source organism: Rhodococcus sp. P1Y (assembly GCF_003641205.1). Classification (NCBI taxonomy): domain Bacteria; kingdom Bacillati; phylum Actinomycetota; class Actinomycetes; order Mycobacteriales; family Nocardiaceae; genus Rhodococcus; species Rhodococcus sp. P1Y. Next base: position 3,245,816 of record NZ_CP032762.1, read on the forward strand.
ATGGAGGTCGACATCCCACGCCAGCGCATAGGACTCAGCCTCCGCCTGGACGACGAGCCAGGCGCGGCAGCCAAGGACAAGCCGCGCAGCGCATCCGGGGGAGGGCCGCGCGGCGATGGACGACGAGCGGGCGGGCAGGATCGTCAGCAGGGCCACAAGGGTGACAACCGCGGCGGTAGCGGCGGCGGTGGTCGTCAGGCGAGCACACCAGCAGGCGGGTCGATGGCCGACGCGCTCCGAAAGGCAGGGTTCGGGAAGTAAGCTTCGTACCTTCGACTCTCGTGGAGCGGTGGGTGTCGACGGACTGAGGAGGGTGCAGGCGTGAGGTGGTTCGATCACGAGATCATCGCGCACGGACGCCTGCCTCTTCTGTGTTTTCTGCTCGGCTTCCTGTCCGGATTTCTCTTGATCCGGGTGAGCGTCAGGTTGATTCGCGCACAGGTGAAATGGTGGCCTGGCAACATCACCCCCGGTGGCCAACACATTCACCACGTCGTGTTCGGAATCGTGTTGATGCTGGTGTCCGGCATCTCGCTGATTGCTGTGTTCGAAGACGGCACCCGGGAGACCGGCGCGGTGCTCGCTGCTCTGTTCGGTATCGGTGCCGCACTGGTGCTCGACGAGTTCGCGTTGATCTTCTATCTCAAGGATGTCTATTGGTCGGAGCAGGGACGGACGTCGGTCGACGCCGTGTTCGTCGCGGTAGCCGGGACCGGTCTGCTCCTCCTCGGCTTCCACCCGCTCGAGTTACTCGACGTAACCGACATCAGACGCGACCCCGACCCGCTCGTTCGAGCCGGTTTCGTGACGCTGGCGTTCGTTCATCTCGGCCTGTGCGCCGTCGTACTGCTGAAAGGCAAGATCTGGACCGGTCTGATCGGGCTGTTCTTCGTCCCGATCCTGCTTCTCGGGTCGCTTCGACTGAGCAGGCCGGGCGCGCCGTGGGCACGGTGGCGCTATACGACGAGGCCGAAGAAGATGGAGCGCGCGTTGAGGCGCGAACGAACGATCAGAAGGCCGGCGATCAGGGCGAAGATCTATGTACAGGATCTGGTCGCGGGCAAGCCGAACCTGGACCATGTCGTCTCCGCGACAGAGGAGGAATTGGACAGGACAGTTCAGGCCGCTCCGAGACCGTTGGACGGGGCGCAGGTAAACGTGATTTCGTGACCGGGCGACTGGTCTGGCACAATAGGCGGGTTGCCTGTACCAGGCACACACCTAATCGGAGTACGAACCAGTCGAGTTCCGCGGGATCAGTTCCAAGCCACGCGACCCCGCTCGGTTCCTCTGCTCGTGCGAAGAACGCAAGGATGGACCGAACCGATGAACACTCTGGACTTCTTGGACAAGCAGTCGCTGCGCAGCGACATTCCTGATTTCCGCCCCGGCGACACGCTCAACGTGCACGTCAAGGTTATCGAAGGCTCGAAAGAGCGCGTGCAGATCTTCAAGGGCGTCGTCATTCGCCGCCAGGGTGGTGGCGTCCGCGAGACGTTCACCGTTCGTAAGGTTTCGTTCGGCGTCGGTGTCGAGCGCACCTTCCCCGTGCACAGCCCCAACATTGCCCAGGTCGAGGTCTTGACCCGCGGCGACGTTCGGCGCGCGAAGCTCTACTACCTCCGTGATCTCCGTGGCAAGGCTGCGAAGATCAAGGAAAAGCGCTGAAAGTAGCTCCGAAGCGAGCGACTTCGAAGGAGCGCCGCACCGACCGTCACGGTCGGGGCGGCGCTTTTTTGTGCTCTCGGACGCAGGTGATGTGGTGCGCTGTCGTGACCACACGGCGAGTGCGGCTAATCTGGTCCAGTGTCAGATGCCTCGCAGGATCCTGGACCTCGGCCCGACTCGCACAGCGAGGACTCGAAGAGCACACGCAGTCAGAAGAAGCCACGCTCGTTCTGGCGCGAACTGCCGATTCTCATACTGGTGGCACTCGTTCTCAGCTTTCTCTTGCAGACGTTCATCGCGCGCGTCTACTTGATCCCGTCCGAGTCGATGGAACCTACGCTCCACGGATGCGCGGGGTGCACCGGTGACCGCATTGTGGTGGAGAAGATCGGCTACCGATTCGGCGATCCGAAGCCAGGCGACGTCATCGTCTTTCGTGGTCCCGACTCGTGGAACAGCGAGTTCGTTTCCACGAGATCGTCGAATTCGATCATCAGGGGCGCAGAGGAAGTGGGTTCGCTCATCGGGATCGTTGCCCCCGACGAAAACGACCTGGTGAAGCGCGTCATTGCGACCGGGGGGCAAACCGTCGAGTGCTGCGACGATCAGGGGCGAGTGCTGGTCGACGGTAAGCCGCTCGACGAACCGTACATCCAGATGGACTTTCCGTTCACCCCCGATGTGCTCACGTGCGACACCGAACTGAAGTCCGGACGTTGTTTCTCCGCAGTCACCGTCCCCGAGGGCAACGTGTGGGTGATGGGTGACAACCGGAGCAATTCGGCCGACTCGCGTTTTCACGTCTCGGACGAACTCATGGGCACCGTGCCGATCGACAATGTCATCGGCAAAGCATTTCTCATTGCGCTGCCGCCATCGCGCTTCGGAACGCTCGACTCGCCGGACATTCAGGGGCAGTGAGCAAGAGAAGCAACAATGGCTAGAGCGAGCACAAGCAGGTCACGTGGGCGTCCCTCATGGCCGCCACGACCCGTCATCCGCAGATCCTCGGGTCTGCGGACGATGGAGGCCGCGCTCGATCGAAGTGGTTTGGGTCCGGTCGCCGGCGTCGACGAAGCAGGCAGAGGTGCGTGCGCAGGCCCGCTGACGGTCGCCGCCTGCATCCTCGGTCCCAAGCCGTACGCGTCGTTGGCGGACCTGAACGACTCCAAGAAATTGTCCGAGAAGCGCCGCGAAGAGCTGTACCCGAAGATCGAACGGCTCGCACTTGCGTGGAGCGTGGTCTTCATCGAGGCCGAGGAAATCGATCGCATCGGCGTACACGTCGCAAACATCGAGGGGATGCGCCGTGCCGTCGCTGGACTCGGGGTTGGTCCCGGGTACGTGCTGACGGACGGATTTCGAGTCCCTGGCCTCCCGGCGCCGTCACTCCCGGTGATCGGTGGTGACGCGACGGCCGCGTGCATCGCCGCGGCGAGCATTCTGGCCAAGGTGGCGAGGGACCGCGTCATGGTTGAGATGGACGGTCGCCTTCCCGGCTACGGCTTCGCGGTACACAAGGGCTACAGCACCAGGGCGCACGCCGCGGCGTTGGTGGAACTCGGGCCGTGCGAAGAGCATCGAATGTCGTATGCGAACGTCTCGGCAGCCAGGAAGAGTATTCGGCCGACGGATGGCAATCGCAGCGACGCGCAGGATGCGGTGGCGTCGGTGCTGGGCCGAATGGACTACGACGATCGACGTGCGCGATGATTGAAGTTCACGCCGTAGCGCCGAGCGATCAGAGATAAGGATGAGAAAAAGCCGATGAGTGCCGAGGATCTCGAAAAGTACGAAACCGAGATGGAGCTCTCGTTGTACCGGGAGTACCGCGACATCGTCGGCCAATTCAACTACGTCGTGGAGACCGAACGGCGATTTTATCTCGCGAACTCCGTCGAACTGATTCCGCACAATGCCGACGGTGAAATCTATTTCGAGCTACGAATGTCGGACGCATGGGTGTGGGACATGTACCGACCGGCCCGTTTCGTCAAGCACGTCAGGGTGATCACCTTCAAGGACGTCAACATCGAGGAACTCGAGAAGCCCGACCTCAGGTTGCCCGAGTAGCGCGTCGTGTCTCCGACCCTGTGGCTGCTGTTGATTGCATCGGTGCTGTACGTCTTCGGACGGAGGCGGTCGCGCCGAAACCTGGTGATGTGTGCGCAGCTGCTCGGCGCAGCGGCCGTGGTGCTGGTTCTGGGTCAGGTGCTGTGGTCGATCGTGGGGGAATGATTCTGCTGCCCGTCGAAATTGGCACCTGTAACGACTTGGGTTGCAGCGCTTTTCGAATTCATGATGTTCCAGTCGTGTGCGCGTTCGGAGAAACCACTGCCTTAAAGTGAGCTGTGAATTTGCTATTTCTTTGTACTCACCTCTTATCGGTGGTAGAAACACTTTAATCAGCATATTCCCTTCACTGTTAGAGGTTCGGACATGGCGCGCAAGACTCTCGTCCAAATGATCGATGATGTCGACGGTTCCGTCATCAAAGAAGGTCAGGGGGAGACCATCGAATTCGGAATCGGCGGCAACCAGTACCGGATCGACCTGAATCTGAAGCACGCGAACGAATTGCACGAGCAACTCGCGTTTTGGATCGAACACGCCGAAAAAGTGTCGGCTAAGCGTGGGCGCAAGGCATCCGTCGGCCAGGCGCGTGGCAAGGCTGATTTGCAGGATGTCCGTACGTGGGCCCGCGAGAACGGCCACGATGTCAGCGCCCGAGGCCGTATCAGCCAGGACGTGCAGGCCGCGTACGAGGCTGCTCACTAGATTTCGGTAGTAGTTTCGTCGGCTCAGCCCCGACATGGATGGTTTCGCGACCTGATTTCCATGTCGGGGCTTTGTCGTTCTCCCATGCGTGTCGTTCTCCCGTGCGTGTCGTTCTTCCATTCGTGTTGTTGTTCTATGCATACGGGTCCGACATTGCCGGTCTCGGAGTGCGCGATATTCGCTGGGTTCTCCACAGGGTCGGTCTTTGTCCCCAGGGCAAATCTCGACCAGGGATTACGCCGGGGGACGGCTGTTCGTGTGGTGCATCGTCGTTCTCGGGTTCGGCAGTCGACGAACCGGCGAGCACAGGGGGAACTGGCGTGGCGAATTCGAGATCGGAGTTGGGAGCGCGGGGAGAGGCTCTCGCTACGGTGCATCTGGTCGAGCGTGGGATGGAGGTGCTCGATCGGAATTGGCGGTGCAGGTACGGCGAACTGGACATCGTCGCGCGTGATGGCGAGGTGGTCGTCTTCGTCGAAGTGAAGACCCGCTCCGGTGTCGGATACGGGACCCCGGCGGAGTCGGTGACTCCCGTCAAGCAGGTGCGTATCAGGAAACTCGCCCTGGCGTGGCTCGATGCGCGCGCGAGTCCATGGGTGAGAATGCGATTCGATGTGGTCGCAGTCATGATGCCCAGAGATGGTGACCCGGTGATCAGTCACCTTCCCGGTGTCTTCTGATGGCGTTGGGGCGCGCCTTCTCCGTCGCGGTGAGCGGCGTCGACGGTCAGGTTGTCGAAATCGAAGCCGACATCGGTCGGGGTCTTCCCGGCACTCATCTGGTGGGATTGCCCGACACGGCCTTGAACGAGTCACGTGATCGGGTGAAAGCAGCGGTGACCAACTCGGGTGGTCGCTGGCCCGACTCTCGGGTGATACTCGCACTGTCGCCGGCGACGTTGCCCAAGATGGGGTCCGTCTACGACTTGGCTCTTGCGTTGTCGGTTTTGGACGCGGACAAGCAGATTCCTCGTCGCTCGCTGGAGCGGACGGTGTTTCTCGGTGAGTTGGCGCTCGACGGGCGCCTTCGCGGGGTACGCGGCGTTCTACCCGGGGTGCTGGCGGTGAAGCGGGCTGGGTGGCGCCGAGTCGTTGTGCCGTTGGCTGCGTTGGCGGAGGCAGGGTTGGTCGACGGAATCGAAGTGCTCGGCGCCGTGTCGCTGTCGGAGGTGGTGTCGTGGCTGCGGGGCGAGGGTGCGCTCGATCATCCTGTGCCATCGGTGTTGGTCGACGATGCGGTGTATCCCGACATGAGTGAGGTGGTTGGGCAGTCGGAGGCGCGGTGGGCCTTGGAAGTCGCGGCAGCCGGGGCGCATCACATCATGTTGACCGGTCCGCCGGGCATCGGTAAGACGATGCTGGCGCAGCGGCTTCCGGGAATACTGCCGCCGCTCACGGACGAGGAATCGTTGGAGGTGACGGCGATTCATTCGGTCGCAGGGATGTTGACGGGGGATCGGCCGCTGATCTCGTCGCCGCCCTTCATCGCTCCGCACCACTCGACGACGGTGAGTGCGTTGGTCGGCGGCGGTACGGGAATGGCCAAACCGGGTGCCGTCAGCCGGGCGCACCGGGGAGTGTTGTTCCTCGACGAATGTGCGGAGATGGGGGTCAAAGCACTCGAAGCGTTGCGAACCCCTCTGGAAGACGGGGAGATTCGGATTGCACGCCGAGACGGTGTCGCGCGGTATCCCGCACGGTTTCAGCTGATCTTGGCCGCCAATCCGTGCCCGTGCGCACCTGCCAGGAACGCCGACTGCGTCTGTGCGCCCACCGTCAGAAGAAAGTATTTGGGGAAGTTGTCGGGACCGCTGCTGGACCGAGTCGACATACGAATAGCGATGCAGACCGTCGCGACCGGAGCGTTGGCCGACGAGGTGGGGGAGACGACCCGGGAGGTGAGGGCTCGGGTGACGGGTGCACGTGATGCGGCCGCGGAACGGTGGCGTGATTTCGGGTGGCGAACCAACGCCGAGGTTCCCGGACCGGCTCTTCGACAGAAGTTCAGGTTGGGCAACGACGCGTTGCGCCCGCTCGAGCGATCGCTGCGGAACGGGTCGCTGACCGCACGTGGTGCGGACCGGGCACTGCGGGTGTCGTGGACACTCGCCGATCTCGCAGGTGGGGACGTGCCGGGGCTGGAGGAAGTCGGAGCAGCTCTGGACTTCCGCGACAGGGGGCTGATGTGAACGTCCACGATCCACGTCGACTTGCATGGGCGTACCTCTCACGCGTTGCGCAAGGTCCGCATCGGCCTTTGGCCGAGTTCGCTGCTCAGGCGGGCCCGGAGGAAGCGCGCGCGGCTGTGATCGGCGGCATTCTGGGAGAACGGCTCCAGGTCAGATCCCACATCGACACGGCTGCTTCGGATTTGGACATGGTCCGTGCGCTCGGGGGACGGCTGGTGACGCCCGACGACGAGGAATGGCCGATGTGGCGGATGCTCGCGTTCGACGGAGCCGGAATGCCGGCCGGTGTAGATTCCTGTGCGCCCTGCGCGTTGTGGGTACTCGGCCGCACACCGATCACCGATCTCGTGGAGAGAGCGGTGTCGGTCGTCGGCACACGCGCGGCGAGTGCATACGGCGAACACGTGACCGCGGAAATAGCTGGGGATCTGGCAGTGGATGGCTGGACGATCGTGTCGGGGGCGGCCTTCGGCATCGACGCAGCTGCCCACCGGGCGGCCCTCGGAGTGTCGGGTAAGACGGTCGCGGTCCTTGCATGCGGCGTCGATCGCGCCTACCCGTCCGGCCACGCCAGACTGCTGCAGCGAATTGCCGACAGCGGTGCGGTCGTCAGTGAATACGGACCCGGCACAACACCTGCGAAGCATCGGTTTCTGGCGCGCAATCGTGTGGTTGCCGCATTCGGTTCCGCTGTCGTCGTAGTCGAGGCCGGATGGAGGAGCGGAGCACGAAACACCGCGGCCTGGGCGCACAAGCTCGGCAGGCCAGTCCTGGCGGTACCCGGGCCGGTAACTTCGGCATCGTCGAAGGGTTGCCACCGAATGATCAGAGAGGGTGAAGCCCGTCTCGTCGCAGACGCACACGATGTGGTCGCGGAGGCAGGTCCCTCGGGTGAGGTCGGCGAGGGTCGGCCGTCGATGTTCCGCGACATCGACGCACTCTCCGACAACGCCTTGCTTGTCTACGAGGCCCTACCCGCAACCGGCACACGATCACCTCGGGAGCTTTCCGAACTGTCATCGCTGCCGTTGACCAAGGTGCGTTCGGTGCTCCCACTGCTCGAACTCGAAGGGTTCGTGGCCAGCGACGAAACGGGCTGGTTTCGTGTGGTGAGATCGTGAGCCGGATACGATGGAAAGCGGACAACCCGCGCTGACATCGAATTCCGGGAGCCCGGTTGGCAGAAGATGAAGGTCCGCAGGCTGGTGCAGCCGGCCGCGCTGCACACCTGACCACATGGTTCACCCTCGTGATCTCGGTGGCGGCCATTGTCTCGGCGTCCGTTGTGGGCGTGATCACGAACAGCCGGGCAAACGACACCGCCATCGCGACTGCACGAATCAATGCCGAAAACTACGACCGGAATCAAACTCGCTCGTTTCTTCGCGTGCAGCGTCAAGACGCGTATTCCAGGTTCGATACCGCCGCACAGCGCGTGTTCCTCACCCAGAAGGACCATCTCGACACGTTCCGAGCGGATGGTGACGCAGCGGCTCGTGGCTCGGCGTCGGATGCCGCACATGACGCTCTGGTCGCGTACTACTCCGTGGTTCCACAGGTCGAGATGTTGGCTTCGCCGGAAATGTACGACTTCCTGCACGCCCTCGAGTCGTCGTTGCGGGACTATCTCTCGATGGTTGCCGACACGATCGCCTCGCTCGAAGCGAATCCTGGGCAGAACGTCGACGACGTTCTGTCTGTCGTTCGGCGGGAGCGCTACCCTGACTCGGCTATCGATCCGAACGACAGTGAGCCGGGGTATGTCTCGAGCGACTTCTTGGATATCGCTCGCCGGGACATGGGTAACACGGACGGGTTTTGAGTGGAGCTTGCACGCCACGACAGTCGGGATGCACGTAACCTGATTAGGTAACACTTACTAGGTGAGAAGATATTCACCGTCGTGACAGCTCGGAAAGGCTGAACTTTCGTGGCACGAAGCACAACAACGCTGACCGTCCTCCGAACCGAGGAACTGACGCCGCACATGCAACGGGTGTACCTCGGAGGTTCGGGGTTCGAGGACTTCGAACCCGCTGGGTACACCGATTCGTACGTGAAGCTGATTTTCGGTTCCGGTGACGATGAGATCAAACGAACGTACACGGTCCGATCCGTCGATTCCGCAGCTCGAGAAATCGCCATCGACTTCGTCGTTCATGGAGACGAGGGGGTCGCCGGACCGTGGGCTGCACGCGTCGAGCCGGGCGAGGAGATCAGTATGTACGGGCCTTCGGGTGCCTACTCTCCGCGACCGGATGCGGACTGGCACCTGTTCGCCGGTGACGAGTCTGCTATCCCGGCCATCGCCGCAGCAGTCGAGTCGCTCCCCGAGGACGCGATTGCCAAGGTCTTCATCGAGGTCGCCGACCGCAAGGACGAGATCTACCTCGAGACGCTCGCCGTAGTCGATGTCACATGGATTCACCGCGGTGCAACCTCCAACGAGGTCGGCGACGACAAATCGGGTGACCACGCGCCACTGATCGAGGCTGTACGCAGCACGGAATGGCTCCCTGGCCAAGCCCAGGTGTTCATCCACGGAGAAGCCCAGGCTGTGATGCACAACCTCCGCGGCTACGTGCGAAAGGAACGCGGCGTCTCTGCGGAATGGGCATCTATCTCTGGTTATTGGCGTAAAGGCAGGACCGAAGAGACCTTCCGTGCGTGGAAGCGCGAACTCGCCGAGGCCGAGTCGGGCGCAGACGTCTGACTGGTGGGGTTGCGGTCGCGTCCGCCGGAGACAAGGCTGATTCGATGGTCGACCCTCTGCCGCCGACACTCAGGGTGCATCTGGAGGAGTACGCCGAGCATCTGACTCTCGGTCGTGCTCGCTCGCCGCACACTGTTCGTGCCTATCTGCGTGACGCGGAGTCGCTTCTCGTTCATCTGGTGGAAACCGATTCCTGGACCGGCGTGGACTCGCTCGATCTGCGAGTGCTCCGATCCTGGCTCGCGGAACAGGCTCGACGGGGCTCTGCTCGGACGTCGATGGCCCGCCGTGCATCGTCTGCAAAGGCGTTCACGGCGTGGCTGCAGCGAAGTGGGCGGATCGATCATGATCCGGCGTTGCGGCTCGCGGCGCCGCGTGCGGCGCGGGCTCTACCGTCGGTTCTCAAACAGAGCCAGGCCGCAGACGCCATGTCGGCCGCGGAACTGGGTTCGAGGGAGCTGGATCCGATCGCGCTGCGGGACCGGTCGATCGTCGAACTGCTGTATGCGACGGGCATCCGAGTGAGCGAACTGTGTGGTCTCGATCTGGGCGACGTCGACACCGCTCGGCGGCTCGTACGCGTCGTAGGTAAGGGAGACAAGGAGAGGTCGGCGCCCTACGGCGTTCCCGCCGCGACCTCCCTGGAAGTCTGGATCGAACGCGGTCGACCTGAGTTCGTGGCAGAACGTTCCGGGTCCGCCCTGTTCCTGGGACGCCGAGGCGGGCGGCTCGACCCTCGGCAGGCTCGTACCGCGGTACACGATGTCCTCGCTGCCGTCCCCGGCGCTCCTGACTTGGGTCCGCACGGATTGAGACACTCAGCTGCCACGCACCTACTCGAGGGAGGCGCGGACCTTCGGGTTGTACAGGAACTTCTCGGCCATTCGTCGTTGGCAACGACACAGATCTACACGCACGTATCTGTCGACAGGTTGCGCGCAGTCCACGACCGGGCGCATCCACGAGCGTGACCCGTGTTACGTGCTGATTCTCCCGTGTTTGGTAGCGTCGTAGGCAAACAGACCGCACGCGAAGTATTCTCGGCTGGAATAGTAGTGAAGTCGACAACCATCGCCAGAATCCGGATACGGGGGCACCGTGGATCGCGAGCAAACGCACGGCACGTCGGCCGCGTGGTCGATCCGTGCGCAGCCCAGCTCGAGTGGCCCGCGGCGCCCGAGCAGTACGCCAGTGGAACCGGTGAAGAATGCAGGTCGGCCATCATTTCCCCCGTCCGGCGCGTCCATGAACGGTGAGCGTCAAGCGCCGCCGTGGCAGACGCCTCGGGGCGCGGATCGTCAATCTCCGCCGCGCTACACCCCACCTGCTGAGCCCGCGACGTCGAGACCGAACCAGGAGTGGACCCCGCCGTGGTCCACCGGTCAGGGTCAGCCCCCGGTTCAGTACCAACCGGATCAGGGTCAGGCCCCACAAGGCGCCGGTCAATCGGACCCTCGGTACCAGCCGACAAGTCAGGACCTCGCCCCCGACAGTCTGCTCAGTCGTCCGAAACGTGCGTCGACCTCGGGATGGCGGCGTGGAGTACACCGACTCACGGGTGGCGTGATCAATCCCGGCGAATCGACAGCCGAAGAGCGCTACCGAAATCAGGTCGAGAGAATCCGTCAACCCGTCCTGGGGGACTACCGGATCGCCTTTCTGTCGCTCAAGGGCGGAGTTGGAAAGACGACCACCACACTGGGGCTCGGGTCGACGTTCGCGTCGCTTCGCGGCGACTGCGTCATTGCAGTCGATGCCAACCCCGACTTCGGGACGCTCGGCGAGCGTGTACCCAATCAGACCTCGTCGACTGTCCGGGACCTGTTGGCGGATGCGGACAACATTCGCCGCTACTCCGATATCCGGGCGCATACGTCGCAGGCTCCGAGTCGACTCGAAGTTCTTGCAGGAGAACGTGATCCGGCAGCGTCGGAAATGTTCGGCGAGCAGGACTATCGCTCGGTCATCGAAATGCTGCAGGTGTACTACAACCTCATCCTGACGGATTGCGGTACCGGCATCATGCATTCGGCGATGAACGGCGTGCTGCAGTTGGCGAACGCTTTGGTGTTGGTGTCATCGCCCGCCGTCGACGGAGCTCGTAGCGCGGCTGCCACCCTCGACTGGCTGCAGTTGCACGGTTACGGCCACCTCGTCGAACGAACGGTGGTTGTCATCAGTTCGGTGCGTCCCGGTTCGTCGGCTGTCGACATGAATCTGCTTACGCAGCATTTTCTGGAACGATGCCGCGCAGTGCTCGTAGTGCCGTTCGACGAGCATCTCGCCGAAGGAGCGATCGTCGATCTTCAACTGCTCCGACCACAGACCAGGGCGGCGTTCGTCGAACTGGCCGCTATGGTCGCCGACGATTTTCCCGCCGCTTCGGGTCGCCACTCCGGGCCGAGCTGGCGATAGCATCAGAGCCCCGAACCGAGCGGCTTGAGTCGGACGGGTGTGGTGCGAACGAGCGCCAGGGGGTCGAGGTACTCGCGGCCGCGGCGCACACCCCAATGGAGGCATGTCCCGTCGCATCCGGAGTGTCCGCCCGCGAGCACGCCGAGTGCGTCGCCCGTACGTACGCGTTCGCCTTCGACGACGCTCGCTGCGACGGGTTCGTATGTCGTTCGGAGACCGTTCGGATGCTCGACCGACACAACCGGTTTTCCTGCTACGACGCCGGCGAACGCAACAATTCCATCGCCGGCGGCACGCACTGTTTGATCGTTGCGGCCCGCAAGGTCGACGCCGCGGTGCCCGGGTAACCAATCGTGTTCGGGTGGGGCGAAGGCAGTGACGACCTGGGGTCTCGGATCGAGCGGCCACCCGAAGTTGCTCGGCCGGGCGGCTGCAGTCGGGGCACTCGGAAGTACTGCTGCCAGAAGAACGGCTGTCCCCATAACAAGGCCGCGAAGTGTCATGGTCACAGCGTTCCTGCGAGCGCCGGAAATTTCGGTGTGCGCGACCGATCTGTGGAGTAACAGATTTTTCATCCACAGGCGGTGGCCGGCCTTGACGGCGCGAGGCGGTTATGTAAAGGAGCGCGGAGGTCGTACACTGTCGGAGCGACCTGTGCCTGCATAGGTCGACTTCGCGCGTCCGCGTAACGAAGCGATCATTTCACGATGACACGCAACGTGACCGGTTAGCCGGCGGTCCGTCTCCTTTCGGAGTCGGTCCGGCAGCCAGCGGGCGCCAGGGCAGGGGTCACACGACACCCTGCGTCAACCGGCAATCGAAAGAGAGTTATTCAGCCATGGCTGTAGTAACCATGAAGCAGCTGCTCGACAGCGGCACACACTTCGGACACCAGACCCGTCGCTGGAACCCGAAGATGAAGCGATTCATCTTCACCGACCGCAACGGCATCTACATCATCGACTTGCAGCAGACTCTGACCTTCATCGACAAGGCCTACGAGTTCGTCAAGGAGACCGTTGCGCACGGCGGAACGGTTCTGTTCGTCGGCACCAAGAAGCAGGCACAGGAGTCCATCGCCGCTGAAGCAACTCGCGTGGGTATGCCCTACGTGAACCAGCGCTGGCTCGGTGGCATGCTCACCAACTTCCAGACGGTCCACAAGCGCCTTCTCCGCCTCAAAGAGCTCGAGGCAATGGAGCAGACCGGTGGCTTCGAGGGTCGCACCAAGAAGGAAATCCTCATGCTCACGCGTGAGATGACCAAGCTCGACCGCACCCTCGGTGGTATCCGCGACATGGCCAAGGTCCCCTCGGCCATCTGGATCGTCGACACCAACAAGGAGCACATCGCCGTCGGCGAGGCTCGCAAGCTGAAGATCCCGGTCATCGCGATCCTCGACACCAACTGCGATCCCGACGTGGTCGACTACCCGATCCCGGGTAACGACGACGCCATCCGCTCCGCTGCTCTGCTGACCAAGGTCGTCGCGTCGGCAGTTGCCGAGGGTGTCCAGGCTCGCGCTGGACTCAACACGTCCACCGACGCCAAGCCCGAGGTCGGGGCAGGCGAACCTCTCGCAGAGTGGGAGCTCGAGCAGCTCGCGCAGGCTTCCCCCGCGGCCGAGGCCACGCAGGAAGCCGCTGCAGAGGCTCCTGCCGCCGAAGAAGCGCCGGCCGCAGAAGCACCAGCAACGCAGGCTTGATTTCAGGGGGTCCCGACCGGAAAAGAGAATCCATCCGGTCGGGACCTTTCTGCGGTACCGATCTTCCACACGCATTGCCCACCACAGCATCTGCTCTCAAACAGCATTCGAGGAGGCTCGCTCACCATGGCGAACTACACCGCCGCTGACGTAAAGCGGCTCCGCGAGCTCACCGGCTCCGGAATGATGGACTGCAAGAACGCACTGGCAGAGTCCGACGGCGATTTCGACAAGGCCGTCGAGCAGCTCCGCATCAAGGGTGCCAAGGACGTCGGCAAGCGCGCCGAGCGGTCCACGGCCGAGGGCCTCGTCGTCGCCAAGGGAGGCGTTCTCGTCGAGATCAACTCCGAAACCGACTTCGTTGCCAAGAACGAAGAGTTCCAGAACTTCGCAGCATCGGTTGCGGCCGTCGCCGCCGAGGGCAAGCCTGCCGATGTCGACGCGCTCAAGGCGCTCGACTTGGACGGAAAGACCGTCGATACCGCACTTCAGGAGCTCTCGGCCAAGATCGGCGAGAAGCTGGAGATTCGTCGTGTCGTGTCTTTCGACGGCCCTGTCGCCACCTACCTCCACAAGCGCAGCGCGGATCTTCCGCCCGCGGTCGGCGTTCTCGTCGAGTACACCGGTGAGGGCGAAGCTGCAGCTGAGGCTGCTCGTGCCGCAGCGATGCAGGTCGCTGCGCTCAAGGCGAAGTACGTCACCCGCGACGAGGTTCCCGAGGAGGTCGTCGCATCCGAGCGTCGCATCGCCGAGGAGACCGCACGCGAAGAAGGCAAGCCCGAGCAGGCTTTGCCGAAGATCATCGAAGGTCGCGTCAACGGATTCTTCAAGGACGTCGTCCTGACCGAGCAGTCGTCGGTGCAGGATTCGAAGAAGTCCGTCAAGGCAATTCTCGACGAGGCCGGCGTGACGCTCACTCGTTTTGCGCGGTTCGAGGTCGGCGCAAGCTGATCCACGCATAGTCGCTACGCACTACGCGGATGCCGCCCGCCCGACATCGAAGTCGGGCGGGCGGCATTGTCGTACCCGTCCGAAGATGGACAGAAGACGTGTCGCGGGCGGTGTCGTCCGCCCCGGCATCGATAAGGCAGGATGAGGGTAAGGGGTGCTCAGCGCGCCCCGTCAACCGTGCGCATTCGAGACGGCGAGAACCGAGGAGAGCAATGACCGATCCCGCCACCGACCGCTCCGGATTCAAGAGAGTGATGCTCAAGTTGGGTGGTGAGATGTTCGGAGGCGGCCAGGTCGGTCTCGACCCGGATGTCGTCAACAACGTCGCCGAGCAGATCGCCGAGGTTGTTTCCACCGGTGTCCAGGTAGCAGTGGTCATCGGCGGGGGGAACTTCTTCCGCGGAGCAGAGCTTCAGCAGCGTGGAATGGACCGCTCGCGGTCCGACTACATGGGAATGCTGGGTACGGTGATGAACTGCCTGGCGCTGCAGGACTTCCTGGAGAAACAGGGAGTAGCGACGCGCGTCCAGACGGCGATCACCATGGGCCAGGTAGCCGAACCGTATCTCCCGTTGCGCGCCCGCCGACACCTCGAGAAGGGTCGTGTCGTCATCTTCGGTGCTGGCATGGGAATGCCGTATTTCTCCACCGACACCACCGCAGCTCAGCGGGCACTGGAGATCGGAGCCGAGGTCCTGCTGATGGCGAAGGCGGTGGACGGTGTCTATTCTGCCGATCCCCGCCTCGATCCGAGCGCGACCATGTACGACACGATCACCCACCGCCAGGTGATCGAAAAGGGGCTCAAGGTCGCCGACGCGACCGCGTTCAGCCTATGTATGGACAATCAGATGCCGATCATGGTGTTCAACCTGTTGACACAGGGGAACATTGCCCGCGCTGTCGCGGGTGAACGCATCGGAACCCTGGTCCAGTCGTGAGCGACGGGCCGCACGAACTTTGGACACGCCGGGGCCATCCGGCAAGGACGATGGAGGACAGATCGTGATCGACGAAGCGCTCTTCGACGCCGAGGAAAAAATGGAGAAGGCGGTTACCGTCGCTCGCGACGATCTGTCGTCCATTCGAACCGGTCGCGCGAACCCTGGAATGTTCAACCGCATCGTCGTCGAGTACTACGGCGCGCTGACGCCGATCACCCAGCTGGCGAGTATCAACGTCCCCGAGGCGCGCCTTGTGGTGATCAAGCCCTACGAGCAGGCTCAGCTGGGCCCGATCGAGACGGCGATCCGTAACTCCGATCTCGGAGTCAACCCGACGAACGACGGCAACCTGATTCGTATCGGTGTACCGCAGTTGACGGAAGAGCGCAGGCGCGAGTTCGTCAAGCAGGCCAAGGGCAAGGGCGAGGACGCCAAGGTGTCCATCCGCAACGTGCGTCGCAAGACGATGGAAGAGCTCAAACGAATTCAGAAGGACGGCGAGGCCGGCGAGGACGAGGTCGTGCGTGCCGAGAACGAGCTCGACAAGACGACGTCGAAGTACACGGCTGCGATCGACGAGCTGGTCAAGCGCAAGGAAGCTGATTTGATGGAGGTCTGATCCTCCGCGTCTGTAACCGAAGATGAACATGAAACAAGGAGAAGGCGTCGTGGCGGGTACGGAACGACCATTGGGGTCAGCCGCGCCCGACCCGTCGAAATCCGCAGGCAAAGCAGGGCGCAACCTCCCCGCTGCTATTGCTGTAGGTGGCGCGCTCGGTGTCTCGCTCATCCTGGTCATGGTGTTCGCGCCGTTGGTGTGGATCGGTGTCGTCGCAGCCGCGTTGGCGGTGGCGACGTACGAGGTGTCCAAGCGCCTGCGCGAGTCCGCAGTGCTGGTTCCTCGAATTCCACTGATCGTCGGTGGGCAGGCCATCATCTGGTCGGCGTGGCCGTGGGGAACCACGGGAGTTCTGAGTGCCACGGCGGGCACCGTTCTCGTCTGCATGGTCTGGCTGCTCCTGCAGCAGGGGCTCGGCGCAGCACCCAAGAATTACTTGAGGGAGCTGGCCGTCACGATCCTGGTCGCGTGCTGGCTTCCGCTGCTTGCGTCGTTCGCGGTGTTGATGGTTCTTCAGGAGAACGGCGCCGGTCGCGTTCTGGTCTTCCTCATCGGAGTCGTGTGTTCGGACGTCGGTGGTTACGTAGCCGGTGTTCTGTTCGGCAAGCACCCGATGGCACCCGCGATCAGCCCGAAGAAGTCCTGGGAAGGTCTCGCTGGATCGTTGTTGTTCTGCGTAATCGGGTGTCTGCTGACGGTCACACTGATCTTGAATGCCAACTCGATGATCGGCGTGCTTCTCGGTGTCGTTCTCGTCGTCACCGGAACTCTGGGCGACCTCATCGAGTCGCAAGTGAAGCGCGATCTACGAATCAAGGATATGGGCACCCTGCTTCCCGGACACGGCGGCATCATGGATCGTCTCGACTCGCTGTTGCCGTCGGCGTTCGTTGCCTGGTTGGTCTTCGCAGTTCTCTTGTGAGTCCGCCCGAGAACAGAGCCCCACACTCGATCCCCAGTCCGAACATCTGGAATTGGCCTCGGGTGTACGAGGCGGAGAACCGAGCGCAGGACGTCGATGGGCGCATCGTGGCGGTACTGCGGAGGGTCGCGCCGTGGGACGGCGGAACGGTCGTCGACGTCGGATGTGGGACCGGGTTCCACCTCCCGCTGTTCGCCTCGACCGCGAAGCACGTCATCGGAGTCGAGCCATACGAACCGCTGGTAATCGCTGCGAAGCGTCGGACAGCGGATCTCGGCAATGTGAGTCTCGCTGTCGGGCACGCCGAATCCTTACCCCTGCCGGCCGAGTCGGCCGATGTGATTCATGCGCGAACCGCGTACTTCTTCGGCGTGGGCTCCGGTCCGGGAATCGCCGAGGCGATGCGAGTGCTGCGACCGGGAGGCACGTTGGTTGTTGTCGACCTCGATGTGTCCGCGTCGCCCTACGGGGATTGGATGCGCAGCGATCTGCCCAAGTACAACTGTGAGGCCGTCGAAGCGTTCTTCTGGGCGCAAGGATTCGAGATGGAGCGGGTAGACACGGTGTGGCGGTTTCCCGATCGTCCGACGCTACGCAAGGTTCTCGGCATCGAGTTCACCGAACGCACGGCGGCCAGGGCTGCCAAAAGCATCCCTGGCCTGGAAATCGATGTGCGCTATCGAGTCCATTGGCGACGAAAGCCGCTGGGACTCGAGCGAGCGTGATCAGTGAGCTGCGTGAACTCCGAAGATTTCGGCGGCTTCGCGAATCTTGAGTGCTTTGGCCAGACGCGGCAGGTCACTGCCGTCCTTCACGCGTGCACCGTCGGCTCCGAGGGCGTCGACTACCTCGTCCGCCCAGGTGACATCTCCCGAGGAGGGCGCGAGCTCGCGGTTGACGGTGGGGGCTTGCTCAGCGTGCATACACAATTTGCCCGTCATGCCCATGGACACTGTCAATGCGGAGTCGCGGGCAAGGATGCTCTCGTTCGCGGTGAGCGTCGGTCCGTCGATGGGCCCGGGCAGCCGCGCAGCGCGAGAGGACACGACCAGTCGTGAACGCGGGTAAGCCATGGCGAGTGGTTCATCGCTCATTCCGGTGTCTCGGCGAAAGTCGCCGCTGCCGAACGCAAGTCGGAAGGTCGACTCTGCACGTGCGATTTCGGGAGCTGCTTCTAGGCCTACTGCAGACTCGACCAGAGCGAGGATACGTGTGCCCGGATCGAGCCGAGCTGCGGTTGCCTCGACCTGACTTCCGCTTTCGGTCTTCGCCAGCATGACGCCGACGAGCCCCTTCAGTCCGGACAGGGCTGCAAGATCGTCGGCCCAGAAGGTCGTGGTTGCATCGTTGATTCGGACCCACGCAGCGTTGCCGGCCTCCAACCAGGACACGACCGCGTCGCGGGCAGCAGGCTTAGCGCTGGGTGCGACGGCGTCCTCGATGTCGAGGATAACGGCGTCGACATCGGATTCGATGGCGGCGGTGAATGTTTCCGGCTTCGTCGCGGGCACCAGCAGCCACGATCGCGCGCGCTCGGGTGCAACTCCAGATGTCACTGGGGTCTCCATGAAAGTGGTCACGTCAGGCTCCTTGCGGTGAGATCGGGCAACACCAGCATGATCGATTCAGTTCGGCGGCGCCAGCTTGTGTGCATACTGTTCACCCCGTTGTTCTTTACTTGCGCTTTGCCGCGCGTCGAATCTGAAGAATTCGGACGCCGCCCGCAAGGGCCATCACCAACGCGCCCGCGATGGCAGCAAGCAGCATGCTCACACCGAGTGGCAGCTCGAACGTCCACACGAAGATGTTCACCGGTATTGCGTCCAAATTCTGAAGGATGAAAATCAAAAGCAAGACGAGAACGAGCGCTCCGACGACCAACCCAGTCCACGTAGCTGCGGCTTTGGTGTGGGCGATACCGTCCGGCGACGTGCCGGCAGGCGGCCTGGTGTCACGAACCGCTTCGGGGTCCGGAGCACTGTGCTCGTCTGAGTCCGGGGTCGTGATGGGCGAAGGGGACGTGTCTTGGTACGTCGCTGGAACTGCCGTCGGGTCGAGGGCCTGGCCGTCGTACCTGTCGCCTGCTGGTGTGGACATGGTGTGATCCTTTCGTACGCGGGGGTCGATTGCACGCGTATCCGTTGTCGATTCGGTTACCCCCCCGCCGCGGACGGGAAACTGTGACCGAGACCGGGTATCGCCCGCGTGAATAGGCCGCGTCGCCCCGCCTGAAATAGGCCTGAACACACATAAGTGGGACACTGGGATCACTATGAGTGACTCCGCAACCGCATCCGAGACAACCGGCGCCGACGGAACGACGAAGAGGGCACCGGTTGCCCTGCCGTTGGTGTTCGCGGACAAGAAGCGCGGGATGCCCAGGCGCCACCTCGCTGACCTGGATCGAGACGGTTTGAAGGAAGCGGTGAAGGCGCTCGGCCTTCCAGCTTTCCGTGCGGACCAGCTCGCTCGCCACTACTACGGGCGACTCGAAGCCGATACGACCAAGATGACCGATCTTCCCGCTGCAGTGCGGGAGCAGGTCGGAGCAGACCTGTTTCCGACGTTGCTGACGCCGATCAAGCACTTGGCCTGCGACGACGGCGATACCAGAAAGACCTTGTGGAAGGCGAACGACGGAACGTTGCTCGAGAGCGTTCTGATGCGGTATCCCGATCGGGCGACGCTGTGTATTTCGAGCCAAGCCGGGTGTGGGATGGCCTGCCCGTTCTGCGCGACAGGTCAAGGTGGCCTCGACCGAAACCTGACGACGGCCGAAATCGTCGACCAGGTGCGCTCTGCTGCTGCCGACATGCGCGACGGAACAGTGGAGGGCGGCGCGGGCCGGCTGTCCAATGTCGTGTTCATGGGCATGGGGGAGCCGCTGGCGAACTACAAGCGCGTGGTCGCTGCGGTACGCAAGATCGTCTCACCTGCCCCGGACGGTCTCGGGTTGTCGCAACGTTCGGTCACGGTGTCCACCGTCGGCTTGGCACCCGCCATCCGAAAGCTCGCCGACGAAGGCCTGTCGGTGACGCTTGCGGTATCGCTACACACCCCCGACGACGAACTCCGCGACACGCTGGTTCCGGTGAACAATCGATGGTCGGTGGCCGAGGTGCTTTCTGCCGCACGGTATTACGCGGACCAGACCGGTCGTCGCGTATCGATCGAGTACGCGATGATCAAAGAGGTCAACGATCAGCCGTGGCGCGCCGACCTGCTCGGCAAGAAGTTGCACAAGGCGCTCGGCTCGCGCGTGCACGTCAACTTGATTCCGCTGAATCCGACACCGGGTAGCGAGTGGGACGCGAGTCCCAAAGATGTCGAGCGCGAGTTCGTCCGACGAGTGATCGCCCAGGGTGTCTCGTGCACCGTTCGCGACACACGCGGACAGGAGATCGCCGCGGCGTGTGGGCAGTTGGCCGCCGAGAACTGAAGTTTCCGACACGAAAAAGCCCGGTGCGACGTAGGAACGTTGCACCGGGCTTTCGACGTTTTACTCTATCGCGGCTTACGTCGGACGATGACGTCGCGAACCACGATGCCGACGAGTGCGAAGGCGAAGCCGATGAGCCACAGATCCTCGACCAGGCCGGTGTGGTTACCGTGGATCATGAACAGCAGGAACGCCGCGATGACGATAGCGGCGATACGGGCCGCCTTGCCGGATTCGCCACTCCAGCCCCATTCGGCTGACGGAACCTCGGCGATGTCCTCGTGGGTGTACTCGACCGGGTCGTACGAAGCGGGGTTCAGCTCGGTTTGTGCCACCGGTCGATCCTCTCGGGTCAAACACACGCCGACGGCTCGGCGTGCTCTCGTTGGGAACAATATTTGCATACGACCGTCCGTCGTAGCCACTAGGGTGCACCCGGCCAACTCGGCGCCGTACGTCGATTACTGGGAGACTGCTCTCTCGTGACGTCGGAACGCTTGTCTGCGCCTCTTGTCCCGTACCCCCGCGACATGGTGGGGTATGGCGCGCACCCACCGGATCCCAAGTGGCCGGGTGGTGCGAACATCGCCCTCCAGTTCGTACTCAACTACGAGGAGGGGTCCGAGAACAACGTTCTCGACGGCGACACCAAGTCCGAGACGTTCCTGTCCGAGATGGTCGGTGCGCAGGCATTTCCGAACCGGCACATGAGCATGGAATCGCTGTACGAGTACGGCTCCCGCGCCGGCGTGTGGCGCATCCTGCGGGTGTTCGAACGACGAGGGCTGCCACTGACCGTGTTCGCCGTCGCACGGGCGATGCAACGAAATCCCGAGGCAGTCGCAGCGTTTGTCGAGTTGGGCCACGAAATCGCGAGCCACGGTCTGCGATGGCTCAGTTACCAGCAAATCGACGAACACGTCGAACGTGAGCACATGGCGGAGGCCGTCGAGATACTCACCGCCCTGACCGGAAGCGCCCCTGTGGGGTGGTACACGGGACGTGATTCACCCAACACTCGATCGCTCGTCGTCGAACACGGGGGATTTCTGTACGACTCCGATTCGTATGCAGACGATCTTCCGTACTGGGATCGCGTCACGGTGGGACAGGAGACCACCTCGCACCTGGTCGTTCCCTACACGCTCGACACGAACGACATGAGGTTCTCGTCGCCGGGCGGGTTCTCGACCGGGGACGAGTTCTTCGCCCATCTCCGAGATGCCTTCGACGTGTTGTACGCCGAAGGTCAGGAGGGCACACCCAAGATGCTGTCGGTGGGGCTGCACTGCCGGCTCGTGGGTCGTCCAGCGCGAATCGCCGCGTTGGAGAGATTTCTCGACCATGTGCAACGGCACGAGAAGGTCTGGATAACCCGACGGGTCGATATCGCTCGCCATTGGATCGAGCACAACCCGCCCGGTCCAATTTAGGCCAGCGCTAGGGCATTGCCGACTTCTTCAGAGCTGCGATGTACCGGTCGGTGAACATTCTCTGGACGACTCGGCCTGCAGGAGCGCCCAACCTGGTGAACCAGCGGCCCGGACGTGAGAACGCGCGGATGTGTGCGTAGACCGTGTCGCTGTCGTCGTACTCGACGAGAAACAACTCCTCACCGCGCTCGGGGTGGCCGGGCAGGGTGCCGTAGGCGAACCCGGCGCGGTCGGCCTCATCGACGGTGTAGACGACGCGACACGGGATTCGAATGGGCCCGAGCCGAAGAGCGACGGCCGATCCGAGCTCGGCCGATGTCGAATCGGACTTCACGCTCAGCCCGGATCCACGGTGCATCTCCCACGACATCAAGGCTGCACATGCGGCCCTGTATGCGGGTCGGCCTCGCCCGATCGGCACCCTGCGGTCCACGTGGTGATAGCCCGTCGGCATGACCCCTCGGGTGGCGCCGACTTCGGAATAGGTGAGCTCCATGCTCTCGAGAGTGCCACGGGTTCGATCCGCATAGGAGACTCTCAGGCTCGATCAGGAACAATGGATACGTGCCAGCGCCCCGAACACCCGAAGACCCGTCGTCGAAGGCCCGTAAGCGGGTGCTTCTCCTGGGAAGTACTGGCTCGATCGGAACTCAGGCGCTCGACGTGATTGCCAAGAATCCCGAGTCGTTCGAGGTCGTGGGTCTTGCAGCGGGGGGCGGCAACATCGAAGTGCTGCGCCAGCAGATCCGCGATTTCGGTGTCGACGCAGTCGCGGTGACGAATCCGACGACGGGGGCCGAACTGGGGCTGCCGAACATTCTCACCGGTGACCGCGCTGTCACCGAGTTGATCGAGTCGACCTCGGCGGACATCGTGCTCAACGCCCTCGTCGGGTCCCGCGGCCTCGAACCGACTCTCGCCGCTCTGAAAACCGGCGCGACTCTTGCTCTTGCCAACAAAGAATCACTCGTTGCCGGCGGCGAACTGGTGCTCGCCGCGGCAGCGCCTGGACAGATCGTTCCCGTCGACTCGGAGCATTCGGCGTTGGCGCAATGTCTTCGCGCGGGTCGGGCCGACGAGGTCGAACGCCTGATCCTCACTGCATCCGGCGGGCCTTTCCGGGGTTGGTCAGAGGCGGAGCTGAAGTCGGTGACGCCGGAGCAAGCTGCCGCGCACCCGACATGGTCGATGGGTCCGATGAATACCCTGAACTCCGCCACCCTGGTGAACAAGGGGCTCGAGCTCATCGAGACGCACCTGCTGTTCGGGGTTCCGTACGACCGCATCGACGTGACGGTTCACCGGCAGTCGATCGTTCACTCGATGGTCACCTTCTTCGACGGTTCCACCATCGCGCAGGCCAGTCCGCCGGACATGCGTCTGCCCATCGCACTGGCGCTCGGATGGCCGAATCGGGTGCGTGACGCAGCGCGCGCGATCGATTTCACCACCGCGTTCACCTGGGACTTCGAGCCGCTCGACGACCGAGTGTTCCCTGCCGTTCAACTCGCGCGCGAAGCTGGAATCCTCGGTGGCTGCATGACAGCTGTCTACAACGCGTCGAACGAGGTGGCAGCGGAGGCGTTCCTGGCGGGCCGCATCGACTTCCCCCAGATCGTCGAGACCGTCGCGCATACGGTGGACGCGGGATCCGGGGAGTGGACCTCGACTCCGACGACGGTGGACGATGTTCTCGCGGCCGACTCCTGGGCCCGCACGCAGGCCCGCACACTCTTGAACCAGAAGGACTGAACCGTAGATGGTGTTCGTATTCGGCGTCGTTCTGTTTGCGCTCGGCATCACTGTGTCGATCGCCCTGCACGAGGCAGGTCACATGTGGACCGCTCGCGCCACGGGAATGAAGGTTCGACGGTTCTTCATCGGGTTCGGTCCCAAGGTGTTCTCGTTTCGTCGAGGCGAGACCGAGTACGGGCTGAAAGCGATTCCGGCAGGCGGCTTCTGCGACATCGCGGGTATGACCGCGATCGACGAACTTGCGCCGGACGAAATCGAACGCGCGATGTACCGGCAGAAGACCTGGAAGCGGCTCGTCGTCATGATGGGCGGCATCGGGATGAACTTCGTCCTCGGCTTCCTGCTGATCTTCACCTTGGCGGTCGGATGGGGCCTGCCGAACCTGAACCCGCCGACGGGCGCGATGGTCGGAAATATGGACTGCGTGCCGCCGACTCAGAACGACAATCTGACGTTGCCGAAATGCGACGACCCGAGCCCGGCGTTCGTCGCCGGTATTCGTCAGGGCGATGTCATCGTGTCGGTTAACGGAACAGAAACTCCGGAGTTCGCCGACGTGGTCGCGGCCACTCAACCGCTTTCCGGCACAGCCGAATTCGTCGTCGAACGGAGCGGTGAAAAGCTTACGTTCCCGGTCGAGGTGCTGCGGGTGCAACGATTCGTGTCCGACGGAACCGAGACTGGGAGGCGGTCGGCGACGGTTGGAGCCGTCGGAATATCGCGGGAGACGTTTGCGGCAACGCAGTACAACCCGCTGGCGGCGATTCCTGCTTCGTTCGCGTTCACCGGCGACATGTTCGTCGAGACCGCTCACCGGCTGGTGCAGATGCCGAGCAAGGTCGCCGACCTGTGGACATCGGTTACTGGCGGCGAGCGGGATCCCGAAACCCCGATCAGTGTCGTCGGTGCAAGCGTCATCGGTGGTCAGCTCGTCGAGCGGTCCCTGTGGCCCGTCTTCGTGTTGTTGCTGGCGAGTCTGAATTTCTTCCTCGGAATATTCAACCTGCTACCGCTGCTCCCGTTGGACGGTGGGCACATGGCGGTGACGATCTACGAGCGCATCCGCAATTTCTTCCGCAACCGCCGCGGTCTTCCCGACGGGGGACCGGTCGACTACATGAAGTTGATGCCCGTCACATATGTCGTCATCGTGATCGGCGGCGCATACATGTTGCTCACGCTCACAGCAGACATCGTGAACCCCATCCAATTGTTCTAGCTAGACTCGCGTGTACAGCTAGGAAAGAAGGCAACGAAGTGACCGTCTCAGTCGGACTGGGAATGCCGGCGCCGCCGGTTCCCGTACTAGCTCCTCGCCGTAAGACCCGTCAACTGCAGGTCGGCACCGTCGGTGTCGGCAGCGAGCACCCGATCTCGGTGCAGTCGATGACCACCACCAAGACCCACGACATCAACGCCACCCTGCAGCAGATCGCAGAGCTGACGGCCTCGGGTTGCGACATCGTGCGTGTGGCGTGCCCCACCCAAGACGATGCGGATGCGCTGTCGATCATCGCCAAGAAGAGTCAGATCCCGGTCATCGCAGACATCCATTTCCAGCCCAAGTACATTTTCGCCGCGATCGACGCAGGTTGCGCTGCTGTTCGCGTGAATCCGGGGAACATCAAGGAATTCGACGGCCGAGTCAAAGAGGTCGCGAAGGCCGCAGGCGACGCCAATATCCCTATCCGTATCGGAGTCAACGCCGGTTCACTGGACAAGCGGATGATGGACAAGTACGGCAAAGCCACACCGGAAGCGCTGGTGGAGTCGGCGTTGTGGGAGGCCGGACTGTTCGAGGAGCACGGCTTCGGCGACATCAAGATCTCGGTGAAGCACAACGATCCGGTCGTCATGGTCGCCGCATACGAGCAGCTAGCCGCTCAGTGCGACTACCCCCTCCACCTGGGAGTGACCGAGGCGGGCCCCGCTTTCCAAGGCACCATCAAGTCGGCGGTCGCGTTCGGCGCTCTGTTGTCCAAAGGCATCGGCGACACGATTCGTGTGTCGTTGTCCGCGCCTCCCGCCGAGGAGATCAAGGTGGGCAACCAGATCCTTCAATCGCTGAACTTGCGCCCGCGCAAGCTCGAGATCGTCTCCTGCCCGTCGTGCGGACGCGCTCAGGTCGACGTCTACACGCTGGCGGACGAGGTAACGGCCGGTCTCGAAGGTATGGAGATCCCACTGCGCGTTGCCGTGATGGGGTGCGTTGTCAACGGACCCGGTGAGGCCCGCGATGCGGACCTCGGCGTGGCGTCTGGCAACGGTAAGGGGCAGATCTTCGTGAAGGGAAAAGTCATCAAGACCGTCCCGGAAGCGCAGATCGTCGAGACGCTGATCGAGGAAGCGATGCGTATCGCGGAAGAGTTCGAGAACGAGGAGAGTGCGGGGGCCGGATCGCCGGTTGTCACGGTCAGTTGAGCACGTGTGGGACTGAACGTCACACACGACCGTGCAAATCTGGCAATCTATCTTCATGACGGTGGACGCGTTGGTCGGGAGGTGACCCAAGGTGCTCAAACTCCTCGGCGCTAAGCCACTGAGCGGCAAGGACACGTCCAACGTCCTCCGCGTTCTCGACGCGGATCCCATCGCAACGTGCATGATCGCGGCGCGAGTACAGGAGTCCGGTCTCGACCCGCGTTCGTTTCACGGTGAGATGTGGAGCCGCGGTGGTCCGGAAGAATCGTTGTGCTTCTACGGAGCCAACCTGGTTCCGCTCCTCGGATCCGTCGACGATCTGCGTTCGTTCGCCGATCGTGCGTGCCGTGGTCCCAGGATGTGTTCATCCCTCGTGGGCCGCGCCGAACTGACCCTGCCCCTGTGGGAAATGCTCGAACCCGACTGGGGTGCTGCAAGAGAACTACGCAGTGAGCAACCACTGTTGGCCACATCGCAGCTGTCGGTATTTCCGCCCGATCCAGGCGTACGGCTCGTGCGGTCCGACGAGCTCGACGTGTATCTCACTGCAGCGATTGCGATGTTCATCGAAGAAGTCGGTGTCGATCCGCGCGCCAACGACGGGGGCCGCGGGTACCGACGAAGAATCGCCGGCCTCATTGCCGCTGGGCGGGCGTGGGCCCGGTTCGAGGACGGCCAGGTCGTCTACAAGGCCGAGATCGGCTCGCAGTCTGCCACCGTGGGGCAGATACAAGGGGTGTGGGTTCATCCGCTGTACCGCGGCCACGGCGTCGGTTCGGCGGGAACGGCCACGGTCGTCGACGCAGTAGTTCGGTCGGGCCGTATCGCGAGTCTCTACGTCAACAGTTTCAATCTGCCTGCTCGCCGTGCGTACGCGCGAATCGGGCTGAGTCAAGTGGCGACGTTCGCCACAGTCCTGTTGGACTGACTGCGATTCGCTGACCGCGGTTGTCGTGTGGGCGAACTACGATGAGCGCGATGAGATCGAAGGATGTACGGACGCCGCTTCGTTTCGCCGCCGCCGTGTTGGTGGCCGTCGTGTCCGTCGGCTCCGTTGCAGCCTGCACCCCGAGCCCGGACGGTCCCGAACCCGCTGCGCAGGCATTTCTAGCCGCGTTCTCCAGCCGCGACATCGATACGGCGTCCGCCGCTACCGATCGGCCCGACAACGCGTCGGCCGCCCTGACCGATGCGTGGGACAACCTGCAAGCCGAATCTTTGGACGCGGCAACAACTTCGGTGCGTGTGAATGGTGACACTGCCACTGTGGGGTACACCTACAGCTGGCATCTGCCGAGGGACCGCGTCTGGACCTATGACGGTGAGTTGCAGATGGGTCGCGCCGACGGGCAGTGGGGTGTGCGGTGGACCTCGACCGACATCCATCCCGGTCTCGGCGACACTCAGACGATGGCACTTCGTTCGACGGCACCGCCGCGTGCTCGTGTCAACGAAAGATCCGGATCCGACGTGCTCGTGCCCGGTGTGGTGCATCGAGTCAAGATCGACGCCGAGGAGTCGGACAGTGTCGTGTCCTCGGCAACTTCGCTCGCGCGGATCCTCGCGCCCTTCGATTCGAGCATTTCGGCGCAGAGCATCGTCGAATCTGCCACCTCCACCGACGGTGACTACCCCGTGGCCCTCCTGCGAGACGAGGATTACCAAGCGGTCGCAGCTCCGCTCGCAGCGTTGTCCGGGGTCACGGTCTCCGACGAATCCGACTTGATCTCGACCGACCGAACGTTTGCGCCGGACCTCGTGTCGCAGGTGAAGAAGGCCGTCATCGAAGAAGTCGACGGCAAGGCGGGGTGGAGTGTTGTCACCGTGAACCGCAACGGTGTGGACATCGACGTGCTGACCGATACGCCTCCCCAGCCAGCTCCCTCCTTCTCCATCAGCCTCGATCGGTACGTTCAGGTCGCTGCGCAGAACGCCGTCGACGCCAGGACCGAGCAGGCGATGATGGTGGTGATTCAACCGTCGACAGGGGCGGTGCTCGCGGTGGCTCAGAACGTGGAGGCCGATCGCGACGGGCCGGTCGCGTCGGCCGGCCTCTATCCGCCGGGATCGACGTTCAAGATCATCACTGCGGGCGCGGCGATCTCGAACGGACTCGCTGGGCCCGACACCACGGTCCCGTGCCCGGGCCGCATCGAGATCGGGGAACGAAGCATCCCGAACTACAACGAGTTCTCACTCGGCAACGTGTCGATGGGAACGGCGTTCACACGTTCGTGCAATACCTCGTTTGCGAAACTCGCCAGTGAGATGCCCGCCGACGCTTTGACCGTCGCGGCGTCCCAGTTCGGTGTGGGGCCCGAGTACGACGTCGTCGGTCTACCGACCGATTCGGGCTCGGTACCTCCCGCGGAGGAACTGGTGCAGCGCACGGAGGACGGATTCGGGCAGGGCAAGGTCGTCGTCTCGACGTTCGGCATGGCGCTCGCCGCCGCGACCGTGGCGCACGGGTCGACGCCCGTGCCGAACCTGATCGTCGGGCGCGAGACCACGATCGAAGGAGACCACCCGGTCATCGAGCCCGCCATGGTCGACGGTCTCCGCGGAATGATGCGCTCGGTGGTCACCAGTGGGACCGCCGAAAGGATCGCCGATCAAGGCGAGGTGTACGGAAAGACCGGCGAAGCCGAAGTGGAAGGCGGGTCGCACGCGTGGTTCGTGGGCTATCGCGGTGACCTCGCATTCGCGACCCTGGTCGTCCGCGGTGGCAGCTCCGACAATGCAGTGGCGGTCACCCGGCAGATGTTCGAGCAGCTGCCGGAAGGCTACTAGGGTCAGGTCAGGGAAGGAGTCCCGATTTGCGTGCCATGACGACGGCCTCGTGACGGGTACGCGCTCCCGTCTTGGCCATGGCGCTGCGCAGGTAGGACTTCACGGTTTCAGGTTTCAGCGAGAGTCGCACGGCCGCTTGCGCGTTGGTGCAGCCGAGGGCGACCTGAGCCAGAACGTCGAGCTCGCGAGCAGTGAGAGCGACTGCGTCGACCCCACCTGGCGGGCGCAACGCACGCGCAATCCGGTCGGACAGCCGTGCCAGCTTCGTCGCCAGTACTTCGTCGGCAGCGCCGGCGGCGAGAGTTCTCACATCGGCATGCACTTCACGCAACATCTCCGTTGCCGCAGCCGAAGTGGAATCGAGCGGTCGGGCATCGAGCAGTCCGACTCGTCGGTCGACTTCGTCGCGGACGGCGATCTCCTGTGAGAGGCGCTTGGACGCGCGAACCATCGTGTCCGAGACTCGGTCACCGATCGGCCCGCGTTCTCGCACTGCCGCGTACATCACTGCGCGTGACGTACCGGCAACCACAACCGGCACAGCCAGGATCGAGTGAAGGCCTTCGCCGAGAACAGGTCCGTCGTAATCGTGGGTGATGTACTGCGAGCTGCGATAGTCGCTCACGGCGGCGGGTTGTCGTTGATCCATGACACGCCCTCCGAGGCCGGACCGACTCGGGATGATCAAGCCGTCGAGCCCGCGCGTTCTGGTGCCGTGCAGAACGCTCAGGCACAGGGTGTTTCCTTCGGTCACTTCGCCGCCGAAGACTACGGAAATGCCCGACGACTTCATCACGTGGCGTAGCTCGGCGCGCAGCGCGTCCCCATCTCGAGGTCGTAGAAGACCGTCTCGAGGTCGAGGACGTTCGCTTCGGCTCACGGTTCTACTCCTCTTCTGTGACTGTGATCCGAATCATAGAGTGCCCTTCGGTCCTCGTGCGTGCGTCGGGTCCCGTGACGTCTGCGTGCACACGAGCGACGGCGTTCGGTGATCACCGACTACGCTGGTCGGCATGTCTGTGACCGCCGACCGCAAGCCCCGTCGCCCCCTAGTTCCAGGCGTCGTATCGCCCGTACGCGCTGTGCCGAAGTCGATCGAGCGCCCCGAGTACGCGTGGAAGTCGACGGCGAACGAAGGCCACGAGCCGTGGGTTCAGAGCCCCGAGGTCATCGAGAAGATGCGTGTTGCCTCGAAGATCGCGGCGAGGGCTCTGCAGGAAGCGGGAAAGGCGGTCGCGCCGGGGGTCACGACCGATGAACTCGATCGCATTGCGCACGAGTACATGATCGACAACGGTGCGTACCCGTCGACACTGGGCTACAAGGGGTTCACCAAGTCGTGCTGCACCTCGCTCAACGAGGTCATCTGCCACGGCATCCCGGATTCGACGGTCATCGAGGACGGTGACATCGTCAACATCGACGTCACCGCGTACATCGACGGTGTGCACGGTGACACCAACGCGACATTCCTCGCGGGCGACGTATCGGAGGAGGCCCGGCTGCTCGTCGAGCGCACACACGAGGCGACGATGCGCGCGATCAAGGCCGTCAAACCGGGCCGCGCGCTCAATGTCATCGGAAGGGTCATCCAGTCGTACGCTCATCGGTTCGGGTACGGGGTGGTCGAGGACTTCACCGGCCACGGTATCGGCACGACTTTTCACAATGGTCTTGTCGTCCTCCACTACGACCAGCCGTCGGTGGAGACGATCATCGAACCGGGAATGACGTTCACGATCGAACCGATGATCAATCTCGGCGGCATCGAAGCCGAGATGTGGGACGACGGGTGGACGGTCGTCACCCACGATCGGAAATGGACTGCGCAGTTCGAGCACACGCTCGTTGTCACCGAGACCGGCAGCGAGATCCTCACCCTCCCATGAGCGGAGCCTGCGGAGTGAATTCAGTTATGTCATGAGCGGAGCCTGCGGAGTGAATCCGGTTTTGTCATGAGCGGAGCCTGCGGAGTGAATCCGGTGCATATGTCATGAGCGGAGCGCTTCTCGTCGCAGGTACGACGTCGGATGCGGGCAAGAGTGTGCTGGTTGCCGGGTTGTGCCGGATGCTTCACCGGCGGGGTGTTGCGGTGGCGCCGTTCAAGGCCCAGAACATGTCCAACAATTCGGTGGTCACCCTCGACGGTGGGGAGATCGGTCGCGCGCAGGCGTTGCAGGCGAGGGCGTGTGGTCTCGAACCGAGCGTTCGATTCAATCCTGTGCTGCTCAAACCAGGAAGCGATCGTACGTCGCAGCTGGTGGTGCGGGGACGAGCGGTAGCTCAGGTGTCCGCGACGAACTACATCGAACACCGCCGAGCGCTACGGGCGGTGGTGGCCGAGGAGCTGGCGTCGCTGCGCGAGGATTTCGATGTGGTGATCTGCGAGGGAGCGGGTTCCCCGGCCGAGATCAATCTTCGTGCAACCGATCTCGCAAACATGGGTTTGGCAACCGCGGCGTCGCTTCCGGTGATCATCGTCGGCGACATCGATCGTGGGGGAGTCCTCGCGCACCTCTACGGAACGGTCGCAGTGCTGTCGCCGGACGATCAAGCGTTGATCAAAGGCTTCGTGATCAACAAGTTCAGAGGGGACCCGTCCCTGCTGGCGCCCGGTCTCGTCGATCTCGAAAAGCTCACCGGTAGGCCGACTTTCGGCGTCATCCCGTTCTCGGACGAGCTGTGGATGGACGCAGAGGATTCGCTCGGAACCACCGCGGACACAGCGGTGGGCAGGCCCGGCCGCCCCGTCGGGTCACAATGGTTGCGAGTTGCAGCAATTCGGTTGCCCCGGATATCGAACACAACGGACGTCGAGGCGCTGGCGTGCGAGCCCGGGGTCTCGGTGAACTGGGTGACCGAGCCGTCGAGACTCACCGATGCGGACCTCGTCGTAATCCCGGGTAGCAAGGCGACGGTGTCGGATCTGCAGTGGCTCAGGCGAACCGGCCTTGCCGACGCCATCGTCGATCGCGTCCACGAAGGCAGGCCGGTGCTCGGAGTGTGCGGCGGATATCAGATGCTGGGTCGGTCGATAACCGACGGGATCGAATCCGACACCGAGTCGGCGCCAGGATTGGGTGTCCTCGACCTCGACGTCGAATTCGGGCCGGAGAAGGTGCTGGCGCAGGTCGAGGGGTCGTCTTCGCTGTTCTCCGACGTCGACGCATCGGGATACGAGATTCACCACGGGCGTGTGGTCCGCAACGGTGACCCGCCATTGTTGAGACATGCAGACGGTAGGGACGAGGGCAGTGCCCGTGACTGCGTTGTCGGTACTCACTGGCACGGACTGCTCGAATCGGATGCGTTCCGACGAGAACTACTTCGGTGGGCTGCCGACCATGCGGGGCGTCGCGGGTTCGAGGTCTCGATCGATACCTCGGTTCGAGCGATGCGCGAGCAGCAACTCGACCTTCTAGCCGACCTGGTGGAGGACAACCTCGACATCGACACCGTGCTCGAGGTGATCGAGCGCGGCGTCGACGTGTGAGAGATACCGATCACGGAGTGGCTCGGCGCAATCCGACCCACCCTGCCGTCGCGAACAACGCGGCCAATGCGAGTGGTATGACGCCCAGCAGGACAACCGACGGAGTATCGACGAAGAAGCGACCAACCGCTGGCCACCACTGCTGCCAGGTGACGAGGATCGCGCCGCCGCCGAACAGTACGATCGCCACAACGCTGATCGTGAGGAAGCCCGTCACCCGGTAGCGCTGGTAGGCAACACCGATGAACAAGCCGATCGCAGCGACGAGCAACAGAGTGGTGAAGATCCCGAGCCACTGCAATGCGGGGGTATCGGTCGCGTAGCGAACGACTCCGAACATTCGCAATTTGATGCCGAACCCGCTGGTAGCCACTTCGACGACGGACATCACGTACACCAGGGTCGCCAGGAACGCCGATTGGACGATGCCGACCAATGCAGTCGCGGTGAAGAATTCCCGTCTGCTGACGGAAATGCCCATTGCGAACGGAAATGTTTGAGTCACGGCCTGAAGATAGAAGCCGACAGCGAAGCCGTACATCGAGAACACAGCACCGGTGAAGTTGAACTCGGCGTCGGTTGTCGGTATCACCGCAAAGATCGTGTAGCTGATGACGAAAGCGATGACGAGCACTCCGATCGGCCAACCGATGATCAGTGGCCACGCGACGGTATGCAGTCTGGCGACGTCCAGTGTGCGTTTCACGCTACTGTCTCCTTGCTGATGAGTTCCGTGGTGTTACGAATGACCAACTGCTGCAGTGACAGTGGCTCGGTGTCGAGTCCGAGCGATTGTGCGCGGGCTCGCTCGTCGGGAGACAGCCGTGCGTCGACGCTGACACGAGACACGGAGCCGAGAGCGTCCCGATGTAGGACCTTTCGTCCCGCTACGAATGTATCGACATGATCGGAGGCGCCGGATACGACGAATCCGCGGTCGCGGAGATCGTCTGCTTCCGAGTCGATGATGATCCGACCCCGATCGATCAGGATCACGTGTTCGATGAGATCGCTGACCTCGTCGATCAGATGTGTCGACAGGACCACCGTGCGCGGGTTCTCGGCGTAGTCGGCCAGCAACCTGTCGTAGAACATATGCCGGGCAACCGCATCCAGCCCGAGGTATGGCTCGTCGAAGAAGGTGAGCGGTGCACGTGCGGCCAGACCGATCACGATGCCCAGAGCCGACGTCATGCCGCGGGAGAGCTTTTTGACCTTCCGTCCCTCGGGTAGGTCGAAATCACGAATGAGCTCCGAGGCGAACTCCTGGTCCCAATGGGGGAGGAGCCTCGCGGCACAGGAGATCACATGACGAACTTTGAAATCGTCCGGATATTTCTGGCTTTCCTTCACGAAGCAGATGTTTGCGAGTGCGGAACTGTTCTCGTATGGCCGTTGGCCGAATACTTGGATCTCCCCGGCAGATTGGAGGCTCTGGGCGGTCAGCATCTGCATGACGGTGGTCTTGCCGGCGCCGTTTCGACCGAGGAGTCCGTAGATCGTGTTGGCCTTGAGATCGAAGCTGGCGTCGTCGACCGCGGTGAAGTCGCCGTACGTCTTTGTCAGGTTTCTGGCCGTAGCGATGACCGGGGCGTCGTTCATGGTGCTACCTCCCATTTGTCGAGCATGGTCTTGAGTTCGTCGACGCTCATTCCGAGCTTTCCTGCCTCGGTGATCAGGGGTTCGATGTACTGCCGCGCGAAATCGTCGCGGCGGCGGAAGCGGAGTGCGTCCTGCGCGCCCGAGGTGACGAACATTCCGATGCCTCGTTTCTTGTAGAGAATTCCGTCGGCGACGAGTTTCGCCAGACCCTTGCCTGCGGTTGCCGGGTTGATGCGGTGGAAGGCCGCCAGCTCGTTCGTCGAGGGCACCTGGCTCTCCTCGGCGAAGGTGCCGTCGATGATCGAATTCTCGATCATCTCGGCAATCTGGACGAAGAGCGGCCGGCCCTCGTCCATCAGCGCAAGCCCCATGTGCTTGGTTGGTCAACTGGTTCGTTACTCATGTAATGAACCATAGAACCAAAGTGTTCTCTGCGCAATGCCTCGCAGTCATTCGCGCGAGTCGGGACGTGCAGTAGCGTCGTATGCATGGATTACAAGCAAGTGGCGGCCCGTGGTGGGAGCTGTTCGTTGCGAATTGCCGGGCCCGAGACGAGGCACGTTGTGCTGCTCCTTCCCGGAGCGGGTGACAGCCCGGACGTCTACGACGCTGTGGCTGAGCGCCTACACAACTCGGATCTGAAAACTGTTGTGGTAGAAGACATCGACGGGCTCGATCATGAGGCTGTGCTCGAGATACTCGACGAGATATCTCTACCGTGGGCACACCTGGTCGGCAGCAGAGAAGGCGCAGAGTTGGCGTGGGGCCTGGCCGCACGAACGTTCGGCAAATTCCAGAGCTTGACGGTGTGCGATCGCCCTCACCCCGCGATAGCAGACGAGAACGGAAGCATCGCCGCGCCCGACTGCCCACCCGTCGAACTTCCGACGACCGTAGTGGTCGGCAGTTCGCTACGTCGGGCGAGCGCGGACGGCACCGGCAGAGTCGTCTACGGTGACTTCCGCGTCGTTCAACTCGACGGAGTCGAGAACATCCCAGCCGATGCATCGGCGGCACTCGCGACCGAGATCGTCCTGAGAACCAGTCCCTGGTGATGCGCGGTGAAGCCGGTCAGATGTCGAGACCGAGTAGCGCGTTCTCGACGACCTCGGGGAGCCCAGGGTGGATCCAGTACTGGCCGCGTGCCATCTCGGCGACGGTGGTGCCGAAACTCATCGCCTGGATCAGTGGCTGAATCACCGTCGGGGCCTGAGCCCCGATCACGTGTGCGCCGAGAATCCGGCCGGTTTTCTTCTCGGCGATGATCTTGCAGAAGCCCTCACGGTCCTCCATCGCCCAGCCGTACGCGACGTCGCCGTAGTTCTGGATCTTCACCGCGATGTCCAAACCGGCCTCGCGTGCCTGCTCCTCGGTCAGTCCGACCTCGGCGATCTGCGGGTGCGTGAACACAGCTGCTGGTACGAACCGGTGATCGAACGCCTGGAAGCTCGACGTGTCCTCCCATGCGTGCTGCAGAAGGTTGTGCGCGACCACGCGAGCCTCGTGGTTGGCCACGTGCTTGAGCTGATACTCCGAGGAGACGTCACCGAGCGCGAACACCCCATCGGCCGTGGTCCTGCCGAATTCGTCGACGACAATTCTGCCCTCGTCGTCGAGTTCGATTCCGCCGGCTTCGGCTCCCAGTAGGTCTCCGTTCGGCTCGCGACCGACGGCGACGAGCAACGCGTCGCCCAGAACTCGGGTTCCGCCTTCGAGCTCGATCCCGACGCGATCACCATCGGCGATCGCTGTCGCTTCGCCTGAATTCAGATGTACGTTCCAGTGCTTCTGTGCGAGTTCGGTGAAGCGATCGGACAGGTCGCCGTCGAGGCCGCGCAAGAGCTTGTCCTTGCGTGCGACTATCGAGACCTTCGAGCCGAGCGCGCCGAACACGTGCGCGAATTCCGCTGCGATGTAACCGGATCCGAGAACAACCAGGTGCTCAGGCAGCTCCGGCAGCCGCATGATGTCGTCGTTGGTGTGGAACTTCACCCCCGAATCTCGTACCTGCTGAGGAATCACGGGGCGCGAACCCGCCGCCACCACGATTTGGTCGGCTGTGATGATGACACCGTTGCCCGCGTCGATCGTCCGTGGTCCGACGAATGTCGCGTGGCTGGAAAACAGTGTCACGTTGGGACTGCCGCTTTCGCGATAGTGCTTACCACCGGCCGAGATGGGATCGATGCGACCGAAAACGCGCCCGACGATATCCGACCACCGGACCTTGTCGAGGGTGGAGTCGATTCCGTATCGAGCGGAGTCGCGGATCGTCTGGGCGACTTCCGCGGCGTAGACGAACATCTTGGTCGGGATGCAACCGACGTTGAGGCACGTCCCACCGAACGGCGTGTGCTCCTCGAACAGCGCAATCTTCAGATCTGCGAAGCGGTCGTCGGCAATCGAGTTGCCCGATCCGGATCCGATTATCGCAATATCGAAATGCTCGGTCATGAAATGGTTCCGATCTCGCTGTGGTTCTTGCCGGATTCACGGTCGATGTGGGCACTGCGGTAGAGCCAGTCGATCCACTCGTCGACCTCCTCGAATGCGCGCGTTCGAGCCTTCTCCTGGGACAGAAATACGTCGTGCCGAGCACCTTCGATCGGCACGACCGTCGTGCGGTCTCCCAGGCATCCTGCCCACCGTGCGATCTGCCGGACATCGAGTACGGCGTCGGCGACGTCCGTCGCGGAGCTGTACTTGCGTGAGAAATGCGTGACCTTGGACCGCAGGATCAGCGACGGCACCCCGATATCGAGGCCTCGGTGCAGCTTTGCGTGGCCATGACGAACCGCGCGGATCCACCCGAAGGTGATCGGGAAGCCGGCCAGAGGCTTCCAATCGAGGTTGTAGTCCCACTCTCCGTGGTGGTCTTTGGCGAGCGAGAGCCCGTATGTGTCGAGGCCTTGTCCGGGGACCGGGGTCTTGGACTTCACTTTGCCGATCACGTCGATCGCTGCGGTACCCACACTGCGGATGGCAGCCGGACCCTGCAGATCGAACCATGGGCTGTTGAGGATGACTCCGTCGATGCCGAGGCCCGCGGTCCCGCCTTCCTGGCGGTTCAGTCGGTCCAGCCACAGTGGCAGGATCAGCCCGCCTGTGGAGTGTGCCGTGAGAACCACCGAGCCGGACGTGTCCGCACGCACCAACGACAGCGCCTCGTTCAGTTCCGCGTCGTAGAACGCCAGATCGGTGACGAAGTGCGGTGTTTGGCCCTCGCGCAGCGATCGACCGCATTTGCGCAGGTCCAACGCGTAGAACGCGAACCCTTTTGCGGCGAAGTGTTCGGCGAGATGGCTCTGGAAGAAGTAGTCGGTGAACCCGTGCACGTAGATGACGGCTCGATCTGCCGGCTTGTCGTCAGCCGGGGCGAAGCGAACCAGGGTCGCCTCCACCGTCCCTTCGCCGTCAGGATCCGCACCGAGCGGGATCGTGGTCTGCTCGTAGCCGTCGCCGAGAATGTCGGGCACCCAGGTAGTCACAGATCACAACTGTAGTTGGCCCTGATCAACGAGCACGAGGAGCACAATCGAGTCAGGGCTTTTCGCACGCGTCATAGCGGGTAAGTACGGGCAGGTAACGTAACCGCCACCTGAAGCAGAGTGTCGTCAGTAGAACTCACGGACAAGGAAGTCGATTCTCCAGTGTCAAAAGAACAGCGGTCGAACGAAGAGCAGGTCAAGCACAGCAAGACCGACGTGGTTCTCGTCGGCGCCGGGATCATGAGCGCCACTCTGGGTGCGCTGCTCAAACAGCTCGAACCGGAATGGACGATCGACGTCTACGAGCGACTCGATGCCGCTGCTGCCGAAAGCAGTGACGCATGGAACAACGCCGGAACCGGCCATTCCGCTTTGTGTGAGCTCAACTACACCCCGCAGAACAAAGATGGCTCGGTCGACATCTCGAAGGCTCTCAACGTCAACGAGCAGTTCCAGGTCTCGCGCCAGTTCTGGGCACACAGCGTCGAGTCCGGGGTTCTCAGCGACCCGAAGAACTTCATCAATCCGATCCCGCACGTGAGCTTCGTGCACGGCGAGTCGAACGTGAAGTACCTACGTGCGCGGTACGAGGCCTTGGCGTCGAACCCGTTGTTCGAAGGCATGGAGTACATCGACAGCCCGGACGAGTTCGCCAAGCGGTTGCCCCTCATGGGCGAGGGTCGAGACTTCTCCGATCCCGTAGCCCTCAACTGGAGTGACGCGGGCACCGATGTCGACTTCGG
Source organism: Rhodococcus sp. P1Y (assembly GCF_003641205.1). Taxonomy (NCBI): domain Bacteria; kingdom Bacillati; phylum Actinomycetota; class Actinomycetes; order Mycobacteriales; family Nocardiaceae; genus Rhodococcus; species Rhodococcus sp. P1Y. The sequence continues at coordinate 3,283,883 of NZ_CP032762.1, forward strand.
CGCATTGACGCGCCAGCTCCTCAACTACATCTCCGGTTCCGGCGGCACCGTCCACTTCGGTAGCGATGTGCGCAACATAACCAAGCAGTCCGACGGCACGTGGAATCTCAAGATCGCCAACCTCCGCACCGGCACCAAGAAGACCGTCAACGCCAAGTTCGTGTTCGTCGGCGCGGGCGGAGGCGCGCTGCATCTGCTGCAGAAGTCGGGAATCAGCGAGATCAACGGCTTCGGTGGGTTCCCGGTCAGCGGTGAATGGCTGCGCTGCACCAATCCCGATCTGATTTCACAGCATTCGGCAAAGGTCTACGGGAAGGCGTCCGTGGGCGCACCTCCGATGTCGGTGCCTCACCTCGACACCCGCGTCATCGGCGGCAAACCCGGTCTGCTGTTCGGTCCGTACGCAGGATGGTCCCCGAAGTTCCTCAAGCAGGGCAAGCTCACCGACCTGCCCAGTTCCGTCAAGCCAGGAAACCTCATGTCGATGCTCGGGGTCGGCGTCACCGAGCTAGGACTGGTGAAGTACCTCGTCAGTGAGCTCGCGCAGTCGGAAGCCGACCGCGTCGAGACCCTGCGTGAATTCGCACCCGAAGTCATCGGCACCGACTGGGAGCTCGTCACCGCAGGCCAGCGCGTCCAGGTCATCCGCAAGAAGGGCCGGGGCGGAGTGCTCGAGTTCGGCACGGCCGTCATCAATTCCGCCGACGGCACCATCGCCGGCCTTCTGGGGGCATCACCGGGTGCTTCGACAGCAGTTCCTGCAATGCTCGACGTCCTGCAACGGTGCTTTGGCGACCGCTACGACGCATGGCAGCCGAAACTCAAGGACATGGTGCCCTCGCTCGGCAAGAAACTGGCCGAGGATCCGGCATTGTTCCGCGAAATTTTCGATTGGACCGCACGTGGGTTGCAGCTCCAGGAGCCATCTCGACTCGCACAGCCCAGTGGCGTGTGATAGCAACACCTGATGACTACGCAAGCAGCTGCCCTCAAACGATCATGGGCTTTGGACCTGTCCAACAACACTCTGTACGACCTGTTGAAGCTGCGTGTCGAGGTATTCGTCGTCGAGCAGGCCTGCGCCTACCCTGAGCTCGACGGCCGAGACCTGCTCACCGAAACGCGGCACTTCTGGTTGGAGCGCGACGGCGAGGTCGTCTGCACCTTGCGTCTGCTCGAAGAGCACGACGACGGGGAGAAGGCCTTCCGCATCGGGCGACTGTGCACGCAGCGCTCAGCGCGCGGACAGGGTCACACGACGCGCATCCTGCGGGCGGCCCTCGCCGAAGTCGGCTCTGCGCCGTGTCGCATCAACGCACAGAGCTACCTCGTGGACATGTACGCCAAGCACGGATTCCTCCCGGACGGCGAAGAGGTCCTGGAAGACGGTATTCCGCACACTCCGATGCGTCGCGGTGGCGGTACGCCGTGGGGTGAGTCGTAGCGCGCGAGCAGTAGTGTTCGAGAAGTCGAAGTTGATGCGGGGAAGTCCTGTGCGAATCAGGCGCGGTCCCGCCACTGTGTAGGAATCGGTGCCCAGGTGTTGATTCCGAAGTCAGATCGCCGCACAACTTCGTAAGTTCGTGTCCGCCGCTTCGGCGGACGTCCACATCCCCGGCGCGGAGTCCGGGGTACGAAGGAGATCTCTCGTGCAGCAGTCCGGTTTTCCGTTCAGTGCGATCGTGGGCCAGGATCAGCTGCGCTTGTCCCTCGTGCTGTGCGCGGTCCACCCCGGCATCGGAGGCGTACTGGTACGAGGTGAGAAGGGGACAGCGAAGTCGACGGTCGTGCGCGCCCTCGCAGCGCTCCTTCCCGAGGTGATCGACGAAGGAATCGCTCGCCCGGCACGACTGGTCGAACTGCCGGTGGGAGCCACCGAGGATCGAGTTGTCGGATCTCTCGATCTCGAGAAGGTACTGCGTGACGGTGAGCGCGCATTCCAGCCGGGTCTGCTGGCGGCGGCCCACCGCGGCGTGTTGTACGTCGACGAGGTCAACCTGCTTCACGATCATCTCGTCGACGTACTTCTCGACGCGGCTGCGATGGGCCGGGTCCACGTCGAACGCGACGGCGTCTCGCACTCGCACGCAGCGCAGTTCGTACTCGTCGGCACGATGAATCCGGAAGAGGGGGAACTTCGGCCTCAGCTGCTGGACCGTTTCGGTCTCGCCGTCGAGGTCACCGCGTCCCGAGATGTCGACACCCGCATGGACGTCGTGCGTCGCCGACTGAACTACGAGCGCGATCCGGAGTCTTTCGCTGCAGGCTATGCAGACAGCGACGCCGAGATCGCCCGCAAAATCGTCGATGCTCGTAGTGTGCTCGACGACGTCGTGCTCGACGACACCGAACTCCGTCGAATCGCCGCGCTGTGCGCGTCCTTCGATGTCGACGGCATGCGTGCCGATCTCGTCGTTGCACGAACCGCTACTGCCCACGCCGCGTGGCGTGGATCGGTCGTCGTGGAGGAAGCCGACGTGCGAGTCGCGGCGGAACTCGCTCTGCCACATCGGCGTCGGCGCGATCCCTTCGACGAGCCAGGTATCGACGACCAGGCGCTGGACGACGCGATGCGCGATGCTGCGGAACAAGCCGACGCAGGGAAACCAGAACCGGAGCCCGATCCGGACGGTCCGGGCCCGAACAGGCCGGATCCCGACGATGCCGGTCCTGACGATGCCGGTCCTGACGATGCCGGTCCTGACGATGCCGGTCCAGACGACGGTGGCACGCCGCCGGGTTGCGGCGGTACCGAGCAGCCGCCACAACCGCAGAGCAGCAACGGTTCCCAGGAACGCAATGCAGCTGCGCCAGGGGCCCAGTTCCGTGCGCGCCTGATGGAGGTTCCCGGCGTCGGAGAAGGTGCGCCGGGCAGGCGATCGCGGTCCCGTTCGTCGCAGGGACGCGCAGTGCGTCCGACCACGGAGCGAGGGAAGGGACTTCACCTCGTCGGAACGCTGTTCGCCGCGGCCGAGGAACAGGTGGAGCGCGGCCGAACATCGGGTCGGTTCGTGCTCCGGCCTGCGGACCTGCGAGGGGCGTTGCGCGAAGGGCGCGAGGGAAACTTGATCGTCTTCGTCGTCGATGCGTCCGGTTCGATGGCCGCTCGTGATCGGCTGTCGGCGGTGACCGGGGCGGTCCTGTCTTTACTCAGGGATGCCTATCAACGACGGGACAAGGTCGCGGTCGTCACGGTTCGCGGACGCGAGGCAGAGTTGATTCTGCCTCCGACGTCGAGCGTCGACGTCGCGGTCACCAGGCTGCGCCGGATGAAGACGGGCGGGAAATCGCCACTGGCGCAGGGTTTTCTGAAGGCCCGCGAGGTAGTGCTGCGTGAGAAGGTTCGTGACCCGCTGCGTCGAGCACTCGTCGTTGCGATGACCGACGGCCGGGCCACGGGCGGAACAGACCCTGTCGGCCGCGCCCGTATTGCGGCCACTCGAATTGCCGGTGACGGCATCGCGTCGGTGGTCGTCGACTGCGAATCGGGGATGGTTCGACTCGGGCTCGCTGCCGACTTCGCCCAGCACCTGCAGGGCGGTTACGTTCGCCTGGCCGACCTGTCGGCCGAGCAGGTCGCCGCCGTCGTTCGCGCAGCAGCGTAGGGACAGGACATGCCACAGGGAGTGCCACTACCCGGTTCGGTGCCTGCGGACGGTCTGACGACGCGCCAGCGCCGCAATCAGCCTGTTCTCGCGGTCCACACGGGCCCGGGCAAAGGTAAGTCGACAGCCGCATTCGGAATGGCGATGCGCGCGTGGAATCAAGGATTCGACGTCGGGGTGTTCCAGTTCGTCAAGAGTGCCAAATGGAAGGTCGGGGAAGAGGCGACGTTCAGACTGCTCGGCGATTTGCACGACTCGACAGGCGCAGGGGGCTCCGTCGAGTGGCACAAGATGGGCGAAGGCTGGTCGTGGACGAGGAAGAAGGGCTCCGACGTCGACCATGCGGCCGCTGCAGCCGAAGGGTGGTCCGAGATTGCGCGTCGCCTGTCCGAGGAGACGCATCGCTTCTATGTGCTGGACGAGTTCACCTATCCGCTCAAGTGGGGATGGGTCGATGTGGGCGAGGTGGTGGAGGTTCTGAGGAATCGGCCGGGCAACCAACACGTCGTAGTAACCGGTCGCGACGCGCCACAGGCTCTGATCGACGCCGCGGATCTGGTCACGGAGATGAGCAAAGTGAAGCATCCGATGGACGCAGGCCGTAAGGGCCAACGCGGCATAGAATGGTGACCTCCGTCCCGGCCGTCGTGATCGCCGCTCCCTCGTCGGGTAGCGGAAAGACCACGGTGGCAACAGGTTTGATGGGTGCCCTGTGCGCAGCCGGCCGCAGGGTCGCGCCGTTCAAGGTGGGTCCGGACTACATCGATCCCGGATATCACGCTCTCGCAACGGGTCGCCCCGGGCGCAACCTCGACGCGGTGATGGTCGGCCGGGACCGCATCGGGCCGCTCTTTCGGCACGGGAGCGCAGGATGTGATGTCGCAATAGTCGAAGGCGTGATGGGCCTCTTCGACGGCAAGATCGACATGTCCGGCACCGGGGACGCAGCAGCGGAGGGGTCGACGGCTGCGGTGGCATCGATGCTGGGCGCGCCGGTCGTGCTCGTCGTCGATGCACGCGGGCACAGTCAATCTCTAGCCGCTGTGCTGCACGGTTTCTCGACGTTCGATTCGTCGGTGCGTATCGGCGGCGTCATTCTCAACCGGGTCGGCAGCCCTCGGCACGAGGAAGTTCTCCGGCAGGCTTGCGACCGCGTGGGAGTACCCGTTCTCGGGTCGCTTCCCCGCATGACCGAACTCGCCGTACCGTCTCGGCATCTCGGTCTGATCACTGCGCTCGAACACGGTGGACGAGCCCGCGATGCCGTCGATGCCATGGCGGAACTCGTTCGGACTCACGTCGACCTCGGTGCAGTCGAGGCGCTCGCCCGGTCTTCGGTCCACGCAGAGTCCTGGGACGCTGCCGCAGAGGTCGAGGTGCGGTCGTCGTCCTCGCCCGTCGTCGCGATCGCGGGGGGACCGGCATTCACGTTCGGCTACGCCGAGCACACCGAACTGTTGCGCGCATCGGGCGCCGAGGTGATCGTGTTCGATCCGCTGACCGACAGACTGCCCGAACGCGCAGCGGGGGTAGTCATTCCTGGAGGTTTCCCCGAGGAGCACGCCGAGCAACTGGCCTCGAACACAGCACTGTTGGGTGATATCCGCGGAGCTGCTGCGCAGGGGATCGCAATTCACGCCGAGTGTGCGGGTTTGCTGTACCTGTGCCGAACGTTGGACGGTCACGCCATGGCGGGCGTGGTCGACGTCGACGCGCGGTTCGGCAGCACTCTGACGCTCGGCTATCGCGACGCGGTCGCAGTGGAGAGTTCGGTTCTCTTCGAAGCCGGGTGGCGGGTCACCGGTCACGAGTTCCACCGCACCATGTTGGTGGACACAGGGGCAGTGAATCCGAGGCCGGCATGGGGTTGGCGAAACCCCCAGCAGGCCGTTGTCCGCGAGGGGTTCGTGCAGGGTGGCGTCCATGCGTCGTACCTGCACACCCACCCCGCGGGTAGTCCGCAGTCGGTTCGACGCTTCGTGGAAGCGAGCTCGCGATTCTCGTCTGCACATGCCTGAACGGGTCGTGCTCGGACTCGGGATGACGACGACCGCGACCTTGTCGGATTGCTCGGAGGCACTTTCGAGGATTCTCTCGCCGGATTGGGTCGTGCTCGCGGTCTCGACGCTCGGGACGAAGCAGGCCGTGGCCCGCGGCGTCGCCGACCAGCTCGGAGTTCCGCTGCTGGTGTGGTCGGCCGAGGATCTGCGTCGGGTGACGGTTCCTACTCCATCGACGAGGGTGGCCGCCGAAACCGGGACGCCCAGCGTTGCCGAGGCCGCGGCGATCCTCGCCGCAGGCGGAGGTCGGCTGGTTCGGAACAAGGCAGCGTGGCACGGGGTGACCGTCGCGGTTGCTTGCGTCCAAGACTGGAACACGTTCTAATAATGCATGCGCTTCGGGCTCGTTCTGTTCACTTCTGATCGCGGTATCACCCCCGCTGCGGCCGCGGCTGCCGGTGAGAAGTTGGGATTTGCGTCGTTCTACGTTCCCGAGCACACGCACATCCCGGTGAAACGCGAGGCTGCTCATCCCATGACCGGCGACGCCTCACTGCCCGACGATCGGTACGCGAGAACGCTCGACCCGTGGGTATCGCTGTCCATGGCAGCGGCGGTGACGTCGACGATCCGGCTCGGTACCGCCGTGGCGATCCCCGTCGAGCACGACCCGATCACGCTGGCCAAGTCGATTGCCTCGCTCGACCACCTCAGCGGCGGTCGGGTGAACCTCGGTGTCGGATTCGGTTGGAATACCGATGAATTGGCCGACCACGGAGTTCCCTCGGCTCGTCGAAGGACGATGCTGCGGGAGTATCTGGAGGCGATGCGGAGTCTGTGGCGCGACGAGGAGGCGCAGTACGAGGGCGAGTTCGTGAACTTCGGTGCCAGCTGGGCTTGGCCCAAACCCGCTCAGGGTGCAGGCGTTCCCGTTCTCGTCGGCGCGGCGGGAACGGAGAAGAACTTCGCGTGGATCGTCCGGTCGGCAGATGGGTGGATCTCGACTCCCGGCGAAAGCGATATCGAGGCCAGAGTCGTGAAGCTGCAGCAACTCTGGCGAGAAGCAGGCCGAGCCGGAGAACCAGAGATCGTAGTGTTGGACTTCAAGCCGAACGCCGCAAGGCTGGACCGGTGGCGTGAGCTCGGCGTGTCCGAAGTGGTCTACGGGATGCCGGACAAATCCGAGGCCGAGGTGCTCGCGTATCTCGACCGACTGGCGGGGAAGCTGTTCACACCCGCTGTGACCGGCCACAGTAGCGCGTAAGACCCAGGCAGGGCATCGTGTGAACCATGACGTTGTCACCACTGGTTCTCGGTCCGCTCGTGCGCTATGTCGGCGCGCACGACGCAACCTTCTGGTTCGAATTCGACACCCCGGGGACCGTGCGTGTGACCACCGATGCCGGGGTGCACGGTGAGGCTCCGACGTGGGGGATACACGGACATCACTACGCGCTCGTCGCCCTGACGGACCTGCCCGGGAACTCGGCGGTCACCTACGACGTGACCTTCGACGCCCGGGTGGTCTGGCCGGAGGCAGGTAAGACGGCGTCGGTCCACACGGTGGACCGCGACGGGCCGGTCACGTTCGCGTTCGGATCGTGTAGACGCGGAGACAATTACAGCGATGAGTCCCTGCAGAGGATCGGAGCGGACGCGCTGGCGGGGCTAGGCAATAGAATGGCGAATCAGGATCCGGGCGAATGGCCACAGGCGCTGCTGCTCCTCGGCGATCAGGTCTACGCCGACGATCCTTCGCCCGAAATCATCGAGCGTTTGCGTGCACGGAGAGAGTCGGGAGCAGGACCCAAGAGTGCACGAGGGACCGATGCCGAGGACGAGATCTGCGATTTCGAGGAGTATTCGTGGCTCTACCACGAGTCCTGGGGTGCCGAGCCGGTACGCACTCTCCTTGCGAGCGTGCCGTCGTGCATGATTCTCGACGACCACGACCTTCGTGACGACTGGAATTCCTCGGCGTCGTGGCGAGCTGACATCGAGACCCGACCGTGGTGGAAAGACCGTGTCGTCGGTGCGTTCTCGTCGTACTGGGTGTATCAGCACCTCGGCAATCTGTCGCCCAACGAACTTGCGAAGGACGAACTGTACGAGAAGGTACGGTCAGCGCCGTCCGATGCCGACCGGGAGCGGTTGCTCGCCGAATTCTCGCTCCGAGTCGACGAGGTCCCCGACACCGGGCGGTGGAGCTTCTATCGAGATTTCGGGGACACTCGCCTCATCATGATCGATTCGAGGTGCTCGCGGAATCTCGATCCGAAGAACCGAGCGATGGTCGACGACGTCGAATGGGCCTGGGTTCGCGAGCGCGCCCTCGAGTCGTCGCCGCGGCACCTGCTGTTCGGCTCCTCGCTTCCTTACCTGATGTTGCCGGCGCTGCATCACCTGGAGCAGTGGAACGAAGCCGTGGCGCAGGGGAGTTGGGGCAAACTGGCGGGCAAGGTCGGTGAGAAACTTCGAATCGAACTCGACTTGGAACATTGGGCCGCATTCGGAAAGTCGTTCGCCGACATGGCTACTCTCACGCGGGAACTCTCGCGAGGTGATGCTGCGCCCGCCAGCATCATGTGGCTTTCGGGTGACGTTCATTGCTCGTACGTTGCGCGAGCCGAATTCGGTGTAGGCGGTGAGGTGCCCGCCACCTATCAGCTGACCATGTCACCGTTTCGCAATCCGTTGAACCTGCCCATTCGGGCGGTCAATCGACTGGCCATCAAGAAGCCCGTCGCGCGCGGACTCCGCCGACTCGCCAGTGCCGCGAAAGTTGGGCCGTCGGAGGTGACCTGGGATGCAGAGGCTGGGCCGTGGTTCGACAACGGCGTGATGCTCCTGACTACGGAAGGTAATTCGGCCCGCCTACGCGTCGAACATGCCCACGTCGACGAGGCGGGCACTCAGACTCTGACCACCACTGCGAAAATGGCGTTGACACCCTGACATAGATTCGTCTGTGTGGCCCACCTCGAACTGACCGATATCGACTACTTCCTTCCCGACGGTAGGCAGCTTCTCAGCGGGGTCGGATTCCGTGTCGGTGACGGTGCCAAGGCCGCGCTGATCGGGCCGAACGGGACCGGAAAGACGACCCTCACGCGGATCGTCGCGGGCGATATCACTCCCGACGACGGTGCCGTCACACGGTCCGGTCAGCTTGGGGTGATGCGCCAGTTCGTGGGGCAATTACGTGACGATTCGACGGTCCTCGACCTTCTACTGTCGGTGTCCTCACCCGCGGTACGCACTGCCGCGAAGGCTCTCGACGAGGCCGAAAATGCAATGATCGAGGCGGACGACGAAAAGACGCAGCTCGGGTATGCAGCGGCACTGTCGGACTGGGGAGACATCGGCGGATACGACCTCGAACCGTTCTGGGACAAGGTGACGATGTCAGCGCTTGGAATGCCGTTCGACACCGCAAAATGGCGTGCTGCAGCAACGTTGAGCGGTGGTGAACAGAAGCGGGTGGTGCTCGAAGCGCTGTTCGCAGGCACGGACCAACTGCTCCTTCTGGACGAGCCCGACAACTACCTCGACGTCCCCGGAAAGCGTTGGCTGGAGAAGACCATTCGCGAGTCCGACAAATCGGTGCTGTTCATCAGCCACGACCGCGAACTCATTGCCAATGCGGCTACCCGCATCGTGACCCTCGAACCAGGTGCCAGTGGAGCTACGTCCTGGGTGCACGGAGCTGCGTTCGACACCTACTACGACGCACGGTCCGATCGCAACGCTCGCCTGGACGAACTGCGACGTCGATGGGACGAGGAGCGCGTCAAGTTGCGCGCGCTCGTGCTGCGACTTCGCGAGAAGGCGAAGTTCAACGACGGTGTCGCAGCGCGCTATCACGCAGCACAAACCCGTCTCGCGCGATTCGAGGACGTGGGACCGCCCGAGGCCGTACCGCTGACGCAGAACGTGACGGTTCGCCTGCACGGCGGACGCACCGCCAAGCGGGCGCTCGTGTGCACGGAGCTGGAGCTGACCGGTTTGATGAAGCCCTTCGGCACCGAAATCTGGTTCGGCGACCGCGTCGCGGTCCTCGGATCCAACGGTTCGGGGAAATCGCATTTCCTCAGGCTGCTCGCGGGAGGCGGAACCGACCCCGAACGTGAACACCAGCCCGTACAGGAACTCGCGATCGACCCGGTCCCGCATGGCGGCAAGGCGGTATTGGGGGCGCGTGTGCGCCCGGGGTTGTTCGCGCAGACCCATACTCGTCCCGACCTCAACGGTAAGACGCTGCTCGACATTCTTCACCTCGGTAACGAGCACCGGGACGGCATGGGCCGCGAAGCAGCAAGCCGAGCTCTCGATCGTTATGGGCTGTCCTTGTCGGCGGAGCAGGTCTACGACAATCTGTCCGGCGGACAGCAGGCTCGTCTTCAGATCCTCCTGCTCGAACTGTCCGGTGCAACGTTGCTTCTTCTCGACGAGCCCACCGACAACCTGGACCTGCTGTCCGCTGACGCCTTGCAGGACGCGATCGCGGCATTCGAGGGAACCGTCGTCGCGGTCACCCACGACCGTTGGTTCGCGCGCAGTTTCGACCGGTTTCTCGTATTCGGATCGGACGGACAGGTCTACGAATCGGCTGAGCCGGTATGGGACGAAAACCGCGTCAGGCGCGAGCGGAGCGGGCGGAGTGACCCGAAATTGCGCGAGCGGAGCCTGCGGAGTGACCCGAAATAGCACGAGCGGAGCCTGCGGAGTGACCCGAAATAGCGCGAGCGGAGCCTGCGGAGTGACCCGAAATAGCACGAGCGGAGCCTGCGGAGTGACCCGATCTTGCGTGCACGGTAGCGTCTCTACCCGTGCATGCGAACGAATCCGACGCGACAGATTCTCCCTACCTGGTTGGCCTGAATCTGTCCGGCAAACGCGTCGTCGTGTTCGGTGGCGGCACTGTGGCGCAGCGTCGGCTTCCGCTGTTGATTTCCTCGGGTGCGCTCGTACACGTCATCACGCGTGAGGCCACCCCTGCCGTGGAGGGCTGGGTTACCGCAGGTCAGGCGACAATGGAACTGCGCGACTACCGAGACGGTGACGTGGGAGACGCCTGGTATGCCATTGCGTGCACCGACGAGGCCGACACGAACGCCGCAATCGTCGCCGAAGCCGAGCGTTCCCGAATTTTTTGCGTCCGCGCCGACATCGCGCGCGACGGCACCGCGGTCACTCCGGCGTCGGCAGACTACGACGGGCTCACCCTGGGGGTGCTTGCCGGCGGCGAGCACCGACGATCTGCCGCCGTTCGCAATGCCGTCGTCGAGGCCCTGCAATCCGGTGTGATCACCGACTCCGCGCACGCGCCGCACACAGGTGTGGCTCTCGTCGGCGGTGGTCCAGGAGACCCGGATCTCATCACCGTCCGGGGAAGACGACTGTTGGCCTATGCCGATGTCGTCGTCACCGATCGTCTGGCGCCGCCGGAGCTGCTCGCCGAACTCGGCCCGCACGTCGAGGTGATCGACGCATCGAAGATCCCGTACGGTCGCGCGATGGCGCAAGAGGCGATCAACTCTGCGCTGATCGACCGGGCGAAGGCCGGAAAATTCGTCGTGCGACTCAAGGGCGGCGACCCGTACGTGTTCGGACGTGGCTACGAAGAACTCGAAGCGCTCGCCGAGGCCGGCGTGCCGGTGACGGTTGTTCCGGGAATCACGAGTGCTATCTCGGTTCCGTCCGCTGCGGGCGTGCCGGTGACTCATCGCGGCGTGACACACGAGTTCGTCGTCGTGAGCGGGCACGTAGCGCCCGATCATCCGGACTCGCTCGTCGACTGGAGCGCGCTCGCGCGGCTGACCGGCACGATCGTGTTGCTGATGGCGGTGGAACGAATCGACAAGTTCGCGAAGGTCCTCGTCGACGGTGGCCGACCGGCCTCGACGCCGGTGCTGGTCGTCCAGGAGGGGACGCTGCGCACGCAGCGCGAGGTTCGGGCAGATCTGTCCACGGTTGCGCAGAAGGTCAAGGATGAGGGAATCCGTCCACCAGCGATCGTCGTAATCGGAACCGTTGCTGGTTTTTCTGTGGACTCTCGGTAACGTTAACTCCCGTGCCTGATTCCACGCAGCCCACAGCGGCGTCAACCCAGATCGTCTATCCGGTGACGACCAGGGCGTTCGGTCTCGCCATCATCGTTCTCAGCGGATTGCAGCTGATGGTGGTGCTCGACGGCACCGTCGCCAACCTGGCGCTCGCACCTCTGCAGGCCGATCTGGGATTGAGCGACGCTGGGCGCAACTGGGTGCTCACGTCGTACGCGTTGGCATTCGGCGGACTGATGCTGCTCGGGGGCAGGCTGGGCGACGCGTTCGGACGAAAGAAGATGTTCCTCGGCGGGGTAGTGCTGTTCACGGTTGCGTCGCTGCTGTGCGGTCTCGCAGTCAACGAAGCCACGCTGGTAGCTGCACGCGCTCTGCAAGGCGTCGGTGCCGCGGTGGCGTCGCCGACGGCGTTTGCCCTCGTCGCAACGACGTTCGCGCCGGGCCCGGTCAGAAACCAGGCAATCGCGATCTACGCCGCGATGACAGGGGTCGGTTCGATTGCCGGGTTGATCATCGGCGGTGCTTTGACGCAGGTCTCCTGGCGGTGGATCTTCCTCATCAACGTGCCTATTGGCATCGTGATCGTCATTCTGGCGGTGGTGTCGCTGAAGGAAACGGCAGGCGTTCGACTCGCGCTCGACTTTCCCGGAGCGATACTGGGCACCCTCGGATGCACGGGCGTCGTCCTCGCGTTGAGCGAGGGAACCGAACTGGGATGGCTCAGCCCACTGGTCATCGGCTCACTCGTCGCAGGTCTCGTGCTGCTCGGGTTGTTCCTGGTCGTCGAGCGCAGGGCCGAGAATCCGCTGCTCCCGTTCTCGCTGTTCTCCAGCAGAGATCGTGTCGCAACGTTCGTGGCGATTTTCTTCGCGGGCGGTGTGATGTTCTGTCTTGCAGCCTTCGTCGCGCTGTTCGTCCAGGACATTCTGGGATACAGCCCGCTCGCGGCGGGTCTTGCCTTCGTCCCGTTCGCCTTCGGACTCGGGGCAGCGGCATTCATCACATCGCAGCTGGTGGTTCGGATTCAACCCCGCTGGCTGGTCATGGCCGGTGCGGTCATCATGTTCGGTTGGCTGTTGTTCTCGGTCGCGACGATGGACGCGGATTCGTCGTACTTCCCCGGGATTTTCTTCCCGGTCATCGGAATCGGCTTCGGTGTGGGGATGGCGTCGATTCCGCTGCCTCTGTGCGCGATCGCGGGGGTTCCGGCGACCGAGATCGGGCCGTTGACTGCAATTTCACTCGTTGCGCAAACCCTGGGCGGTCCGGTCGCACTGGCAATCGTCGGAGCACTCGTCACCTCGCGCACGCTGTCGCTCGGCGGGACGACGGGGCCGGCGACGTTGATGAACGACACCCAGCTCGACGCCCTGAGTTCGGGATACATGTTCGCGCTGTTCTGCTGCGCAATACTCGCCGTGGTGGCGGGAATCGCGGCCTTCTTCATCAGGTTCACGGCGTCGCAGGTTGCTCAGGCCCAGGCCGCACAAGAAGACGCTCAATCGGCTTAGACGCCGAGAACGAGCTTTGCGATTGCAAAGTAGACGATCAGACCCGTTGCATCGCAGAAGGTCGAGATGAACGGAGTCGAGAACACCGCGGGATCGACGCCGATCCTTTTGGCCAACAGGGGCATAGCGCCGCCGACTGTGGCGGCGAGCGTGCAGATCGCGAGCAACGTCGAGCCGATGACGGTCCCCAGTCGCCAGTCGTAGACGAGACCGGCAATGACGAACCCGAGTGAGCCGAGCATCAGGCCCATCGTCGCGCCCACGCGTACCTCGCGGAACAGAACAGCTGCAATATCGCGCGGGCGTACGTCGCCGACGGCGAGCGCGCGGGTGACGGTGGTCGCAGCCTGAGACCCGGTGTTTCCGCCGGTTCCGGTGAGCAACGGAATGAACAGCGCAAGCGTCACCACCGCGGCGAGTGCATGTTCGAAAATCTCGAGGACCTGAACCGTCAGAATCGCCGACAGCGCCAGCACGAGAAGCCAGACCACTCGCGATCGGACGATAGCCAGCACAGGCGTCGAGAGATACGGCCTGCGCAGGGGCTCGCTTCCACCCGCCCTCGCCGCGTCTTCGTCCTCGGCTTCCTCGATGATGCGCGACGCCTGCTCTATGGTGAGAATTCCGATCAACCGATATTCCGAATCGACTACAACCACTGCGGGACTTCGATTTTCAAGGCACATACGAGCGGCAGCCTCGGCGTCGACGTCGGCGGTGACGACAGGTCTGGTTGTCGCGAGGTCCCCGATGAGGGTCGAAGGATCGGCCATCGCCACATCGGCAAGTGTCGCGACCCCTACCAGGCGTCGGCTCTCGTCGGTGATCGGCAGGAGGTAGACCGATTCGGCGTCGGCCCCCGTTGCCCGGACCCGAGCGAGAGCCTGGGATGCGGTCGTGTCTGCACTGACGCCGATGTACTCCGGGCTCATTCGACGTCCGGTGGATCCCTTCGCATACCCCAGCATGGGAGCGGTCAAGGCGCGTTCGGTTGCCGACAACCCCTGCATCAGGCGGCGAGCGACATTCGACGGCAACTCGTCGACGAGTTCGACTCTGTCGTCGGGATCCAAATCCTCGAACAATGTGATGACGTCGTCGTCACGCAGGCTCTCGAAGAGCTCGCCCCGAACCGACGCGTCGAACTGTTCGAACACCTCCAGGGCTTGGTCTTTGGGGAGCAGTCGATACAGCACGGCACGCTCGGCGGAGTCCGCCCGCCCGAGTATTCGCGCGGCGTCGGCAGGAGACAATCCTGCGACCAGATCGGACATACCAGCCAGATCCTTGTTCTGGAGCAGTTCTGTTGCGCGGGCGATCGTGTCGTCGAGAGTGTGGTGCACGGTTCCCATTGTGCCCTGCGGTTCAGGCTGAGTTTGCCGACGAATTGTTCGTTTGCGCACCATGCCCGGTCGGCAAACGAACAGCTCGTCGGCAAACGAGTGGCACGACCGTACGGGTATTCATCCACAGGGGGCGTGTCCATCCCCAGATTTGCTTCGGGGCCGAATTTGCCTGCGCTTCGGTGGATATTCGAGTCATGCACCCCGACTCCGATGGATTGATGACACGCGCTGCGCTCCTGGCAATGGGATATACGGACACCGACCTGCAACGATTGTGTGCGGCTGAAGAATTGAATCGGATGATGCCGGGAATCTATGTGAAGCGTGAGCTGCTCGATTCCCTGGACGCGCGGCAGAAGCACCGACTCGCGACGATTGCGACGCTGCGGGTAAATGCCGCGGATGCCGTCGCCAGTCATGTGTCGGCTGCCGTTCTGCACGGACTCGACATGTGGGACACACGCCTCGACCGGGTGCATCTTACAATTCCCGGAGGCCACGGCAGAACGAATGCGGGCCTGCACGTTCACACCACGGCGTTGCCCGAAAACCTCGTGACGACGGCGGACGACATTCGAATGACGACGTTGGACCGGACGGTGTGCGATTGCGCGCGCATTCTGGATCTCGATCATGCTGTTGTGCTCGGAGATTCGGCACTGCGGTCGAAAAATGTGTCGATGGACCATCTGCGTGCTGCAGTCGAGGCGTCCGCGCGACTCGGGGGGATCGGAGCCGCAAGGCGGGCGGTGGACAGGATGAACGGGCTCAGTGAGAGCCCGGGTGAGTCGATCAGCAGACTGAGAATGGCGGAGTTCGGTATGCCGGAACCTGTTCTCCAGCAGGTGCTCAGGAGCGGTGAGAGGTTTCTTGCTCGGGTGGACTTCTACTGGAGGCGATGGCGGATTGCGGGCGAGTTCGACGGGATGGGTAAGTACGACGATCGCGCAGTGGTCACGAAGGAGAAGATTCGGGAGGACGACATGCGTGATCACGGCCTCGAGGTGATCCGTTGGGGATGGAAGGATTTGTGGGATTTCGGACGGGTTCGAGACAAATTCGACCGGGCCCGGCTACGGGCGGAGCGGCGGAGGTGAGTCTTCCGACGAATTATTTGTTTGCGCACCAGGTCCGGTTGGCAAATGAATAACCTGTCGGGAAACTAATGCAGTTGGGCCTCATCAGCCGCCGCGTGACCGGACTCCCACCCTTCGGCGTCGAGTCGCGGTCCGCGCATGGTCCGCACGCGAGGAAAGAGCCGGTCGAATTCTTCCTCGACGGCGACGGTTTGTGCAGCGAGCATGGGGAGGAGATCGCCGGACCGTTCGGCTGCCACGTCGAGGGTGTCGGCGTCGGCGTCAGCGAGGCGTTCGCCGATCCGCACGGCGTATGCGAACAGAAACGCCTTGCCGAAGGCAGCCGACGCGGAGCCTTTGCGGCGCTTCGCTTTCGGTGAACGGGACAATGCGCGAGTCGCTTGGATCAGCAGCGACGTGAACAGGATCTCGGTGTTCTCCACGTCGACGGG
Source organism: Rhodococcus sp. P1Y (assembly GCF_003641205.1). Lineage (NCBI taxonomy): Bacteria > Bacillati > Actinomycetota > Actinomycetes > Mycobacteriales > Nocardiaceae > Rhodococcus > Rhodococcus sp. P1Y. The sequence goes on from NZ_CP032762.1 coordinate 3,299,938, forward strand.
GGAGCCCACCAGAGTAGCGATGGCGAACTCCGGATCCCAGATGCTCTTGACGCGGTTCACGGTACTGACGGCATGCAGCAACTGCGCTTTCGCGGGCGCATGTGGATTGTCGACGTGCAGGCGCCTCGACTCGACGTCGACGTTGCCCTCGGTGAGCAACAGAGAATCTATCGAATACCGCGTCATCAATTCCTGCGCTTTCGCGGTGAGGGTATCCGCCTCCTCCTCGAAATCTGTGGCATCGGCCTTGGCGAGCAGTCCGCGAATCCTACTGAGCACCTTCGCATTCGGTGATTCGGCCGGCGCGGCAGGACGTGACGAACTCTGCATGCGCCGATTCGGCCACTGGGATGGAAATGGACCGATCTTCGGCCAACGCGGCAGTCGCTGCCATTGTCCGAGCAGCGAGAGGACGGCTGTCCACTGGTCGCTGGCGCCGATGTAGTCCGACTTTCCACTCGCGCTCAGCAGTGCCGCGAGAAAACTGGGCGACGCGTCCACGCGCGATGCTGCCTTCGGATAGGCAGTGCAGATTTCCGACAACTGCTCGATCCAGCTCTCGGGGGCGCGTTCGGCGGCGTTCGTCAAGTCCGATTGGTGCAGGATGGCGGCTGCGGCGAGGGAGGACACCGCGACGGTCGAACCGCGTCGAACGATGTGCAGTAGGTCGAGCGGTTGCCAGCCACCCTCGTACATGGTCTGGATCATGTTGGTCAGGGCGAGCGATCCGAGAGCGAGAGCGTCGTACTCCTCCGACGCAATCAACCGATCCGTGACCTCGTCGACGGTTCGGAGGTCTTTGTCTCGGCCGAACGAGGCGTCCGCGCCTCGGCGCAACAATCCCGGGACCGGGTTCATTCGGTCAGCACGATCAGCTCGGTGGGCGAGGCGACCTCGACACGCAGGCCTGCTTTCGATGCGACGCGTGCCAACGATCTGACGTCTTTCGGTTCGGCCGTGGTGAGTGTCAGAGCTCGGGCGAGCAGACCTTTGTGGTGCTTGTTGAAATGACTGACCACCGATCTGCTGCCGTCCGGCTTTTCGGTCAGCACAGTCGCGGTCACAGCTCCTGGCACCGGGCCGTGCTGCTGATAGGTTCCCGACCGCAGGTCGACGACGAGTCCGTCCGCTTCGGCGGCGAGCGCGTCGCTCAATTCCGGTTTCCAATGTGATCGCAGTGTGCCAAAACCAGGCAAGGTCGAACCACCGGACAACCGATACGACGGGACGGGGTCGTACGCGCGTACCGCGCCGAAGAGAGCAGAGCCGATCCACAGTCGTGCGGCGGCGCGGGCGCGGCCTGCCTTGGTGAACATGCGTGCGTTCAACGCGTCGTAGAGAACTCCCGTGTAGCGATCGAGCGCCGGCGCGGTCGGCGAACTCCACAGGGCGAGGTTCCGCTCGATTTCGCCTGTCTGGGTCGGACCGAGGCCGAGAGCTTTGCTCGAGGCGTCGACGTCGTCGGCGAGTTCGACAAGGGCGTCCGCCAGCTTCTGACGAAGCGGGTTCAACCCCGGCAGCGACAGTTTCTCCAGATCGAGCGGAGATCCCTCGCCGCCGTCTGACTTCGTTTCGGAGGGCGGAAGCAGGATGAGCACGGGGAGCAACGTTACCCACTTGGCGGGTACCGACTACTCTCGTACCCCGTGATCACCCGTCTTTCGCAGCTGTTCCTCCGCACCCTTCGCGACGACCCCGCCGACGCCGAAGTCGACAGCCACAAGTTGTTGGTTCGTGCCGGATACGTCCGACGCATCGCGCCTGGCGTCTACTCGTGGTTGCCGCTGGGTCTGAAGGTGCTCCGACAGATCGAGAACGTCGTTCGTGAAGAGATGAACGCGATCGGCGCGCAGGAGATCTCGCTCCCCGCGCTGTTGCCGCGTGAACCGTACGAAACGACGAACCGCTGGACCGAATACGGTGATGCGTTGTTCCGCCTGCAAGACCGCAAGGGCAACGACATGCTGCTCGGTCCGACGCACGAGGAGTTGTTCGCGCTCACCGTGAAGGGCGAATACAACTCGTACAAGGATCTGCCGGTCACGCTGTATCAAATTCAGACCAAGTACCGCGACGAAGAGCGTCCCCGCGCCGGCATTCTGCGTGGGCGCGAGTTCGTCATGAAGGATTCGTACTCGTTCGACATGGACGATGACGGACTGAAGAAGTCCTACGAGGCCCATCGTGAGGCATATCAGAGAATATTCGCTCGACTCGGCGTCAAGTACGTCATCGTCGCCGCGACATCCGGCGCCATGGGCGGTAGCGCATCGGAGGAATTTCTCGCCGAGAGTGACATCGGTGAGGACACGTACGTGCGCTGTATCGAGTCGGGTTACGCAGCCAACGTCGAGGCAGTCACCACGCCGGCCCCCGACGCATTGCCGATCGAAGGACAGCCTGCGGCGGTCGACTACGAGACCGGCAACACCCCGACCATCGCGACCCTCGTCGACTGGGCCAACTCGGCAGGGCTCGGCCGTTCGGTCACGGCCGCAGACACGCTGAAGAACATCCTGCTCAAGGTCCGCAACATCGAAGGCGAGTGGGAACTCCTCGCGATCGGTGTACCGGGAGACCGCGAGGTCGACGAGAAGCGTCTGGGGGCGTCGCTGGAACCCGCTGAGTTCGAACTGCTGACCGACGCGGATTTCGAGGCGAATCCATTCCTGGTCAAGGGCTACATCGGACCTCGAGGCCTTCAGGCAGGCGGCGTTCGGTACCTCGTCGATCCCCGCGTCGTCGACGGGACGTCCTGGATCACCGGTGCCGACATCAAGGGCAAGCATGTGGTGAACCTCGTCGCAGGCCGCGATTTCACACCCGACGGAACGATCGAAGCTGCAGAGATTCGCGACGGAGATCCATCTCCGGACGGCCGTGGACCTCTGGTCAGTGCCCGGGGCATCGAGATCGGGCACATCTTCCAGCTCGGCCGCAAGTACACCGATGCCTTCGCCGTCGACGTCCTGGGCGAAAGCGGTAAGCCCGTGCGCCTGACCCAGGGCTCGTACGGTGTCGGTATCTCGCGCTTGGTCGCCGTGGTCGCTGAGCAGAAGCACGACGACAAGGGCTTGCGTTGGCCCGCGGAAATCGCACCGTTCGACGTGCACCTCGTCATCGCGAACAAGGACGACGAGGCCCGTGCAGGTGCGGAGGAGATCGCGTCGGAACTCGATATCCAGGGTCTCGACGTGCTGTTCGACGATCGCAAGGCCTCTCCTGGCGTGAAGTTCAAGGATTCGGAGCTGTTGGGAATGCCGCTCGTCGTAGTCGTCGGGCGTGGGTGGGCCGACGGCAAGGTCGAGCTTCGCGACCGGTTCACCGGCGAGAGCGTCGAACTCGACAAGGACACGGCAACTGCCGAGATCGTGAAGGCAGTTTGTCGGAGGGACTGATTCTCCACCCTGGTCGGTTACTCGCTGGTAGCTTCGAGTGACCGACTAGGAGAGGTGACAACGGTGTCGCAGGTTTCTCTGTTCAATCCCACAAAGCTCGATACGTCGAGGCTCGACGACGAGACAGCCCGACAACTCCAGGCTTTGATCGATTGGTTCGAGGATCGAGGCAAGGCGAGGTTGCTTTCCGAGGATCTCGACGCGGTCTGGACTGCCGACTTCCTGGAGTTTGTGGCAAAGGAGAAGCTCTTCGCGACGTTCTGTACACCAGCTGCATACGCGGACGGTGATCCGAACAAGCGATGGGACGCCTCCCGCAACGCGGTGCTCAGCGAAATTCTCGGGTTCTACGGGTTGTCCTACTGGTACGCGTGGCAGGTCACTGTCCTCGGCCTCGGGCCGATCTGGATGAGCGACAACGACTCGGCCAAGCGCCGCGCCGCGGAACTGTTGGACAACGGCGCCGTCGCAGCATTCGGCCTGTCCGAGCGCGCACACGGCGCAGATGTCTACTCCACCGACATGCTGCTCGAGCCCAGTGCCGACGAGGGGGTCGAGTTCACGGCGTCGGGGGAGAAGTACTACATCGGCAACGGAAACGTGGCGGGTGCCGTGTCCGTCTTCGGGCGCCGCACCGACATCGAGGGTCCCGACGCATACGTGTTCTTCGTTGCGGACAGCGCTCATGCGACCTATTCGTTGCGCGACAACGTCGTTCACGGCCAGATGTTCGTCAGTACATTCGTGCTCGAGAACTACCCGGTGCGGGCCCAGGACATCCTGCACACCGGTGCCGATGCCTTCTCGGCGGCGTTGAACACCGTGAACGTCGGCAAGTTCAATCTCTGCACCGGATCGATCGGCATCGCCGAGCACGCATTCCACGAGGCGATCACGCACGCGCACAATCGGATTCTGTACGGCAACAAAGTTACCGAATTTCCGCACGTGCGAGCGAGTTTCGTCGACGCCTATTCACGTTTGATTGCCATGAAGCTGTTCAGTGCGCGTGCGGTCGACTACTTCAGGTCGGCGAACTCCGAGGATCGCCGCTACCTTCTGTTCAACCCGATGACCAAGGCCAAGGTGACGTCGGAGGGTGAGACCGTGGTGCGGGCGCTGCACGATGTCATCGCCGCGAAGGGGTACGAGAAGGACACGTACTTCCGCGAAGCTGCCCAACTGATCGGTACGTTGCCCAAGCTCGAGGGCACGGTCCACGTCAATGTCGCGCTGATGTTGAAGTTCATGCCCGCATATATGTTCGCGCCCACGGAGTACCCGAACGTCGGCCTTCGTGACGACGCAACGGACGACGCGTTCTTCTTCGCCCAAGGACCCGCTCGTGGCGCGGGAAAGGTTCGGTTTCACGACTGGGCGCCGGTGTACGAGAAGTACTCCGGTGTACCGAATGTAGCCCGCTTCTACGAACAGGTGTTGGCGTTCAAAACATTTCTCACCGACGCTGCGCCGGACGAAAACCAGCAGAAGGACCTCGATTTTCTGCTCCAGGTCGGTCATCTGTTTTCGTTGGTGGTCTACGGACATCTGATTCTCGAGAATGCAGACGCGGTGTCCGCCCAACAGTTGGACCAGATCTTCGACTTTCAGATTCGAGACTTCTCGGCGTATGCCATTGCGCTGCACGGTAAGCCGTCGTCGACCGACGCGCAGCAGCAGTGGGCGCTCGGGGCGGTTCGTAAGCCTGTTGTCGACCGGGTTCGTTTCGACGCGGTGTGGGCAGACGTCGTCGCCTACGACGGTGTGTACGAGATGAATCCCTAGCGCGCGGTCTTCAGCGACGAGCAAATCCTGTTCGAGTCGACTCGAGTCACGGTCGACCGGGAAACGCCACCGTCGACGGAACTACGCCCAGAATCTCCCGCCAATTCGCCAGTCTCAATGCCGCTTCGGTGAGCGCGGTGATTCCGGTCTCCCTCGTGGGGCCGGAATTGCTGCGTTCGACGACAGATCGCCACGCGACGGTCGTGTCCTCCTCGGCCTGCGCGGCCAACTGCGCGGCGGTAATCGGGTCCGTGACCGGGAACGGCGTCGTATATGCCGTGGCGGGTTGCGGCGCTGTGACGCTGGCTGCCTTCAGTGCGTCGATGGTCGCATCTCGACGAGCCCGATGGCTCGCAGCGTAGGTCGCCACCAGGTCGGCGCGCGCGGGGTTGGAGAACGCGCCGACGATGCCGTACGCGAACACCGCCGCGTACTCGGCATTCAGTGCGTCGACGAGCGCCTGCTGTTCCTCTCCCAATTCGTTCATGCCAGCACCACCGTCGTCTGGACCGTGCATGCAGCGCTGATCGAGCCGAGGAGGCCGGCGCGATAGCCGGATTCGTCTCGTGCCGACGACGCTGCACCGCGAGCGGAGTCGTTCAGGCTCGACCTCAGTCCGTCCAAGGTCGGCGCGGTCACAGCGGGAGGTGTCGCGGCAATCGATGCAGTGGTCGACGGCGCGCCCGAAACCCGGTCTATCTCCGCTGCGAGGGCGTCGGCATGGGCGGATCGCTCCGCCTGAACCACCCCGAGGGCACCGGCACGGTCCGGAAGGACGGCGATCAAAGCCCCAGCGGTGGCAGCGTCGGTTCGGGCGAGTCGCAGATGTGTCGTCAGAGCGTCCACCGTCGCAGCCGTGTCCTCGCCCGAGCTGCATCCTGCGGCTGCCGCGAGCCCTGCGGCGGTGAGTGCAGCGGTCGCTGTGAGTCGAAAAACCGAACGGCGAGACAGCGAGCGGGGGGTCGCGAGCATCGGCACGGATCCATGGTGCCAGGTTGGGTCGAACGAGGGTGCACCCGCACCTGGTCACGAACGCCCCGCGATGGCGTTAGGCTGTACGTTCACCGTTCGGCCCTTGATTCGCCCACAACTTCACGAGGAGTGCACGCCACGATGCCTGTTCCGTCCAAGGAGAGGGTCATCGCCCTCCTGTCCGATCTGATCCACGCCAAGGGATTCGACCTGGAAGACGTGAACGTCGTCTCGGCAGGTAAGCACAGTGCGGTCAAGGTCATGGTCGACCGTGAAGAGGGAATCGATCTCGACGCGCTGCCGGCGCTCAGCCGCGACATCTCGGAAGTGTTCGACGGTGTGTCCGATTTCGGAGAGGCGCCGTACATCCTCGAAGTGACCACGCCCGGGATAGACCGTCCGCTCACCGAGGAGCGCCATTGGCGTCGTGCCCGTGGGCGTGCTGTCCGAATCGAGTTGGCCGACGAGAAGGTCGATGGGCGGGTCGGTGTGCTCGCCGACGGTGTGCTCACCCTGGTGACGCGCACCAAAGGCGTGCTGGCCACTCGATCCGTCGCTCTGACCGACGTAGTCAAGGCCGTTGTCCAGGTGGAGTTTTCGCGGCCCAAGGCCGATGAGATGGAGTTGGCCGGCGGTGTCGTCGACGGACGGCCTGCGCCCGCCGATTCCGATGCGATCGTGAATGTGGAAGAACCAGAAGAAGGGGTCGACAAGTGAATATCGACATTGCCGCGCTGCGCGCGATCGAGGCCGAGAAGGGTGTTTCGATCGAGACGGTCATCTCGACGATCCAGACCGCCCTGTTGACGGCGTATCGGCACACCGAGGGTCACCAGCAGCACGCGTGGATCGACGTCGACCGCAAGAGTGGCTCGGTCAAGGTGATGGCGAAGGAAATCGACGCCGACGGAAACACTGTCTCGCAATGGGACGACACGCCGGAGGGCTTCGGGCGCATCGCAGCGACAACCGCGCGGCAGGTAATTCTGCAGCGTCTCCGCGACGCCGAGCACGAACGTTCTTTCGGGGAGTACTCGACGCACGAGGGCGAAATCGTCAACGGCGTCATCCAGCGGGATACGAGGGCGAATGCCAAGGGCACCGTCATCGTGCGTATCGGAAGCGATGCGAACGGCGCCGACGGCCTGCTACCGCCGGCGGAACAGGTGCCCGGGGAGAGCTACGAGCACGGCGAGCGAATCAAGTGCTACGTAGTGGGTGTCGCGCGCGGGCAGCGTGGACCGCAGATCACGTTGTCTCGGACGCATCCCAATCTGGTTCGAAAGCTGTTCGCGTTGGAGGTGCCCGAGATCGCCGATGGGTCGGTCGAGATCATCGCCGTCGCGCGTGAGTCCGGGCACCGATCGAAGATCGCCGTGCAGTCCACGGTGTCCGGCCTGAACGCCAAGGGTGCCTGCATCGGCCCGATGGGCCAGCGTGTGCGCAACGTGATGAGTGAACTGGCCGGCGAGAAAATCGACATCATCGACTTCGACGAAGACCCCGCCACCTTTGTCGGGAATGCCCTGTCGCCGTCGAAGGTTGTGTCGGTCACGGTGGTCGATGCGGCTGCTCGTGCCGCGAGGGTCATCGTGCCGGACTACCAGCTGTCTTTGGCCATCGGCAAGGAGGGTCAAAATGCAAGGCTTGCCGCTCGTCTGACCGGTTGGCGGATCGATATTCGAAGCGACGCGGCTGCGGCACCCGAGTCGACCAGCGGGTAAAGGCGGAATGCGGAGTTCGGAGCAATACAGCGGTAGAGTGGTCGGTGGTTCGGAAATGACCTCCATGTCCCCGCGTCATGAGAACACCGGTTCGACGCAGTCGCGTCCGCCGGTGCGAACGTGTGTCGGGTGCAAGAAGCGAGTTCCGACCGTCGATCTGCTGCGTGTCGTGGTGGGACGGACGGGTGTAATTCCCGACGTTCGCCGTCGACTACCGGGCAGGGGTGCATGGTTGCATCTCGACCCGAGTTGTCTGGACAATGCAGTTCGGCGCCGAGCTTTCGGCAGAGCGTTACGAGTACCCGGAACGGTCGATCTGTCCGCGGTTCACACCTATATCGCCGGTGTGGAAGCGGTCGGCGACGGACCCGAGCGCAGTACATCCAGCGCACAGTCACACACTGGGCGCAGCGCCGTACCCGACGAGAAGAACAGGCACCAGCACTGATGAGCACACCGTGAAGCACCAACGATGAACGTCCATCGGAGTTAACCCGAGGTCGTGCAGGCACCAATGCCTCGCTCGGCCTCTCAGTGAGGAGAGCAGTGGCAGGCAAGGCCCGCGTGCACGAGTTGGCAAAAGAACTCGGTGTCACCAGTAAGGAACTACTCGCACGGCTCAAAGAGCAAGGCGAGTTCGTCAAATCAGCATCGTCCACCGTCGAAGCGCCGGTAGCGCGTCGACTGCGTGAATCGTTCCCGTCCGAGAAGTCGGACTCCGGATCCGACAACGGCCGTCCGAGCGACAGCACACCCAAGCCGAGCACGGGTGCCAAGCCCGGTGGACCGCGACCAGGCCCCAAGCCTGCTGCGCGCCCCACCCCGGCAGCCCCGGCCGCGACCACTCCGGTGGAACCCGCAGCACCGGCACCGGCAGCACCCGCGGAGCCTGTGGCGCCCGCCGCTGAGGCGCCGGCACCGTCGCGTCCGACTCCTGCACCGGCTCGCCCGGCTGCACCAGCAGAGCCTGCTGCGGACGAAGCAACTCCGGCACAGCCGGCCGCATCTGCTTCGCCTGCACCCGCAGGCCCCAAGCCAGGCGCACCAGGACCGAAGCCCGGTCCCAAGGCGCCTCGTGTCGGCAACAATCCATACTCCTCGGCCCCGACCGAGCGTCCCGCTCCGCGTCCGGCACCGGGCAGCCCCCGCCCAGGCGGTGCCGGTCGTCCGGCTCCAGGCCAAAGCGGAGCACGTCCGGCAGCGGCTCAGGGCGGTACCGGTCGTCCGGCTCCGGGTCAGGGCGGCCCTCGCCCGGCTCCGGGTCAGGGTGGACCTCGTCCGAGCCCCGGCTCGATGCCTCCTCGTCCGAACCCAGGTGCAATGCCGACTCGTTCGGCGCGCCCGGGACCGGCTGCAGGTCGCCCCGGTCGCCCAGGCGGCGCACCGGGTGGACGCCCAGGTGGCGGCGCCGGTGGTGGCGGAGGCTACCGCGGTGGCGGTGCCCCGGGAGCTCCAGGTGGAGCACCGGCAGGCGGCGCACCCGCAGGTGGATTCCGCGGTCGTCCCGGCGGCGGTGGCCGTCCGGGCCAGCGCGGCGCAGCGGCAGGTGCATTCGGTCGTCCCGGCGGCGCTGTCCGTCGTGGCCGCAAGTCGAAGCGGGCGAAACGCGCCGAGTACGAAAGCATGCAGGCTCCCGCAGTCGGCGGCGTCAGGCTGCCCCGCGGCAACGGTGAGACCATCCGTCTCGCTCGCGGCGCATCGCTGTCGGACTTCGCGGACAAGATCGACGCCAACCCGGCTGCACTCGTTCAGGCACTGTTCAATCTCGGCGAGATGGTGACGGCAACTCAGTCGGTCAACGACGAGACGCTGGAACTGCTCGGCGGCGAGATGAACTACGTCGTGCAGGTCGTCAGTCCCGAGGACGAGGATCGCGAGCTGCTCGACAGCTTCGATCTCACCTACGGCGAGGACGCAGGCGGCGAGGAAGACCTCGAACAGCGCCCGCCTGTGGTCACGGTCATGGGTCACGTCGACCACGGCAAGACCAGATTGCTGGACTCGATCCGCAACACTGCAGTTCGCGAAGGCGAAGCAGGTGGCATCACCCAGCACATCGGTGCTTACCAGGTGCTGACCGAGCTCGAGGGCAATGAGCGTCTCGTGACGTTCATCGACACCCCCGGTCACGAGGCCTTCACGGCCATGCGTGCTCGTGGTGCCAAGGCCACCGACCTCGCGATCCTGGTCGTTGCCGCGGACGACGGCGTCATGCCGCAGACGGTGGAAGCGATCAACCACGCTCAGGCAGCTGACGTTCCGATCGTGGTTGCGGTCAACAAGATCGACAAGGAAGGCGCGAACCCGGACAAGATCCGGCAGCAGCTGACCGAATACGGTCTCGTGGCCGAGGAGTACGGCGGCGACACGATGTTCGTCGACATCTCCGCCAAGCAGGGCACCAACATCGATGCCCTTCTCGAAGCGGTGCTGTTGACCGCGGATGCCTCGTTGGATCTGCGCGCCAACCCGGACATGGACGCTCAGGGTGTTGCCATCGAGGCTCACCTCGACCGCGGTCGTGGACCAGTGGCCACTGTGCTCATCGCCCGCGGAACGCTGCGAGTCGGTGACTCGATCGTCGCCGGAGACGCCTACGGACGAGTTCGTCGAATGGTCGACGAGCATGGCGAAGACGTCACCGAAGCGCTGCCGTCGCGTCCGGTGCAGGTCATCGGTTTCACTTCGGTACCGGGTGCAGGCGACAACCTGCTCGTGGTCGACGAGGACCGGATCGCCCGCCAGATCGCCGATCGACGCAACGCACGCAAGCGCAACGCGCTCGCCGCGAAGAGTCGCAAGCGCATCAGCCTCGATGATCTCGATGCAGCTCTGAAGGAGACTTCGCAGCTGAACTTGATCCTCAAGGGTGACAACTCGGGAACCGTCGAAGCGCTCGAAGAGGCTCTGCTCGGTATCCAGATCGACGACGAGGTCGAGTTGCGCGTCATCGACCGCGGTGTCGGTGGCGTCACGGAGACCAACGTCAACCTGGCGTCGGCATCCAATGCGATCATCATCGGCTTCAACGTTCGCGCGGAGGGCAAAGCCACCGAGCTCGCCAACCGCGAGGGCGTCGACATCCGGTACTACTCGGTGATCTACCAGGCGATCGACGAGATCGAGAAGGCCCTCAAGGGCATGCTCAAGCCGGTCTACGAAGAGGTCGCTCTCGGCCAGGCCGAGATCCGTGCTCTGTTCCGTTCCTCCAAGGTCGGAAACATCGCCGGTTGCCTCGTCACCTCCGGTACGATCCGTCGCAATGCCAAGGCGCGACTACTGCGTGACAACACAGTGGTTGCCGAGACCGTCACGATCTCCTCGCTTCGCCGCGAGAAGGACGACGCGGTCGAGGTTCGCGAAGGATACGAGTGCGGTCTCACCGTCACGTACTCGGATATCAAGGTCGGCGACGTCATCGAGGCGTACGAGCTCCGTGAGAAGCCGCGCGACTGAGTAGTTGCTGTTCGAACTCATCGACGGCGGCGGTACCGATCGGTACCGCCGCCGTCGAGGTGTTCGATCCTCACCGATGCGAAGGATGGTCTCGTGTACCTGGGTGCCCTCGAGCTCGATGTGTTGCTGGGTGACGTTCGATCGCTCGCCGACAAGCGTTCCACCGTCGAGCCCGTCCTGTCTGCGCTTGCGCGGTTCGGTGTATCGGCTGCCGAGACGGGTGAGCAGAGCCGCTTTCGTCGGTCGTTGTTCGGTATTGCCGCGGTGGGATCGGACGTCGACGGCCTACACGACAAGCTCGACGAATGCGAGCGGCACGTCGCCGAGCGGCATGATCTGGAATTGTTGGCAGTAAGAAGACGAATTTTCGGTCCCGAGGACTGACTCGGCACCGCGTGTGAGGAGGGTGAAGTTCATGGTGGACCAGGCGAGAGCTCGCAGACTCTCCAAGAGAATTGCCGCCATCGTTGCGACGGCCATCGATCACGAGATCAAGGATCCGCGGCTGGCGTTCGTGACAGTCACCGACTGCAAGGTCACAGCGGACCTTCACGATGCAACGGTGTTCTACACCGTGATGGGCGAGGACCTCGATACTGCACCCGACCTGCAGGCAGCGGCTGCCGGTCTGGAGAAGGCCAAGGGAGTGTTGCGGTCCAAGGTCGGCGCGGGAACGGGCGTTCGGTTCACGCCGACGTTGACGTTCGTGACCGATACCGTGCCCGACACGGCTCGTCATATGGAGGAACTGCTCGAACGTGCTCGCCAGGCAGACAGTGAGGTCGCACGCGTGGCCGCCTCGGCAAAGCCTGCGGGAGATCCGGATCCGTACAAGGCGCCGCGCGAGACGGTTTCGGACTCCGAGTCCACCGACGTGGACTGATCGACGTGACGACGACGGCGCCGACTTCCGTGAACGACGCGTTCGCGGCTGCGATCGAACTTCTGGAGTCGGCCAGGACGGCGACCGTTCTGTGCCACGTGCAACCGGATGCCGACACCATCGGCAGCGGCCTGGCAATTGCTCTCGTCCTTCGACGACGCGGGGTGTCGGTGCAGGTCGCGTTCGCGAGTCCCCGTGAACTCCCGGAGTCGATGAACGAGCTGCCGGGCCGGGATCTACTCGCTGCCCCGGACGACGTTCGGGGCGTCGTAGACCTGGTGGTGACGGTCGACGCCGGAAGTCGCGGTCGACTCGGCACCCTTGCGGACCGCATCGACGCGGCCGATGCGTGCCTCGTGATCGATCACCATCGTTCGAACACACATTTCGGCACCCTGAACATCGTCGATGCCGATGCGGAGTCGACAACCGCGGTCATCGTGCGGTTGCTCGACGCCTGGAATGTTCCGGTGGACGCCGATCTTGCACATTGTCTGTTCGCTGGGTTGGTCACCGACACCGGTTCGTTCCGGTGGGTACGCCCCGGATCACACCTTCTCGCCGAAAGGCTCCTCGCGACCGGTATCGACGGTGCCGCAATCGCGCGCAAGCTACTGGACAATCATCCCTTCGGATGGTTGCCGATGCTCGGGTCCGTACTCGGTTCGGCGACGCTCGTCCCGGAAGCTGTTGGCGGCCGCGGGCTCGTCTACGCAGCGATCCTCAGAGGGGACTCGGCCGGGTTGCGTTCGGAGGAGATCGAGAGCGTGATCGATATCGTTCGCACTACGTCCGAGGCAGAGATTGCTGCTGTGTTCAAACAACAATCCGGTGACGAGTGGACAGTGTCCCTTCGGTCCAAGACCGCCGTCGACGTAGCGGCGGTGGCATCGCGTCTCGATGGCGGCGGTCACCGCAATGCCGCCGGATACACCGCTCACGGAACGAAAGCCGATGTCGTCGATGCCCTGATCGATGCCCTCGGCTGAGACGAGCGCAACCGAGGAGGCGTCGCCACGCCGGATAGTCGGACTTGCGCTGCCCGCTCTCGGCGTTCTCGCGGCGGAACCGCTCTACCTACTGTTCGATGCTGCGGTCGTAGGTCGCCTCGGTGCACTACCGCTCGCCGGGCTGGCTGTCGGAGGTCTGGTTCTGGCCCAGGTCAGCACTCAGCTGACATTCCTGTCGTACGGTACGACCGCGCGAGCTGCTCGGCTACATGGGGCAGGCCGGGAACGGGACGCAGTGCGGGAAGGCGTACAGGCCACATGGCTGGCCCTCGGGATCGGTGTCGTGATCATCGGCGTCATGCAGATCCTGTGCGGGCCCATCCTGTCGTTGATCGGTGGCGGGGGAGACATCGCGGACGCGGCAACCGAGTGGTTCCGTGTTGCAGTCGTCGGCGTCCCGTTCATTCTGATCTCTCTTGCAGGTAACGGGTGGATGCGAGGGGTTCAGGACACGGTCAGACCTTTGCGTTACGTGCTGACAGGACTTGGCCTTTCGGCGCTGCTCTGTCCGGTACTCGTGCACGGCCTCGTCGGCTTTCCCGACCTAGGGCTGGTGGGTTCGGCAATCGCGAACGTAGTCGGGCAGTGTGTCGCGGGCGCGTTCTTCGTCGGTGCAGTTGTTCGAGCAGGTGTACCTCTGCGGCCTTCGTGGACGGTGATGCGTGCGCAGCTGGTGCTCGGCCGCGACCTCGTCCTACGCAGTCTTGCATTTCAAGCGTGCTTCCTCTCCGCGGCGGCCGTGGCCTCGAGATTCGGTGCTGCGTCGGTGGCGGCGAACCAAGTAGTGCTGCATATGTGGAACCTTGTGTCGCTCACCCTCGACTCGCTCGCGATCGCGGCACAAACACTGGTGGGGGCAGCGCTCGGTAGATCCGACGTCGGCGGTGCGACGCGCCTCGGGTGGCGCCTGACGATCTGGTCGACGGTGTTCGCTGTCGTTATCGCCGCGGTGTTCGCAGGTGGCTACTCGGTGATTCCTGGTCTGTTCAACACGGACCAGTCGGTAATCGAGGCCATGCACTCGATCTGGTGGGTGTTCGTGGCGATCGTTCCCATCGCGGGTGTCGTCTTCGCACTCGATGGTGTACTGCTCGGAGCCGGCGACGCCGCGTTCCTCCGCACTGCCACGCTGGTATGCGCGTTGGTCGGATTTCTTCCGTCGATTTGGATGGCCCTTGCGTTCGACTGGGGTCTGCGCGGAATCTGGTTCGGACTCGGCATCTTCGTCGCACTGCGCATGATCGCTGTCGTCGCACGGACGCTGTCGGGAAAATGGGCTCTCGTCGGTGCTGACATTCAGCGTGGGACCGTCTGATCCACGCGCATCCGTCATCTCGAAGACGGGTGAATCGTCACCTCCTGACTCTTGACGACGAAGTACACCTCCATGCCCGGTTCGAGTAACAGGTCGGCGACAGCGGCAGGAGTGACGTCGGCTGCGATACCCGGGCTGCCGTCCGGATTCTTCGCCGCGCGTAGACGAACGGTTGCGCCCTGTACGTCCATCTCGGCGATCGTGACGGAAAAGATGTTGCGTGGGCTGGCGTGCGGGGCGTCGAGGTGGACCGCGACCGAGGACGGTGCGAACACAGCGACCGCGCTGCCTGTGACGGGTTCGCCGTGGCCGTGCACCATCGTGTCCCAGCTCGTTGTCACCGAGCAGGCGCCGTCCGCGGTCCCGGCGACGAGGTTGACGCCTGCGATTCGTGCGGCGAATGCACTGCGCGGCGCGGTGAGAACCTCGGTCGTCGGGCCGCGCTCGACGATTCTGCCTTCGTCGACGACGATGACGGTGTCCGCCAGAGCGAGAGCGTCGAGCAGGTCGTGGGTGACGATGACGGCTGTGCGTCGCTGTTCACGCAGCACCGTGCGCAGAAGGCGTCGTACCGCGGGTGCGGTGTCGATGTCGAGTGCGGCCATCGGTTCGTCGAGCAGAAGGACTCGCGGGTCGGCCGCCAAAGCTCGAGCGATGGCGACGCGCTGCGCTTGTCCGCCCGACAGTTTGTTCGGCCGCCGGTCGGCGAGCTCGAGAGCGCCCACCGCCTCGAGCCACGTCCGTGCCGCAGTGCGGGCGTCACGCCTGCCGATTCCGCGGCTGCGCGGTGCGAACGAGACGTTCGCCTCGGCGGACAGGTGAGGAAACAGCAGTGCCTTCTGCGTCAGACTGGCGACGCCGCGTGCGTGAGGCGGAACGAAAGTTCCTGTGGCGGTGTCGGTGACGACGTCGTGTCCGAGGACGACGCGTCCGGTGTCCGGCCTGAGCAGGCCCGCAACAAGCGAGAGAAGAGTCGTCTTTCCGGTGCCGTTCGGACCGAGAACGGCAACCGTTTCGCCGTCCGCCGCCTCGAACTCGAAATTCACTCCACGCTGCGTGATTTCGGCACGGAGAGATATCGAACTCACAGGGCGCCGCCGACCCGTCGACCTCGCGCCGCGACGACGATGATCGCGGCGACCACGATGAGAAGCAGCGACAGCGCAACAGCGGCATCGGCATCGGTTTCGCGTTGCAGGTAGATCTCCAGCGGTAGCGTGCGAGTCTTGCCTTCCAACGATCCCGCGAATGTCAGGGTTGCGCCGAATTCACCGAGAGCGCGGGCGAATGCGAGCACAGCGCCGGAGACGAGACCGGGAAGTACCAATGGAATGGTGATCCGCCGCAGGACGGTGGTGGGTCTGGCTCCGAGAGTCGCGGCAATCGTCTCGTAGTCGCGGCCCGAGGTGCGCAGCGCGCCCTCGAGACTGACGACGAGGAAGGGGATCGAGACGAAGGTCTGCGCAAGTACGACCGCTGTCGTCGAGAATGCAATCGAGATTCCCCATGCGTCGAGGTATTCGCCGAGCAATCCGAGTCGACCGAATGTGTAGAGCAACGCGATTCCGCCGACTACCGGCGGCAGAACGAGGGGGAGCAGTACAAGTGCACGGAGAACGGACAGTCCGGGGAACTCTGTGCGTGCGAGCACCAGCGCCATCGGGACTCCGAAGATCACGCACAGAACAGTGCTCGTCGCAGCTGTCTTCAGACTCAACAGCAATGCTGTTCGCGAAGATTCGGAGGTGACGAGCGAAACGAAGTTGGACCAATCGATTTTCAGGAGAATCGCGACGAGGGGGAGAACGACGAACAATGCTCCGATCGCCGCGGGAACGAACATCCAGGTCGGCAAGCCGATTCGGACGTCGTTCCCGGTACGAGACAAGGTCACGGCGCAGCGAATCCGGCGTCCGCCAGTACCCGACGACCGGCGTCGCTGGTGACGAGGGTCTCGAACGCCGATGCGGTAGCTGCATTTTCGCTGCTTTTCAACACTGCGATCGGATAGGTGTTGACGGCCGTGGACGACTCGGTGAACGGCACGGCCGTCACCTGGTCGCCGACGCCTGCTGCGTCGGTCACGTAGACGAGTCCCGCGTCGGCCTGGCCCGAGGTGACCTTGCCTAAAACGTCGGTGACTGCGGACTCCTCGCTGACCGCCGGAATCGTGACAGCGGTCGACTCTTCGACCTTCTTGGTCGCGCTACCGCACGGCACCTGCGGCGCACAGATCACCGTCAGGACGTCGGGGTTTGCGAGATCGGCGAAGGAGCCGATGTTCTTGGGATTGCCCGGCGCAGTGACGATCGTCAGTGTGTTGGTCGCGAAGTTCACGGGTTCGCCCTCGATGAGGTCACCGTCGACTGCCTTGGTCATGTTGTTGGTGTCGGCGGACGCGAAGACATCCGCAGGCGCCCCCTGGGCGAGCTGCGTGACGAGGTCGGAGGAACTCGCGAAGTTGAATTCGACCGAGGTGCCGGGGTTCTCGGCCTCGAAGCTTTCCGCGAGTTCGGTGAATGTCGCCTTCAGGGAAGCGGCCGCGAACACTGTGATGGAACCGGTGACGTCCGAGTGTGCGGCGGTAGCAGCCGTATCGGTCGAACTGGTGGGATTCTCCGGGCTGGAACATCCGGCCAGGAGAGCAGCAGGTGCTACCAGTGCGACGAGGGCCGGGGCGAGTGATCGTTTCAAGGGCGGTCCTCACAGATTCACGATGCCGGGCATCAGGGTGCCTCGACGATGACGGTGGTTGCTTTCACAACAGCGACGGAGATTGTCCCCGGCTCCAGGCCGAGATTGCGGACGGATTCGGTGCTCATCAGCGACACGACGGTGAACGGTCCGCACTGCATCTCGACCTCGCTCATGACCGTGTCCGAGGTGACCTTGGTGACCAGACCCACGAGCCGGTTGCGTGCTGAGCTGCCGCTGCCGGTCGGGTCGGGGGGTGGGGAGGCGTGCGCGCGGGCGAACTGTGCGAGTTCGGCACCGTCGATGACTTTCCTGCCTGCGTCGTCCTTGTCTGCAGGCAGCGCGCCGCTGTCGATCCAGCGTCGAACCGTGTCGTCACTCACACCGAGGAGAGCGGCGGCGTCCTTGACGCGAATCCGTGAATGCGGCACATCGGTGACTCTAGACCAGCAGATACGGACGTTGTGTGCGACTCAACGATTTCTGCGCGAGATGACCGCGCGCGAGAGAACATGCGCGGCCAGTAGAGCGACTGCGCAGACGATTGCGGTGATCACGAAGCCAGACCAGAAATTGTCCGAAGCTATGCCGGCCAGGAAGGCGGCCATCACGGTGATGACTGCGCCTGCGCGCAACCCGTTTCTGTCGGAGGCCGAGAGGTTGCTCATCTTTTCGATTGTGCACTGCCTGTGGCCCACCCTGCGAATGCAGCCCGGGGAATCGCGGGAGAAGATGGGGCGTTGGGATGACAGTTGGACCGGAAAACAATCGAACGGAAGGACGGCAGCGAGTGTCAGCCAAGCTCTGGGCAGTCAGCGATATTCACGTCGGGCACCGAGGCAACCGACCGGTCACCGAGGATATCCATCCCGAATCGCCCGAAGACTGGCTCATTGTCGCCGGTGACGTCTCGGAGAAGACGGACGACATCAAGTGGGCGCTCGAGCTGCTGCGAACCCGTTTCGAACGGGTCATCTGGGTGCCGGGAAATCACGAACTGTGGACGACTGCCAAGGACCCGGTGCAGATTCACGGTGTACCCAGATACGAGTACCTGGTGAACCTGTGTCGCGAGATCGACGTCGTGACCCCGGAAGACCCCTACCTTCTCTGGGAGGGCGAAGGCGGGCCGGCAACGCTCGTTCCGATGTTCTTGCTCTACGACTACTCGTTTCTTCCCCGGGGTGCGATCGACAAGGAGCATGGCCTGAAGATTGCCAGGGACAAGAATGTCGTCGCGACCGACGAGTTCCTCCTGTCGCCGCAGCCCTACGCCACCCGTGACGCTTGGTGTAACGCACGGATCGACAGCACGAAAACACGGCTCGATGCCCTCGACTTGTCGATACCGACGGTGTTGATCAACCACTTCCCGATGGTTCGTCAGCCGACCGACGTCCTGTTCTACCCCGAGTTCGCGCTGTGGTGCGGCTCGACGAAGACGGCCGACTGGCACACCAAGTACAACGCGATCTGCTCGGTCTACGGTCACCTTCACATTCCTCGAACCACCTATTACGACGGTGTTCGCTTCGAGGAAGTGTCCGTCGGATATCCCCGGGAATGGCAGCGGCGAGGATTGCCGGCTAACGTTCTTCGCCAGATTCTTCCCGTTCCGGAGTACCCCGAAGGAACGTTGAACAAATGGGGTGGCCACTTCACCGTCACACCCGAGATGGAAGCCGAAGTCGAGAAGATGAGGGCGGACAAGTGATCGAGTCGATTCTGCCGAATGGAGTGGTGGCTGCGGAACTGTTCGAGGATCCGCCCGGTTTGCAGCCGCATCCACTCGAGGCACCCCTCGTGGCCAAAGCGGTGGACAAGCGTAAGCGAGAATTCACGTCGGCCCGGCACTGTGCGCGCATCGCCATGGACAAACTGGGCGTCGAGCAGGCCCCGATCATGCGTGGCACATCCGGCGCCCCGCAGTGGCCCAAGGGAGTCGTCGGTTCGCTGACACATTGCGACGGCTACCGAGGTGCCGTTCTCGGGTATGCGATGCAGGTCAGATCGGTCGGTATCGACGCGGAACCGCACGGCGCACTGCCGGATGGCGTGCTCGACGCCGTGAGCCTGCAGGCCGAACGCGACTGGCTTGCGACCGCAGGCTCGGACGTGCACTACGACCGACTCTTGTTCTGTGCCAAAGAGGCGACGTACAAGGCGTGGGAGCCGTTGACGGGAAGATGGCTCGGGTTCGAGGATGCCCACATCACGTTCGAGCGGACGGGAACGGGCGCCGACATCTCTGGAACTTTTCACTCCGAACTTCTGGTGCCGGGTGATGTCGTGTCGGGGTCGCCGTTGTCCTCGTTCGACGGTCGCTGGCTCGTATCGGACGGTTTGATCGTCACCGCCATCGCAGTGACGTAGCGGTTTCAGGCAGAATGACCTTTCGTGTCTGCACGTGGAAAGTTGTCCTCCGGCCTCGTCGGCGCCGGGTTGCTGATCGTCGACAAGGACTCCGGGGTGACGAGTCACGATGTTGTAGCGTCGTGCCGCAAACTCCTCGGGACTCGCAAGGTGGGTCACGCAGGAACTCTCGATCCGATGGCCACCGGCGTTCTGGTTCTGGGGATCGAGCGGGCCACCAAGATGCTGGGGTTGCTCGCCCTCACCACCAAGGCGTACACCGCGACGATTCGGCTGGGGCGTACTACCACCACTGACGACGCCGACGGCGAGACGGTGGCCGACCATTCGGCACTCGGCGTCGACGACGCGGCGATCGCCCAGCAGGTGGCTCTCCTCACCGGGGACATCGAGCAGGTTCCCTCCAGCGTCAGCGCCATCAAGGTGGACGGTCAGCGCGCGCACCGCTTGGTCCGGGCCGGTGAGGAATTCACGATCCCTGCGCGCCGCGTGACCGTCACCCGATTCGACGTGACCGCGCGTCGCGACGTGACGGATCCCGGATTCGTGGATCTCGACGTGGAGGTCGACTGTTCGTCCGGCACCTACATTCGCGCACTTGCCCGGGATCTGGGAGCAGCGCTCGGCGTCGGCGGGCACCTGACCGTGTTGCGCCGTACCCGGGTCGGTCCGTTCACGCTGGAGCATGCCCGTACGCTCGCGGAGTTGGCTGACGACCCCGCCGTGAGTCTCGACATCGACGAGGCCGCTCGTACGGCGTTCGCGCACAGGCAAGTGGACGCAGACGAGGCCGAGGCGATCAGTCAGGGACGGTGGCTGGACCCGGTCGGTTTACCAGGCGTGTACGCGGCGATCGATCCCACGGGCCATACGATTGCCCTTCTCCAGGAGAAGGGAAAGCGCGCAAGTTCGGTGATGGTGGTCAGGCCTGCGACACTTCGAGGCCTGTGACGCGCGAGGGCACCATCCAAATGGCTTCCGCTGCACGCTGGCCGAGATCGAGCGAACTGCGCTCGGAGTGGCCGAGTTCGATGGCGACGGTCCCAGCGTAATCGCGTCTTTCCAGCACCGTGATATTCAGGTCGAGCGCAATGCCCACCGAATCGAAGTACCGAAGCATTGCCGGGTCGGAATCAGAGATGCGCGCGATGCGTCCGCACTGGCCGTCGACGTAGTCACTGAGCCGGGTCGCCTCGGGTGAGGTGATGTCGCCATCGACCGAAGGAATGGGATCCCCGTGCGGATCGCGTTCGGGGAAGCCCAGTTTGGCGTCGATCCTTGACATCATGAGGTCCGACACGGCGTGCTCGAGGATCTCGGCTTCGTCGTGGACCTCGTCCCAGCCGTAGCCGAGTTCGCGGACGAGGAACGTCTCGATGAGACGGTGGCGTCGCACCATGGCGATGGCGGCGCTGCGCCCGCGATCGGTCAGGGAGATCGCGCCGTACCGTGCGTGGTCGACCATGCCCTGATCGGCGAGTTTGCGGATGGCCTCGGACACGGTCGACGCGGACACGCCTATGCGTTCGGAGAGCATCTTGGTACTGACCGAGTCCTCGCTCCACTCGCTCGCGGTCCAGATGACCTTCAGGTAGTCCTGCGCAACGGCCGACAAGGAGACCTCCGCCGCCGATCGGTCGTCTGTACGTTCCACCACGCCGATAGCTTAGGCAATCCAACCGGAAATGACACGTCAGCTCGTCGTCACACGGCTGCTCTGTCGCGCCTGCGCACTGCGCGCGTCACGATGCCCTGAGTGGGGCTGAACAGATAGGCGAGCGTGAACACCAGACCCTGCGACAGCACGACGGTTCCTCCCGAGGAGACGTCGAGGTAGAAGCTCACGTAGATCCCCACCACGGCGCACCCGACGCCGATTGCGGGGGCGAGGACGAGCATGCGCCCGAATCGTTGGGTGAGAAGGTAGGCCGTCGCTCCCGGGGTGATCAACATGGCCACAACGAGAATCACGCCTACGGCCTGCAACGCAACCACCGTGGTCAGAGCCAGCAGCGTCAGCATGAGGCCGGACAAGAACGTCGGCGAGATGCCGACTGCTCGCGCCTGGGTGCGATCGAATGCGAACAAAGTGAAGTCGCGTCGCTTCGCGATCATGATCAGAAGTGCGAGGCCACCGAGTGCGACGACCTGCCACATGTCGCTCTGGGAGACACCGAGCAGATTCCCGAACAGAATGTGGTTGAGATCGATCTGGCTCGGAAACTTCGAGATCAGGACCACTCCCAGCGCGAACAGCGTCGTGAACACCACGCCGATGGCGGCGTCCTCCTTGACGAGTGTGGTGTTGCGCACGACCCCGATCGCACCGACCGCAACCAGTGCGAACAGCAGCGCGCCGATCGCGAACGGTGCACCGAGCAAGTAGGACAGTGCGACACCCGGCAGGACGGCGTGCGACACGGCGTCACCCATCAGTGACCAGCCGATGAGCACGAGCCAGCAACTGAGCACGGCGCACACGACAGAGGCGACGACTGTGACGAGCAGGGCTCGCTGGATGAATGTGTACTGCAGTGGTTCGACGAAGAAGTCGACGATGTACATCGGTCAGCTCGCTTCAGTAGTTCGTAGTGGGTCGATACCGAAGGCGAGCGCCAGGTTCTCGGGCCGCAGGACGTCGGCGGGACTGCCGTGCATCAATACTCGCTGCTGGAGAAGGACTGCTTCGTCGCACAGGTCGGGCAGCGCGTGCAGATCATGTGTGGAGACCAGGACCGACGCGCCCGCTGCAGTCAGTTCGCGAAGCAACCTGGTGATCGTCGCTTCTGTTCGTTTGTCGACTCCGGCGAACGGCTCGTCCAGCAGAAGCAACGACGCTTCCTGGGCAATCGCTCGTGCGACGAATGCTCGTTTGCGCTGGCCGCCGGACAACTGACCGATCTGCCGATCGGCCAGTTCGGTGAGGTCGACGCGGTCCAGCGCGCGGGCGACGGCGTCACGGTCGGAGGCGCGTGGGGTTCGCATCCAGTTCTGTTTTCCGTATCGGCCCATCATCACCACGTCGCGGACGCTGACCGGAAAGGTCCAATCGACGGACTCGCTCTGCGGAACGTAACTCACCGTGCCGTGCTTGCGGGCCGCCGCCGACGGGCCGCCGAAGATTCGGATCGATCCCGAGTCCGGTCGGACCTCGCCCATGATCGCTTTGAACAGCGTCGACTTTCCCGATCCGTTCATGCCGACGAGGCCGCACACTCGACCGGATTCCAGGGTCAGCGAGGCGTCGATCAATGCTGTGACGTCGCGGTAGGCAACGCCTACACCTGAGACTTCCAAAGCGGGAATTCTCGTGTTCATCTGTGCTCTCCCAGGAGTGCGTCGGCGATGGTTCGGGCGTCGTAGGTCAGCAGGTCGAGATACGTCGGAACAGGGCCGTTCGCATCGCTCAGCGAATCGACGAACAGCGTGCCACCGAACCGGGCGCCGGTGTCCTCGGCAACCTGCCGCTGTGCCTTGTCCGAGACGGTGGATTCACAGAAGACCGCGGGGACGTCGTTCTGTTTCACGAAGTCGATGGCTGCGACGACCTGTTTCGGTGTTCCTTCCTGTTCGGCGTTGACCGGCCACAGGTATGCCTCCTGCAGATCGAAGTCGCGTGCCAGGTAACTGAACGCGCCCTCACACGACACAAGAGCCCGTTGGTTGGCGGGCAACCTGTCGAGGTCGGCTTTCAAGCCGGCTCCTACTGCCGTGATCCGGGCTTTGTACTCGTCGGCGTTGGAGCGGTAGCTTCCGGCGTTGTTCGGATCGAGGCGCGCGAACGCGGAGGCGATGTTGTCGACGTAGGTCTCGGCAACCGCGGGCGACATCCACGCGTGCGGATTGGTCTTGCCCGCATAGGCGTCGCCCCGAATGAAGACTGGCTCGACGCCGTCGCTGACAACGGCGTGAGGTGCAGGCACCCGCTCGACGAACTTCTCGAACCAGGCTTCGAGACCGAGACCGTTGTCGAGGATCAGTTCGGCCTGTTCTGCTGTGCGCAGGTCACCGGGAGTCGGTTCGTACCCGTGAATTTCGGCGCCGACCTTGGTGATCGATTCGACCCGGAGGTGATCGCCCGCGACGTTGCGTGCCATATCCGCGAGAACCGTGAACGTGGTGAGAACGAGTGGTCGCCCGTCGTCGACGAGGTCCGGTTCGTCGTCACCGACCGCCCTCGCGCATCCGCTCACCGTTGCAGCGCCGACCAGCACTACTACGATGAAGCGAAAAAATAAGTTAGGCACCCCGAAATATTGGCAGAGTGTTCGGAGGTTTGTCCACAGCTGTTCGTCATGACACACCGATCCGGAAGTGACCGCCGCGCGCGTGGGCCGTAGGCTTCCTCTCGTGCAGAGATGGCGAGGTCTCGACGATGTGCCTGCCGACTGGGGTCGTTGTGTTCTCACGATCGGCGTATTCGATGGTGTGCACCGCGGTCATGCCCAGCTGATCACCCGTGCGGTGACATCGGCGAAGGAGCGCGGGATACCGAGCGTGTTGATGACGTTCGACCCGCACCCGATGGAGGTCGTGCGCCCCGGGACGCATCCGGCCCAGCTGACCACGCTGACCCGCCGAGCCGAACTGGCCGAGGAACTCGGCATCGACGTGTTCTGTGTGATGCCGTTCACGCCCGAATTGATGAAGCTGACGCCGGAGCGCTACGTCCACGAGATCTTGGTCGAGCGGTTGCACGTAGCCGAAGTGGTCGTCGGCGAGAACTTCACCTACGGCAAGAAGGCCCTCGGTAACGTCGATCTCCTCCGCAAGATCGGTGATCGTGCCGGCTTCGCTGTCGATGGCGTCAACTTGCTCGCGGAGCACGCGGTGACGTTCTCCTCCACGTACATCCGCTCGTGTGTCGACGCGGGCGACGTCGCGGCAGCCGATGCCGCGCTCGGGCGCCCGCATCGTGTGGAAGGCGTCGTCGTCCATGGGGACGGCAGGGGGCGCCAGCTCGGCTATCCGACGGCGAACGTAGCGCCGCCGATGTACTCCGCGATTCCGGCGGACGGTGTGTACGCAGCATGGTTCACGGTGCTGGGCCCTGGCCCGATCATGGGAACCGTCACGCCGGGGGAGCGGCACCGCGCCGCGGTGTCGGTCGGTACCAACCCGACATTCTCGGGACGCACCCGAACGGTCGAAGCATTCGTACTCGACAGTGACGGCGATCTGTACGGGCAGCACGTTGCCGTCGATTTCGTAGAACGGCTTCGCGGCATGGAGAAGTTCGACTCGATCGACGCGCTGATCGAGGAAATGGGTCGAGACTCGGAGCGCGCACGCGCGGTTCTCGCCGATCTACCTTCCTGATAGGCTGACTCCTCGGTGCACGCTGCGGTCCGTGGTGGCTGCACCGCTTTCCTTTCCCGCGGACGTCAGTGATCAGGAGTAGTACCAGTGGCATTGACCACCGAACAGAAGAAGACCGTTCTCGGCGAGTACGGCTTGCACCCGACCGACACCGGTTCACCCGAGGCTCAGGTTGCGATGCTCACCAAGCGCATCGTGGACCTCACCGAGCACCTCAAGAAGCACAAGCACGACCACCACTCCCGC
Organism: Rhodococcus sp. P1Y; assembly: GCF_003641205.1. Classification (NCBI taxonomy): domain Bacteria; kingdom Bacillati; phylum Actinomycetota; class Actinomycetes; order Mycobacteriales; family Nocardiaceae; genus Rhodococcus; species Rhodococcus sp. P1Y. Next base: position 3,325,113 of record NZ_CP032762.1, read on the forward strand.
CGCGGCCTGCTGCTGCTGGTCGGACGTCGTCGCCGCCTGCTGAAGTACATCGCCAAGGTGGACGTCACTCGGTACCGTTCGCTCATCGAGCGTCTGGGACTGCGTCGCTAGTAGCGGTGCCGACGCGCCCGCACCCCGGGCGGTCGACGAAATAGTGCAGTAGCCAACGAGGCAGTGCTTAGACTGTTCCTCGTTGGCTTTCTGTGTTTGGACAGTCAGCAAGACATGCGAGCACATGGGTGCTCGCACATCGCCGCACTCGCCGACGCTGTCGCGGTGTCGGTCTTCGGTAGTGGCTCTACGAGAACGCACGAGCGTCCGTAGGGCTTCGATCGTAGGCCGCTGCTCGCCAGCGCGCGGAATCATCGGCGAGGGTGGCAAAGACGAGAGGACGAGAAAAAAAGAATGACCGAAACCACAACCGTAGAAGCCGAAGAAGGCGTCTACGAAGCAACAGCCGTGATCGACAACGGCACCTACGGCAAGCGCAGCATCCGGTTCGAGACCGGTCGCCTTGCTCAGCAGGCCGCAGGCGCAGTCGCCGCCTATCTCGACGAAGACACCATGTTGCTGTCGGCTACGACCGCAGGCAAGCACCCCCGCGAGGGATTCGACTTCTTTCCGCTGACGGTCGACGTCGAAGAGCGTATGTACGCAGCAGGACGCATCCCCGGATCGTTCTTTCGCCGCGAAGGTCGCCCGTCCACCGACGCCATCCTGACGTGCCGCCTCATCGACCGGCCGCTGCGCCCGACGTTCGTCGACGGACTCCGCAACGAGATCCAGGTCGTCATCACGGTCCTCAGCCTCAACCCGGCCGATCTGTACGACGTCGTTGCGATCAACGCTGCATCGGCTTCGACCCAGATTGCGGGACTTCCGTTCTCGGGCCCGATCGGTGGCGTTCGCGTCGCGCTCATCGACAAGCAGTGGGTTGCGTTCCCCACCGTCGAGCAGCTCGAGAAGGCTGTGTTCAACATGGTCGTCGCAGGCCGCATCGTCTCCGGTTCGGGTGCCGACGCGGATGTCGCGATCATGATGGTCGAGGCAGAAGCAACCGAGAACGTCATCGAGCTCATCGAGAACGGTGCTCAGGCCCCCAACGAGTCCATCGTCGCCGAGGGCCTCGAAGCGTCGAAGCCCTTCATCGCAGCACTGTGCACTGCTCAGCAGGAGTTGGCAGCCAAGGCCGCCAAGCCCACCGGTGACTACCCGGTGTTTCCGGCGTACCAGACGGATGTCTTCGAGGCTGTCGAGAATGCCGCGAAGATCCCGCTGAACGAAGCACTGACGATCGCAGGCAAGGCCGAGCGCGAGAGCAAGCTCGACGAGGTCAAGGCTCAGGTGCTCGAACAGGTCGCAGACCAGTTCACCGGACGCGAGAAGGAGATCGGAGCTGCGTTCCGCGCTCTGACCAAGAAGTCCGTTCGCCAGCGCATCCTGACCGACCACTTCCGTATCGACGGGCGCGGTGTTACCGACATCCGTTCGCTGTCGGCCGAGGTCGCGATCATCCCGCGCACCCACGGCTCTGCATTGTTCGAGCGTGGCGAGACCCAGATCCTCGGTGTCACGACGCTCGACATGGTCAAGATGGCGCAGCAGGTCGACTCGCTCGGACCCGAGACGTCCAAGCGCTACATGCACCATTACAACTTCCCGCCGTACTCCACCGGTGAGACGGGCCGCGTCGGTTCGCCGAAGCGTCGCGAGATCGGCCACGGCGCACTCGCCGAGCGCGCCCTGCTGCCTGTTCTGCCGAGCCAGGCCGAGTTCCCGTACGCGATCCGACAGGTCTCCGAGGCATTGAGCTCGAACGGCTCCACCTCGATGGGCTCGGTCTGCGCATCGACGCTGTCCCTGCTCAATGCCGGTGTGCCGCTGCGTGCTCCAGTCGCTGGTATCGCGATGGGCCTCGTCTCCGACGAGATCGACGGTGAGACCCGTTACGTTGCACTCACCGATATCCTCGGTGCCGAGGATGCATTCGGCGACATGGACTTCAAGGTTGCGGGCACCAAGGACTTCGTCACGGCTCTGCAGCTCGACACGAAGCTCGACGGCATTCCCTCCAAGGTTCTTGCGGGCGCTCTGGCTCAGGCCAAGGACGCACGCACCACGATCCTCGAGGTCATGGCCGAGGCCATCGACACCCCCGACGAGATGAGCCCCTACGCTCCTCGCGTCACCGCGATCAAGGTGCCGGTCGACAAGATCGGCGAGGTCATCGGACCCAAGGGCAAGATGATCAACTCCATCACCGAGCAGACCGGTGCCAACATCTCGATCGAAGATGACGGCACTGTCTACGTCGGTGCAGCGGACGGCCCGTCCGCACAGGCCGCGATCGACATGATCAACGCCATCGCCAACCCGCAGCTGCCCAAGGTCGGCGAGCGTTTCCTCGGAACCGTCGTCAAGACAACGGCTTTCGGTGCATTCGTCTCGCTTCTCCCCGGTCGCGACGGACTGGTGCACATCTCCAAGCTCGGGAACGGCAAGCGCATCAACAAGGTCGAAGACGTAGTCAGCGTCGGATCCAAGTTGCGCGTCGAAATCGCCGACATCGACAACCGCGGCAAGATCAGCCTTGTCCCGGTCGAGGACGAGAGTGCTGCTGCCGCAGGTTCTTCCGACTCTGCCGATGCACCTGTCGAGGCCACCGCTGAATAAGAAGAATCAAGGCAGAACGGTACGTTCCTACGGAACGTACCGTTCTGCTGTTTCGGATCCCACCGGGCAGAATCTGGGCGTTCAGCGCACCACTCTGCCCGGTGGTCTTCGCGTGGTTACCGAGTTCGTTCCCGGTGTCCGATCGGCCTCGGTCGGTGTCTGGGTTGGAGTGGGATCTCGTGACGAGGGGCCCAGTGTCGCGGGTGCTGCGCATTTTCTCGAGCATCTGCTCTTCAAATCGACGCCGACACGAAGCGCTCTCGAGATCGCTCAGGTGATGGACGGCGTCGGCGGTGAACTGAATGCCTTCACATCCAAGGAGAGCACCTGCTTCTACGCCCACGTTCTCGACGAAGATCTGGACCTGGCCGTCGATCTGGTCAGCGACGTCGTCCTTCGCGGTCGATGCCGTACCGGTGACGTGGACGTCGAGCGTCAGGTGGTGCTCGAAGAAATATCGATGCGCGACGACGACCCGGAGGATCTTCTCGGAGACCTGTTCCTCGAAGCCATGTTCGGCGACCACCCCATCGGTAGGCCGATCATCGGCACGGTCGATTCGATCGAGTCGATGACGCGCGCTCAACTGCGGTCGTTTCACAACCGTAGATACACACCCGAACGCATGGTTGTCGCGGTTGCCGGCAACATCGATCACAAACACGTCGTTGCACTGGTCAAACGTGCGTTCGCTGGACATCTTCGTAAGGGTGTCCACCCGGTCCCGAGGCGCGAAGGCGCTGTGGCACTTCGCGACCGACCGGAGCTCAGATTCGTGTCGCGGGACAGTGAACAGGCGCACCTGTCGCTCGGTGTCCGCGCGTTCGGTCGGCACGAGGGACATCGCCAGGCCCTGTCGATTCTCAACGCGGCTGTCGGCGGAGGATTGTCTTCACGGCTTTTCCAGGAAATTCGTGAAGAGCGAGGGTTGGCCTATTCGGTGTATTCCTCGGTCGACACGTTTGCCGACTCCGGTGCTTTCTCGGTGTACGCGGGGTGCCAGCCGGAGAACCTTGCCGAGGTCACGACCGTGATCCGCGAGGTACTCGCACAGGTCGCCTCCGATGGCATCACCGAGGACGAATGTGCGAGAGCAAAGGGATCGCTGCGGGGCGGTCTCGTTCTGGGATTGGAGGATTCGGGTTCACGGATGAATCGCATCGGGCGAAGCGAACTGAATTATGCCAATCATCGGGACATCTCCGACACGTTGACTCGGATCGACCAGGTGGCTGTCGAGGATGTCCGTGAGGTAGCGCGGGTTCTGTTGACCCGACCGTTCGGGGCTGCGGTAGTCGGTCCGTACAAGAGCGCGCGTCAACTGCCGGCGTCGGTGAAGTCGCTGGTCGGCTAGTATCGCGCCATGTGGTACTGGATCTTCAAATACGTGTTGATCGGCCCGATTCTTGCTCTCATGGGGCGTCCTCGGGTGGAGGGTGCCGAACATCTGCCTGCTACCGGGCCGGTCATCATCGCCGGTAACCACCTCACCGTCGTCGACTCGTTCTTTCTCGTGTTGGTGGCCAAACGACGCGTCACATTCATCGCAAAGAGTGAATACTTCTCCGGCGGCGGGCTCAAGGGCGCACTGATCCGGTGGTTCTACTCCAGCGCAGGCCAGGTTCCTGTGGACCGGTCGGGTGGTGGTGCGGGTGACTCGGCCCTCGACGCCGCACGGAAGATACTCGCCGACAACGGGATCTGGGCGATCTACCCCGAGGGGACTCGGTCGCCCGACGGCCGACTGTACAAGGGCAAGACGGGTATGGCTCGCGTTGCGCTCGAGACCGGTGCCCCTGTCGTTCCGGTGGTGATGTTCGGAACCGAGAAGTTCAACCCCGTCGGCACCAGGATGTGGCGGCCGGCCAAGATAGTCGTGAAGTTCGGCGAGCCGATCGATTTTTCGAGGTATCACGAGCACGCGTCTTCCCGCGCGGTCGTGCGATCTGCCACCGACGAGGTCATGTACGCGCTGATGGAGTTGTCGGGCCAGGAGTACGTGGACATCTATGCGGCGTCGATCAAGGCCGCATAGAGACCTTCACACCCGTCTCGGCACCCACCTCACCTGAGATGAATCAGCGCCGACGGCCGAACAGCAGCTTCCATGGAACCGCTGCGGATTCGAGTTGGACGGACAGGCTCATCTTTGACTCGCCGTCGTTTCGTTCCTCGAAGCGAATGGGGACCTCGGCGATGGTCAAACCACGGCGAACCGTGCGGTGATTCATTTCGACCTGGAATGCGTAGCCGTTGCTCTCGACCGATCCGACGTCGATCGCCCGCAGTGTCGATGCGTGCCACGCCTTGAAGCCGGCGGTGGCGTCCTTCACCCGCAGGCGAAGAATGGTGTTGACGTAGAAGTTTGCCCAAGCCGACAGGGCCTTGCGGTGCCACGGCCAGTCGCTTGCGACTGCACCGCCGGTTACGTACCGAGAACCGAGCACGACAGCGGCGTCGGTTTCGGTGAGTGCCGTGATCATGACCGGGATGACGTCGGCCGGATGGGAAAGGTCGGCGTCCATCTGAACGACGATGTCGGCCCCCTCGTCCAGCGCGCGGGTCATTCCCGCGACGTACGCACGACCCAGCCCGTTCTTCTCGGTGCGGTGCAGAACCGTCACCGGGATCGGGCCTGTCTCGGCCAACTCGTCGGCGATCTTTCCGGTGCCGTCGGGCGAATTGTCGTCCACGACGAGTACGTGAAGGTTCGGTACCTTCAGGTCTGAGAGCAAGCCCACCAACTTCGGTAGGTTCTCGCGTTCGTTGTACGTAGGCACGACAACGGTCGTCTTCGGAGCGCCGCTGGGATAAGTCACGTTCGTATGATCCGTGATCGGAGTCGTTAGAACCAAATAACGGACACAACGAAGCGAGCTTTCCCAGCTCGTGAGCAGCCCACCGTGTTCTTCGGTGTTGTGTACGTCATATATATTCGGGGCCGTTGGGGTCGAAGTTCAGGGCGTCGGAGTGGGGGCGGTCGACGGCAGCGACGTCGAGGTGGTCTCGTAGGGTGACGGTCCCTCGGGTGGACCGAGGAGGTGCCTGACCAGGAGTGTGGCGAGCGCAGCGAGGATCGCGACGGCGACGATCACGGCGACTACGGTCAGCAGCTTTTTCGGACCACCGAATAGATCGTTCGAACTCATTCCATCATCATGGGCTATCGCGTCGAGGGGGATGCACAGGGGCGTCGTCGACGCTCTCGATCACGACCGAATCCCCGCCCCGGCGTTTCGCTTCGTACATTGCAGCATCGGCATCGTCGAGCATCTCGTCCAGGACGTCGCGGATGGTTCCGCAATCCAGTCGGCGGTGCACCACGCCGATGCTGGTCGTCGTTCGTCCGACGGGATTGCACCCCGGTATGGCTGTCCGCAGTCTCTCGGCATCCGTGGACGCCGAGGACAGGGAGGCAGTTGTCACCACCACGAATTCTTCACCGCCCGTTCGAGCTGTCACTGCAGGTGCCGGAAAGGTGCGGTTGAGCGTCACAGCAGTTCGTCGCAAGACATCGTCGCCGTAACTGTGTCCGTGGTTGTCGTTGACGGACTTGAAATTGTCGAGATCAGCTACGAGCACCGTGACCATGTGCGTCTCACCGGGAATCGTGTCGATCGCCGACTCCAGGCCGCGACGATTACGAAGCCCCGTCAGGGGATCGAAGTGCGCGACGGCCGCATCGCGTCGCAGGAAAGTGAGGTAGGCCTGCGTCAGAACCGGCGACGCCACGAGGACCATGATCAAGACGATGAGGTACGCCGTGGCTTGGGTGAAGGGAATGTCGGTGTCGGTCAGCGATTCGACGTACAGGTATCCGCAGGTCCCCAGCGCCCACAACTGATGCGCAACGAACGCCTTGGAGTCGTGGAACGCCGCGACGTAGTTGCCCATCACGCCGAGGAGTGAGGCGCACAGCAACGCAACAGAGGGATCGTCCAGGCAGAACAATACGCAGGAGACACCGATTTCTCCGTACGCGATGAACAACAGTGACCGCTTGTGTCCGGGCCATGGACCCTTCACCCATGCGTATCCGACGGCAACCGTCGTCAGTGCGAATACTCCGACGACGATCCGGTACGCCCAGCCTTGCGGCATCACCGGCGTCGCCAAGGCCACCACGCAGATCAAGCCGTAGGCCCAACAGCACAGTCCGACGGCGATCCGACTGTGTCGAAGGACCGGATGCGACTGTGCGTACCTCACGTTCCAGGAGTAGTCGGTCTGCTGTGACCACCACTCCCGCAGCGCATTCATGGTTGGTCCTCTGAACTCCCCGAAAATGCTGACACGCAGTGTGTTGATAGCTCATTCAACCAGACGATGAGACTGTTCGGTCGGAAACGTTCATGCCGTCCGGTGGACGCAGATCACCGAACGAACACCGCGGCGTCGCCGACCAGATCGAGCAGCGGTCCGGGGAAGATGCCGAACGCGATCGTCGTCACGACCCCGACGGCCACGGCCGTCGATGTCGCCCATCCGGGGCGCACGACCCGGGGTGTGTCGGCGGCGTCGGAGAAGAACATCACGACGATCACCCGCACGTAGAAGACGGCTGCGATCGCGCTGCTGAGCACCCCGACGATGACCAGTGGGGTCGCGCCGCCCTCTGCTGCGGCTCGGAATACGGCGAACTTGCCGATGAACCCACTCGTCAGAGGGATGCCGGCGAAGGACAGCAGGAGAAGAGCGAACGACGCCGCGACGAGGGGCGACGTCCGGCCGATGCCTGCCCATCGGGCGACATCGGTCACTTCGCCATCGTCGTCGCGTACGAGCGTGACGATCGCGAATGCCGATACGGTGGCAAAGCCGTACACGAACAGATAGAAGAGCGTCGCCGCAAGACCATCGCCGTCCAGCGCAACGAGCCCGGTCAGAATGAATCCGGTGTGGGTGATCGACGAATACGCGAGCATCCGCTTGATGTCGGTTTGGGAGACAGCAAGAACGGCACCGAACAGCATCGTGGCGATGGCGACCGCCCACAGCGCGGGGCGCCAGTATTCGTCGAGACCGTCCAGTGCGACGTAGAACAGCCTCAGCATCGCTCCGAACGCGGCGATCTTGGTCGCCGCTGCCATGAACGCCGTGATCGGAGTCGGTGCGCCCTGGTACACGTCCGGGATCCATGAGTGGAACGGAACGGCACCTACCTTGAACAGAAGTCCGACGCCGACGAGTGCAGTACCGAGCACCGCCAGCACATCGGATCCGGATCCGCGCGCAACTGCATCCCCGATGACACCCAGTTCGAGTGAGCCCGAGTAGCCGTAGAGCATCGCGGTTCCGAACAAGAAGAACGCTGACGAGAATGCGCCGAGGAGGAAGTACTTCATCGCAGCTTCCTGCGACAGCAGCCGTCGTCGTCGCGCAAGGCCACACAACAGGTACAGCGGAAGCGAGAACACCTCGAGCGCAACGAACATCGTGAGCAGGTCGTTCGAGGCAGGGAACAGCAGGAGCCCTCCCAACGCGAACATCGTCAGCGGAAACACTTCGGTTTGCGCTGCTCCAGCGCGGGCGGCTTGCTGTTCGGCCACACTGTCAGGCACTGCGGATGCCTGCGGCGCGAAAGAATCGGCCGGTATTCGGTCGAGAGAGCGTTCGGCAACCATCAGCAGCGACGGCACGGCCACCAACAACAGGGTCCCTTGCAGAAAAAGGGTCGGCATATCCACTGCGACGGCGCCCATCACCGCTCGTGTACCCGGAGAGTTCCACTGGCCCACGGCCACGACGACGACCGCAGCCGTGGCGATCCCGCTTGCGCCGAGCGCGAGCACCGTCTGAGCGCGATACCGAGCGGATGCAGGTGCAAACGCCTCGATCAGTACCCCCAGGAGTGCAGCACCGAACACGATCAACATCGGCGAGAGCAGACCGTACTCGATGCTCGGTGCGGTGACAATGCCGTCGTTCATCGCGTACCTCCAGCGGTCGTGGCGGCGGGGCTGTCGACAGCGGTGACGGTTGTCTCGACGGCGGGAGTGACGATGTCCAACAGCGGTTTCGGGTAGACGCCGAGAATTATCAGCAACGCGATCAACGGCGCCATCACCACGAGTTCGCGGGGCGCCAGATCCTTCATGCCGTCGTTCTCGGCACGAGTGGGCCCCGTCATCACCCGCTGATAC